>CAKRHR010000012.1 GCA_934339005.1 uncultured Catenibacillus sp. | reverse complement strand
GCTTAGATTAAGACATATGTCCTATTTTTGAAAGAAAATTTTATGGATATCATTGTAAAATCAAAATCTAAAATACGATTTGAATAAAATGCCGTTGCGCAAAATCCCTCTTTTAGAACAACTGAATTTATGCTATACTATACACCATGAAAACATTAAATGACCATTTAAAAACAGGACAATTTAAAAATGTATATTTGATTTACGGGCCGGAGGTCTATCTGCGGAAACAGTATCGTGACAGACTTGTCAAAGCAATTCTTGGTGATGGTGACCAGATGAATTATAACTATTTTGAGGGAAAGGGGCTGGATGTACGGGAAATCATAGGGCTTTGTGAAACAATGCCATTTTTTGCTTCAAAGCGTGTGGTGGTTGTGGAAAACAGTCAGTTCTTTGCATCATCACAGGAGGAACTGACCGAGTATGTGAGCCAGATTCCGGAAACGACATGTCTGATTTTTGTTGAGGAAAATGCAGATAAACGTTCAAAGTTGTTTAAAGCGGTGAGTAAAGCCGGTTATGCAGCCAATATGGCAAGCCCTGATGAGAAAACGTTAAAATTATGGCTTGGACAGACGTTAAAAAAAGCAGGCAAAGCGATTTCAGAAGCCACAGCCATGCATTTCCTTGAAACTGTGGATAATGACATGGAAAATATCCGTCAGGAAACAGAAAAACTGATTTGCTATACCGAAGGCAGAGATGTAGTTACTACAGCAGACGTAGATGCGATTTGTTCAGTGCATATTGAAAGCAAGATTTTTGAGATGATTCAGGCCGTAGCATCAAAGCAGCAGAAGCAGGCAATGCGATTGTATCAGGATTTGCTGACGCTTAAAGAGCCACCGATGCGTATTTTATTTTTGCTTGCAAGACAGTTTAACATGTTGCTGGAGATTAAAGAACTGACGATGAAGGGCTACACCCAGTCTATTATTGCGCAAAAGACCGGCATACGTGATTTTATTGTGCGGAAAAATATGTCACTGACAAGGGCGTTTACTTTTGAAGAATTAAGAGGGGCAGTCGAAAACTGCGCCGAGATGGAGGAAGCTGTCAAAACCGGACGCATGCCTGACCAACTGGCGGTGGAATTGATTATTATACAATATAGCAGATAAGTAAAAAATAAAAGCAGATGAATTGAGGGTTTTTCATCTGCTTTTTATAGGCATGTTTTTGTATTTTATATTAGTAAATCAAATTATGAAAGTTTGTTCACTGCAAGGTTCATGCGGCTGATTTTTCTGGAAACTGTTTTCTTGTGGAAAACACCCTTAGCGCATGCTTTGTCAAGTACGCTTGTAGCTGCAACAACTGCTGCTTTAGCTGCTTCAACGTCTTTAGCTGCTACTGCTGCGTCAACTTTCTTTACTGCAGTCTTAACTGCTGATTTGATAGATTTATTTCTAGCTGCTTTAGTCTGGTTTACAAGAATTCTCTTCTTTGCTGATTTAATATTTGCCATGAATATACACCTCCGATTAATGTTTATGGTTGTTGGTTTTCGCAAGCGGATACGGACACGGACGTTTTACGAAAACACACTGCTAATATAATAGCCAAATCTTACCCGATTGTCAATACATACTTGCAAAAAAATTGTAAAAAATATAGATAAAATGCTGTTGTTTGCAGGATATGTCAATGATGACAGGTTTCACTTTTTGAAACAGTAAGAAAACAGAAATAAGCAAAGCGAGGTTAAAGTCATGGAAAATAAGCAAAATTCTTTGGTACGCACTGATTTGGCGTTAGAAGCAGCAGAACCATTTAAAAATGAAAATAATCTTCCCTATGGTGTGACTGTAGATGAAAATTACGATGAAATTAATGAAATCCGGGTGACTGTCGTTGATGTGACGAGTGATATTGGAGCAAAAAAGCTTGGCAAGACCATTGGAAAATACATTACAGTTGAAACCCCGCACATGGATGAACCGGATGAGGGGTATCATCAGGAGATTACAAAAGTTTTGATTGAGCAACTGATGCAGTTATTGCCGGGGATTGCGCAAAGGAAAATTCTTGTGGCAGGTATAGGTAATCGTGAAATCACACCGGATGCACTTGGACCGTTGGTGGTTGAGCATTTATTTATTACACGGCATTTATTTCAAATGTATGCACCGACATCTTCTATATTAAAAGGTCTTGGTAACATCAGTGCGATTGCGCCGGGGGTGATGGGACAGACCGGTATGGAGGGACAGGAGATTATTCATGGAATTATTGAAGAAACAAAGCCGGAGGTGCTGATTGTCATTGATGCGCTGGCAGCCAGAAGCACACAGCGGTTAAACCGAACCATTCAGTTGACAAATACAGGCATTCATCCAGGAGCAGGCATTGGCAATCACCGCAATGAACTGACGGAAAAAACACTGGGGATTCCGGTCATTGCGATTGGCATTCCTACAGTCATTGATGCAGCTACGATTGTGACAGACACAATGCAAAACCTATTTAAAGCATTAAAAAATGAAGCAAAGCAAAGCGTAGATATTTACAGACAGGATACCTTTTTAAAAAGTATTCTGGAAAGTTTTGATATTCAGGAACAGCATGACCTGATGCGGGAGGTTATGGATCCTGGAATGCTGGATATGTTTGTCACACCGAAAGATATTGACGAAACGATTGGGCGAATCAGCTTTACGATTTCAGAAGCAATTAACGGACTCTGCCATCGGGTGTAAGGTGGAATTTTGGTCTAAATTTTAAATTATTGAATACATTAATAAAGAAAATATTCAGGACAACCAGGCATTTAAGTAATAGTTATTTAAGGTGATGGAAGTGAAGTATGAATAGAAATCAACGTCTGTTATTCAAAGATTTGATGAAGACATTGTTTCTTATATTATGGGGGATGATGTTAATACACCTTGTCTGTTATGATGTTACGGCGGATGAACTGATTTCAGGAATGTTGATTAATACGGATATGTATACAGCGCAGGCCCAGAAACAAAAAGCTGCCATATCTTTGCAGGATTTCCTTTTTCCCGGGGCAGCCTATGTATATCAGGAGGCAATAGCGCAGTCCTATCATCCGACAGAAAAAGAAATGGAAGCAATGGCGGAGGAAAACAGTCAGTATGAGGAACTGGAACGCATTGCCAATGAACGTCTTGTCCAGAGTGAAGGGGAAAATAATACGGCGCAGGGGGAAAATTACAACGTAAACGGTCAGGATAGTGAGAATGCAATGACTGCCGATGGTGATACGAATAGCGACGTAACCCCCTTGCCCTCAGATGGCGAGGACGCCGCAGTTGCAGCTAACATCAATGTTAATCCCGCAGGTACGGTATATGACCGGGCATCCCTTTTAAATTTCCAGTTTCTGATGAATCAGTTTTATGTGGTGGATTCTTCGACGGCCTGCGATGAATCTGTTTTTTCACCGCAGATATTATTGGACAAGGATTTGACGATGGATGTCACAGGCGATGAACCTAAAATCCTGATTTACCATACACATTCCCAGGAGAGTTTTGCAGACAGTACACCGGGGGATGTGTATGGCACAGTGATTGGACTTGGCAATACGCTGGCGGATATATTGCAAAATCAGTATGGCGTGGCGGTGTACCATGATGTTGGTACATACGATGTGATTGACGGTCAGATTGACCGGAGTGAGGCCTATGCTATGGCACTTCCTGTAGTGGAGGAAATTCTGGCGGCATATCCGTCCATCAAAGTTGTGATTGATTTGCACAGGGATGGGGTTAATGAAAATACACATCTGGTAACGACCATCAATGGTAAGCCAACGGCTAAAATTATGTTTTTTAATGGTTTATGCAGAAATGCAGCAGGTACAGACGGTTATATGCAAAATCCATATCTTGAAGATAATCTGGCATTCAGCCTGAAAATGCAGTTAAAGGCTGCAGAAAAATACCCCGATTTTACAAGACGTATTTACTTAAGGTCCTACAGATTTAATATGCATGTCGCACCAAGAACCCTTCTTGTGGAGTGCGGTGCTCAGACAAACACAGTGGAGGAGGTTCAAAATGCCATGGCACCCCTTGCTGATATCTTGTACAGCGTGCTTACTGGCACATGAAACAGCAAAAAACAATATTTCAACAAACTTGTTTTGTGATTTTATGCGCAGAATGCAATAATAAAATTGAAAAACGACTTAAAAAATAGTAAAAATATCAATGACTATCATAATATTGCTATTTAGAAGTCATAAATGTGCTATTAAAGCTACAGCACATTTGATAAAATAAATCCATCTTAAACACGTTGATGTGCAAAATGCACAAATGATAAGAAGAGGAGAGAAAAAAGTATGAAAAGTAAAAGAATTGTAAGTCTGATGCTTGCACTCGGCATGATGGTAGGCTCACTGGCAGCCTGCGGCGGAAACGATTCAAACACAAACGGTTCAAACACAAACGGTGGAAGCACTTCAGACAAGAGTAGTTCAGATGCAGATACAACAAATGGTGACGAAGTTTCTTCAGAAATCGATATGAATGAAGATCCATACACTGTAGCTATTCAGGTTGTTACAATGCCCGGTGTAGAGATGGGCGATGAAGAAGAACTTGAAAATGCCATCAACGAAATTACAGTACCGGCAATCAATGCAAAGATTGATATCCAGTATGTATGGATTTCAGAAGTTGCCAATACAACAAGTATGGCAATCGCAAGTAACGAAAAGATTGACCTTGTCCATGTAGCAACAGTCAGCCCGCTGTCATCTATGGTTGGCTCAGAGATGCTTTATGATATGAACGAAGGCAACTTACTTCAGAATAGAGGTAAAGGTCTTGTGGATCTGTTTGGTGATTTGATGTCATCCGGTGAAGTGAATGGTCAGCAGCTTGCAGTACCTGCTCAGATTTACAATGCAAACGCGCAGGGTCTTTATTACAATAAGACAATGGCAGACGAAGCAGGTATTACAGTGCCTGAAACAGGTAACCTGGATGATCTTGAGAAAGTACTTTATGAACTTCATGAAAAGAATCCGGATGTGATGGGTTGGTTTGCCGGCCAGGGTACAACTATTTATCTTTACTGGCTGCGTGGTTATAACGGTTTTGGTACAAACTGTGCTTACGGTGCAGTCATGGATTCAGATAATCCAACCGTTGAGAATTTCTTTGCAACAGAAGATTTCAAAGATTACTGCTTGAGAATGTATAAATGGCGTCAGGATGGTATCCTTCAGAAAGATGCTACAGATACA
This sequence comes from uncultured Catenibacillus sp., assembly GCA_934339005.1. GTDB lineage: Bacteria > Bacillota > Clostridia > Lachnospirales > Lachnospiraceae > CAKRHR01. The sequence goes on along the minus strand of CAKRHR010000012.1, from coordinate 58,250 downwards.
AATGCAGCTCAGACATATGTTGAAGCCGGCACATTATTCGGTACACCATCAACAATCAATCAGACATTAAAAGCTCAGTATGCTGCTGCTTACAACTTTGAGGTTGGCTGGATGCAGATGACAGATTATGAAGTTTCAAACTCATCTGTCACAGAATATATGTGGGGTATTGCTTCTAATTCAGAAAGACCTGACAAAGCGATGGATATGTTAAATCTGCTTTATACAAATGAAGAAGTTGCAAATCTGTTAAAATATGGTATCCAGGGCGAAGCTTATGATTTTGCTGATGGCTCAGATAAAGTTATCGTGACAAACGGCAGTCATGATATTCCATTCCTTTGTGTAGGTGATACAAGCAAGATGTACATTCAGTCTCCTAACACAGAAGATTTCGTTTCACTCCGAGAGGCTGAAGAAGCTAAGGCTAAGACATCTGATCTGACAGATTATATGTTTGATGATACAGATTTCCAGACAGAATCTGCACTTTTAAGCTCTACAATCAATGAATACCTTCCAGGTCTTCAGAATGGTATGTATGGCAGCGAGGAAGAAACACTTGCAGCAATCGACGAATTTAATTCAAAACTGGAAGCAGCAGGCATCAACGATGTGATTGCAGCTAATCAGGAACAGTTGGATGCACATATCGCAGCTAAAAACCAGTAATAAGTGGTAGAAATTATTTTTGACACTCATGTCATAAAACAAATAAAAGCATTTAAGTCAATATAACCTACCATGTGTGTATCACACATGACATACATCCCAGAAAATCGGCGCAGGATTCATGAAAATGAGTTTGGCGCCGCTTTTCATATTAAAACAATTTTTCGGGAAATATGCTGTGTGAAAATGGGAAAAAGTGTTCAAATTGTGAACGAGAAGTCATGATTATGTTATTTTTTAATCAGTAATGTGCTACTTTTTTACAGCTATTTTGATAAAATAATCATGTAATCGATGAGCGATATAGCAAATTGAACAAAAAGTAAGGAGAGATAAGAATGAAAAGTAAGAGAATTATCAGTTTAATGCTTGCACTTGGTATGATGGTTAGCTCACTTGCTGCCTGTGGTGGAAATGATACTAACTCAAATGGCGACAGCAACTCTGGCAACAGCAGTTCAGATGCAGCAGCATCCAACGGTGACGAAGTTTCTTCTGAGATCGATATGAACGAAGACCCGTATACAGTTGCAATACAGCTTGTTACACTTCCTGGTGTAGAGATGGGTGATGAAGAAGAACTTGAAAATGCCATCAACGAAATTACAGTACCAGCAATCAATGCAAAGATTGATATCCAGTATGTATGGATTTCAGAAGTTGCCAATACAACAAGTATGGCAATCGCAAGTAACGAAAAGATTGACCTTGTCCATGTGGCAACAGTAAGCCCACTGTCTTCTATGGTTGGTTCAGAGATGCTTTACGATATGAACGAAGGAAACTTGCTTCAGAATAGAGGTAAAGGTCTTGTGGATCTTTTTGGCGATTTGATTTCAACAGGTGAAGTGAATGGCCAGCAGCTTGCAATACCGGCTCAGGTTTACAATTCAAATGCACAGGGCCTTTACTATAACAAAACTTTGACAGATGAAGCGGGTATCACAGTGCCTGAAACAGGCAACCTGGATGATCTTGAGAAAGTACTTTATGAATTTCATGAAAAGAATCCGGATGTGATGGGATGGTTTGCTGGAAATGGCATAAATATTTATCTGTACTGGTTACGTGGCTACAATGGTTTTGGTACAAACTGTGCTTACGGTGCAGTCATGGATTCAGATAATCCAACTGTAGAAAACTTCTATAAAACAGAGGACTTCAAAGATTATTGTTTAAGAATGTATAAGTGGCGTCAGGATGGTATCCTTCAGAAAGATGCTACAGATACAAACGCAGCACAGACATATATGGAAGCACATACATTATTGTGCACGCCATCATCTATCAATCAGCAGTTAAAAGCTCAGACAGAGGCTGCAGCAGATTATGAAGTTGGTTGGATGCAGATGACAGATTATGAGATTTCCAACTCATCTGTTACAGAATATATGTGGGGTATTGCTTCTAATTCAGAAAGACCTGACAAAGCGATGGATATGTTAAATCTTCTTTACACAAATGAAGAAGTTGCTAATCTGTTGAAATATGGTATTCAGGGCGAAGCCTATGATTTTGCTGATGGTTCTGACAAAGTTATCGTGACAAACGGAAGTCATGATATCCCATTCCTTTATGTAGGTGATGCAAGCAAGATGTACATTCAGTCTCCTAACACAGAAGATTTCGTATCACTTCGTGAGGCTGAAGAAGCTCAGGCTAAGACATCTGATCTGACAGATTACATGTTTGATGATACAGATTTCCAGACAGAATCTGCACTTTTAAGCTCAACAATCAATGAATATCTTCCAGGTCTTCAGAATGGTATGTATGAAAGTGAAGAAGCAACACTTGCAGCAATCGATGAATTCAACGCCAAACTGGAAGCAGCAGGCATCAACGATGTGATTGCAGCTAATCAGGAACAGCTTGACGCTCACATTGCAGCAAAAGCAAACAAATAATCAATAAAGGTTCAAGTGTAATGATAAATTAGGATGATACGGAAAAGTATTTTGTATATCAAATCCTGACAGCGTGAATGAATCATTAAAATGCGTTGATATACAAAATACCCCGTGTCGGATGACATGTGACCGGAGGTTAGTTATGAAGACGAAAACTAAAAAAAGAAAAACAAACTGGAAGCATTATCTTCCGTTTTATATTATGTTCCTCCCGGGCCTGGCTTATCTGTTAATGAACAACTATATTCCATTATATGGTCTTCAGCTGGCATTCAAACAGTTCAGCTATAAGAAGGGTATTTCAGGAAGCCCGTGGATTGGATTAAAGAACTTTAAGTTCCTTTTTGCCAGTGATGACGCATTTATTATGATTCGAAACACGCTCGGATACAATGTGTTCTGGATTATTTTAAACATGGTACTTGGTGTTGCTGTTGCGATTTTATTTAATGAAATCATCAGCAAAAAAGCAAAAAAATTCTATCAGACAGCCATTTTGCTGCCATACCTGATGTCAATGGTTGTTGTTGCATATCTTGTATATGCGTTTCTTTCAGCAGACACAGGTCTTGTAAATAACAGTATTATTAAAGGTCTGATGGGTAAAGACACCGGTATTTCATGGTATATGGAAAGTAAATACTGGCCATTTATCCTGACATTTGTCAACTCCTGGAAGAGTATCGGCTTTGGTATGTTACTGTACTTATCAAGTCTGCTCGGTATTGATTCATCTTTGTATGAAGCAGCCAGAATTGACGGTGCCACAAAATGGCAGCAGATTCGTAAGATTACGATTCCATTACTTAAGCCAACGATCATTATGCTTGTTATTTTAAATATTGGTCAGATTTTCAGATCAGATTTCGGTCTGTTCTATCAGGTACCAATGAATCAGGGGAAACTTTACAGCGTGACACAGACAATCGATACATATGTGTACAGAGCATTGCTTGTCAACAATAACTTTGGTATGTCTGCCGCAGCAAGTTTCCTGCAGTCCGTTGTCGGATTTATCTTTATTGTTACTGCTAACGCGATTGTCGGTAAGATCGACAAAGACAGCACATTATTCTAAGGGAGGAAAGCATTATGACATCAAGAGATCAGAAAAGCTGGCGCATCGTTGCCCATATCGTGATGATTATTATGTCTGTTCTGGCATTAGCACCATTCCTTCTTCTTGTGATTGCTTCATTTACAGATGAAAATATCGCATTGCTGAATGGTTACAGCTTCTTCCCGGAAAAATGGTCACTGGGCGCGTATGAATATATTATGCAGAACAGTTCAACGTTCGTCAGAGGTTATGGTATGACAATTCTTGTCACATTCATTGGTACTGTGGCATCTATTATTTTAACTTCTTTAACAGCGTATGTACTTTCAAAGAGAGATTTACCATTTGGTAAACTTTTAAATCTGATTGTTATTTTTACAATGTTATTTAATGGAGGTCTGGTTGCGACTTACATCAGTTACACAACGATTTTTCATGTAAAGAATACAATCTTTGGTTTGTTACTGCCGTCATTGATGCTGAATGCATTTATGATCAGTTTGATGAGAAACTATTTCGCACACAGTATTCCGGAAGAAATTTACGAATCTGCCCGAATTGATGGTGCATCAGAATTTTTCATCTTTTATAAAATTGTTATTCCATTGTCTGTACCTATGATGGCCACAGTTGGTCTGATGAGTGGTATCGCTTACTGGAATGACTGGCAGAACTCATTGTACTACATCGATGACAAGAAGCTCTACACAATTCAGGCTATCTTGAACTCCATCAACGAGGCTGTATCTTCACTGGCATCCTTAAGTGGTTCAACTGGTGTCAGCGCGGCTGACCTGCCAACAACAACAATCCGTATGGCTGTTGCAGTTGTTGGTATCCTGCCTATCTTAATCCTTTATCCATTCTTCCAGAAGTACTTTGCAAAAGGTCTTGTGGCTGGTGCGGTTAAAGGCTGACATACAGTCGGTATCAAAGATATTTTACATGTTGCTAGACAAATAGTATTTTGCAAACATGCCGCTTCACAGTTGGGAAAATTTCCAGTTGTGGGGCGGTTTTTTGTATAATCAGGAAATTTTGCTGTAATGTGATGTGATAGAAAATAAGTGTTATATTATAAAGTTTCGGACATCGCAGTAAAGACATTTTTAGAAGATGCGATACATAAGTGCTATAAAAATGTCATAGCAGTGCATTGTGATACATGAGGTAAAATGTTAGAATATAATATATAATTATTCTAAATTTGCATATTTAGTGCTTAAAAACTTATCTTATATGGAGGGGATTTACAAATGGGAAACTATCAGACAATTGCAAATTTAACAGATAACGGGCCTTGTATCCAGAAAATTCTTCTGGAACTGCCGTGTGAGATTGGTGTCAATGATGTGACACCGCAGACATTTAATGTTTATGTGGAACGCCGGAATAAGACAACCGGTGAAGTAGTGATTCAGATGGATTATCTGACAATGGAAAGAAAAATATCCAGAGGTTACAGAGATGTTGTTAATGCATATCCATGTGATGCGACAGGTAAAGCCTGTGCACGCTCACATATGGCAGCGTTGGAAATGAAATTTGAACCATTGGGACGTCCGATTGAAGGCGATGTAATGGCCAGTGGTTATATTGACAGTGTATATCGCATCACACAGTTAGTGCCATTGCCGGAAGAAACTGTTGGCCTTGTTTTTGATACATGCACAAAGGCTGTAATACCTGAAATTGCAGGATGGAAGCAGGGAAAAGCAGAGTTTGCGGGTGTTACATTAGGATATGGTTATTTTACACCGGATATGGAAAACTACAGACATCCAAAGCCGAATATGGTTGGTGTTGCAGCTAAAGCGCCTGAAAATCCTAAAGTACCGCTTGTTGTTTATCTGCATGGCGCAGGTGAGGGCGGCAATGACCCATTGGTTGCCTATACAGGTAATAAGGTGGCAGCACTTTCCTGGCCGGACATTCAAAGAAAACTTGGTGGTGCAGCCTATATTTTGACACCGCAGTGCCCAACTGTCTGGATGGATGATGGTGTGGAAAAACTTGGACATTCCAACCGAAGCATTTATGTGAAACCATTAAAGGCATGCATTGACTGGTTTATTTCTGAACATGCAGAGGATATTGATACCAACAGAATTTACATCGGTGGATTATCTAATGGTGGATTTATGACAATGCGTATGCTCTTTGATTATCCTGAAATGTTTGCAGCAGCATTACCTGCGTGTCAGGTATTTTACAGTGATAATGTGACAGATGAAATGCTTGAAAGTATCAAACATATACCAATCTGGTTTGCACACAGCAAGGATGACCCAATTGTGCCGCCGCTTGAAACAGCCGTGCCTTTGTACCACAGACTGAAGGCTGCAGGCGCAGACAATGTGCATATGACGTATTTTGATCATATTGAGGATTTGTCAGGTATGTTTAAAGATGAATTCGGACGTCCGATGAAATATTTCGGGCATGCTGTCTGGATTCATGTATTTAATGATGACTGCAAGGTTGATTTTGATGGCGGCAGAGTCATCGAAGGTGATGAGCCTGTGACAATGTGGGAGTGGGCAGGTAAGCAGATCTGAACTATTTTAATCTTGTACGGAAAGCCCTCTGTATGTTATAATCGTGCGTAGTGAAATGCGGATATATGAAGGAGGTTACTTTTTTGAGTATAGATCAGAGTAAAATCAGAAATTTTTGTATTATTGCCCATATCGACCATGGTAAATCAACACTGGCAGACCGTATTATTGAAAAAACAGGTCTACTGACGAGTCGTGAGATGCAGGCACAGGTGCTTGATAACATGGATTTGGAACGTGAGCGTGGTATTACGATCAAAGCCCAGACAGTGCGTATTATTTATAAAGCCAACGACGGCAATGAATATATATATAACTTAATTGATACACCGGGACATGTGGATTTTAACTACGAGGTTTCCCGAAGCCTTGCAGCGTGTGACGGTGCGATTCTTGTAGTAGATGCGGCACAGGGCGTTGAGGCACAGACACTTGCCAATGTTTATCTGGCATTAGACCATGATCTGGACGTGATGCCGGTCATTAATAAAATTGACCTGCCAAGTGCAGATCCTGACCGTGTTGTGAATGAGATTGAGGATGTTATTGGTATTGAAGCCCATGATGCACCAAGAATTTCTGCAAAGAATGGTATCAATATCGAGGAAGTGCTTGAGCAGATTATCACAAAGATTCCGGCACCGAAAGGTGACCCGGATGCACCGCTGCAGGCATTGATTTTTGATGCGGTATATGATTCCTACAAGGGCGTTATCGTATTTTTCCGTGTCAAAGAAGGTACAATCAAAAAAGGCATGCAGGTGCAGATGATGGCAACGGATGCGAAATTTGATGTCGTTGAAGTTGGTTATTTTGGCGCAGGTCAGTTTATTGCCTGTGACGAATTATCCGCAGGTATGGTAGGTTACATGACTGCCAGCATTAAAAATCTTAAAGAAACCCGTGTCGGTGATACGATTACAGATGCGAAAAATCCTTGTGCTGAGCCGCTGCCAGGTTATAAGAAGGTTAATCCGATGGTTTATTGCGGACTTTATCCGGCAGATGGTGCAAAGTACCCGGATCTGCGAGATGCTCTTGAAAAATTACAGTTAAATGATGCATCGTTGCAGTTTGAGGCAGAAACTTCTGTGGCTCTTGGATTTGGCTTCAGATGCGGTTTCCTTGGACTTTTGCATCTTGAGATCATACAGGAACGTCTTGAACGTGAATATAATCTTGACCTTGTGACAACAGCGCCATCGGTTATTTATAAAGTACACAAAACAAACGGTGAAGTCATTGAACTGACAAACCCATCCAATCTGCCTGACCCGTCAGAGATTGAATACATGGAAGAACCGATTGTGTCTGCTGAGATTATGGTGACAACAGAATTTATCGGACCGATTATGGAGTTGTGTCAGGAACGTCGTGGTGTTTATCTTGGCATGGAATACATGGAAGCTACAAGAGCCTTATTAAAATACGAACTGCCGTTGAATGAAATTATTTATGATTTCTTCGATGCGTTAAAATCCCGTTCCAGAGGTTATGCATCCTTTGATTACGAGATGAAGGGCTACGAAAAATCAGACCTTTGCAAGCTGGATATTTTAGTCAACAGAGAAGAAGTGGATGCGCTGTCATTTATCGTATTCTCAGGTTCAGCTTATGAACGCGGCAGAAAGATGTGCGAAAAACTGAAGGATGAGATTCCAAGACATCTGTTTGAAATCCCAATTCAGGCCGCCATCGGCAGCAAGATTATCGCCAGAGAAACTGTCAGAGCGATGAGAAAAGACGTTCTTGCCAAGTGCTATGGCGGTGATATCAGCCGTAAACGTAAACTTCTTGAAAAACAGAAGGAAGGAAAGAAACGTATGCGCCAGGTCGGCAACGTAGAAATCCCACAGGAAGCTTTCATGAGCGTGCTGAAGCTGGATGATGGCAAGTAGAAAATGTAAATAAAATGGTGAGATGCCTATGAATACTGCAAGAAGAATTAGAGGTATTATACCTGTACAAGAAATTGAGGATATTGTAGAGGTTGGCACAACCGTACCTGTGAGATGTAAATTGGAAAATGGCATAAATGCCATTGTGAAATATATGAAAAATCCATATGGGGAACAGGTTCTGATTAATGAGTTTATTGGAAGTTGTATTGCAGATCGTATAGATTTGTCCATTCCAGAATATGGTATATGTGAGTTTTCGCCAGAGGTTATTTTACAGACAAACCAGAATGAAGAAATTGATTTATATAACGCAGGTCCGGCATTTTATACAAAAGAATATTCAAAAACAATTCCACCAAATTCACCTGTTCTATTAGGATTGGCGGATAATGTAAATGTAGAAAAACTAATTTTATTTGATTATCTGATAAATAATTGTGACAGACATATGGGAAATTTACTGTTAAGTTTATCAGATAAAACTTTATATGTGATTGATCATAGTCATATTATTACAGAAAATTGTTGCCGTGCTTCAGTGTCACAATTTGAGTGTGAATTAAATATGGAAAATTTACTGTCAGACAGATTTTTACGTGTCAATGGTGATGTATATAAAAATATATCAGCAGTAGCACCAATAAAAAAATCAGTTGTAATTGAGGACATAGTGAGTATTCAGAAAAAAATAACGCCTGAATTTTTGGTAGAAATCAGGGAAGAACTTCCTGATGCATGGACAAAAAGCATTGGTGAGGAAAAACTGGGTATTATTTTTGAAATTATTCATAAGAGATGTTGCATGTTAAATGAGATTGTGGATATGATTATCAAAGAGGTGAGTATATAGAGATGGAAAAGGTGCTTAAATATTCTGTGTTAAGGTATTCTCCGTCAACAATTTCCGGCGAAAAGATAAATTTAGGTATTATTTTTTATGATGAAGTTTCTAATTATAGGAAATTCAGATATACAAAAAAATTCTCAAGGCTGACAAACTTTGACGATGAGCTGGATATTCATATCATAAGAAAATTATTGAGCGGAATTAAAGATGATATTGAAGGAAATAGATATCTGGAACAAAAATTTGATATAGATGAATATACAAAATATTATGTGAATGATTTCTGCTTTGATAAGCCAAGAATGATAAAATATGATGATTTAGAGCAGATAACAGAGCAATTGCATAAGACCTATTTTCGCTTTGATTACAGCAAAGATGACAGACCAAGTAAAGATGATGATAAAAAGATTATTGAGCAACTGATTTGCACTAAAGGGAAAAAGGTTAAAAGAGATAGCTATATTTATGGAGCCAGTCATGAAAAAATCAAAGTGGACTTGATGACAGAAGACTGTTATATTAAAATTTTTGATTTTGATGGTAAAAATTTAAATAAATTAATTAACAGTGCTAAAACATGGGCATGGAATTGTATGTTTGGCGATGCGTCAAAAATGATGATTATCTATAGATATAATGATTTAGATTCAAAATATAATGAAGAATTTGAAATTATTATGGATATATTTAAAAAGTCAAAAGCAAAAATCTATGACATAGAAGAAGGTATACAATATCTTCAGGCAATTTAATATTAAAACATTGATTTTGAAGGGCAATACAGTCGAAAAAGCTGTATTGCCCGTTTTCGTGGTTTTAACCACATTCAAACCCAGATGCATTCGCTATAATGCCACTATAACGTCCTGATGGACGAAAAAATAAGCGAGATGCAAAGGAGAATGAATATGTTTTGTTATCAATGTGAACAGACCGCAGGCTGTACAGGATGTACAGGAAAAGCAGGTGTTTGCGGCAAAAAAGAAGATACAGCTAAACTTCAGGACCAGTTGACAGGGGCGTTGATTGGACTGGCAAAGGCAATTGGATGTGGCGAGGGGGACGAGAATCTACGAAAATCTTCAGACAGAATCATTATTGAAGGGTTATTCGCAACATTAACAAATGTAAATTTTGATAATGCGGCACTTGGTGCGATGCTTAAACGTGCAGAACAGTTGAAACAGCAGTGGATGGCTGTGTATAGTGAAAAACAGAAAGTTGATTTCACGCATATAGAAAATTATGATATGAACAATCTCTGGCAGGCAGAAGAAGATATCCGCTCATTAAAATCTCTGATTTTATTTGGTATTCGAGGTATTGCAGCGTATGCGTATCATGCCATGGTACTTGGTTATGAAAATGATGAGGTCAACCAGTTTTTAGTTAAAGCATTAGTCACTGTTGGCAATGAGAATTTAGATATGTCACAGTTACTGCCGGTTGTGCTGGAGGTCGGTGAAACAAATCTTAAATGTATGGCGTTGCTTGATAAAGCCAATACAGAAACCTTTGGACATCCACAGCCGACCAAGGTGAGTCTGACTGTCGAAAAAGGACCGTTTATTGTGATTTCTGGTCATGATTTGTATGATTTGAAATTACTTTTAGAACAGACAAAGGACAAGAGTATTAATATTTATACCCATGGTGAAATGCTTCCGGCGCATGCTTACCCTGAATTGAAAAAATATCCGCATTTAAAAGGCAATTACGGTACGGCATGGCAGAATCAGCAGAAGGAATTTGCAAATCTTCCGGCACCGGTATTATTTACAACCAATTGCCTGATGCCGCCAAAAGAAAGCTACGCTGACCGTGTATTTACAACAGAAGTGGTGGGCTATCCGGGCATGCAGCATATTGGTGAGGATAAAGATTTTACCCCTGTCATTGAAAAAGCATTGGCACTTGGTGGTTTTGAGAAAGACACAACATTTGCAGGCATTAACGGTGGCACAACCGTGATGACAGGCTTTGCCAGAAATACAGTATTATCTGTGGCAGATACAGTAGTAGATGCGGTGAAAAACGGCGATATTAAGCATTTCTTCTTAGTGGCAGGCTGTGACGGCAGCCGTCCGGGCAGAAATTATTATACAGAATTTGTGAAACAGACACCAAAGGACACCGTTGTATTGACATTGGCATGTGGAAAATATCGTTTTAATGACTTGGAGCTTGGCACAATTGGTGGCCTGCCGCGTCTGATGGATATCGGACAGTGCAACGATGCTTATTCTGCAATTCAGATTGCACTGGCACTGGCAAATGTCTTTGACTGTGATGTGAATGAATTACCGCTTTCCATGATTTTAAGCTGGTATGAGCAGAAAGCTGTATGTATTTTATTGACACTTTTACACCTTGGTATCAAAAATATCCGACTTGGCCCGACACTGCCTGCATTTATTTCACCAAATGTCTTAAACTTTCTTGTGGAGCAGTTTGGCATTGCGGCAATTACAACACCAGAGGAAGATTTGAAGGCGATTTTGAGATAACAAGACAGGTACAATAGGACAGATGACTGCATAAATTAAATTAAAGTGCGTGAAGGAGTGCGTGTTTTGCAGTCATTTCCAAAACCCATGACCGCGCAGGAAGAACAGGCATGCCTGAAACGATACGCAGACGGAGATCCATCGGCCAGGGAAGAACTGATTGAGCGGAATCTGAGGCTGGTGGCGCATATTGTCAAAAAATATTGTGTTCAGGGACAGGATGCAGAGGAATTGATTTCTGTAGGCATCGTAGGTCTTGTTAAGGCGGTGAATACATTTGAGGCGAATAAGGGGCATAAGTTGGCAACTTATGCAGCCAGATGTATTGAAAATGAAATTCTGATGCTCTTACGTTCACAGCGGCGGCAGGCCAGAGAAGTATCCCTCTATGACCCGATTGGCACAGACAAAGAGGGCAATGAGATTAATCTTCTTGACATTATGGAAAGTAAAGATGAGGATGTTGTTGAGCAGATGGCGCTTTCCGGTGAGGTGAAACGGCTTTACGGCTATGTGGAGGAAAGTCTTTCCAGACGGGAAAAACAGGTGATTTGCATGCGGTATGGACTTTACTGTCAGTCACCTGTGACCCAGCGCGAAATTGCCAAAATGATGGGCATTTCCCGAAGCTATGTCAGCCGCATCGAGAAAAAAGCACTGCAAAAACTTAGGAAGAGTATATTGTTTGATGACTAAAACAAGGGTAGGGTTTGAAAACTCAAAAAATTGAATAAACTTAGCGGGATAAGTTCATAGAAAATTTAGATATTCCTAAGGTTAAACAGGTGACAAAAAACGCACATCATGGTATACTGTATGTAGTTTTTAAAACAAGATGTACGGAGGGTATAAAAAGATGAAGCGTATTATATTAATGCTGCTTAAAAATCTTCTGAGGCTGCCGGTCTACTGGTTTAAATTGTGCCAGCGGGCGAAGCATCCGGAGAACTATAGTGCTGAAGAACGATTTCAGTTTTTACAGAGCGTGGATAGGCAGGCGAACAAAGCAGGTAAGATTAGTATTGATGTATATGGGCAGGAGAACATACCAAAGGAGGATGGTTTTATGTATTATCCGAACCATCAGGGTATGTATGATGTGCTCGCAATCATTAAGGCATCCACAAGACCATTTTCAGTTGTTATGAAGAAAGAACTTAAGAACATTCCGGGACTGAATAAAGTCTTTGACTGCATGGGTTCAAAAGCCATTGACCGTGAAGATATCAAGCAGTCCATGAAAGTTATTCTGGATGTGGCAAAAGATGTCAAAGATGGTAAAAACTATCTGATTTTTGCGGAAGGTACCCGTACAAAGAACCCAAACAAAGTTGGTGAATTTAAGGGTGGCAGCTTTAAAGCAGCGATAAAAGCCAAATGTCCGATTGTGCCGGTGGCATTGATTGACTGCTATAAACCATTTGACACACATAACCTTGATCCTGTGACAGTTCAGGTACATTTTCTTGAACCACTTACTTATGAGATGTACAAAGATATGAAGTCCAATGAAATTGCCGAACTTGTTCAGAGCAGAATCGAGCAGACAATTGAAGCTTATGAAAATAAATAAGCAACAGTTGTGAAAATGAATTAAAAGACAAAAATAAGCAGTTTGAAATTGCTTATTTAATCGTATTAGACAAAATAAAAATCCTGTACAGGAAAATGTTTTATCAGTAAAACATTTCCTTTGCAGGATTTTTTATATACATAAATATTGCTTAAATATTATGCATATCGTTTTGATTAAATAGGCTATATTCACGGCATATATTTTTCATCATCTTCTGCGGCTTTAATAAACATAATTCCAAAGCTGACTGCCAGCAGCAGACAGGAAATCCAGATAGCCCGCTGACCAATAGATTTTGCAAAGACACTGCCAATACCGCTGCCGACTGCAAAAATTAAGATGATAGCAATATAATGCAGGGCTTTGTGCAATGTGGATTTTTCCTTCGTATGCATGTAAGTGCACAAAGCATCCATACCGCTGCGCAGATTGCCGATACACATCGTACTGGCATAAGCATGTCCGTGCACCTTCCTGAATGTCTGAACCTGCATGGCGCAGACAAAGGATACCAAGGCATTGGCAAGCATATCCAATGGTGATGGGATAAAGCCAACAACAAAGAGCAGGAAAATTTCACCAAGGACAATGAGCTGACGCCAGTGCACCGCCTGAATCATTTTAAAATGTCTGTGAATCAGTTCTGCAATAAAGATGCCGGAAGCGAAAGCAAGCAACGGCACAAGATAGCGCAGGGCATGATAAAACTGACCGTCAAATAAATAAGTATTCATCAAAACAATATTACCGGTCTGTGCATTGGCAAAAACCTTGCCACGGCACCAGTAAGTATAAGCATCCTGAAAACCGCCGGAAAGTGTTAAAAATGCAGCGGTAATCAAGGATTCTGACATTTGTTTTGATGTATGAAGCTTGTTTGAAACATGATGATTTATAGCATTGGACATCTGAAAAGACCTCTTTTCTTATAATCTTATAAAAGGATGTTAGTGAACAACCTTAACCGCCAATTATTTAAAATATTTCTCTTTAATAATATCCACAGGCATTTCATGACCTGTCCAGAGCTTGAATGCTTCAGCACCCTGATATAAAAGCATATACATACCGTTAAATGCCGGGCAGCCATGGGCGCGTGCTTTCTTTAACAGCAGTGTTTCACGCGGATTATAAATGACATCTGAAACAATCAAATCTTTACGAAATACGGAATCATCTGTGATAATGCAGCGGTCTGTATTTGGTGCCATGCCGACACTTGTGCCGTTTGTGAGAATATCACTGTTTGCAATGGCATCATTTAAAGCCTTTGTATCTGCCAGGTCATTGACCGTCACATGACAATTTGTCTGTTTATTTAACTTATCAGCAAGAGCTTCGATACGGCCAAAGAAAGCATCCTTGATATTAAATACATGAATTTCTTTTAAACCGTCAAGCGCCGCCTGTACAAGAACAGAAGTCGCAGCACCGCCTGCGCCAAGCAGGGTCATACGTTTGCCGACAAGGTCAAAACCGGCATCTTTGGCAGCCATCATGTAGCCAACACCGTCTGTTGTATGACCTGTGAGCACGCCGTTATCGTTGATGACTGTATTGACGGCACCGGTAAGTTCGGCGGCTGGTGTCAGTTTATCTACAAGCTCAGCCATAAGATTTTTATCCGGCATTGTCAGATTAAAACCGCGTACACCAAGGACACGAAGTCCTTCAACGGCTGTTTTTAAATTATCTGTGCCAACGTCAAATGCGAGATAAGCATAGTCCAGACCGAGCTGTCTGAAGCCCTCATTATGCATTGCCGGTGAAATACTGTGTGCCACCGGGCTGCCTAAAAGTCCGCAAAGGACGGTATGTCCTGTAATATTATATTCTGCCATATCAAAATCCTTCTTTCTGGTTTAATTTTAAAATTATAATTTTGAATTCATTCAATGCCTGGTGCCTTCGTGTTTAGCAGATATCAAAGCCAGATACCTTATAATCTGATAATCATGCCGCTTTGACACACTAAACAGATGAACTATCACGCCTATTATACAACCGCCAAAATAAAAATTCAATAAAATGTGGCAGATTGCGATAAAATGTGATATGATTACCACAAATATGTTGTTTGTTGGGAGAGGCAAGAATGAACATAATAGATATTCGTGGTCATAAGATTGGCGATGGCGTAACTAAGATATGTGCGCCGATTACCGGTGTGACAAAAGAGAGCATTATAGAGCAGGCATTTCAGATTAAAAAGTCCGGTGCGGATATGGCAGAATGGCGTGCTGACTGGTATCAGGACGTTGATTACGATGATTGTGTCAAAGAATGCTTAAAAGAAATCAGAAGCATCATCGGGGACATGCCCCTGGTCTTTACTTTCAGAACGATAGAAGAGGGCGGTAAGCGTACGATTACACAGCTTCGATATATTGATTTGAACTGTGTGGCAGCAGGTTCAGGTGATGTGGATTTTGTCGATGTGGAGATGTCACGAGGCGAGATTGACTGCAAATACATGATTGAAGAACTTCATGCTTACCATGTATATGTTATCGGTTCAAGCCATGATTTTTCACATACGCCGGCACATGAGGAGCTTTTACACAAATTAAAACGCATGGACCGACTTGGCGCGGATATATTAAAGATAGCGGTGATGCCGCAGACATCAACTGATGTATTGAATTTACTGGCAGTGACAGAGGAAGCAAAATCACTTGGCAAACCGCTTATTACGATGTCCATGGGTACAAAGGGCTTAATCAGCCGACTGACAGGTGAGCTTTTTGGTTCAGCCGTAACCTTTGGCTGCGTGGGACAGGCATCAGCACCGGGACAGATTGAAGTCAGCGGACTGCGCAGAATGCTTGGACTGTTCCATGAATCGTCACTGGATAAGTTCAGAACATGTTTAAATACAGATAATGGTTTTCCATACAACATTTTTCTGACTGGATTTATGGGTACAGGAAAGACGACATTATCAGAATATCTGGCGGATCGACTGCCGCTTTCTGAACTGGATATGGATGCGAAAATTGTCGAAAATGAAGGCATGAGCATCAATGCGATTTTTGAAACTCAGGGCGAGCCTTATTTCAGAGGTCTGGAAACCCAGCTTTTAATCGACCTTCAAAAAGAAGCCCATTTACTCGTATCCTGTGGCGGCGGAGTTGTGCTTCGTGAAGAAAATGTCACAGAGATGAAGAAAAATGGTGTGATTGTACTGCTGACAGCCAAAGCGGAAACGATTCTTGAGCGTGTCAAAGATGATGACAGCAGACCACTGCTTCGTGGCAATAAGAATGTTGAATTTATTCAGAATATGCTAGATGTCAGAGGTCCGAAATATCTGGCAGCTGCAGATGTTATTATAGAAACAGATGGCAAGACGACAGAAGAAATTGCGGAAGAACTGTGTGATAAATTGTTGGTGATTTAGAAAAACGGAAAAGATTAGTCAGACGGAAAAGATTAGTCAGACGGTTAGGATATAGGTTGCCTGTTAAAAGTTGACATAAGTTGTTCTGAAAAGTAAAGAGGTTAATGGCAGATGTTTAAAATGTTTTTTCCCGATGCATGGGAGGATTCAACATATAAAATTGATTTTGAAGCATTATATAAAGAGGGCATCAGAGGGTTGCTTTTTGATATTGACAATACACTGGTGCCGCACGGTGCACCGGCGGATGCGCGGGCGATTGCATTATTTAAACGCTTAAAAGATATCGGGTTTGAATGTTGTCTGATTTCAAACAATAAAGAACCAAGAGTTCAGATGTTTAATAAAGATATACATGCACATTATATTTATGATGCGCACAAGCCATCCACAAAGAATTATTTAAAAGCGGTGGACATCATGCATACGACACCAAAAACGACGGTGTTTATCGGAGACCAGCTATTTACCGATGTATGGGGCGCCAAACGCGCAGGGTTGCGCAATATTTTAGTGAAGCCGATTCATCCGAAGGAGGAGATTCAGATTGTGTTTAAGCGTAAACTGGAAAAAATCGTACTTTATTTTTATAAGAAACAGCTCAAAAAGGACGGTAAAGCCTGATTTTCGGTATTTATTTCACGTAATTGATAAAAAATAGTTGAAAAAAATCAATTTATTTTATATACTATATTTAATTGAGTATTTAAGGAGGATTATAGAATGGCTACAATTACTGCAGGCGATTTTAGAAACGGTATGACATTCGAATATGACAACGATGTATGTCAGGTTATCGAATTCCAGCACGTTAAACCAGGTAAAGGTGCTGCTTTTGTCAGAACAAAATATAAAAGAATCATGAATGGCGGTATCAGAGAAGAATCTTTCAACCCAACAGCTAAGTTTGAAACAGCCTTCATCGAAAGAAAAGAAGCTCAGTATTCTTATGATGATGGTGATTCATACATCTTTATGGATCAGGAAACATTCGATATGTTCCCAATCCCTCACGAAGAAGTTGCTGAACGTATGAAATTCGTTAAAGAAGAGATGATCGTTAAGATGATGTCTTACAAAGGCAAAATCTTTGATATTGAACCACCTCTTTTCGTTGAACTTGAAGTTACAGAGACAGAACCTGGCTTCAAAGGCAACACATCAACAGGTGCTACTAAACCATGTATCGTAGAAACAGGCGCTCAGATTAACGTTCCATTATTCGTTGAAATCGGCGATAAACTTCAGATTGATACAAGAACAGGTGAATATCTGAAACGTGTTTAATGCATGAGAAAGTCATTTACGTTTACAGTAAAGGACATATTACAGAAGATAAAGGTTGCTGCTTAGTGCGGCAGCCTTTTTTGATATATGGATATAATAATAAATATTGTTAAAATTCCCTGTTATATTAAAAGCCCTCAGGGCAGGATTTTTAACAGAAAAACGGAGAAAATAAAAGATGATTTATTTAAGTTGTGATTACCATTATGGTGCGCATCCAAAGGTATTGGAGGCGCTGACAAAATATAATACAGAGCCTAACAGTGGTTACGGCGAAGATCCACATTGTGCCAATGCAGCGGGGATGATTCGCAGGGCATGTGCAGGCCGGACAGTGGATAAAGCTGACCCTCAGAAAGTGCAGGCAGATGACAAGGCGTTGGAGGCATTAATGGATGTGCATTTCCTTGTTGGCGGTACACAGACAAATACGACGATTATTGCGGCAGCTTTGCGGCCGTATCAGGGCGTGATTACAGCCGAAACAGGACATATTAATGTGCATGAAACCGGGGCAATTGAGTCTGCAGGACATAAAGTGATCGCACTGTCTGGTGTGGATGGCAAGTTAAGTGCCACGCAGATTGAGGCATGTGTCAAAGCTCATGAGTCAAGCAGCAGTCATGAACATATGGTGATGCCAAAGATGGTGTATATTTCAAATCCGACAGAGATTGGTTCGATTTACAGTAAAGAAGAACTGGAAGCCATCAGCAGTGTTTGCCGTGCACATGGATTATATTTATTTATGGACGGCGCCCGGTTAGGTTACGGTCTGACATCAGATGCCAATGATTTGACATTGGAGGATATTACCAAAGCCTGTGATGTATTTTATATCGGCGGGACAAAATGTGGTGCGATGTTTGGCGAAGCTGTTGTGATTACACATCCTGAACTCAAAGAAAATTTCCGTTACATGATTAAACAACGCGGCGGCATGCTTGCCAAAGGCTGGTTGCTTGGCGTTCAGTATGAAGCGTTGATGACAGACAATCTGTACTTTGATATCTGCCGTCAGGCCAATGAACAGGCTGCACGAATTAAGGCAGTTTTGCTGGAGAAAGGCTTCAAATTCACAGTGGACAGCCCGACAAACCAGTTATTTGTGATGCTTCCCAAAGCCCTGTTAGAAGTGCTTTCCAAAAAATACGTCTTAAGCGATGACAACCCAACAAGCCTTAAAGCCTATCGGGAAGTCCGCATCTGTACAAGCTGGGCAAGCAGCGATGAAGAAGTTGAGGCTTTGATTGAAGATATTAAAGCATGGAAAAGCGAATGATCAGATAGTTACACTTTACACTAAAGACAATAAAAATCTCAAACCCTCTGAACAGGTAAGAAGTGAGGTATACTTCAAATTATCGGTTTGGAGGGTTTTTATTTATTTTCAAAAATTTATATATCATCCTATTGACATATTATAAAAAATAGCATATTATATGACATATAATATATGAATAAATATAATATCATACAACTTCAAGTATACTAAGCGGAAAATTAAGTATCTTTTATAAGATACAGAGATTGCTTAATTTGAAATAACCACAGGCAGCAGTTTTGAAGTTACAGTACTAACAAAAGAGGTGAGCAGATGGTCTTTAATACTGGGGCAGCGCTTTTAGACGCCATTGTTTTAGCGGTTGTGTCCAGAGAAGCAGAGGGAACTTATGGTTATAAGATTACACAGGATGTCCGTCAGGTCATTGAGATTTCGGAATCCACATTGTATCCGGTGCTTCGAAGATTACAAAAGGACGATTGTCTGAGTACGCATGATGTGCAGTTTGACGGACGCAACAGGCGGTATTATCAGATTACAGACAAAGGCAGAGAACAGCTTCATTTTTATGAAGATGAATGGAAAGCATATGCCGGAAAAATTAGCAGATTATTTAATGGAGGGACAGAAGAATGAACAGAATGCAGTTTATGCAGCGACTTTCAAAGCTGTTAGAAGACCTCCCGGACGAAGAAAGATTTGATGCATTAAAATACTACAACAATTATTTTGATGATGCCGGAGAGGAAAACGAAGCTCAGATTATTGCAGAACTTGGCAGTCCGGAAGCGGTAGCTGCGGTGATTAAAGGTGAATCGGAATCAGGGAATATGAATACTGACAGTCATACATATGTTACAGGTACGCCGGACAGCACATATCATGTAAATGGCAGCGCAGACAGTGTACATTATGCAAACAGTGAATATGGTGCAGAGAATATGCATTACGCAAACAGTGCATATGGTGCAGACAGTGCACATCCTGCAAATGGCACATATGGTGTAAACGATACAGCTCATGCAAATAATACAGATGCTACAAAGGGTACAGAAAAGAAACGATGGAGCACAGGGGCAAAAGTCGGTATTGTGATTTTATGTGTGCTTGCATCGCCGATGATTATTGCGCTGGCCGGGGCAGCGCTTGGCATTGCAATTGCGATTGTTGCAGTAGCATTTTCAATCATTGTTACGATTTTTGCAGTGTTTGTATCTGTGAGTTCAGTTGGTGTTGGATGCACGATAGGCGGATTAGGCATGTTTGGCATTGGTATTTACAGATGTGTGACGAATGTTGCAAATGGGCTGATGATTGGCGGTATAGGATTTGTGATTACAGCCGTTGGTATTTTGGCATGTATTGTTGCATGGCTTGCATGGGTAAAAGCAACACCTGCCATTTGCCGATGGATTGGACATTGTTGTAAAAGATTATTTACAAGGAGAAAACGCGTATGAAGAAGATTACAAAAATCAGTTTGCTGACGGCGGCTGGATTTGGCGTTGTCGGTATTGCATTAATGATTAGCGGCGCAGCTATGGGAGCTTCATTGCCGCAGATGATCAGAGATAATGAACTTTCAGTTTATTATATGGACGGCAAGGTCTATACAGGATGGATGCAGGATACAGAGCATCATGGAGAACACAGCGCCAAAACCGTGGCAGAAGCTGAAGCGGTAAAAAAACTTGTCGTTGATGTGGATATGATGAGTGTGACATTTCAGACAATCAGTGGTCATCAGATTACAGTTGAACAAAATGGCAATCTTAACACAGTGAGTGCGACCGTTGAGAATGGTGTGCTTACAGTTGAAGAACAGGCAGTTGTTGGCATGGTATTTGGTTCCAGTCATGCGACGGATGTGGTTATTGGTATTCCTGAAGGAAAAGTCTTTGACAGCGTGGAAATTTCGGTAGGTGCAGGCAAAGTGGATTGTATCGGTACATTGAATTGTAATGAAGCAAAGCTGGAGGTAGATGCAGGCAGTATGACGATGAATCTGTCTGGCTTTAGCATACTTGATGCAGATGCAGATATGGGACAGATTACACTGACACTGTCTGATGCTGGTGATATTTGTGCGGATACAGATACCGGAAGTATTATTTTAAATATGGATGGCTGTGATATGGATTATAATTATGATCTTGACATTGAGCGGGGTTCTGTTGCGATTGATGATATGGTTTATGTAGACATGGGTGATGCTCTTAAAGTAGATAATAATATTGATAAGTCCATGAATCTGACATGTGAGATGGGAAATATCCAGGTGGCATATTCCGGTTATGATGCAGATGGTGTACACCATAATCATGATGATTATTGCAGAACACACACACATCATGGTACATCTGATACGACAGAGGACACATATCAGTATGAGCATGATGACGAGGATTGGCATGACGATTCAGAGCATGACAGAAATCATCATTAAACTTTGAGATTCGATTAAATGATGTAAGTGCAAAAATTCCGATATGTGATTGTGCCTGAGCAAAAATATACATGCAAAACAAGCAGATTTATGATAGTATGAGATAGATTAAGTAATCATAATATATCGGGAGGAAATACGATGATAAAAAATGTACTGCTTGATTTAGATGATACGATATTTGATTTTCACAAAGCTGAGGCGATTGCAGTATCAAAGACACTTCAGGATATGCAGATTGAACCGACACCGGAAGTAATCCAGCGTTACAGTGAGATTAATTTAAGCCAGTGGAAACGTCTTGAACTTGGCGAGATTGACAGAGATGAAGTTAAGGTCGGACGATATAGAAAATTATTTAAAGAATTGGTTGTAGATGCATCTGCAGAAGCAGCAAAGACTTATGAAGGATATTTAAGCGTCGGACATTATTTTTTGCCGGGGGCCGAAGATTTGTTAAAAACACTTTCAAAAAGTTACAGACTATATCTCGTGTCCAATGGAACAGCAACTGTACAGAAGGGACGCATCGGAAGTTCAGATATCGAACAGTATTTTGAACGTATCTTTATTTCAGAAATCGTCGGCTGTAACAAACCGGATGTGCGTTTCTTTGAAGCCTGCTTTAAAGAAATTCCTGATTTTAAGAAATCAGAAACAATCATTATTGGTGACAGCTTAAGTTCAGATATTCATGGTGGCAAGAATGCAGGTATTTATACATTGTGGTTTAATCAAAAGCATTTGCCTGTGCCTGAAAATCAGAAACTGATACCAGATGCAGAAACCGACAGTCTGGATAAGATAGAAAAGCTGCTTTTGGAATTTTAAGGGATAAGTTTGTGACAGTATGCATAAACCCGTCCATGCACTTCATATAGTATGATACAGGGATTGCACGGCAGTGCATTTCGTGTACAAGATATAGCAGATGGATTTTCGGGCAGGTGATAGCATGGCGGATAAAAACCAGTTGCTGATGATATTTCCAAAGACACTCCGGTCAAAGCTGACAGAGGTGCTTTCTGAGTATGAAAAGCTTCAGGAAATTCGTATGCGTGTCAATGCACCGCTTATTTGCGTGATAGATGGCAAGGAGTGGATGCCGGATGCTTCAGGCAGACGATGCAATACTCCGGAGAAGGCATATCGGGTAACGATGTCAGATATTAAAGAAACAATGGCTTCTGTCAGCCACTATTCCATGTATGCTTACGAGGAAGAAATCAGACAGGGATTTATCACGATTCAGGGTGGTCACCGTGTTGGCATTGCCGGAAAAGTGACTTTAGAAAATAATAAAATCAAAACAATACAATATATTTCATTTTTAAACATACGAATTGCTCATCAGATAAAAGGCTGCGCTTTGGCAGTTATGAAATTTCTTTATTCTGATGGGCAATTTTTGCATACACTTATTATTTCGCCACCAGGCTGTGGCAAAACAACACTGCTTCGTGATATTGTTTACCAGATTTCTCAAAATAAATCGGGGATGAGTGTGGCACTGGTGGATGAACGTTCGGAAATTGCGGCCTGCGATATGGGTATTCCACAAAATGATGTAGGTATGCGCTGTGATATATTGGACGGCTGCCCGAAATCAGAAGGGATGATGTTAATGCTGCGGACGATGTCACCTAAAATTATGGCAGTGGATGAGATAGGCAGCAGTGCAGATATTGAAGCGGTAATAAATGTAATGCATGGTGGCTGCAAAATTATTGCAACCGTACATGCGGCTTCATATGAAGAAGTATGCACAAAGCCGGATTTTTGCAAGATTTTTGCAGATCGATTGTTTGAACGGTATATCATATTAAGTCGACATGAACATGTCGGACAGATTGAGGCGGTGTATGATGCAGACGGAACTCTTTTATATCACGGTTAAATGTCTGGCAGCAGTATGTGTGATTGCAGGATGTGCAGGGATTGGCTTCTTAAAGTCCAGAGAAATGACTTTGCGTATTGAGGCACTGCAGGAATTTGGACAACTGCTTTTGGCATTGAAGAATGAAATTCGTTATCTGGGCATCCCTATGCCGGAATTATTTGAGCGTCTGTCGGTACAATGCTCAAAGTTTTATCAGCCCTTTGTCAAAACTGTTGCACACGATTTAGTGCTTAATGATGGTACATCATTACAGACGATTTGGCAGACTGCGGCAAAAAACTATTTTTCAAAAAGCTGTCTGAAATCAGAAGATATCGTATGGATTGAACAGTGTGGAAAGACACTTGGCTATCTGGATGCTAAAGCCCAGTTACAGACTATAGAACTGCAAATGAAACAATTAGAGGAGAAGCTGACACAGGAAAAACATCAGATGACAGCAAAGCAGAGGGTATATCGGTGTGTTGGCGTGTTTACTGGTTTGTTGTGTGCGATATGCCTTGTGTAGATAGCATAAGATTCAAATTGCTAATTACATTCTAACAGCTTAAGCAAAAAGATGGATAATTCCTTACTAGGTGTAAGGGATATTAACTATAAATATATGGTAGTAGGTAGGATAATTTTACTTCTAACTTGCCGTTACGAAGAATAGTGTATTAGCTATGGAGGGTGGTGGTGAAAATGTCGGTGAGTTTGATATTCAGAATAGCGGCAGTCGGTATTTTGGTGTCGGTGCTCTGCCAGGTTTTAAAGCATTCAGGCAGAGATGAGCATGCATTTATTATCAGTCTGGCAGGGCTTATTCTTGTGCTGCTATGGATTGTGCCGTATATTTATGAATTATTTGAAACAATCCGACAGTTATTTTCGCTGTAAGGTGGTGTGGGATGTCTGTATTTAAAATCGTTTTGATGGGGCTGGCGGCAGTGCTTCTGGCGATGCAGGTCAAGCAGACAAAGCCTGAATATGGTATATATATCAGCATTGCGGTTGGTGTATTTGTGATGGCATATGCGGCAAGTCAGTTGACAATCATCACGGAAGGTTTGCAAAAAATAGCAGCTTTTATTTCGGTGGACATGCAATATCTTACGATTTTATTCAAAGTGATTGGAATTGCTTATTTGTGTGAATTTGCGTCCAATATTTGCAAGGATAGCGGTTACCAGTCAGTGGCAGGGCATGTCGAGCTGGCAGGAAAACTCACAATTCTTGTGATGAGTATGCCAATTATCATGTCGCTGTTAGATACTGTACAGGGCTTTTTGCAGTGAGGGCGGTATATTTAATTTTGGTGGGGTTATTGTGGTTTATGCTGCCGATAAATGCGCATGGACAGTGTATGACAGAAAATACAATATCGAGAGAAAAGCTTATACCCCATAAGATGGTTTGGCTAAGTGATAAAAACATATCAGATGAGTATACCATACCAAATGAAAATATAGATATCCCCTATGATGACATTCAAAGTGTCATAGATGAAACATTGCAGGAAACAACAAACATTTCTTTTTCAGAAATTGTGGATATGTTCTTATCAGGCAATCTTTTGGATGCTGTGAAGATGTCCGGGCAATTGATTTATGACAGAACCATTGCAGAAATCCAGACAAGTTTAAAAACAATGCTTCAGTTGATTGGGATAGCCTTGATTGCTGCCGTATTTGCAAATTTATCTTCGGCATTCGCGCAGAAGTTTGTGTCAGAAACCGGTTTTTATCTTACTTATATGATGATGGCGGTGATGCTGGCAGCATCATTTGCAGGGGCGGTGACCGTGACACAAAATATTTTAGAACGACTGACAAATTTAATGAAAGCGATTGTTCCGGTATATACAACAGTAGTGACTTATTCAATTGGTGTGACAACCGGCAATATATGGTATCAGTTTTTGATGCTTTTGATTGTGGTTGTGGACTGGTTTTTAGCGGGCATTGTGATGCGGGTTGTTAAAATTTATGTTGTACTTGTGATGGTGAACCAGATAGCATCGCAGGATTATTTTTCAAAAATGACAGAACTTTTACGTGGGGCGATTCACTGGAGTTTAAAGACCATTTTGGTTGTTACGCTGGGACTGAATGTGATTCAGAATATGGTACTTCCGGCATTTGATGCAGTTAAAAATGGATGGCTGATGAAACTTGCCTCAGCGATTCCTGGCATTGGCACAACCTTCGGCATGGCGGCACAGACGGCACTTGCTTCAGCGGTACTATTAAAAAATGCCATTGGGGCAGCAGGCGTTGTGATTTTATGTATGGCATGTATGTGGCCGATGCTGCAGTTACTATTATTGGCGGTGATGTATAAGCTTTTGGAAGCGCTGATTCAGCCGGTGACGGATAAACGTCTGCTTGTCTGTATTCATGCAGTTGGCGAAGGCATTTATATGCTGTGTAAATGTGCAGCCACGGTACTCTTATTGTTTATGATATCTTTAGCAATGATGGCAACGTTTTCTGGAGGACTAAATATATAAGCAGACTGTTTTTAGGAGGCATGACAACAAAATGGCAGAAGTATTTTCGTGGGTTCGAGGCATTGTCTTTTATTTGATATTTGTATCGTTACTCTATCAGTTGCTTCCGGGAGAAAAATATAAAAAATATGTGCATGTATGTGCGGGAATGATTTTTGTGCTTGTTGTGATGACACCATTGTTGCGATTGTTTCATATCAATGACAGGCTTGCTTACTATACATCACTTGAAAATTTTAAAATAGCTGTTAGAGATGCCGGATTTAACTGGACACAAACAGATCTGACGAAAACGACTTCATCAGAAAATACAGATGCCACAGCGCATGTGACAGATGCCGATAATCAGAAAATTAACGCTGTATGGACGCAGTATAAAAGCAGTATAGAAAAAGAAGTTTTTGCACAGTTTGAGGGGGCGAAGGTGTATCCGATTGCAGTGGACTTGACGATTGATGAAGATGAAAGCAGTGACAGCTATGGACGCGTACTGCAACTGTCGGTGACAGTGACGGATAATGTGACACATCTTTCACAGGCCATATCTCCGGTGGATTCTGTGGATATTCATGTAGAAGTTGGGGATAGTTACGAGAAAACAGAGAACGCCCATGAGGATGCCGGAAACATTTACACAGAAACTGCCGATACTCACGTAGAAACTTGGAATACTCAGGCAGATGCAGGAAATACGGCAAATACATCAGATACAGCAAGTACATCAGATACAGCAAGTACATCAGATAAAGCAAATACATCAGATACAGTTCAAAGGTCAGTTGACCTCAAACTTAAGGCGGAACTTGACCGTATCAAAGAAAATATTGCGCAAAAGCTTTATATGTCCACAGAGAATATAGACTTCATTATCGCCTGAAAAATCCTCTGATATACGATAGCTTTGGAAAGGAGGGCGAATATGAAACCACTGTCAGGTTTAACAAGAAAGCAAAAATTCATTATACTTGCCTGCGTGGGTGTGATTGTACTGCTCGTTATGCTTCCTGTTGGTAAACAGAATAATCAGCCAAACACCACCGCCAGCCAGAGTCAGAGCATTTTGACAACAAGTGAAAATATATCGGTGGAAGATTTTGAAAAGGCGCAGGAAAAGCGGCTGAAGGCTGTGATTGAAAAGATCGCGGGGGTGGGCGAGGTGTATGTGATGATTACAGCAAGCACATCTGCAGAGCGTGTTATTGAAAAAGAAGTGACAACCTCAACAGAAAATATTCAGGAATCCGATGCACAGGGCGGTATGCGAAGTTCTGTGAGTCAGAACACCTCAGAGGCCGCCCTGTATGAGCAAAACGGTCAGGTACCCTATGTGATTAAAGAAATCCAGCCAAAGATTGAAGGTGTTGCAGTAGCGGCACAGGGGGCGGACAATTTAGAGATTGTCAGAGAAATTACGGAAACCGTTGCGGTGTTATTTGATGTGCCTGTCCACAAAATAAAAGTTGTGAAACTGGAATAGTGCCCTGGGGCTGTTCATAGAATGAGAATAGCAAAACCAAGATGCCTGACAGGAGGGTGTTGTGTTGAAAAAAGTTTTAAAAAAGAATCGGCTGATTATTACATCATTGGTTGTTATGATTATCGTGGCCGGATACCTGAATTTTACGGCAGACCAGACGACAAGCATTTCCGATAATCCGTCATTAAATGCAACAGATAAACTGTCCGCAGCAGATGAGCAGTTTGTGGAGGTGGACGTGACGCCGGAGGAGGATTTGGCAGATATCGATGCGGCAACGGCACTGACAGAAACAGGTGTAGATCAGGAAAGCAAGACAGACATGTCAGATACCACAGATTCAACAGAAACACAGGATGTGAATCATATCGGTGAAGCAGTACTTACAAGTGTTGCAGCAAGAAATTTCAGTGCGGCAGCCAAGTTAAGCCGTGAACAGACGAGGGCTTCCAATCAGGAAACATATATGGAAATTGTCAACAGTCAGGATGTGTCTGAAGAAGTACGGCAAAATGCCATGGACAGTCTGATGAAATTAACAGATAATGCGGAAAAAGAGCTGGCAGCAGAAACATTGCTTGAAGCCAAAGGTTATGAAAATTCGGTCGTATCAATTAACGATACGAGTGTGGACGTTGTCATCTGTTTAAATGAACTAACGGAGGTTCAGAGGGCACAGATTGAAGATATTGTCAAACGCAAAGCGGAGGTAGAGGCAGACAGAATTGTAATTACAACATTACAGCAATAAAATAGAATAAGTTCTTTGCAAATGGGGATAAATTTGTTATAATGAGCACAGATAGTCCGTCATTGGCGGAAAAATTCAGATGGAGGTCAGGTAGATGTCAAAAGAACAGAGCGAGAACTATGCAGTAGAGAATGAAGATGCACTTGGTACAGTTAAAATCGCAGATGATGTTGTGGCAATTATTGCAGGACTTGCAGCGACGGAGGTTGAAGGAGTGACTTCCATGGCCGGCAATATCACGAACGAACTTGTCGGTAAGCTTGGAGTGAAGAACCTCTCCAAGGGGGTACGGATTGAAGTTGATGGTGATGAGATTAGTGTGACACTGGCAATCAACATTGCTTATGGCTACAATATTCCGGAGGTATCCAAGGCTGTTCAGGAAAAAGTAAAGAGTACGATAGAGATGATGACAGGTCTGACTGTTGCAAATATCGATATCCGTATTGTAGATGTGGACTTTGACAATGATAAATAGTTTTTAGATAAAGGCTGTCTTCATTGTAGTGTAGGCAGCCCATTTTTATACAAGAGATTAACTATTCAAAAATACCAGAAGGAAACTGCTGATTAATGATGCGTATATGATTAATGCTGCATATATCTTGAGAAGATATATGTAAGATATATAGAAATCAGGGGGTTAAAAAAGGGATTTTTGGATAGATAACGCTTCAAAAGAAAGGAAAACATATGAATCGTACAGAATTAAGAGAACATATTTTCAGAATGTTATTCAGAGTAGAATTTCATCCGGCGGATGAATATGAAGAACAGATGACATTTTATATTGATGCACTGGCAGAACCATCCGAGAAGGATGTAACATACATGACAGAAAAGACAGCGAAGATTATTGAACTGATTCCTCAGATTGATGCACAGTTAAATGATAAGGTTTCAGGATGGAGTACAAGACGTATGGGTCTTGCTGAACTGACGATTCTTCGACTGGCAGTATATGAAGTTGAGTATGACGAAGATATTCCAAAGGGTGTTGCTATCAACGAAGCTGTTGAACTGGCAAAACGTTACGGCAGTGAAGATGCACCATCATTTGTTAATGGTGTACTTGCCAAATTTGTATAATATGGTGTAAGCGTCAAAAGTCAAATTTGTGATTAGAATTGCACAAATGAACACTTTAGATTTATTGACACGCTGAACGCGTAATAAAATGTTGTGTATATGATAACAGGATGAGAATCAAATGAGAGATGTATATAGCGTAACGGTGGTGAACCGCTACATTAAACAATTGATAGAGGGTGAAGGCACACTCAGTCACATCTATGTGCGGGGTGAAGTTTCCAACTGCAAATATCATACATCCGGGCACATTTATTTTACTTTAAAGGATGGTGGCAGTGCCATCGCCTGTGTGATGTTTTCAGGACAGCGCTTAAAAGGACTTAAGTTTCGGATGACTGAGGGTATGCAGGTGGTTGTATTTGGCAGTGTCAGCGTTTATGAACGTGATGGCCGTTATCAGCTTTATGCAGCTCAGATTCTACAGGAGGGTGTCGGCTATTTATATGAGAAGTATGAACAGCTTAAAGGACAGCTTGAAGCGGAAGGTCTTTTTGATGCAAAATACAAAAAGAAGCTTCCGGCATTTCCGTCCAAGGTTGGTATCGTTACAGCCTCTACAGGGGCTGCGATACAGGATATATTAAATATTTCCGGACGACGCAATCCTTATGTGCAGCTTGTGTTATATCCTGCGAAGGTTCAGGGACAAGGTGCCGCAAAGACAATTGTTGAAGGTATCCATGCATTGGATAAATACGGTGTGGATGTGATGATTGTCGGTCGAGGCGGCGGCTCGATAGAGGACTTGTGGGCATTTAATGAAGAGTGCGTGGCAAGAGCTGTGTTTGAATGCCAGACACCGGTGATTTCTGCAGTTGGACATGAATCTGACTGGACGATTGTCGATTATGTGTCAGATCTTCGTGCACCGACACCATCAGCGGCAGCAGAACTTGCGGTGCCGGATGTCATTACACTGATGAGCCGTATCAGTGAAGATTATGCCCGGATGAATCGGGCGATGCACGGACGTATTGAACAGAGCAAGTTACAGGTGCAGCGCCTTGAGAAGAACTTGAAGTTGTTAAGTCCGGGACAGATACTGCTTCAGAAAAAACAGTATCTGTCACATCTTGAAGAACAATTGCATACGATGATGCAGCACAGAATTCAAAGCAGCAGACATCGTCTGGAGATATGCGGCAGCAGACTTGAAGGAGTATCACCGATTGGAAAACTTTCAGGTGGATATGCTTTTGTCAGCAACGAAGCAGGGCAGCCGATAACAGATATAAGTAAGTTAGCCGTGGGTGACACTTTAAATATCACGATGCGTGACGGTATCATTGATGCAGAAGTGACTGCATTTGAAAAGAAAAATCAGGAGAAATGCAGAGAGGAGTGTAAAAATGGCAAAGACAAAGAGTCTTGAAACAGCATTTGAAGAATTAGAAGCGACAGTAACTGCGCTTGAGGATGAAGCACTGACACTGGATGAGGCTTTTAAACTCTATTCTGCAGGTATTAAACTTGTAAAATATTGTAACACAGCGATAGATAAAGTAGAGAAAAAGATGATTGAACTGCAGACAGAGGAGGAAGACGATGAACTTTGATGTGGAAATGAAAGAACGTGTCCATGATATAGAAGCACGACTTCAAAAATTTCTTCCCGAAGAAGCGGGATATCAAAAAACAGTTTTTCAGGCAATGAATTACAGCGTTAATGCCGGAGGCAAACGTTTACGTCCGATGCTCATGCTTGAGGTTTATCATATGTTTGGCGGCACAGATGAAGCGCTGATTGAACCGTTTGTGGCAGCGATAGAGATGATTCATACATATTCGCTTGTACACGATGATCTTCCGGCACTTGATAATGATGAATATCGCCGGGGCAAAAAGACAACCTGGGCAGTGTATGGAGATGATATGGCTGTGCTTGCCGGGGATGCGCTGTTAAATTATGCTTTTGAAACAGCCGTCAAAGCCTTTGATGTGGCGAAGGATGGCGAAAGCTTTAAAGCTGTTGCAAGAGCACTTCAACTTTTAACACAAAAACCGGGTATTTATGGCATGATTGGCGGTCAGGTTGTTGATGTGGAACTCAGTGGTTGTGCACCGGGCAAGGATGTTCTTGATTTTATTTATCTGATGAAGACGAGTGCACTGATTGAATGTGCGATGATGGTTGGCGCTGTACTTGCAGGTGCAGATGAGGCTTCGGTCAAGGCTATTGAAACGATTGCACGAAAGACAGGTCTGGCATTTCAGATAGAGGACGATATTTTGGACGTGACAAGTTCTCTGGAGGTGCTTGGTAAACCAATCCACAGTGATGAAAAGAACGAAAAGACAACTTATGTGACCCTGTACGGTATAGAAGGGGCACAAAAAGAAGTTGAGCGGCTGTCTGCAGAAGCAATTGACAGTTTGCGAAAACTTGGTGGTGCAGATACATTTCTTGAAGCGCTGCTAGTGTATTTAATACATCGAAAAAAATGATATGAATGTCATGAAAAAACTGTCAGATAAGATGGCATGGCAAGAGGAAGTATTATGTCAAAGATTTTAGAGCAAATAAAAACATATAATGACATTAAAGCAGTTGAACCAAAGGATTACGATGCCCTGGCCGAAGAAATCAGAGAATTTCTGATACATTCAGTCAGTGCGACAGGGGGACACCTGGCATCAAATTTGGGCGTGGTAGAGCTGACGATGGCGCTACACATATGCCTGAATTTTCCGGAGGACAAGCTGATATGGGATGTAGGTCATCAGGCATATACGCACAAGATACTGACAGGACGCGCCGATGCATTTGATACACTCAGAACTTACGGAGGCATCAGCGGCTTCCCGAAACGTGCTGAAAGTGTCTGTGATGCGTTTGATACAGGTCACAGTTCGACGTCACTTTCTGCGGCACTGGGCTATGCAAAAGCCAGAGATTTGAGAGGCGAAAATTATACAGTTGCAGCAGTTATCGGGGATGGCTCGATGACCGGTGGCATGGCATATGAGGCATTAAACAATGCCACCCGTCTTGGCAGTAATCTGATTATTATATTAAATGATAATAAAATGTCTATTTCTGAAAATGTTGGCGGCTTTTCAAAATATTTAAGTAATCTTCGGACAAAGCAGTCTTATGTGAACTTAAAGGATGATGTGGAAACTATTTTAAAACGCATTCCGCGCATTGGTGATTCAGTTGCCGAGAGTGTACGCCGTTCAAAGGATACCTTAAAGCAGAAGCTTATCCACAATGGATTTTTTGAATCCCTTGGCATTGATTATCTTGGACCATTGAACGGACACGATGTGCCGTCACTTGTGCGGGCAATCAATGTTGCCAAGCGTAGCAAGCGGCCGATTATGCTGCATGTGCTCACACAAAAAGGTCGAGGTTATGAACCTGCGGAACTGTATCCATCCAAATTTCACGGTGTCGGTCAATTTGATGTGGATACCGGTGAAACACCGGAGGTATCACAGCACACATATACAGATGTATTTGCGATGGCATTAAATCACATTGCAGCTACGGATGACCGTATTGTGGCAATTACAGCGGCGATGCCGGATGGCACGGGACTGACAAAATTTGCAAAGCGCTTTCCGAAACGCTTCTTTGATGTGGGGATTGCAGAGGAACATGCGGTGACATTTGCGGCAGGTCTTGCGGCAGGTGGCATGAAGCCTTATTTCGCAGTGTATTCGTCATTTTTACAAAGAGCTTATGACCAGGTGCTGCATGATGTCTGTATTCAGAAGCTGCCGGTTGTATTTTGCGTGGACAGAGCTGGTCTTGTGGGTGCAGACGGTGAAACACATCAGGGTATTTTTGATTTGTCCTATATGAACACGATTCCGAATATGACGATTATTGCTCCAAAGAACAAATTCGAACTCTTTGATGCGATGATGTTTTCAAGGACATTTGACGCACCGCTGACGATTCGTTATCCAAGGGGCATTGCCTGTGAAGACTACAAAGCCTACAGAGCACCGATTGTTGCAGGAAAAAGCGAATGGATGGTCAAAGGACAGGATATAGTGATACTGGCGGTTGGCAGCATGGTGGATACTGCGATGAAAGTTCAGAAGGCATTTGAAGCTGAGGATATGCATATATCAGTGGTAAATGTGCGCTTTACAAAACCAATGGATGAAGAAATGCTGGCACTTGCAGAGGTAAATCACAGGCTGATTGTGACGATGGAGGAAAATGAACTGATTGGCGGATTTGGCGAAACGGCAGGTGCATGGTATACAGCCCATGCCAGATACAAACGAAGCCTTTTGCAGCTTGGTATTGATGACCAGTATGTTGAGCATGGCAGTGTTGATGTGCTAAAAGCTTCTCTTGGACTGGATGTAGCTTCCGTTGTTAAGAAAATCAAAGAAAAATATGCCTGTCTTGAAGCAGAAAATGAAAAATAATTTAAAAATTGCACTGAATTAGAAATGTTAAAGAATAAAAGTGACAATGATAAAGAATGTGTATCTTTTGGATGCACGGGGAAAATGAGGATATAATAAATCATGAAAGAGAGATTAGATGTTCTTCTTGTAAAACAAAATCTTGCGACATCGAGAGAAAAAGCCAAAGCGATGATCATGTCCGGTGTCGTGTTTGTCAACGGCGAGCGCGAGGACAAAGCAGGTTCAATGTTTAATGAAGAAAAATCAACGATAGAGATTAAAGGACACACATTAAAGTATGTCAGCCGAGGTGGTTTAAAGCTTGAAAAAGCCATGACGCATTTCGGTGTGACTGTGGATGGCTGCACATGTATGGATATTGGTTCTTCTACAGGCGGTTTTACAGACTGTATGCTGCAAAATGGTGCAGTTAAGGTATTTGCAGTTGATGTTGGTCACGGACAGCTTGACTGGAAGCTGCGCAATGATCCAAGAGTTGTATGCATGGAACGCACGAATATCCGTTATGTAACACCGGAGGATATAGGTGAGCCGATTGATTTTGCATCTGTGGATGTATCATTTATTTCACTGACAAAGGTTTTGCCGGTGGCAAAGACACTGCTTTCACCGACAGGCAAGATTGTCTGCCTGATTAAACCTCAGTTTGAAGCAGGACGTGAAAAAGTCGGCAAAAAGGGTGTTGTTAGAGATAAAGCTGTGCATCTTGAAGTTATCGAAAAGATTATGAATTTTGCCATTGGACATAATTTCGAACTGCTGAATCTTGAATTTTCTCCAATCAAGGGACCAGAGGGTAATATTGAATATTTACTTTATTTACAGAAACATGATGATGACCGTATTTATGAGGAGTACCCGTTTGATGCCAATGCAGTTGTAGAAGAAGCGCATCAGACACTGGCATAGCCGGAATCATTCGGATGGACAGGAGATACTATGAATAGATTTGGTATTTGCACAAATAAAGATAAAGATATAAATTTTGAAACAACCAATGCTATTTGTGATTACCTGGAAAAGCATGGCAAAACATGTTTAAAAGAGCAGGAGTTTAAAGGACACAGGGCAGATTATGCAAGTCAGGTGGAATGTCTGCTTGTGCTTGGCGGCGATGGTACGTTGATTCATGCAGCCAGAAAATATGCACGCTTTGATATGCCATTGCTTGGCATTAACCTTGGTACTGTCGGTTATCTGACTTCTGTGGAGCGTGAGAATGTTTATGAATGTCTGGATGCATTGATGGCAGATCAGTATACAGTTAAAAGCAGAATGATGCTTGAAGGCCAGGTGATTGATAATGGCGAGATTGTGAAAGTGTCTGAAGCTGTGAATGATATTATTGTGAATCGTTCCGGTTTTTCAAGACTTGTAGAATTAAAGCTTTACATCAATGATGACCTTGTCGATATTTATATTGCGGACGGTCTGATTGTATCTACACCGACAGGTTCTACAGGATATAATTTATCTGCCGGAGGTCCGATTATTTATCCGGAAACCGAGTTGATGACCATCACACCGATTTGCCCGCATTCACTGACGGCAAGAAGTATTGTTGTATCCGGTCAGGAAAAGGTGGAAATTGAAGTTGGCAAGCGCTCACAGACACAGGAAGATGAAGCACTTGTGACGTATGACGGACAGGTAATTCGTACACTTAAAACAGGAGATAGAGTTCAAATCGGTCGCGCCCGGCATACGGCAAAGTTGATCGAAATCAACAATAGAAGTTTTTATCAGGTACTTCGTGATAAGATTGGCAATGTGTGAGGGGGAGGCACAGGATGAAAGCAAAAAGACAGGCAAAGATTCTTGAATTAATAAGTAAATACGAGATAGAAACACAGGAGGAACTGGCAAAACGCTTAAATGATGCAGGTTTTGCAGTAACACAGGCAACCGTTTCAAGAGATATCAGAGAACTGAATTTATCAAAAATCAGTGGTCATGGCGGCAGACAAAAATATACGGCTGTTGAAAATCATGACCGCCGCAACTCAGATAAATACACACGCGTTTTAAAAGAAGGCTATATTTCAAAAGCTACAGCAACCCATGTGATTGTAATTAAGACGGTAACAGGTATGGCTATGGCTGTGGCAACAGCGATTGACCACATGAACATTCCGGGGATTGTCGGCTGTATTGCAGGCGATGATACGATTATGTGTGCAATCCACAATGCAGAAGAAGCCGGACATGTGATGGAGTTGATTGATAAGATTATCAGAGAATAGATGCAGGTGAGAATATGCTTTTGGGGATTCATGTCAAAAATCTGGCCTTGATTGATGAAGTCGAGGTGGATTTTGGAGAACACTTAAATATTATGACAGGTGAAACCGGCGCAGGTAAATCTGTGTTGATTGGCTCTGTGAATTTGGCACTTGGCCAGAAAGCATCCAAAGACCTCATACGAAAAGGTGCAAAAGAGGCTTTGGTGGAATTGTTTTTCCAGACAAAAGATGAAAATTTAATTAAAAAACTTGAAGCAATGGATATTTCCTGCGAAAACGGAGATATTATCATCAGTCGCAGAATTATGCCAAACCGCAGTGTATGCAGAATTAATGGCGAGATTGTTTCTGCAAAAATTTTATCGGAAATTTCTGGCGATTTGATTGATATTCACGGACAGCATGACCATCAGTCCTTATTATACAAAGAAAAACATCTGGCAATACTGGATGATTATGCAAAAGAGGTGCTGGCAGCACCAAAGGCAGCGATGGAAAAAGCCTACAAAAATTATGCTGCACTGGAAAAGGAATACCACGAAAGCAATGCGGATGCAGAAACCCGAAGACGGGAAGCTGATTTTATCACTTATGAGCTTCAGGAAATCGAAGCGGCTGCATTAAAGCTGGGAGAAGACGAAGTCCTTGAACAGCAATACAAAAAGATGTCAAATGCCAGAAAAATCACAGAAAATCTTGTGCAGGCACATCAACTGACAGGACAGGAGGCTTCTGATGCTGTCAGCCGTGCATTGCGTTGCATGTATACGATCGCAGATGATACAAGTGATATGGCAGACCTTGTGGCACAGCTTGAAGATATTGAAAATCTTCTGGGGGATTTTAACAGAGAAATATCTGCTTATTTAAGTGATATGACCTTTGAACCATCGGCCTGCGAAGAAGTTGAGCAGCGTTTGGATTTGATCAATCATTTAAAAGCCAAATTCGGACAGAGTATCGAGGCCATTGAAGCATATTATGCTGAGAAGTCCAAACGTCTGGAATTACTTGAAAATTATGACGTACATATGGAAAATCTCTCAAAGAAAATGGCAGAGGCAAAGGCTGAATATGAGCAGCTTGCCGGAAAAGTCAGCGAAATCCGCCAGACAAAAAGTCAGGAACTGGCAGCAGCGATTGAAAATGCTTTAAAAGATTTGAATTTTTTAGATGTTCAGTTTTCAATGGAGGTGCGCCCAGCGCAGCATCAGTCGGCAAATGGTATTGATGAAGCGGAATTTATGATTTCGACCAATCCGGGGGAAGATTTAAAACCGCTTGGACATGTGGCTTCCGGCGGTGAACTTTCAAGAATTATGCTTGCTATCAAATCTGTGCTTGCAGATGCCGATGATATTGAAACATTGATTTTTGATGAAATTGATACAGGTATCAGTGGCCGGACGGCGCAGAAGGTTTCAGAACGTCTGGCTATCATTTCTGGTAAACACCAGGTATTATGTATTTCACACTTGCCGCAGATTGCAGCGATGGCAGATCATCATTTCTTAATTGAAAAACATGTGCAAAACGAGCGGACAGCAACGGAAATTTCATTACTTGAGGATGAAGCCTCTGCGGCAGAAATCGCCAGAATGCTTGGCGGTGCAGAGATTACAGATAAAGTGCTTGAAAATGCCAGAGAGATGAAGGTGCTTGCCAAAGAACACCGTCACTGGTAAAATTATAGAGTTTCATCTGACGTGTATTCGACAAATATATCATGGAAATAATAAAGGATGTACAAAGACAAATATGTTTTTGTGCATCCTTTTTTGATTTTGGATATATGATATTTCACAATATGAGTGTCAAAAATATATTTTGATGCTCATTGCTGTATACGAATTGCAACATTAGGATGCAATTCTTAATTACATTATTTTAGAAAAAAGACGAAAGGACATGAGAAGATGAAGCGAAAAATCCATAAGACAACTCGGCGTAATATGTTTAAAGGGATGATTGTGGCGGCTATTTGCAGCATATGTATACCAATTTTGGTACCGTTATATCAAAATATTAAACAAGGCAATGATGCACTGCCGGCAGCAGATAAAAATACAACAATAGCAGTTTCCGTAGGAAAAACATACGCTCCCAATAAAGAAAATGACACGATGTTGATGCCTGTCGGCGCAGCTATAGGTATTCATATTCAGGCAAAAGGTCTGATGGTTCTTGAAGTGGAGGAACTCACCGATGAAAATGGCAACAAGACATCACCGGCTTCAGATATTTTAAAAGAAGGGGATTATATTCTGGCGGTAAATGGCAAAAAAGTGGAAACGACAGAAGCAATGATTGCGCAGGTGAATGCAAGCAGTGGTGAAATTGTGACGCTCACAGTTGAACGAGGTGAAAAACAGATGGAATGTAAGATTACACCGGCCAGACTCACCGGGGGAGAGTATAAGATCGGTGCGTGGATTCGTGAAGATATGCAGGGCATTGGTACACTGAGTTATGTCGATGCACACAATCATTTTGCGGCACTTGGACATGGCATTACAGATATCGATACAGGAAATATTGTTGAAATCAGGGACGGCAATGTGTACCCGGCAGATATTTACACGATTATTCGGGGGCAGCAGGGAACACCCGGGGAGATTGTCGGTAAAATCATTTATGGGACGTTTCGCAGCTTTGGTACAATTTCACTGAATAATTATCATGGTATTTACGGACAGTTGATTGAGGGGAGTGTTTACAGATATGATGCGCAAAAGGCAGTGCCAGCGGCAAAAAAAGAAGAAATTCAGATTGGCGGGGCGCAGATTTTGTGTCAGGTCAGTGGAAATATTGACACTTATGAAGTGGCGATTAATGCGATTGACTACAATGGCAGTGGTAAAGACAGAGATTTTATTGTAGAAGTGACAGACGAAGCGCTTTTAAAGGCAACGGGCGGGATTGTTCAGGGGATGAGCGGCAGTCCGGTACTTCAGAATGGAAAAATCATTGGTGTAATTACCCATGTGTTCGTCAATGAGCCGCAAAGAGGGTATGGCATCTTTATTGAAAAGATGATGCCACAATAAGTGACCGGACACGGCGGATATTGGGAAAATCCATGATTGTTCCACATAAAGCGACAAAATAATTTATAAGTTGATACAATTCGATTTTCAATACAAAAATATATTGAAAATAGTATGCAATAAATTAGTGAAAAATGACGAATTATAGCAAATAAACACGATGAAAATTAGTTGAAATTGCTGAAAAATCTGATTATAATACAATTACTTAAAGATGAATAGCCATTCGCAGGGCTTGAGTGAGGAGGATACAAATATGAATAAGATTAATGTTGCTATTGTAGATGATAATGAGAGAATTGTGAGTTTGCTTGACAATATTTTGCAGAAAGATGAAAATATCGAGGTTGTGGGAAAGGCAGACAATGGTATGGGTGCATTGGATGTGATTCGCGAACAGGAGCCGGATGTTGTACTGTTAGATTTGATTATGCCAAAACTTGACGGTATGGAGGTTATGCAGAAGGTCAATAATGATACGAAGTTAAAGAAGCATCCGGCATTTATCGTGATTTCGGCAATCGGTAATGAAGCAATTACAGAAAATGCCTTTAATCAGGGTGCCACATACTATATTATGAAGCCGTTTGACAATAATATCGTGATTAATAAGATTAAACAGCTTTCAGGTGTGAGCAGTCCGGTGTTACAGGATAATCTTTCATCGGTATCGACATCGCAGCCAAAAGAACCGGCATCACCACAGGATCTTGAAGCGGATGTAACAAGCATCATTCATGAAATTGGTGTACCTGCGCACATCAAAGGTTATCAGTATTTAAGAGATGCGATTATGATGTCTGTTGAGAATCGGGAAGTGATTAATTCTATTACGAAAATTTTATATCCGACTATCGCAAAGATGAATAAGACAACCTCCAGCCGTGTTGAAAGAGCCATTCGGCATGCCATTGAAGTTGCATGGAGCCGAGGTAAGATGGATACCATCAATGAATTGTTTGGTTATACCGTCAGCACAGGTAAAGGTAAACCGACAAATTCAGAATTTATCGCACTGATTGCTGACAAAATCCGTATCCAGTATAAGATGAAATAAAAATACGTTGTTGGCACAATATGTGAACAGTAACATATTTAAGCAAAAATGCACAGAAAATCATTAAAAAATCTTTAAAAAACAGGAAATATGTAGTATAATATAGAAAAACTACGATTGTACGATGTGGGAGGATTTATTAGATGAAGAATATTATGTTTATTGCTTCAGAAGCAGTGCCTTTTTTAAAGACAGGAGGGCTTGCGGACGTTGCAGGTTCATTGCCAAAAGCATTCAATAAAGATGAATTTGATGTGCGTGTGATTATGCCAAAATATAGATTGATTCCTGAGCATTTCAAGAATCAGATGCGTTATGTCACACATTTTTATATGGATATGGGATGGCAGAACCTTTACGTTGGTGTGCTGACGATGGAGTATGACGGTGTAACATTTTACTTTATTGATAATGAACATTATTTTTCAGGTGATCAGGCTTATGAAGGCGGTATTTGGGATCTTGAAAAATTTGCTTATTTCTCAAAGGCAGCATTATCCTGTCTGCCGTTGATTAATTTCAGACCGGACATTGTACACTGTCACGACTGGCAGACAGGGCTTGTGCCGGTATTCTTAAAAGACAGCTTCTGTCATGGTGAATTTTTCTGGGGTATGAAATCCATTATTACGATTCATAACCTGAAGTTCCAGGGCACATGGGATCCTAAGACGATTATGAATATTACAGGTCTTCCGGAATATTTGTTTACACCGGATAAACTTGAAGCCTACAAAGATGCCAACTATCTTAAGGGTGGTATCGTTTATGCAGATTATGTGACAACAGTCAGTGATACATATGCTGGTGAGATTCAGATGCCATTTTACGGTGAGAAGTTAGATGGACTGATGCGTGCAAGAAATAACTGCCTGTGTGGCATTGTCAATGGTATTGATTATGATGAATGGAATCCGGAAACAGATCCATTTGTGCCATACCATTACAATGCGATTACGTTCCGCAAGGAAAAAGCAAAGAACAAGGTTGCACTTCAGCAGGAGCTTGGACTTGAGGTAGATGAGAACAGATTTATGATTGGTTTGATTTCAAGACTGACGGACCAAAAGGGTCTTGACCTTGTGGATTATATTATGGATGAGATTTGCAGAGAGGATGTACAGTTTGTTATTCTTGGTACGGGTGATGCCAAGTATGAGAACATGTTCAGATATTTCGCATGGAAATATCCGGGCAGAGTTTCAGCGAATATCTTCTACTCAAATGAACGCAGCCACAAGATTTATGCGGCATGTGATGCATTTTTGATGCCATCACTGTTTGAGCCTTGCGGTCTCAGTCAGTTGATGAGTTTACGTTATGGTACAGTGCCAATTGTTCGTGAAACAGGCGGTCTGAAGGATACTGTAGAACCATACAATGAATACGAATGTACAGGTACTGGCTTCTCTTTCTGCAATTACAATGCACATGAGATGCTTGGCACAATTAATTATGCAAAAGATGTATTCTACAACAGAAAGCGTGAATGGAATAAGATTGTTGACAGAGCAATGGCGAAAGACTTCTCCTGGAATACATCCGCAAGACGTTACGAAGATTTATATCGAATGCTTTGATTGACAAACTGCTTCACAGGCGATACAATCAGGCAGATACGAAAAGGTATTTGACTGCCGAATCGGCGGTCAGATACCTTTTTCCGCACCGGAAAAATGCAGACGCGTCTGCCGAGAGAAAATGTCTGCACAAAAAGAAGAAATTGGAGGAAACATCATGGCTTTTGACGGATTAGTGATTTCTGCATTGACAGATGAATTTGCCCGCTGTCTGACCGGCGGTCGAATTAATAAAATATATCAGCCTGAATCTGATGAATTGATATTAACAATTAAAAATAATGGAAACAATTACCGTTTATTACTTTCTGCCAGTGCATCACTGCCTCTGGCATACCTGACAGAAAATAATAAAAATAATCCAGCCATCGCACCGAATTTTTGCATGCTTTTGCGCAAACATATTAACGGTGGCAGGATTTTGTCTGTGACACAGCCGACATTAGAGCGTATTATCGTGTTTGAGATTGAGCATTTAAATGACCTTGGCGATATATGCACAAAGAAGCTGATTGTTGAATTGATGGGAAAACACAGCAATATTATATTTGCAAAGCCGGACAATACGATTATTGACAGTATTAAACATATTTCTCTGAATGTCAGCTCTGTGCGAGAGGTGCTGCCGGGAAGAACCTGGTTTATTCCGGATACGCAAAATAAACATAATCCATTGACAATCGACAAAGAAACCTTTGAACAAACGGTGATGACAAAGCCTGTGCCGACAGCAAAGGCAATTTATACATCCTTAACTGGTATCAGTCCTGCAGTTGCAGAAGAAATCGCTTTCAGGGCCAATGTAGATTCTGCAGTAAGTCCTGCAGGCTTAAGTGAAGCTGAGAAGATGGCAGTATATGAACAGTTTGAACTTTTGATGAATGATATTCGCAGTCATGTGTATACACCAAATGTCATTATGAAAAATGGCGAACCATCGGATTTTTCAGTGACAGCCCAGACACGATATCTGGCATTTAATAAAGCAGGGGAAGAACCGGTCTATACAAGCACAGTGTTTGACAGCATTTCTGCACTGCTTGAGTATTATTATGCAGCGAAAAGCACAGTGACACGCATCCGACAGAAATCCTCAGATTTACGCCGCATTGTCAGCACGGCACTGGAACGCAACCTTAAAAAATATGATTTGCAGATGAAACAGATGAAAGACACCGAGAAGCGTGATAAATACAAAGTTTTTGGAGAATTGATTAATACTTACGGTTACGGACTTGAGCCTGGAGCAAAATCACTGACATGCCTTAACTATTATACGAATGAAGATATTACGATTCCTTTGGATACACAGCTTACAGCGCAGGAAAATGCGGTTAAATATTTTGACAGATACAATAAATTAAAGCGTACATTTGAAGCCCTCACAGAACTGCTTGAAGAAACAAAAAAAGAAATCGAGCATCTGGAGTCTATTTCTACCGCGTTAGACATTGCACTTTATGAAGAAGATCTGGTGGAAATCAAGGAAGAACTGATGAACTTTGGTTATGTGCGCCGTAAAAATACAGGCAAGAATCAGAAAAAACAAAAGATTACAAGTAAACCGATGCATTATATATCTTCCGATGGCTTCCATATTTATGTTGGAAAGAATAACCTTCAGAATGAAGAAGTGACATTTAAATATGCCGATGGCGGTGACTGGTGGTTCCATGCCAAGGGTGTGCCAGGCTCACATGTTATTGTAAAGACTGAGGGCAAAGAACTTCCAGACAGAACCTTTGAGGAGGCAGGTAAGCTGGCAGCCTATTATTCGAAGAATCGTGATGCGCAGAAGGTTGAGATAGATTACATTCAGCGTAAGCATGTGAAGAAGTGCTCTGGCGGTATTCCGGGATTTGTGATTTATCACACGAATTATTCTTTATTGATTGAACCGGATATTCAGGGATTGGAACAGGTCAAATAGATATCCGGTAAACGGACAATATCCAAATGCATAGAGAAATTAAAATCAAAGCCTGCCTTTTTTCTTGACGTATATCATGATTTGCTTTATAATATTTTGATATAGTTATACAATAGCATTGTTTTGCGCTCAGATATAACTATGATGTGTAAAATTCATATGATATGGAAACAAAAGCAGGTGAACACATGATTAAGAGTATGACAGGGTTCGGCCGTTTTGAAGCGGGAGATGAGAACCGTAAACTTGTAGTTGAGATGAAGGCGGTGAATCACAGATATTGTGATATTAACATCAAGATGCCGAAAAAACTCAGCTTTTTTGACTCAAGTATTCGTGCAGTGATGAAGAAGTATATCCAGCGCGGTAAAGTGGATGTATTTATCACATACGAAGATAATACAGAAAACACCATGTCACTGAAGTACAACAAAGACATGGCACAGGCATATTATCAGGCATTGAAAGCGATGTCCGATGATTTTGACATTGAGAATGATGTCAGAGTATCCTCTTTATCAAGATATCCTGAGGTACTGGTGCTTGAAGAACAGACTGTGGATGAGGATGCATTATTGAAACTGATTGAAACAGCAGTCAGTGGTGCATGTGAGAAGTTTGTCGAAACACGTATCACAGAAGGCAATCAATTAAAAGAAGATCTTCTTGGCAAGCTTGAGGGTATGCTTGAGATGGTTACGTATATTGAAGAACGTTCTCCACAGATTATTAAAGAATATCAGGAAAAACTTCTGACAAAAGTCAGAGAACTTCTTGAGAATAATACAGTCGATGAGAGCCGTATTCTTACTGAAGTGACTATTTTTGCAGACAAGATTTGTGTTGATGAAGAAACAGTCCGTTTAAGAAGCCACATTCAGAGTGCCAAAGAAACATTGATTGCAGGCGGCAGCGTGGGAAGAAAACTTGACTTTATTGCTCAGGAGATGAATCGTGAAGCAAATACGATTTTATCCAAAGCCAATGACCTTGCGATTTCAAACAAGGCGATTGACTTAAAGACAGAGATTGAAAAAGTCAGAGAACAGATTCAGAATATTGAATAAACAAACGATTGCAGCAGATATTTCTAAGAGCAGCAGACGGGAGTTATAAGATTGGGAAATTTAATTAATATCGGATTTGGTAATATGGTCAATTCAGCCAAAATCATGGCGATTATTAATCCGGATTCAGCACCGGCCAGAAGACTTGTTCAAAAAGCAAAAGAAGACGGCAGGGTGATTGACGGTACGCAGGGACGCCGGACAAGGGCAATTCTGGCAATGGATGACAGCTATATTGTGTTGTCGGCACTGATGCCGGAAACACTGGCGAACAGGTATCGTGGTAAGAACGAGCCGGAGATGGCGGCTGCCGAATCAGATACAGTG
The DNA here is from genome assembly GCA_934339005.1 of uncultured Catenibacillus sp. Classification (GTDB taxonomy): domain Bacteria; phylum Bacillota; class Clostridia; order Lachnospirales; family Lachnospiraceae; genus CAKRHR01. Next base: position 13,444 of record CAKRHR010000012.1, on the reverse strand, counting down.
GAGGATGAAGCATGAAAAAGCAGGGCATATTAACTGTGATTTCCGGTTTCTCAGGTGCAGGTAAAGGAACAGTTGTCAAACAGTTGCTTGAAACTTATCCTGATGAGTATTGTCTGTCTATTTCGGCAACAACACGTAAACCGAGAGAGAATGAAGAACATGGTGTTCATTATTTCTTTATTTCAAAAGAAGAATTTGAACAGATGATTGAACAGAATGAACTTCTTGAACATGCGCAGTATGTTCAGAATTATTATGGCACACCAAAAAGTTTTGTGATGCAGCATTTGAATGTGGGTGTCAACGTGGTACTTGAGATTGAGATGCAGGGTGCACTTAAAGTAAAGAAACGTTTCCCTGAGAGTCTTCTTGTATTTATCACACCGCCGACAGCACAGGAACTTGAGGATAGACTCAGAGGCCGTGGTACAGAAACTGAAGAAGTGATTCAGAAGCGTCTTGCAAGAGCCAGAGAAGAAGCCGTTTATATGAACAGTTATGACTATATTGTACTGAACGAAACTGGTAAAGTGGCTGAATGTGCCGATAAGATTCATACGATTATCACAGATCAGCAGCAGAAGGTTGAAAACTGTGGCGAATTTATCCAGCAGATGTCTGATGACCTTAAAAATATGAACCTCAAATAATGCCTGCAGATGCAGTGCATATTCATTTTTTGATAGAAGAGATAGTAAGAAAGGAAGAATATAAGTATGTTACATCCATCATATTCAGATTTAATGGCAGCTGTAAACAATAATATCGAAGAAGGCGAAGAACCGGTTGTACAGAGCCGTTATTCCATCGTTATTGCAACAGCAAAGCGTGCACGCCAGATTATTGCAGGTGATAAGCCTATGGTTGAGGTGGCAAGTCACAAACCACTTTCAGCAGCAGTTGAAGAACTTTACGAAGGTAAAGTAAAGATCATTGGTACAGGTAGTGAAGAAGATGACGATGTGGTTCTGGATTATGACCATGATGTTCTTGAGATTAACCTGGATGTAGATCCTGCATTTGAAGATCAGGATGGTGAAGTAAACCGCGAAGACGTTTTTGATGATGACTTCGAAGATGAAGCTGAAGAAGCCGATGAAGACGAGGACGAGGTTGACGACGAAGAATAATTATCGTATTTAATTGAGAAGCTGCTGCACAGTATCAGAGATTGATTATGGCGGCGGCTTCTTGTTTGATAGAAATTTTTTATATCAAAGGCGGTGAAAGGAATGTACGCGGATATTGTTGTGGATATATCTGCCGGAGAACTTGACAGAGTATTTGAGTATCATATCCCGGATGAGCTTCTGGATAAAGCCGTTGTCGGCGCAAGAGTGTCCATTCCTTTTGGTAAAGGAAACCGCATGATAGAAGGATACATTATTGATTTAAAATCAGATGTGCAGTTTGATAAAACACGTATTAAAGATATACAGACAGTACTTGATGACGGAATATCGGCAGAACGGCAGTTAATTACGTTGGCTGCCAATATGAAGACAGTGTATGGTTCGACGATGCTTCATGCGTTAAAGACAGTGATACCGGTGAGTCGGCAGGTCAGACCACTTTATCGGAAATACTACAGACTGCATATATCCGGTGATGCCCTGCAGGCACAGCTTGCACATTGCAGGCGGGACAAACGGCTTGTTGGACGTTTAAGAATGCTTGAATATCTGTCAGAAAATGAACAGATCAGTCGTGAGGCGGCCATTCAGGGATTAAATGTCAGTACAGCAGCGATAAAGTCCATGGTGACTGCCAAATTGATTGAAGAAATTCAGGAAAAGCATTATCGTCGTGCGTTCAGACCTCAGACAGAGGCGACGCTTCATGTGACATTAAATGAAGAACAGCAAAGTGCTGCAAAGGATATTTTAGCTGCACCTGGGGATGTGCATTTATTACATGGCATTACCGGCAGCGGAAAGACGGAAGTTTACATTGAACTGATTGATGCGATGCTTCAGCAGCAAAAACAGGTGATTGTACTGATTCCGGAGATTTCACTGACGATGCAGACAGTATCAAGATTTTACAGACGCTTTGGTGACCGTATTTCAGTGATGAACTCCAGACTCTCAGCAGGCGAGCGCTATGACCAGTTCATGCGCGCCAAAGAAGGCGATGTGGATGTGATTGTCGGACCGCGCTCAGCACTTTTTATGCCGTTTGAAAGACTTGGCCTGATTATTATTGATGAAGAACATGATGGTGCTTATAAGAGTGAATCAACGCCAAAGTACCATGCCAGAGATGTGGCTGTCTGGAGAAGCAGACTGTGTGGGGCTACGGTTGTGCTTGGTTCTGCGACACCGTCAGTTGTATCCTACAAAAAGGCAAAGGATGGTATTTATCATCTGCACACACTGACGCGGCGGGCAAAGGAAGGCAGTTGTCTGCCACATGTGACTGTCGTGGATTTGCGTCAGGAATTTAAGTTGAAAAATAAAAAAATATTCAGTCAGCCGCTCATCACACTGATGAATGAACGACTGGAGAAAAAAGAGCAGACAATGCTTTTTTTGAACCGACGTGGTTTTGCCGGATTTTTATCCTGCAGAAATTGTGGCTATGTTGTCAAATGTGTTCACTGTGATGTGTCGATGACGGTGCATTATGATGGAAGACTTAAATGCCATTACTGTGGTTATGAACAGTCAATGCCCAAGCAATGTCCATCCTGTGGTTCACCGTATATTGCCGCTTTTGGCACAGGCACACAGAAGGTCGAAAACATGGTGACGGAACAGTTTCCACAGGCAAGAGTGCTTCGCCTTGACAGAGATGCCGCATCTAAAAAAGAGGGCGTTGACGAGATTTTATCAGAATTTAAAAGTGAAAAAGCAGACATTCTTGTGGGAACCCAGATGATTGTCAAAGGCCATGATTTTCCTAAAGTGACCCTTGTTGGTGCACTGGCGGCGGATTTGTCGATGTTTTCAGGAGATTATATGGCATCTGAACGTACATTTGATTTGCTTGTGCAGGCTGCGGGACGCGCGGGGCGTGCAGGACTTCCCGGTGAAGTTGTGATACAGACGTATAATCCTGAACATTATTGTATACAGGCAGCAGCCAGACAGGATTATGAAGCGTTTTATGCACAGGAAATTCTGTATCGGCAGATGATGCATTATCCGCCATTTTACAGTATTCTGGCAATCCTTGGTGAAGCAGCAGATGAGGCAAAGCTGGAAATTGCGATGAAGACGTTGGCAGAAGTGATAAAGCAGGAAGAAATACAGAAAAATGCTATGACCCGGGAACACACAACAGGCATTACAGATGCTGACAAACATAAAAAAGATGTGGAAAAATTAGAAATCATTGGGCCTGCCAATGCCTTTGTTGCAAGGGGCAAGGATGCTTACAGAAAGGTCATTTATGTAAAATGCCAGAAGCAAAGACCATTGATTTTACTTAAAAATCAACTTGAGATGATGGTGCAGCAAAGACCGGATTTTAAGAAAATATACATCCAGTACGATATGGATCCGATGAACATGTACTAAGTACAAGATTTTACGATGCAAGTGTCAAAAGTCTGAATTGTGTTGAACTAACAAAAATGTGCACTTTAGACGTATTGACACAGTGAACAAAAAGCGTAATAAAATGTCATGTATACAGCATTTTATAAATATTTGTGAATATACACAGGTATTTAAAAAAGATACATACAAAAGATATAAAAATATAAAGGAGAGATACAGCGATGGCAATTCGTAAACTCAGATATATGGGAGATTCAGTTTTAAATAAAAGAGCGAAAGAAGTTAAAGAAATTACACCACGTATTCAGGAGTTAATCGTGGATATGTTAGATACAATGTATGAAGCCGGTGGCGTAGGTCTTGCAGCACCACAGGTCGGTGTGCTTCGAAGAATTGCAGTTATTGATATTGGTGAAGGCCCATATGTTTTCATTAATCCTGAGATTATCGAGAAATCAGGCGAGCAGACAGGTGATGAGGGCTGTTTAAGCGTACCTGGAAAAGTAGGCACAGTGACACGTCCTAATTATGTGAAAGCTGTAGCTTATGATGAACATATGGAAAAATTCGAAATCGAAGGTACAGAATTATTTGCAAGAGCAATGTGTCATGAATTTGAACATCTGGATGGACATCTTTACACTGAACTGGCAGAGGGCGGACTTCGTGATGTCACATATGCAGAAGAGGATGAAGAAGCATAAGCAGTGGATAAATATCTTAAAAAGCAAATAATCTGTGGATAACTGTATATTTCAGAAAAAAACAGGAGGTATAAATATGCGGGCAATATTTATGGGAACACCGGATTTTGCTGTGCCTACATTGCAGGCAATGATTGATGCCGGACACGATGTTGTAGCGGTATTCACACAGCCGGATAAGGCAAAAGGCAGAGGAAAATCTGTTGTATACACACCGGTCAAAGAAAAAGCATTAGAATATAATATTCCGGTTTATCAGCCGATCAAAATCAGAGAACCGGAAATGCTTGAAAAAATTGCAGAATTAAAGCCGGAAGTGATTGTTGTTGTTGCGTTTGGACAGATTTTGCCAAAGGCGCTATTAGATATTCCGACGTATGGCTGCATTAATGTACATGCGTCACTGCTTCCGAAATATCGTGGGGCAGCACCGATTCAGTGGGCGGTCATTAACGGTGAAAAGGTCAGTGGCGTGACTACAATGCATATGGGCGTAGGTCTGGATACCGGTGATATGATTTTAAAAGAAGAGGTTGTGCTGGATGAAAAAGAAACCGGTGGAAGCCTTCATGATAAATTGATGGTGACTGGTGCCAATCTTTTGATTAAAACATTGGATTTGTTAAAAGAGGGAAAAGCACCAAGAGAAGTCCAGGATGATACACAGGCAGGAGAATATGCAAAAATGCTTGATAAAAAGCTTGGACAGATTGATTTTACGAAATCAGCAGAAGAAATTGAACGTCTGATTCGTGGTTTGAATCCATGGCCAAGTGCATATACAAAATTTGGCAATAAGACATGTAAGTTCTGGATGGCAGATGTGGATGAAAAAGAGTATGACGGATGTCCGGGAGAAGTTGTGGCAGTTGATAAGCAGTCATTTACATTAAAAACCGGTAAAGGTGCATTAATTGTCCGAGAACTTCAGCTTGAAGGAAAGAAACGAATGGATGCCGGTGCATTTATGCGCGGTTATGCGATTGAATGCGGTATGAAGTTCGGCGAATAGAGGAGAAATCTAAACCAGAATGGCAGAAACAGTCAATACAAGAGAAATTATATTAAATATATTGATGGATATATCGGAGTCAGGTCAGCCAATGCATTATGTGATGTCGGCGTGGCTGATGAAGTATCAGTATCTTGAACAACAGGAACGTCGTTTTATTACAAGGGTTGTCAGAACAACTCTTGAACATGAGATGTGGATTGATGCGATGCTTAATCAGTATTCAAGTGTCAAAGTTAAGAAGATGAAACCTGTAATTCGAAATATTATGCGAATGAGTGCATGTCAGATGTTGTTTATGGATGGCGTGCCGGAGCATGCGGTATGCAATGAAGCAGTGAAGCTTGCTGTGCGTAGAGGCTTTAGAGGTTTGAAAGGCTTTGTCAATGGTGTACTTCGGACCATAGCGCGCAATAAAGAACATCTGATGGAGGTGCTGCCGGATGAGCAACGTAATCCGGAGGCTTACTTAAGTATGCGTTATTCAACACCTGAATGGCTTGTGCAGTTGTGGTGTACACAATTTGGTTATGATACAGCAAAAAAGATGCTTGAAGGTACAGAAGCTAAGATGGATACATCCATTCGCGTCAATACTTTAAAAATCACCCCTGAGGCATTGAGAGCAAAGCTTAAATCACAGCAGATTCATGTTGAAGAGGGCAGTTATCTGCCATATGTGTTTAAAATCTCAGGTTATGATTATCTGGATGCGATTGAGAGCTTTCAAAATGGTGAGTTTTATGTACAGGATGAAAGCTCAGTACTTGCAGGTGCGGTAGCCGGATTTAGGGCAGGACAGACGATACTTGATATTTGCGCAGCGCCCGGTGGAAAAAGTATCAATGCCGCTATCCTGACAGGGGATAAAGCAAATATTGAAGCAAGAGATTTGACAGAACAAAAGGTTGAAAAGATTCAGGAAAATGTAATGCGTATGCAGGTGCATAGCATACAGCCAGTACAGTGGGATGCGCTTTGCGCAGATGTTGCTGCTTTTGAAACGGCGGATATCGTTATTGCAGATTTGCCGTGTTCAGGTCTTGGGGTTATTGGTCGTAAAACAGATATTAAGTATCATATGACGCAGGAAACCATCAAAGAGCTTGAAGCACTTCAAAAACAGATTTTAGATGTTTGCTGGCGCTATGTAAAGCCGGGTGGAACGCTGCTTTACAGTACATGTACAGTGAATATGGGTGAAAATATCCGACAGGTTGAGCAGTTTTTGGACAGTCATCCCTTTACGACGCAGAGTCTGGATGACATGCTGCCGGAAAAATTGCAGAGTGATTTGACAGCAAAAGGTTTTTTACAGTTATTGCCGGGCGTGCATGACTGTGATGGATTTTTTGTGGCAAAACTCAGGAGAAATGAAGAATGACAAAAACAGATATCAAATCAATGACATTAGAAGAACTTGAAGATTTTACGGTCAATGTCCTTGGTGAAAAGAAATTCAGAGCAAAGCAGATGTATGAGTGGATGCATGTGAAGATGGTGGACAGTGCGGATGAGATGACAAATCTGTCTGCAAAACTTCGTGCGCAGTTAAAAGAAAAGACAGAAATTGCACATTTAACGATTGTCAAACGTTTGATTTCAAAGATTGATGGTACGAGAAAATATTTGTTCCAGTTACCGGACGGTAATGTTATCGAAAGCGTCTGGATGCAGTATAAGCATGGCAATTCCGTCTGTATTTCTTCACAGGTCGGTTGTCGTATGGGCTGCCGTTTCTGTGCGTCAACCCTTGGTGGACTGGCAGAAAACCTCACTGCAGCGCAGATGCTTGAAGAAATATATGAGATACAGAAGGATACTGGAGAACGTGTGTCAAACATTGTTATTATGGGCAGTGGTGAACCACTGGATAACTATGATGCAGTTGTGCGTTTCTTACATTTGGTATCTTGTGAACAGGGAATTAACATCAGTCAGCGTAGTATCACATTGTCAACCTGTGGTATTGTACCAAAGATTTATGACCTGGCAGAGGAAAATTTACAGATTACACTGGCTATTTCTCTGCATGCTTCAAATGATGAGCGGCGCAGGGAATTAATGCCGATTGCAAATAAATACAGTATTGACGAGATATTAAAAGCCTGCAGATATTATTATTCTAAAAATAATCGCCGACTGACCTTTGAATACAGTCTGGTTGGCGGTGTCAATGACAGTGAAGATGAAGCTATAAGGCTTGCTAAGCTGCTTGATGGCTTAAACTGTCATATTAATCTGATTCCGGTCAACCCGGTTAAAGAGCGGGATTACGTGCAGTCAGATACGGTTTCTGTGATGAATTTTAAAAATAACCTTGAAAAATGCGGCAGAAATGTTACTATAAGAAGGGAAATGGGCCGGGATATACAGGCGGCCTGTGGACAGCTCAGAAAGAGCTATATGGAATCAGAAGCAGAAGGAGGTACCTGAAGATGAAGGCTTACGGTAAGACAGATGTTGGCGTTGTGCGAACGATGAACCAGGATTATCTGTTTTATTCGACGGAACCTGTAGGCATATTACCGAATCTCTTTATTGTCGCTGACGGACTTGGCGGCCATAAAGCCGGAGATTATGCATCCAGGTTAGCGGTGGAAAGTTTTGTAAAATATGTCAGAGAAGCCAGAGAGGATGCTCCGATACGCGTTGTGGATGAGGCCATACATTATATTAATTCCCTAGTTATTGAAGCTGCAGCAGGTAATGAAGATTATCGCGGTATGGGAACCACATTTGTTGTGTGTTTTATCATTGACCAGACGATGTATGTTGCTAACATCGGTGACAGCCGATTATATTTGATAGACAATGAAGGATTAACACAGGTAACTGAGGACCATTCTTATGTTGGTATGATGGTGCGCGCCGGGGAACTGACGAAGGAAGAAGCAGAACATCATCCGGATAAGAATATTATTACGAGAGCGATTGGCGTAGCTAAAGAGCCAAAAGCCGATTTCTTTGAGGTCGAGCTAAAGCAGGGTGACAGAATTTTAATGTGTTCGGATGGCTTGAGTAATATGGTGCCTGAGAGTGACATTTTTGAGATTTTTTCAAGCACTTACATTGGTGATGTGACAGAGGAATTAATTAAAGAAGCAAAAGAAAACGGTGGATTAGATAATATTACGACAGTAGTAATAGAGCCTTTTGATGAGGAGGTGCACGAATGTTAGTGCCTGGTATGTATTTAGCGGATCGCTATGAGATTATAGAGAAAATCGGTTCGGGTGGTATGGCTGATGTGTATAAAGCCAAATGCCATAAACTGAATCGTTTAGTTGCGATAAAAGTTTTAAAAAGTGAATATTGTGCAGATGCGAATTTTGTTCGGAAGTTTCGTGTGGAGGCGCAGTCGGCTGCGGGGTTGTCCCATCCGAACATTGTAGGTGTGTATGACGTTGGTGAGGAAAGTGGCATCCATTATATTGTCATGGAACTTGTTCAGGGCATCACATTGAAAAATTATATCGATATGAAGGGCAAGCTGGATGTGCGTGAAGCACTGAATATTTCAATTCAGATTGCGTCAGGTTTAAGCGCAGCCCATCAGAATAGAATTATACACAGAGATATCAAACCACAGAATATTATTATGTCCAGAGATGGCAAGGTAAAGATTACAGATTTTGGTATTGCAAAAGCTGCGGATTCCACGACAGTGACAACATCTGCCGCAGGTTCAGTTCATTACATTTCACCTGAACAGGCCAGAGGTGGATATTCAGATGCCAAGAGTGATATTTACTCCTTAGGTATTACGATGTATGAGATGCTGACAGGTAAAGTGCCATTTGACGGTGAGAGCAATGTCGCAGTGGCATTACTGCATATTCAGGGACAGATGATACCGCCAAGACAGCTTGAACCATCCATTCCAAGAAGTTTTGAAAAGATTATTTTAAAATGTACCCAGAAAAAACCGGATAGACGTTATGCTTCAGCCAAAGAGCTGATCGCAGATTTGCGACGTGTGCTTTCAAATCCTGATGGAGAGTATGTAACGTTGACAGGTTCAGTGGCAGATGCATCTACGATGATTATGTCAGAATCTGATCTGGCAGCCATGAGAAACGGCAGAAATAAGGGGCAGGAATTGCAAAATATTCATGCCAATGCCGGTAATGGACGTTCCGGTGCCGGCCAGAATACAGGAAATGTCAGAAATGGCCAAGCAGGTGGACAGCGTCAACAGAGCGACCCGAGAACTCAAGAAGAACGTCGGCAGGCTGAACTTCAAAGACAGAGGGCAGAGCAGGCAAGACAACGTCAGTATGACAACGATGATATTGATGACGAGAATGACGATGAGGAAATGAATCCACGACTTGAAAAAGTCATGATTGTACTAGGAATTGTTGGTGCGGTGATTCTTGTTATTGCAATATGCTTTATTGTTGGTAAGACAATTGGTGTCTTTGGTAATGGTTCAAATGATAAGCAGACAGAATCTGTTGTGGCAACAGAATCTCAATCAGAAAGTGAATCTGAGGATGTTGTGATGATTGATGTCAAAGGTATGACACAGGCACAGGCAGAATCAATGCTTAAAGAAAAGAATATCAGCTATACAGTTGAGGAAAAAGCATCTAGCGAGGATAAAGGAACTGTTGTAGACCAGACACCTGCCGCAGGTACGACAATCTCATCTGCAACAAGAGTAGTGATTTATGTCAGCAGCGGTGCTGAATCCTTTGAATTAAAGGATTATTCCGGATTAACGCTGGATATGGTTAAGACAGCACTGCAGTCATTAAAGCTTGAAGCTGGTGAAGTCACATATGAATATAGTGATGATATAGATAAAGATAAAGTCATTAAGACAAATCCGGAAGCCGGTACAAAGGTTAAAGAAGGCGATAAGATCGGTATCGTCTTAAGTAAGGGACCTGAAGAAAAGATGACAACAATGCCAACAGTGATTGGTTTGACAGAGTCTCAGGCTAAGAGTGCTGTGGAAGATGCAAAACTTGTCTATGGCGGTGCTACGTATGAGAGCAGCGAGGATGTAGAAAAAGGCAAGATTATGCATTTTGCAGTAGACGGCGACCGCAATGTCTATGAAGGACAGCAGGTCAAGGAAGGTTCGACAGTTACAGTGATTGTGAGCTCAGGTTCTCAGTATGAGGGACAGACGATTACAAAAACTATTGCAATTACACAACCTTTTGATGGAGAAGATAGTCAACAAGGAACTTTAAAAATTGTCCTGACGGTAAATGGAAAGGAAACAATCATTGAATCGGGACGAAGTTTTTCAGCCAGTAATGTTCCATATTATTTTACCGTAAGTGGTATTTACGGTTCGACTGGTACGATTACTTATACTTATACTGATAGTGCAGGAAATAGTAGATCCTATCCTCAAAGTGTAACATTTACGCCAGATAATACAGCAGGCTGATAAAGGCAGGTAGAAGATGCAGGGAAAAATCATTAAAGGCATTGCAGGATTTTATTATATACATGTACCGGAGCGCGGTATATATGAATGTAAAGCCAAAGGTGGTTTCAGAAATCAAAAGATAAAACCGCTTGTCGGTGACATGGTAGAATTTGATGTCATTGATGAAGCAGAAAAGAAGGGCAATATCGTATCGATATTGCCCCGTCTTAATGCATTGATTCGTCCGTCTGTAGCTAATGTAGCACAGGCGATGATTATATTTGCGATTCAGGAACCAGAGCCAAATCTCGGATTACTGGACCGATTTTTAATTACAATGCAGCAGCAGGATTTGAAAACCATTATTTGCTTTAATAAATGTGATTTGACAAGTGAAGCACGCAAGCAGGAATTGACAGAGATTTATCAGGGCTGTGGATATGAAGTGCTGTTTATCAGCGTGGAGAAACGGCAGGGCATTGATGCAGTGCGGGAAAAACTCAAAGGCATGACAACTGTGCTTGCAGGACCTTCGGGTGTTGGTAAATCATCACTGATGAATCAACTTAATCCACAACTTGAGGTACAGACGGGTGCTGTCAGTGAAAAAATCAAGCGTGGGCGCCATACGACACGACATTCAGAAATTTTTTATCTTGGTGAGGATACGTATCTGATGGATACGCCGGGATTTACATCCCTTTATGTCAAAGATGTCGAGGCAGATGAACTCAAGTATTATTATTCGGAATTTGAACCATATGAAGGTAAATGCCGATTTAACGGATGCGCACATGTTCATGAGCCGGATTGTGCCGTGAAAACAGCCGTGGGTGAGGGTATCATTCACAAATTGCGATATGACAGTTATATTAATTTATACGAAGAATTAAAAGGTCAAAGGAGATACTGATATGATTAAATTATCACCGTCTATTCTGGCATCGGATTATGCTAAATTAGGTGAAGAAGTCAGAAAAATTGATGAGGCAGGTGCGCAGTGGGTACACATTGATGTGATTGATGGTGCATTTGCGCCAAACATTACAATCGGTGCACCAGTAATTAAAGCGATACGTCCGCACAGCAGCCGATTTTTTGATGTGCATTTGATGGTGGAGGAACCGGGACGTTATGTGGATGATTTTGTAAATGCCGGTGCAGATATGCTAGTAGTTCACGCAGAAGCCTGCAACCATCTTCATCGTACGATACAGCAGATTCGTGAAAAAGGGGTTAAAGTCGGTGTGGCTCTGAATCCGGCAACGCCATTAAATGTGTTGGATTATGTGATTGATGATATTGATATGGTTTTGCTGATGTCAGTTAATCCGGGATTTGGCGGTCAGAAGTATATCCCTGTGACAACAAAAAAAATTCGCGAACTCAGAGAAAAGTTAAATCAGATGGGTTCTGAAATCGATATTGAAGTCGATGGCGGTGTGACTCTGGATAATGCCAGAGAACTGATTGATGCCGGGGCTACTGTTTTAGTGGCAGGCTCTGCGGTCTATAAAAATGATGTGGAAGCGAATGTAAAAGCCTTTTTGAAAATTTTTGAAGAATATAAATAGTCATGATGATTTTGTTAATGACGATTTCTTCTGGTGACCAGTTCTTTGAATGAATGGCTCATTAATGGAGATTTTTATAAAAAATTTTGCGTACATGGGTAAACATTGCGCTTAAAAAATAAGATAAGTCATTTCAAACCTGAACGTGTGGTGAAACGACTTATCTTATTTATTATGAAGATGGATGAATGAAGATCAATTGATAAAAAATAAGATAAGGCGGAAATGAAAATGAAAGTTTTGATTATTACAGGGGGAAATATCGATATAGCATTTGCTCTTGATTTTTTGAAGAAAAATGAATTTGAACAGATTGTTGTTGTGGATGGGGGACTTGATAAAGTTAAAGAGATGCAGTCTTTGGGAGCAAAGATAAAGATTAATCATATTGTCGGTGATTTTGATACTGTGAATCATGAAGTGCTTTCAGAATATGAAAAAGATGCTTCGATTATTGTGCATGAGTATCAGCCGGAGAAGGATTATACGGATACAGATATTGCATTAAAACTTGGCATAAAGCTTGCCGGTGACGGCGGACATATTGTGATACTTGGGGCAACAGGCACAAGACTGGATCATGTGCTTGCAAATCTTCAGATGTTGCGTTTGCCGCTGGAGGCTGGTATTGAATGTCGTATTGTAGATAAGCATAATCAGATTCGCATGATTGAGGGACATGTTTCCCTGCGTGAAAAGATAAGTAAATATATTTCACTGATTCCAATATCCCCTGAACTTAAAGGTGTGACAATGTGCGGCTTTAAATATCCCCTTGAAAATCACTGTGTTCATTTGGGTGAAAGCTTGTGTGTAAGTAATGAGATTGTTGAACTGCCAGCAGAAATTGATATTAAAGAAGGTTATGCATTATTGATTGAATCTCAGGATTAGAAGGTATATCATCATCGGCCTGAAGCTAAATTGGCATCTGCGGATATAGGAGTAAAGCGATTTAGATTGGATTGTATTTATTTCTTACAAAATATAAACAAAACGAAAAAACAAAAAATTTAAAAAAATTCAAAAAACTTGTTGACATATCAAAAATGCTGTGCTATTATAAGCAAGTTGTTTCGAACGAGAGATACTTCGAAAGGCGGTCAACAAAAAAGATTTCAAAAAAATGAAAAAGTTGTTGACAAGCACGAAATACTGTGCTAAACTATAAAAGTTGCTGGTGATGAGCTGGTAACGATAAACAAAGAACATTGATAATTGAATAATAACACAATCCCGAAAATTCTAAATGAGAATTT
>CAKRHR010000011.1 GCA_934339005.1 uncultured Catenibacillus sp. | reverse complement strand
GATGCCCAGATAGCTCAGTCGGTAGAGCAGAGGACTGAAAATCCTCGTGTCACTGGTTCGATTCCGGTTCTGGGCACTGCCAATTAAATATTGGTTATTATGCGCGAGTGGCTCAGTGGTGGAGTATCGCCTTGCCAAGGCGAGGGTCGCGGGTTCGAATCCCGTCTCGCGCTTTTTTTATTTAGATAATTAGATAGATTTATAATTAATCTGTAAAGATTAGAACCGATAAATTATAAATCGTACAGGTAAAAATAAAATTAGTTTAAAAAGATGAAGGGAAGTCCGAGGATGGATTTCCCTTTTTTGATTTGACGAAACAGCAGGCAGGTGATAAAATTTTCAATAGTATGGTTCAAAAAGTGAAAAAGAGAAATTAGGAACCAGAAATAAGCAGGATTTCATAAAAATTTAGGAGATAAAGATTGAAACGAACACATCATTTTTATTGCATTATAGCATTGTTGCTTTGTACTGGCATGACAATGAGTCTGATTACAGGCTGCGGTGTCAAAAAGGACCAGAGCAAAAGCTGGGTAGAGCCGTTGGATACACTGACGAATCTCACGATTTATGCCACGGAGGATGACGGGGCGCAGTTAGTCAGTGATATTGATGCAGCACTTATGAGGTATGACCGGTTATTTGATATTTATAACGAATACGAGGGCTTAAATAATTTAAAAACTGTCAATGACCAGGCAGGAATCGCACCGGTACAGGTGGATTCAGAACTGATAGAGTTACTTCAGTTTTCAAAAGAGATGTATACACTCACAGATGGGGCGATGAATATTGCCATGGGAAGTGTGTTGTTTATATGGCATGATTACAGAACATGGGGTACGGAAAATCCTGGGGAGGCTGCGCTGCCGCCAATGGAAGCGTTAGAGGCGGCTGCCGGACATACGGATATTGATGATATTGTGATTGATGAGGCGGCGCAGACGGTGTATCTTGCGGATGCGGATATGTCACTGGATGTGGGGGCTGTTGCCAAAGGATTTGTGGCAGACAAGATAGAATCGATGATTAAAGCAGCAAATGTGGAGCATGCACTGTTAGATATGAGCAGTGCGATTATTGCGACAGGCAGTAAATCAAACGGACAGGCATGGCGGCTGGCACTTCAGAATCCTGATACAGATAGTGAGGACAGTGTGCTGCATGTCATTGATTTAAAAGATAATGTACTTGTGACAAGCGGCGATTACCAGCGTTATTATGAGGTGGACGGCAAACGCTATCATCATATTATTGACAGAAATACACTCATGCCGGCTGATACATTTTCTTCGGTATCTGTAATCGGTAACGAGGCGGCATTGGCAGATGCTTTATCTACGGCGTTGTTTTGTATGTCACTTCAGGATGGTATGGCGTTGGTAGAATCATTGGAGAATGTTGAAGCACTGTGGATTACAACCGATGGGGAAGAAATAATGACGGATGGGTTTGCGGCTTTTATGGAGAAATAGATAGAACCTAAACATTAAAAATAGAACTTAAACGTAAAACAGAACAGGAAGGTCAGGTGTAGATATGGAAGGCAATGAACGCAGAGCGAAAATCATGGAGGTTTTAAGAAGCAGTGACAAGCCGGTTTCAGGCACAGCACTGGCAAAACAATTTGGTGTGAGCCGTCAGATCATTGTGCAGGATGTTGCACTGCTTCGTGCAGTTGAAAAAAACATCCTTGCTACAGCCAGAGGCTATATGATTTTTGAAGACAAAACAAATAAATTTTACAGATGCTTCCGTGTCAATCATTCACAGGAAGCAATTCGGGATGAACTGATGTTGATTGTGGACAACGGCGGCAAGGTACTGGATGTGGCAATCGACCATGACATTTACGGACAGATTCGTGCGGATTTAGTACTTTCTACGCCTGCGGATGTTGAAGCTTTTTGTGATAAAGTAGAAGTAAGCCAGGCAAAACCGTTAAATATTCTGGCGGACGGCGACCATATGCATACTGTTGAGGCGGCATCTGTGATGATTTTAGATAATATTGAGCGTGCATTAAAAGAACGCGGCTATTTAAAGGATTAGGGTTAATTAATGAAAGAAAATATATTTTTAGATGATATTATCAACAATCATAGTGAGCGTATGCAGGTGCTCAGACGTTATTATCCGTTTTTCAGACTTTGGGATAATGGGCTGAATCTGTATAAGGACGGACAATATGCAGATTTGGACATGCCATATATCACGATGGCAGTACTTCGTTTTTTCCTTGAAGAAAACAGTTTCAATGACCGGTTGGTGTCATATGAGATGTACAGCCGGTTTATGAAAGAACTTTTAGAACGTGATTTTGAAATGGTGCTGCCGGAGAGCGAACGTCAGCCTTTGGTGAGTTATATTTTTGATAAACTGTGTAATGAAGGTAAGCCTTTTAGCGCCCGATGGTTTGATCCAGCAGAACGTAAATACAAAACGATTCGTATCAAATTAATCGAGAGCCGTTTTGAAAATGAGCAGATTGTCTATAATCTGACTTCGGATGCTATTGCATTTTATCTGGATACAAAAGAAATTCGGGATGAGAGTCCGATGAGTATAGAACAGGTGCTACTTGGAAAAATGGTCATGTCCAGAGATTTTAAGGGTGGTCTGGAAATGATCCGCCGTATCAATCAGGAAGTGACGCGCATGGTGACACAAAAAGATGAAATTGTGCGTCTGTTTGGCTACAATGTTTTTGAAGGTGCGCATGCACTGGAAATATTTTCAAAACAGGGCATGGCATGGTTTGAGGAAGAAGAAAAAATGTTTGCTGCCAATCAGGAACTGGTGGATCAGGCGATGCAGATGGTTACAACACCAAATACCCGTCAGGAGATTGTGGCACTTGATACGGAATTAAAACGTGCGATGCATAGGCACAGTGAGCTTTTAAGTGCGTGTACACAGCTTCAGGTGCAGGCAGATGAGCTGATTCGACAGGCAAAACACAGCCGTTTCAGAAGACGGACAGATTTTGGCAAAATCCGTGAGGCACTGATGGAAACAGATGATATGCGCGGACTTGAAGCTGTGATTGAACCATTGTTTGGCTTAAAGACAAAACGTACGCTGAATCTATCTGTGCTTGACAATATGTTGGATTACAAGACCGATGACAAGAATCTGCATGAACAGATTGAGGATACGAAGGAACAGCATTATGTTTATGAGGATGATCTGGCGGAGGCGCGTATTCAGGATAACTTTGATTATCTGCTGAAGGTTTTATTTGAACAGGTACTTGAAAAACGGCGGGTGGATTTAAAATATCTGACCCATTTATATATGATGAAATTTGGCGGGGAGATTTACCAGAATGGCGATTTTTATGCATTTTTAGTCCATTTGAGTCAGAAAAGCGATTATGATATGCAAACGCTTCAGACGCAGCAGGATACATTTCTTGAAGGTATTATGGCTAAGTTTTTGCAAAAAGACGGCATGGAAAAATATAAAAAACTTCAGTTTCATCTGATTTATGAAAATACACCGATTCGGCTGACCGATACATTTGAGGTGTCTGATATTATTTTTGAAAGGACGGACAAATAATGGACAACAGAAATCTTGAGAAGGCATTAGAACTGTATGCCCACCTGATCACAGGCGAAGAAGTCAGCCGCACAGTGAATGCGGATTTATATGAAAGCTACACTGTCAATGCAGAAGTTTTTGATATATTAGATACGGTGCTCAAAAAATCCAATCTGAAATTATATGAGTATAATAATGCGTTGTATGTTTCTGCAGGGGATGGCAATCGTATTTTTGGATTTACAAATGACGAGCTCAAAAAAGAAATCGGGCTGCGTTTAAATAAAGAGTTATACCTTGTATATTATATGATTTTTGAAACAGTGATGTTATTTTACAAAACTACCGGTGATATCTCCACAAGGGAATATGTGAAGGGAGAGGATGTCATTTCAGCAGTGACGCTGGGACTGGCTTCAACTTTAAAGACTGCTCAGGAGGTTGTCTTATCAGATATTGAGGAAACGAGTTTTAAGACGATTGCGCTTTTGTGGGATGAGCTGCCGATGATGGCGCAAAATGAAGATGCTTCCAGTTTAAAGGCTGCCCGCGGTTCAAAAATCGGTCTGACAAAGCTTGTCTTTAATTTCCTTGAGGAACAGAAATTATTTTATGAAGTCGGTGACAAATATTATGCCACAGACCGCTTCCGGGCGCTGGCGGTCAATTATTACGAGGAAAACAGAAGTCGCCTGTTAGAAATTGCCAGAGGAGGAAAAACAGATGCCGCACATTAACAGAATACGTGTCAACAACGTCAAATACAATTTCGGCACACAGTTTTACGATGATTTTGTCATGCGTTTTGATGGCAAAAATGCGCTGTATGATCTGGCAAACGGTGGTGGTAAGAGTGTGCTCATGCTGTTGCTTTTCCAGAATCTGATTCCAAACTGTACTCTGGATGATAAACAGCCGATTGAAAAATTATTCCGTACCGGCGAAGGCAGTACATCAATACATTCACTTGTGGAATGGAAATTGGATGACTGTGATATTTTGGACGGTTATCGTTATATGTTGACGGGCTTTTGTGCACGAAAGGCAAAGGATGACGAGGAACATGAGGCAGGTAGTGCTGCATCGATAGATTACTATAACTATGTTATTTTTTATCAGAATTATAATGATAATGACATCGTGAATCTGCCGTTATCCAGAGGCAAAGAGCGCATGACTTATGTAGGACTGCGAAGTTATCTGAAATCCCTCGAACACAATGACTACAGTCTTAGAGTACATATTTTTGACCGAAAAGGCGAATATCAGCGTTTTATCAGTCGCTATGGTCTTTATGAGAGCCAGTGGGAAATTATCAGGGGGATAAATAAGACCGAGGGCCATGTGCGTACGTATTTTGAAAATACATACAAAACAACTCGGAAAGTCGTTGAGGATTTGTTTATAGAAGAAATCATCCAGAAAGCATTTATCGGCAAAACAGAGGATGATAAAGAGGATATGGCGCAGACATTGATGGCTATTCGTGAAAAGTTACTGGAGTTGTCTAAAAAACGACAGGAGATTGCCTCTTATGATAAACAGGCCGAGGCGATGGAGGTGTTCAGGGGTCGTATCGAAAGTCTGGTGACATTGTATCAGAATGAAGACAAGTTCAGATATGATTTGGTCAAGACATATCACGGACTGTTGCTGGCTTTAAAGCAGCAGGAACGTCAGCTTGAAGCTACAGGCAAGGAACAGGCATTTACGAAGAAACATATTGAAGAAATTGCCCGTAAGCTGGATACGGTTAAGGTGCAGAAAAATCAGGAAATGTTAAAGCATCTTGAAAATGATACATCAGCGATGGATGCTAAAATCCAGGTCCTTGAGGCAGATTACGGCCGTGCATCGCTGCAGTTGTCAAAAGCAGAGAGTATGCGGGATTATGCAGAGTATGAGGATTGCAGGAAGAATGCACAGGTCATTCGCGGTGTCATCGAAAGTTCAGATACAGGTGATAAGAAGTTAAAAGCAGAACTTGCAGGTATGGCGGCCCAGGCAAAATATCTGATTGATGGTAAGCTTGCAGAACTGGAAAAACAGCTTGGTGAAACGAGTGAAGCGCATGCCAAAGTCCAGTCAGAGATTCAGCTTAATGAAGAAACACTGCATCAGTTAGATATGGCACTTGCCGTTCTTGAGAATAATCTTGAGCGCAGCGGGGCAGAGGAAAAGGCGCAGATTCATGAGATTGCCGCACTGCGTCAGTCAGTCAATGTGCTTTTGATTGAGGGCACAAAGCGTGAGGTGGACAGCTACCGGACAAAGGCTGACAGAAGCAAAAGGGCTTTAGAGGATGTGAAGGACCGGAAGCAGGCGCTGATGACAAAGCTTACACAGATGGGAAATGAGCGATATGAGGCACATATCGCGCTGACATCTGCGGAATATGAGAAGAAGCAGTTAGATGACTTTTTTGAAATGCTTGAGAAGCAGCAGCCAAAGGCAGAACATCTTTTGAAGGTGTACACGGCAGCCAATTACGGACAGTTAAAGTCTTTGATTTATGGACGTTATAAGAAAAATGCGGCAGAGCTGTTTATGGCGGTGCAGAAGCAGGAAAAACTCAGCCGGTATGTGCAGCAGCTTAAAGAGAAAAACCCGGTGCAGGTCAGTGATGGCGTGCGGGATGTTATGGATTATCTGAAGCGCTGCCACAATATTTCATGTATGGCAGGCTGTGAGTATCTGAAAACAGTAGAGTCAGAGGATAAGCAGCAGTTACTTGAAAATATGCCATTTTTGCCGTATGCAGTGCTTGTGCGTTCTGATTTTTCGAAAATACATACAGATGCGGTATTGTTTGAAAAGGATTTTGGGGATTATCAGATTCCGATTGTGCGTTTTGAAGCTGTGATGTCCGGAAAATCTTTATTTGATGAAAATCAGGTGGTGCTGACCGGTAAAAATAAAAAACTGTATACAGATGATGCGGCGATTGAAGAAGAAATTGCAAAGGTTGAAAAGCAGCTTGAAGAATTAAAGAGCTACATAAGCCGCATGGAAGACCAGGAACAGACGTATCAGGAGGATTTGGCGTATCTGCATCATTTTATGGGTGAATATTATGACTTGCAGGCACAAAACCGTGCACGCAGGGAACAGTGTGAAAAGCAGGTGGAAGAAATCAAGGCCTCTATTGAAGCACTTGAAGTGTCATTGTCTGATGGTCGTATGGAAGTGACTGAAACAGAAAATAAAGAAAAAGAAGCCGAAGCTGCATTTGCACAGACCAATGAAGAACTTGCGGTCGTTACTCAGATTTATGAGCTGAATCAGAAACTTGAAGCGCTGCGCCAGAACAGACAGCAATGGCAGGCACAGGAAAATAAAAAACGCAGCCAGCGTGAAGAAGCCGAAGTAAAGCGCAAGCTATTGACGGAAAATGAAGCGCAGGCCGGTCGTCAGGAGGAAGCACTGACAAAGCAACAGAATACATTGATACAGTTGTGGCAGGCATTGTTTTTGCCTTATATGGCAGAAGCTGCAGATAATGCAGATGGTAATGCTGTTTTGGATAATAATGCTGATATGACAGAAGCTGTCAGCGATGACAGTGGTATAAATGGCGATAAGAAAAATGCGGGTACGGAAGATTTGCCAGATGCGCAGATGACTTTAGATGAATTAGAGGTTGCATTTACGAGTGCAAAGACGGTTTATGAATCCGCTCAGACAGACATTGCAGATAAGAAAAAACTGCTTGAAAACTACGAAAAATCCATGCAGCATTATGAGCGCCTGATTGAAAGCCGCCATATGACATTGCAGGAACTGGATGAGCTTAAGGCAAATAATCTGCTTGAAATCTATGATGATGCGCTTTTGCATACGATGAAGGCAGATATTGACCGCATTCAGCAGGATATTCGCCTGCAAAAAGCCATGGCAGAGGATGCAAGGGGCAACTGGCACCGCCTGACCGGCAGGGTGGAGAATGCGATTGCAGTTATTGAAGAAAAATACGGTGCCTACAAGGAAGTTGAACTTAAAAACATGGATTATGATGTATTTGTTCAGGAATACACACAGTCCTATAAACAGCTTGGGGACAAACTTACAGAATATGCTCGAAGCCTTGAAAATGCAGCTAAGAATTTGCGTCAGTTAGATGATTTGCGCAAGGACATCGAAAGACTGTTCAGAAGTGTTGGCGTGACAACGGCGTATACAAAAGATACTGAACGTCCGGATGCGGATTTCAGACAGATGAGCAAGCAGCTTTTTGAACGCTATGAGCAGCTTCGCAAAGAGGAAGATTTGAAGAAGGCTGAATTTGAGCGTCAGAAAGATGAACTGGCAGAAACACTGCGTCAGTTAAAAGCCTTTGAACTTTGCGATGAAATCCGTTATCACATTCAACTGCCAACGGACAGCGATGAAGCAGAGCAGATGTATGCTGACCTGAAAGAAACCATTAGTATCATTATGCTTGAAAAAGACAGAGTCTATAAAGGCATTGAAGATATGGTCAAGATTAAGCAGAATTTTGAAACACAGTGTCTGCAGCGCTGTATCGATATTCGCATGGAATTATCCAGACTGCCGAAGATGTCCGTCATTACATTGGATGGCGAGGATATTCAGATGGTGACACTCAAAATTCCGTATGTCAAAGAAGAATTCTACAGTCAGAGAATGTCTGAATACATTGACCGCATCGTGGAGGTTTCTGACAATCTGGCAAGCGATGATGAACGCCTGAAATATTTGCGCAACCAGTTATCCTGGAAGCATCTGTTCTCAGTGATTGTCACAGATATGGACAGTATCCGCCTGTCGCTTTACAAACGCGAACGTATCCGTGAACAGAGCCGTTTCTTAAAATACGAAGAAGCTGTCGGCAGTACCGGCCAGTCACAGGGTATTTATATTCAGTTTTTGATTGCTGTTATTAACTACATTTCTGCGATTAATTCCAGAAATGCAGGGGCATCAGCACTCAAAAAAGTGATTTTTATCGATAACCCGTTTGGTGCAGCAAAAGATATTTATATTTGGGAACCAATCTTTGCACTGCTTAAAGCAAATAACGTTCAGTTAATCGTACCTGCCCGGGGGGCCACGCCTGCCATCACCGGCAAATTCGACGTCAACTATGTCCTCGGCCAAAAACTCATCGGTGGCCGCCAGCAGACTGTCGTCGTGGACTATCATTCCAACGTTACGATTGACGAAGTTGAGTATAGACACATAGAATTTGAGCAGGAAGTTTTTGATTTTGTGTGAGCACACACGGAATGATTTGATTTTGCATATGATGTAAAAAAGACTGTCGGAGTGGTGTTGATGCGTCTGATTGACATGTTATGTGGGTTTTTCTGGCTGTGTTTTCTTGGAAAGACAGATATAGATATTAGCGGAATCTGTGATGATTCCCGGAAAGTAAAAAAAGGAGATGTGTTTATCTGTATCACGGGTGCGTGGTGCGATGGGCATGATTATATCGGAGAAGCCATAGATAAAGGGGCGGCGGCAATTATTGTCAGCCGCCCCGATGTGTTTTATAGAGTATATGAAGCACGCCATGAAAATATTCGAGGACTGACGACAGACGGGCAGCAAAAAATCACCTGGATTTGGACGCAGGATACAAGACTTGCGGAAGCGTGGATGGCGGGGCGATTTTATCATAATGTAGCACTGTTTGAAAAGGTTAATTGGGATATTAATAGAAATGTTAATAGAAATGTTAATAGAAATGAAAAGTGTTGTATGAGTAAAAATATAGAAAAAAGTACAGAAAGTTATATTAAGAAACAAAATAGTTGTGATAACAGAAAAGATGATAGAAGTGGAAATAAAAAGAAAAATAAAAAAGAAAATAGAAAAGATAATAAAGGTATTAAAACTATTTTGTCAGATTCTCATTTAGAGCATACGGATAAAAAAGATTCAGAGTGTCAGGATAAATTAAGAAGTTTGGTATATTTAAAAAAATCGGAATATCCATATATAATCGGTATCACCGGTACAAAAGGAAAAACCACCACCTCTTATATGCTCAAATCCATTTTTGAAAAAGCAGGCTATAAAGTCGGTCTGATTGGCACGGTTGTGATTGATACAGGTAAAGAAGTGATTCAGGCAACACAGACCACACCGTCAGCGCTTGAACTCCACAAATATTTGCAGATGATGAGGCACAATCATGTAGATGTCGTTGTGTTGGAAGTATCCTCGCAGGGGTTAAAACAACATCGCATCGCAGGCATAACACTTGATGCGGCAGTGCTGACAAATATCTACGAGGATCATATCGGTCCAAACGAGCACGCAGATATGGAAGAATACATGTATTGCAAATCATTGATATTTAGACAGAGCCGGATTGGATTTGTCAATGAGGATTCAAGTGGCGCTGTCCAAATTACAAAACAGGCGGCATGCCCGATAATATATTATAGTTTGAGAAAATTAGAAAATACGAAAGAAAAGATTTCTAGTAATACTAATATTGTCACAAGTACACTTCATAAAAACAAAAAAACAGTTTTAGAAAAAGCATATTCTGAATTGGATAATTTCAAAGAAAAAGATTCCAAAATCCAAAATTCAGAGTTAAAAAAATTAGAATTTGAAGATGTAGAACTACAAAAATTAAAATCAGAAAATTTAAAGTTAAAAGATGTAGATTTACAGAAATTAGAACCAAAAGATTTAAAATTAGAAGATAAGAAATTGCAGAATTTAAAAGCAGAAGATACAAAATCACAAGACATAACATTAGAAGATATTGCAACAAACATGCCAACCGAATTTAACGAGGAAAATGCGTTAGCCGCGGCAACCGTTGCACAGTATTTTTGCATTTCAAAAACATTCATTCATCAGGGACTGATGGATGTGCATGTACCCGGCCGCATGGAAATACTGCCGTATTTCAAAGATTTCACGGTGATGATTGACTATGCGCACAATGCCACCGCCCTGGAAAATCTCTTGCATGCTGTACACAAAATATATACCGGCAAAATCATCTGCGTTTTTGGATGTGGCGGCAACAGAGATAAACATCGGCGCATTGAAATGGGTGAAGTCAGCGGTAGACTGGCAGATCTGACAATCATCACAAATGACAATCCAAGATTTGAACCGCCGGAAACAATTATAAGTCAGATAGAAGATGGTGTTCTAAAAGCAGGCGGACAATACATGATAATTCCAGACCGGTGCGAAGCCATTGATATAGGTATTTCCATGGCACATTCCGGCGATATTGTCATTTTCGCCGGAAAAGGCCATGAAAACTATCAGGAAATCAAAGGTGTGAAATATCCGTTAGATGAACATATCTATATTAAAGAAAAATATAACTACTGTTTATGATGTTTCAGGTATTTGTTGTATTAATAATATTTGTACATTTTATGAAACAATGTTACGTTTCTTACCATCAAGGAATGCTTTAATATTTTCATAAACTTCATCAACACAACGCTGTCGGGCTTCGGTGCTGGCCCAGGCGAGATGTGGTGTGATGATAAGGCGGGTGCTGTCTTTAAATGTGCTTAAAGGATTTTTGGCCTGCAAAGGTTCTTTTTCAAGCACATCCAGACCGGCGCCTGCGATTGTATGGGCAACTAAAGCGTCATATAAATCATGGTTATTTACAACCGGACCGCGGGCAACGTTAATCAGTAGTGCTGTTGTTTTCATTTTTTTGAGGGCTTTGGCATCAATCAGGTTGCGGGTACGGTCTGTCAGCGGGCAGTGCAGGGACACAAAATCAGAAGTCTGCAGTAATGTGTCCAAATCCACCTGAGGATAATCTGTGCATGTGCTGTGACCGGAAGCAGAATAAAAAATCACTTTGCAGCCAAATGCTGTGGCAATTTTTGCAACGGCATGTCCGATATTTCCCATACCAACGATACCCCAGGTTTTACCGGCAAGTTCAGTAAATGGGATATCAAAATTTGAAAATCGGCGCTGTGACTGATATTCGCCGGATTTGACATAATTGTCATAGTGGCTTAATTTCTCAAGCAGGAAAAGTGCCATGGCAAATGTATGCTGCGCAACGGCCTCAGTGCAGTAGTTGCTGACATTGGCAACAGCGATATCATGTGCCTGACAATAAGGAATATCCACATTATCAAAGCCTGTGGCAAATTCTGCAATCAGGCGTACGTTTGGGGCATCTGCCAGCGTGCGCGCGTTCATCGGAGCTTTATTGTTGATGACAATATCTGCGTCTTTAATACGCTCGATGACGTCTGCTTCGTTATCTGTATTGGCATAAACCGTCACATCACCAAAATCTTTATAACAATCCACAGAAATATCTGTGCCAACGCTATCTCTCTCTAAAATAACAATATTCATAAATGCTCAATCCTTCCTGAATTTATTTATTTGTAAACCTCCAAGATATACGCGTAAAATCGCATGTTAAAAAAGTAGTAGTTTTTATCCTATCCGGGTGGTTCTGAAGAGTTCCTCAAATGATAAAATCTGACATCACATAATTTGCAACATCCATACCGCACTCGGACAAATAAAGCCGATCGCCGTCTAAAATCAGTGTACCATCCTTTAAATGTTTGTCAATCACTGTTTGATAAACCGCTTTAATTGGCGTGTGGAAATAATCCTCAAAAGCTTTTGTAGAAATACCTTTTGTCAGGCGCAGACCAAGAAACATAAATTCTTCCATCTGGGCTTGTGTGTCCAGCGTTTCTAACTGCTGGGTGCCGTGAAGGAATGTATTGCAGGATTCTTCACATACAGTATTTTTGGTATATATAGAATCTGCTGTGTCTGGTGCTTGGCTTAAATTGTTGGTTGAAGTTTTGTATATTTTAGTGTTTCCTTTATCAAGTAATGCATCACAATCTGGCAAATTTTGATCGGACTGCTGTAGATTGGATGCTTTTTTCTGTTCAGATACCTTTTTTTGTTTAGATGTCTGCTTAATATAACTCTGCTGTGAATAAACTTGGTGTGCACTGATATCAACGTTCCACAATTCATGATATTTCTTCATATCCGATGGATTGCAAAAACGCTGCTCATCAATCAAACTTGAACTTCCAAGTCCAAGTCCCAGATAATTCTTTCGCGTCCAGTAGACGATATTGTGCCGGCATTCAAAGCCCGGACGCGCATAATTAGAAATTTCATAGCGCGCATAGCCATGGGCTGCAAGTTTTGTTTTTGTCAGATGGTACATTAAACGTTCGTCATCCTCCGATGGCAGTGGTGCCGGAAGTGCATCGGCAAAAGGCGTGCCATCCTCAATGATTAGACTGTAGGCTGATATGTGCTCAGGTTCAAGTGCCAGCACCTTATCAAGGGTATCCTCATAAGAAGCAACAGATTGTCCCGGCAGGGCGGACATCAGATCGATGTTGATATTTTTAAAACCACATTGCCTTGCCAGTTGATAATTGTGTTCAAATTGCGCATAGCGATGAATTCGGCCAAGCATTTCAAGTTCAGTATCGTTTGCAGACTGCAGACCGATACTTAAGCGGTTAATACCGGCATTTAAAAATCCATTTAACTTATCTTCAGATAATGTTCCGGGATTACATTCGCAGGTGATTTCTGCATGAGGGTTTAATGAAAAATTGTTGCGGATGCAGGACATAATATCGTTCATTTGGATTTCTGATAAAAGCGATGGCGTCCCACCGCCAAAAAAAACACTCATAACTTGATAATCCTGAAAGAACTGTCCACGGAAAGCTATTTCATTTTTTAAATCATTTATATAAGAAGACATAGCTTTGGCTGTGCCCGGTCCGGAGAGAAAATCACAGTACTGACATTTACGGACGCAAAATGGAAAATGAATATATAAACTTAAGGTGTTCACGAAAAACCTCCTGAATATATAATTTAGCAAGTTGTATACATCAATGAGTGGCAAAATTTACTTTTGACACTCATATCATTATAATATAAGAAAAGACAGCCGTCAAAAGCAAAAAACAATCACCGTCAAAACACTTTTTGTCTGTCTGAATAGACCACATTTATGACCGGAAAATAAAAATTTTGAAAATTGTGTGAATTAGTATTGACAAAAAAATAGGTGAGTGGTATCTTTAGTACATAAGATATTAGCACTCTTAATTGATGAGTGCTAACAACTTAGAGATGAGGTGATGGGATGGATTTAGATGACAGAAAAATAAAGATTCTGAATGCGATTATACAGACGTATCTGTATACTGGCGAACCGGTAGGGTCCAGAACCATTTCCAAATTTACAGATTTGAATTTAAGCTCAGCGACGATTCGGAATGAGATGTCCGATTTGGAGGATATGGGTTACATCGTTCAGCCACATACTTCGGCGGGGCGAATTCCTTCAGACAAAGGTTATCGATTCTATGTTGACAACCTGATGAAGGAGAAGATCGCAGAAGTCGATGAGATGAAGGAAGTCATGATTCGCAAGGCAGATAAGTTAGACCAGACACTTAAGCAGGTCGCAAGACTTCTGGCTACGAATACCAATTATGCGACGATGATTTCGGCACCCCAGTACAAAGGCAAGAAGCTCAGATTTATCCAGCTATCCAGAGTGGATGAACATCAGATTCTGGCAGTGATGATGATTGAAGGCAACATCATCAAGAACAAAGTTATCGAATCTGATGATATTATCGTTGAAGAAGATGTTGTGAAGCTGAATTTAGTATTGAACACATTTCTTCAGGGATTAAGCCTTCAGGAAATCAACATGGACATCATCGGCAAGATGAAGCAGCAGGCAATCGGACATAATCAGATTATCAGTGATGTGATTGATGCTATTGCCAATGCGATTCAGGAAGAAGATGACATGGAGATTTATACGAGTGGTGCGACAAACCTTTTGAAGTATCCGGAATTATCCGATACACAAAAAGCCAGCGAACTGCTGTATGAATTCGAAGAAAAGAAAGAACTGACGAATCTGGCATCCGATGCGATAAAGCGGGAAGGCGATGGCAAGAATGCCATTCAGGTGTACATCGGTGATGAATCACCGATTAACTCCATGAAAGATTGCAGCGTCGTTACAGCAACTTATGAATTGGAAGAAGGCGTTCAGGGAACGATAGGTATTATCGGACCAAAGCGCATGGATTATAAAAAAGTTGTCAGCAACCTTCAGACGATGATGGAACAGCTTGACAAGATTTACAGAAAGTAATATAGAGGTGACAATGATGGCAGAGATGGAAAAAGATTTAGATAAAGATATGGAAGCGACAGCAGAAGATACAGAAACTTCAGAAGATGTTAAAGCTTCCGAAGAGGCCGCATCCGAACCTTCTGAAGATGCAGAAGCATCTGATACATCATCTGAAGAAGATGATGACAAGAAAAAAGGTAAATTCTTCAAAAAGAAAGATAAGAAGAAAGACCCGAAGGATGAAAAGATTGAAGAACTCAATGACCGTCTGATACGCAATATGGCTGAGTTTGATAACTTCAGAAAACGTACAGACAAAGAAAAGAGCCAGATGTTTGAGATGGGTGCATCTGATGTCGTAACAAAGATTCTTCCAGTGATTGATGATCTGGAGAGAGGCTTTGCAGCGATGAGCGAAGAAGATAAAGATTCTTCCTTTGCAAAGGGCATCGAGATGGTTTACAAGAAACTTATGACAACACTTTCAGACATGGGCGTGACACCGATTGAAGCTGTCGGCAAAGAATTTGACCCGACATATCACAATGCAGTGATGCAGGCACCAAGTGATGAATACGAATCCGGTATTGTAACACAGGAACTTCAGAAAGGTTATATGTACAAAGAACGTATCATCCGTCACAGCATGGTCATGGTTGCTGAATAAGCAACTGTTTCAAATATAGTTACAAGCAAACAGATAAATTAATTAGATAGAATGATGATTGAAAAATCAGGAGGACATAATTATGAGTAAGATTATTGGTATTGACTTAGGTACAACAAATTCATGTGTAGCAGTTATGGAAGGCGGTAAGCCAGTAGTTATCGCAAATACAGAAGGCGCAAGAACAACACCATCTGTTGTAGCATTTACAAAGACAGGTGAAAGATTAGTCGGTGAACCTGCAAAACGTCAGGCAGTTACAAACTCAGAAAAGACAATTTCTTCAATTAAAAGACATATGGGTTCTGACTACAGAGTTACAATTGATGATAAGAAATATTCACCACAGGAAATTTCAGCAATGATTCTTCAGAAATTAAAAGCAGATGCTGAAAGCTACCTTGGCGAAAAAGTTACAGAAGCAGTTATTACAGTTCCTGCTTACTTCAATGATGCACAGAGACAGGCTACAAAAGATGCAGGTAAGATTGCAGGTCTTGATGTAAAACGTATCATCAACGAACCTACAGCAGCAGCTTTAGCTTACGGCCTTGATAACGAAAAAGAACAGAAGATTATGGTATACGACCTTGGTGGTGGTACATTCGATGTATCTGTTATCGAAATCGGTGACGGTGTTATCGAAGTTCTTGCAACAAGTGGTGATAACAGACTTGGTGGCGATGACTTCGATGAAAAGATTACACGTTACATGCTTCAGGAATTTAAGAATGCAGAAGGCATCGATCTTTCAGGTGATAAGATGGCTATGCAGCGTCTTCGTGAAGCAGCTGAAAAAGCTAAGAAAGAGCTTTCAAGTGCAGCTACAACAAACATCAACCTGCCATTCATCACAGCTACAAGCGAAGGTCCAAAACATTTTGATATGAATCTTACAAGAGCTAAATTCGATGAATTAACAGCAGATCTTGTTGAAAGAACAGTCATCCCTGTTCAGAACGCACTCCGTGATGCTGGTCTTACAGCAAGCGAATTATCAAAAGTATTACTTGTTGGTGGTTCAACACGTATCCCTGCAGTACAGGATAAAGTTAAACAGTTGACAGGCAAAGAACCTAGCAAGAACTTAAATCCAGATGAATGTGTTGCTATCGGTGCTTCTATCCAGGGTGGTAAACTTGCAGGTGATTCAGGTGCCGGTGACATCCTTCTTCTTGATGTTACACCATTAACACTGTCTATCGAAACAATGGGTGGTATCGCAACACACCTGATTGAAAGAAATACAACAATCCCTACAAGAAAGAGCCAGGTATTCTCAACAGCTGCTGATAACCAGTCAGCCGTAGATATCAACATCGTACAGGGTGAAAGACAGTTTGCAAAAGATAACAAGAGCCTTGGCCAGTTCAGACTGGATGGTATTGCACCAGCTCCACGTGGTATCCCTCAGATTGAAGTTACATTCGATATCGATGCCAACGGTATTGTAAATGTATCTGCAAAAGACCTTGGTACAGGTCGTGAACAGCACATTACAATCACAGCAGGTTCTAACATGTCAGATGCTGAAATCGATAAAGCTGTTAAAGAAGCTGCTCAGTTTGAAGCAGAAGACAAACGTCGTAAAGACGCAATTGAAGCCAGAAACGAAGCAGATGCTATGGTATTCCAGACAGAAAAAGCTTTGAACGAAGTTGGTGATAAGATCAGCGCAGATGAAAAAGCAAAAGTTCAGACAGAAATTGACAGCCTGAAATCATTACTTGCTTCCACACCTGCAGATGATATTACAGATGCACAGGTTGAAGATATTAAAGCAGCTAAACAGAGATTGATGGATGCAGCTCAGGGCGTATTCACAAAGATGTATGAAGCCGCTGGCGCAGCAGCACAGGGTGCTCAGGGCGCAGGTCCTCAGCCAGAACAGAACACAAATGCATATCAGCAGAACGATGATGTCGTAGATGCAGATTATAAAGAAGTTTAATTCACTTATAATTGACATCTTCGAATGTATCAAGTATTATATAAGCCGGGTGGGAGTGCACAACTCCCATTCGGCATTTATGTATAACAAAAGTTCCGTTATGGAGCCATTCATATCAGATTATAAAGAAGTGTGTGAAATAGAGGAGTAAGTTATGGCAGACAAGAGAGATTATTACGAAGTGCTTGGCGTAGCAAAGACTGCAACCGATGCGGAAATCAAAAAAGCATATCGTGTTCTTGCAAAGAAGTATCATCCGGATATGAATCCGGGAGATAAAGAAGCGGAAGTTAAGTTTAAAGAAGCATCCGAAGCGTATGCAGTATTATCAGATCCTGAAAAGAGAAAACAGTACGACCAGTTTGGTCATGCAGCCTTTGAACAGGGCGGCGGTGCAGGTGCCGGCGGCTTTGGCGGTTTTGATTTCAGTGATATTTTTGGCGGCGGCATGGGTGACATTTTCAGTGACCTGTTTGGCGGCGGCCGTTCCAGAAGCAGTTACAATGGACCAATGCAGGGCGCAAACGTAAAGATTACAATGCGTGTTTCATTTATGGAAGCTGTATTTGGTGTAGATAAGAAGATTCAGATGGGTATCAAGGATGAATGCCCACATTGTCATGGTACAGGTGCAAAGCCTGGTACATCACCTGAAACATGTTCAAAATGTGGTGGTAAAGGACAGGTGGTTTATACACAGCAGTCCTTATTTGGCGCAGTGAGAAATGTTCAGACATGTCCGGACTGTCATGGTACAGGTAAGATTATCAAAGAAAAATGTACAGATTGCAGTGGTACAGGTTATATCAAGAACAACAAAACGATTGAAATCTCTATTCCTGCAGGTATAGATAACGGTCAGAGTGTCCGCATCAAAGGCAAGGGTGAACCAGGTGTCAATGGCGGTCCAAGAGGTGATTTGCTTGTCGGTGTGAATGTTGACAGACATCCTATTTTCCAAAGACAGGGCTATGATATCTATACGACAGTGCCGATTTCATTTGCGGATGCTGCACTTGGCGCAGATATTACCATTAAAACAGTTGATGGTGATGTAACACAGACAATCAAACCGGGTACACAGACAGATGCACGTATTACACTGCGCGGCAAAGGTGTGCCGACGCTGCGCAACAAGAACACAAGAGGTAATCATTATGTAACACTTGTTGTTCAGGTACCTGAGAAGATGAATGCAGAGCAAAAAGAAGCACTGCGTCGCTTTGATGCAGCCATGAAGGGTGAAAAGCTTGACAGCGATGGTGAAGATGGTAGCAAAAAGAAGAAATCCTTCAAAGAAAAAATCAAAGAAGCATTTGAAGAATAAAGTATCAAGATAAAGTACTTTTATTTAGGTATTTAATTAAATAGAAGTACTTAAATAGCAGAACATCTGAAAATCAGGCATATAAAGCATTTAATAATAAGGAGTCCGCATATGAGATGGAATAAATATACACTGACAACGACAACAGAGGCTGTGGATTTAATCAGTTATACATTGGATGAACTTGGCATTGAGGGTATTGAAATCGAGGATAAGATTCCGTTAACAGAGGAAGAAAAAAAGCAGATGTTTATCGATATTCTGCCTGAGCTTGGTCCGGATGACGGTGTGGCTTATGTATCTTTTTACATTGAACCGGAAAATGATTCCGATGATACCATTCGCAAAGTGCTGGATGCAGTTCATGAATTAAAAGATTTTGTGGATATCGGTGAAGGTACGATTGTCAAAACTCAGACAGCCGATGAAGACTGGATGAATAACTGGAAGAAATACTGGAAACCATTCCAGGTGGATGATAAAATCTGGATTAAACCGACATGGGAAACTTTAGATGATGTGGCGGATGACACACTTGTTGTAGAATTAGACCCGGGCACATCCTTTGGTACAGGTATGCATCACACAACACGCCTGTGCATTACACAGCTTAAGAAGTACTTAAAACCGGAATACGAATTGTTTGATGTGGGCTGTGGTAGTGGTATTTTATCTATCATCGGTTTGATGCTTGGTATCAAATCTGCATCTGCAACAGATGTGGATGTACATGCGGTGGAAGCTGCGATTGAAAATGCCAAAGTCAATCATATCGACATGGACAAATACACAGTAAAAACCGGCGATATTATTACAGATGCGGCATTTCGACAGGAGATGGGCATGCACCAGTATGATATTGTTGTGGCAAATATTCTGGCAGATATTATTATTCCATTATCAGGTGTGATCAAAGATAATATGAAGCCGGGGGCACTCTTTATTTCATCAGGTATTATTGATATGAAGGAAGAAGCTGTCAGAGAAGCGCTCCTTGCCAATGGCTTTGAGATTGTGGAAGTAACACATTCAGGTGACTGGGTATCATTTACAGCAAGAGCATAATCAGATAAATTCAGATGGATAACGGAGGAGTTATGCCAAGATTTTTTGTAAAACCGGAAGCGGTGAACGGTGATCAGATTGAGATTACCGGAAACGATGTCAATCATATCAAAAATGTTCTGCGCATGAATGTCGGTGAAGAAATTTCTGTCAGCGACGGCGCAGGCAAAGATTATTTTGGAAAAATTGAGCAGATGGATAAGTCTGCCATTTTTGTGCATATAGAAAATTCATGGGATTCCTATGTGGAATTGCCGGCAAAACTCTATTTATTCCAGGGGCTGCCAAAGGCTGACAAGATGGAGCTGATTATCCAGAAAGCGGTGGAGCTTGGCGTGTATGCGATTGTGCCGGTGGTGATGAAACGCACGATTGTCAAGCTGGATGCGAAGAAGGAAGCCAAGAAGCTGACGAGATGGCAGCAGATTGCCGAGAGTGCGGCAAAGCAGTCCGGGCGTGGACTGATTCCTGAAGTGATGGCACCAGTGCCTTTTAAAGAGGCACTGAATATGGCATCAGAGTTAGAAGCAGCAGTACTGCCTTATGAGAAAGCCTCAGGGATGGAGGATGCCAGAGCATTAGTCCATTCCATGCGTGACAAGAAGTCCATCGGTATTTTTATCGGACCGGAGGGCGGATTTGATGAGATCGAAGTGGAGGCGGCGATTGCACAGGGTGTGCATACGATGACCCTGGGCAGACGTATTTTACGAACAGAAACAGCGGGTTTGACGGCACTCAGTATATTAATGTTTGAACTGGATAATTAAACGAAGATTAATTAAGAAATGTTATGAAAGGACGATATATGGAAGCATATTTAGATAATGCGGCAACAACCAGAGCATACGATGAAGTGTGTGATATTGTGATGGAAGCTATGAAAACAAATTATGGCAATCCATCTTCATTACATACAAAGGGTGTGGATGCAGAAAAATACATCCGCTATGCAAAGGATGTATTTGCCGGAATTTTAAAAGTAGAGCCGAAGGAAATATATTTTACTTCAGGCGGCACAGAATCAAATAATACAGCACTTGCAGGTGCAGCCGCAGCGAATATGCGCCGTGGCAAACACATTATTTCTACAGCGATTGAACATGCTTCTATATATAACCCTTTGATTGAACTTGAACATCAGGGATATGAAGTGACCTGGCTACCTGTGGATGAGAAGGGCATGGTGTCATTAGATGCCTTAAAATCAGCACTTCGGGAGGATACAATTTTAGTATCTGTGATGTGTGTCAACAATGAAATCGGAACAATTGAACC
Source organism: uncultured Catenibacillus sp. (assembly GCA_934339005.1). Classification (GTDB taxonomy): domain Bacteria; phylum Bacillota; class Clostridia; order Lachnospirales; family Lachnospiraceae; genus CAKRHR01. Next base: position 46,626 of record CAKRHR010000011.1, on the reverse strand, counting down.
ACTGGATGAGATTGGTAAGATAATCAAAGATTACAATAAAGACATCCTTTTCCATGTGGATGCGATTCAGGGGTTTGGCAAACTTCGTATTTACCCAAGAAAATTAAAGATAGACTTGCTGAGTATCAGTGGACATAAACTTCATGGTCCGAAGGGTACCGGTGTTTTATATATTAAAGACAAAGTTAAAGTGAAACCATTGATTTTTGGCGGCGGCCAGCAAAAAGATATGCGTTCCGGTACGGAAAATGTTCCCGGTATTGCAGGTATTGCAAAAGCAGCCGAAATCACATATACTGATTTAGAAACAAAGATTGCACATTTATATGCATTGCGTTCGGATTTTATTGGAAAAATCAAACAGATGGACGGCGTTGTTGTCAACGGCTTTGAAGATTGTGTGGATATGGGCTTTTCAAAAGGCTGCGCACCACATGTTGTCAGCGTCAGCTTTGAAAAGATTCGTGCAGAGGTGCTTTTGCATGCACTTGAGGAAAAAGGCGTTTATGTGTCTTCAGGTTCTGCCTGCTCATCGAACCATCCTGCCATTAGCGGTACTTTAAAGGCGATTGGCGTTGATAAGAAATATCTGGATGCAACGATTCGATTCAGCTTCAGTCTGGAAACGACACAGGAGGAACTGGATTATTGCATATCATGTCTGGAAACATTGGTGCCAGTGCTGCGCCGATACACACCGGGAGGAAGAAGATAATGAAGTATGAAGCTTTTTTGATTAAATATGGCGAAATCGGTTTAAAAGGTAAAAACCGTTATATTTTTGAAGATGCCCTTGTGCGTCAGATTAATTTTGCATTAAAGGGTACAGGTGAATTTAAAGTTACGAAGGAACAGGGACGTATCTACGTGGATGCGCTGTCTGATTATGATTACGATGAGGTAGTTGCAGCACTTCAGCGTGTATTTGGCATTGTTGCCATCTGCCCGGTTGTTCACTGTGATAACTATGAATGGGATAATCTTTGCCAGGCTGTAGGTGATTATATTGAACAGGCCTATGAAGATAAGAATTTTACATTTAAAGTCGAATCTCGTCGTGCAGATAAATCATATCCAAAGAAATCCATGGAAATGAACGCAGATATGGGTGAGTATCTTTTAAATCGTTTCCCTGAATTAAAAGTTGATGTGCACAAACCGGATGTGCTTTTAAATATTGAACTGCGCGCAAAGGGTCACATTTATTCAAAGACAATTCCAGGTCCTGGCGGTATGCCAATCGGTACAAACGGCAAAGCAATGCTTCTGTTATCCGGTGGTATCGACAGCCCTGTAGCAGGTTATATGATTGCCAAACGTGGTGTTGTCATTGAAGCAACTTATTTCCATGCACCACCTTACACAAGTGAACGTGCAAAACAAAAAGTTGTGGATCTAGCAAAAATCGTTGCAAAATACGCAGGCCCGATCAAATTAAATATTATCAATTTTACAGATATCCAGCTTGCAATTTATGATAAGTGCCCACACGAAGAACTGACAATTATCATGCGTCGTTACATGATGAAGATTGCAGAGCGTATTGCCATCGAAAGCAAAGCCCTTGGTCTGATTACAGGTGAAAGTATTGGTCAGGTAGCTTCTCAGACAATGCAGAGTCTGGCTGCAACAAATGCTGTATGCACACTGCCTGTATATCGTCCGGTGATCGGTTTTGATAAGAATGACATCATTGCCATTTCAGAAAAAATCGGTGCTTTTGAAACATCTATTCAGCCGTTTGAAGACTGCTGTACGATTTTCGTGGCAAAACATCCGGTAACAAAACCAAATATCAAAGTTATCGAACGTTCAGAACGTCATCTGGAAGATGTCATTGATAAGATGATTGATGAAGCGATTGAAACAAGAGAAGTTATTGTATGTGAATAGTCATTAGATATAGTATTAAAAAGATATAGCACAGGAAATCTTAGTGTTTCCTGTGCTATATAAAATACCAGGTATTCCGATGAAATGGTTGAGTTTCCATCATTCTACGATAAATGGTTTGATGATAGAAAGAATCTCATCAAGGTTATTCTCTGCATGAATGTTCAGAGTGATTGGCTTTGATAAGTCAAGACTGAAGATACCCATGATTGATTTTGCATCAATAACATATCTTCCTGAGATTAAATCAAATTCTGTGTCAAAGCGTGTAATTTCATTAACGAATGATTTTACTTTGTCGATAGAATCGAGGCAAATTTGAACTGTTTTCATAGTTATATTCTCCCTTTTTATAGTATTTTTAAACCATGGAGTTTTCTGAAAAACATAAATTAAACGTATGTCTGTCAGATAACTCTACTCTTATATAGTACAATCAGAACTGTTAAAAGTCAATAATAAATACCGACGAAAATCAATTTGTGAGGTGAGCAAAAATGAATGAAAAAAACGTAAAAACCGTGGCATTTTGTACATTAGGCTGCAAAGTAAACCAGTATGAAACGGATGCCATGATGGAATTGTTTGGCAGCCATGGCTATGAGGTGACAGAGTTTAGTGGCAAGGCAGATGTATATGTTGTTAATACATGTTCAGTGACAAGCATGGCAGACCGAAAATCAAGACAGATGCTTCACCGCGCAAAGAAGAAAAATCCGGGCAGCGTGATTGTGGCGACAGGATGCTATGTGCAGACGGCAGGTGATGCACTTCTGGAGGATGGAAGTATTGATTTGATTATTGGTAATAATCAGAAAAAAGATATTGTAGATATTGTGGAAAGCTACCGACATACCTTTGACAGTGAATACACGACTGAGGATAACAGAAAAATTTCGGAAAATACACAAAATACAGAAAATATAGAAAAGAAAAGCTATATCAAGGATTTGAATCATAAGCCTGAGTATGAACAGTTAAATATCAGTACAGTTTCAGAACATACAAGAGCTTATATTAAGATTCAGGACGGTTGTAACCAGTTTTGTTCGTATTGCATTATTCCATATGCCAGAGGTCGTGTCAGAAGCCGGAACGAGGCAGATATTGTGGCGGAGGTAAAACGTCTGACAGCCAATCATTATAAAGAAATCGTTTTGACGGGCATTCATATTTCATCCTACGGCATGGATTTTGAAGGGGAAAATTATAATGACCACCCACATGACGGTTCACATTTACTGCATCTGATTCAGAGTATTGCTCAGGTGGAGGGTGTGATGCGTATCCGCCTGGGTTCACTTGAACCACAGATTATCACAGATGAATTTGCCAAAGCATTATCGGAGATTCCACAGATTTGTGCGCATTTTCACCTGTCACTGCAAAGTGGCTGCGATGCGACGTTAAAACGCATGAACAGACACTATACTGCCGAAGAATACAAACGTGGCTGCGATACACTCAGATGCTGGTTTGACCATCCGGCACTGACAACCGATGTCATTGTCGGTTTTCCGGGAGAAACAGACGAAGAATTTGAAATCTGCAAGGCATTTCTTGAGGATATTTCCTTTGCACAGATGCACATTTTTAAATATTCCAAACGTCAGGGCACACGGGCAGCTGTTATGGAAAATCAGGTGGATGAGCAGATAAAGACAAAGCGCAGCGATATTTTACTGGCACTGGATGCAAAATTGCAGCAGGAATACAGGGATTTCTGGGCGGAACGTCCGATGGAGGTCTTGCTTGAAGAAGATGTCGAAATAGACGGGAAAACATACATGACAGGTCACAGCAAGGAATATATCAAAGTGGCTGTACCTAAAAAAAATGAAAAATCCAACGATATTATTAAAGTTAAATCTATCGGTCAAAATTCAAAAGAATTTATGAATTGTGAAAGAATGGATTGAATTTTATTTCATAATATATTATCATAGTAGTTAGCAGATTCATGGAAAATGGAATGAATGTATTTTGATTTATGAAAATAAATGCATTCAATCTATAGAAAGTAAGGAAGTGAGCAATATGCCAGATAATAAAAATACACAATACTTCAAAGTAAGCAGTGAGCCGGATATTTCTGTCAAAGACATCTTAAGTGCAGTATATATTGCACTGACAGAGAAGGGTTACAACCCGGTCAGCCAGATTATTGGTTATATTATGTCCGGTGACCCGACATATGTGACAAGCTATAAGAATGCCAGATATCTGATTATGAAGGTCGACAGAGATGAGCTTCTGGAGGAATTACTTCAGAACTATATTGATGTGAACCTGAAGTAGCGGTGCAGGACAGATTATGCGAATATTAGGACTGGATTACGGAACAAAGACTGTCGGCGTGGCAGTCAGCGATGAATTAGGTTTTACTGCACAGGCTGTGGAAACGATTACCAGAAAAGAAGCTAACAAATTGCGAAAGACTCTGGCAAGAATCGATGAACTTGTGCAGCAATACGGTATTGAGAAGATTGTGCTCGGATATCCTAAACATATGAACAACTCCAGCGGCATTCGCTGTGAGGAAACCGAAGAATTTAAGGCGATGGTTGAACGACGGACCGGTCTTGAAGTGATTTTATGGGATGAGCGTATGAGTACAGTAGCAGCCGAACGTACATTAATTGAGGGCGGAGTGCGCAGAGAGAACAGAAAAACTTATGTGGACCAGCTTGCGGCTGTTTTTATTTTGCAGGGATATCTGGACAGCCTGCAGCTTAGGAGGAATTTATGAGTAAGCAGGAAAAAGTTGTATTCAAATCAGAAGATGGAGAAAATCTGGAATTTCATATTGTAGAACAGACAACGATTAATAACATCAGATATATTCTTGCCACAGACGTGATGGATGATGAAGTGGCATATATATTAAAGGAAACATTCAGTGATTCGGCCAAGGAAGAATCTGTGTTTGAATTTGTAGAGGACGAACGTGAACTTGATGCAATTTCAAAAGTCTTTGAACAATTACTGGATGACATAGACATTGAATTGTAGAGGTGCGAATTGAAAACAAAAATGAATATTGATGCGAAGGTAAAGATTATTCCTCTCGGAGGACTGGAACAAATCGGTATGAACATCACATGTTTTGAAACGCCAAACAGTATTATCGTGGTAGACTGTGGTTTGGCATTTCCGACAGATGACATGCTTGGTATCGACCTGGTTGTTCCTGATATCACTTATTTGAAGGATAACATCGATAAAGTCAAGGGTTTTGTCATTACTCACGGACACGAAGACCATATCGGTGCATTGCCTTATGTCCTGAAGGAAATTCAGGTACCGATTTATGCCACAAAGCTGACAATGGGTATTATTGAGCATAAATTAAAAGAACACAATTTAATGAAATCAGTGAAGCGCAAAGTCATCAAACATGGTCAGTCTATTAATCTTGGTGATTTCAGAATCGAATTTATTAAGACAAACCATAGTATTGCCGATGCGACAGCACTTGCGATTTATACACCGGCAGGTATTATTGTGCACACCGGCGACTTTAAGATTGACTATACACCGGTATTTGGTGAGCGTATTGATTTACAGAGATTTGCAGAGCTTGGAAAGAAAGGCGTTCTGGCACTGATGTGCGACAGTACGAACGCAGAACGTCCGGGATTTACCCAATCTGAGCGGGTTGTCGGACGTACATTTGACCATATATTTAATGAACATAAGGGTTCACGTATTATTATTGCGACATTTGCTTCGAATGTGGACCGTGTACAGCAGATTATTAACACTGCATACAAATACGGCCGCAAGGTTATTGTTGAAGGCCGAAGCATGGTAAATATTATCACGATTGCGCAGGAACTTGGATATATCAATATTCCTGACAATACACTGATTGACCTTGAGAGCATGAAGAATTATCCACCGGAACAGATTGTCCTGATTACAACAGGCAGCCAGGGTGAAACGATGGCAGCACTGTCAAGAATGGCAGCGTCTATCCATAAGAAAGTTTCCATTAATCCAGGTGATACAGTGATTTTCAGTTCAAATCCGATTCCGGGCAATGAAAAAGCGGTCAGCAACATTATTAATGAACTTTACCGGAAGGGCGCAGACGTTATTTTCCAGGATACACACGTATCCGGACATGCCTGCCAGGAAGAGATTAAATTGATTTATGCATTGACACAGCCGAAGTTCGCGATTCCTGTACATGGTGAATATCGTCATCTGAAAGCACATTCTGAACTGGCTGCGACGATGGGTATCGAAAAAGACCATATCATTATTATGAAAGCAGGCGAAGTCCTTGAGTTATCCAGTGATGAAGCTAAAGTTGCAGGTCATGTGCCTGCAGGCGGTATCATGGTGGATGGTCTTGGCATTGGCGATGTCGGCAATATTGTATTGCGTGACCGTCAGATGCTGTCACAGAATGGTCTGATTATTGTTGTGATGACATTGGACAGATACTCCAATCAGATTTTATCCGGTCCGGATATTGTTTCAAGAGGTTTTGTATATGTCCGTGAATCCGGTGATTTGATGGATGAAGCACGACGTATTGTTGCAGATGCACTCGATGAGTGTATGAGTAAGAAGTGTTGCGACTGGAGTAAGATTAAGAATGTTGTCCGTGAATCTCTGGGCGATTACATTTGGAAACAGACAAAACGTAATCCGATGATTCTTCCGATTATCATGGAAGTGGATGCGTAGTTCTTCAAAAGGGGGCTGACGAGAACAAAAATGAGCAGCAGAAAAGCACAAATTGGTAAAAAAGTAGGACTTGGATTTCTTGAAACAGTGATACATGTATGTGTCTATGTTCTGGTATTCTTTTTGTTTATCAGAGTAGCCACATTGGGATATGATTTCTCATATCAGGTCTTTGGTGACCCTGTGATGTCTAAGTATGATACAGAAACAGTTGATTTTACAGTTCAGGAAGGCCAGACCCTTTCAGACATAGCGTCCGCATTGGAACATGCTAAGTTGATCAAATATAAGGCAGCATTCGAGATTCGTGCAAAGCTTGAAAAGCTTGATGACAAGCTTTCACCAGGCACATACGAACTGAGTAAATCTATGACAGCAGACCAGATGCTTGTTGTTTTGACAACAACTCCTGCGGCAAACAATGGTCAGCAGGCGATTCTTGGTGAAGATGCGACAGGTTCTATTAAGGAAACAGAAGATTCAAGTGCGGATGAAAAAGCACAGGATGGCGCAGATGCATCCACAGACAATGCAGATGGCGGCGCAGGAGAATAAAGATGAATGTTGATGAGAGAATGATAGAATATATTCATTCACTCGACAGAGGATATAGTCCTTTGATAAGCGAAATACGAAAGCAGGCATTAAAAGACGGTGTACCGATTATCCGTCAGGAAACCGGTACACTGCTTGGGGTGCTGTTGACGATGGTAAAGCCTAAGGCGATTCTTGAAGTGGGAACTGCAGTAGGCTTTTCCGCGCTTTTGATGAGTGAATATGCTGAGGATGCGCATATTACAACTATTGAAAATTATGATGTGCGTATTCCGATTGCAAAGCATAATTTTGAAAGAGCAGGTAAGACGAAGCAGATTACGTTGCTTGAGGGTGATGCGGCGGAAGTGATGAAGACACTTGAACCGGGATATGATTTTATTTTTATGGATGCGGCCAAAGGGCAGTACATTCATTTCTTTCCGGAGGTCATGCGCCTGTTAAAGGTGGGTGGTACACTTGTATCGGACAATGTGCTGCAGGACGGTGACATCGTGGAATCCCGATATGCCGTCACCAGACGTAACCGCACGATTCATAGCCGTATGCGCGAGTACCTGTGGGCACTGACACATACCGATGAACTTCGCACGGCGGTTCTGCCAATTGGCGATGGTGTGGCAGTGACGACGAAATTGCGGTAGGAATATCATAAATATAATATTAAGGATGAAAACAATGAGAAAACCTGAATTACTTATTCCGGCAAGCAGTCTGGAGGTTTTAAAAACGGCTGTATTGTTCGGGGCAGATGCAGTTTATATTGGTGGCGAGGTATTCAGCCTGAGAGCCAAATCAAAAAACTTTTCAAAAGAAGATATGATTGAAGGTATTGCTTTTGCGCACGCGCACAATGTCCGCGTGTTTGTAACAGCAAATATTCTTGCACACAACAGTGATTTAGAAGGTGTGCGTGCATACTTTGAAGAACTTAAAGTGATTGGACCGGATGCATTGATTATTTCTGATCCGGGTGTATTTACAATTGCCAAAGAAGTGTGTCCTGAGATTGAGATTCATATCAGTACACAGGCAAACAATACAAACTATATGACTTATTTATTCTGGCATCGTCTTGGCGCAAAACGAGTGGTTTCTGCCAGAGAATTGTCAATTGAAGAAATCAAAGAGATTCGTGCGCATATTCCGGATGATCTTGAGATTGAAAGTTTTGTACACGGTGCGATGTGTATTTCCTATTCAGGCAGATGCCTCTTAAGTAATTATTTTACAGGACGTGATGCTAATCAGGGTGCCTGTACACATCCATGCCGCTGGAAATATGCAGTTATGGAGGAAAGTCGTCCGGGAGAGTATCTTCCTGTTGAGGAAAATGAGCGTGGCACATATATCTTTAACTCCAAGGATTTATGTATGATTGAACATATTCCAGATTTATTCGAAGCCGGCATTGACAGCTTTAAGATTGAAGGACGTATGAAGACAGCTTTATATGTTGCCGTTGTTGCACGTACTTACAGACAGGCGATTGATGATTATATGAAAGACCCGGCATTATATGCCTCAAAAATTCCATATTACCAGGAAGAAATTTCAAAGTGTACTTATCGTCAGTTTACAACAGGATTTTTCTTTGGCAAGCCGACACACGAAACTCAGATTTATGACAGCAATACTTATGTGAAAGAATACACATATCTTGGTATCGTGGAAGATGTGAATGCAGAGGGCATGTATAAACTTGAACAGAAAAACAAATTCTTTGTGGGTGAAACCATTGAGATTATGAAGCCAGACGGCAGAAACGTTCTGGCACAGGTGAAAGGAATGAAGGATGCAGAGGGCAATCCGATGGAAAGCTGCCCGCATCCAAAACAGGAAATATATGTTGCTTTTGATGAAGTACTGGAAGTTGGGGATTTGCTTCGTCGAAAGGAAGACTAATACGCTATGAGTGGCAAAATTTACTTTTGCCACTCATAGCGTATTATGAATATCATAGATTTTCCTTGCGAAATTGCATCGGGGTGAGGCCGGTGTTTGTGGTAAAAATTTTATAAAAATACCCTTTATTATGATAACCGACAGCTTCGGCAACGGCATCTACAGTCATAGATGTGGTTTGCAGGAGCTGTTTTGCTTTTTCAAGGCGAATCGACTGAATGTAACCGGAATACGTCATGCCGGTTTTATTTTTTATCAGCCGATTAAAATAATCCTCCTGAAAATGAAAATGAGCAACAAGATTCTGAATAGATATATGTGCATAGTAACGATGCATATATTCAGAAACTTCATCAAAAATCACCCAGCTCATCGTTGCACGCTGCTCTTTGGACAAAGAGAAAGCATACTGCGTGCTTAAAATTCTGAAAATTCGAAGCAATAAACCTTTACAAATGTAATGTGAGCCGACATCATGATGTGCTAATTCGGAGAGCAACATAGACAGAGCGTTTGAGGCATCTGCTACAGCCACTTCGTTTTCTGGTTTAAAATGCAGATACTGCTGTAAATCCTTTTGTTTCATCAAAGCGGTCTGCAAAAAAGAAATGATTTTATGCGTTGTCACGTTCTCATTCATGATTTCACCAAACATATCATTGGCAATACCAAGAAATAAAATGACAGCATCTTTATTTTTCAGGTCATCCTGATGAAGACAGTTTTTGTCAATCAGACAAAATTCCCCACTGTGGAATGTGATATCCTTACCAAGGATTTTCTGATGAAATGTTCCGGAAACGATGTAGGCAAGTTCAATATAATCATGCGTATGAAGCTGTGTCATTCCGGTAAAAGTAGTTGGCACTTGAAGCTGATTTTGCTGGTCAGAGAATGCGTTAATATCAAATTTATAGCAGAAAGCTTCAGGTGTCGGACAAATGCTGGCATACAAATGCCCTTCGCGATTAAAATGCCAGCAAAGTGCGAATATGCGTTCATTTTCAAGCAACGGATATGTTTTGATTTCACGCGCGGATTTAGAATATTCCGGACAAACAATCCGCTGCCCAAGCCTGTGATTTGCAGGCAATAACTTTTGCTGCTGTGGATTTGTCATATCATTGCATATTTTAATAAGTGAAGATGGATTTGAAAACATAAAATCACCTGCCTTTTATCGTGAATCCTATTACATATTTGGATGTTCGGTATGTCAAAAAATCTAAAGCATGCCTTTGTGCAGGCATAATCATAATTTAGATTTTTGGCACTTATATCATATTATCATTATAAGAGAAAACAAGTGCATACACAACCCAATGCCATACAAAAACCCAATAAAATGTGGTTGCAGATGTGTGATAGTGAAATTATAATATAGATGAGAGATGCAAAATTAATAAAGAGGGAGGCATGAGTTTATGACATTGGAGATGAGGGATCGTGAAAACCTTGAAAGAGGACGCAGTGAAGGCCGTATAGAAGTCCGGATAGCAGGTCATGAGGAAGCAAGAAATGAAATGATTCGAAATGCCTTAAATAAAGGAACTTCAGGCGATACATTAGTTGAATTATTTGGATTTTCACCAGAGGAAATTTTAGCTGTTAAAGAAAAAATTAAGAAAGACAGTGAGGAAGAAATATAAAAATTAGAAATGTTGTGACTGAAACATAAACCAGAAAAAATCACACAAATATCAAAACAAAGTGCACTTCACCAGGTCGGAATAGGTAACTTCTTCAAAAATCCGGTGGTGTTATGAAATTGTTTTAAGCTTTTAACAAAGATATAATAAATCCAGAAAGATGGTTATTCAAAATTCGTTGATTTGAGAGGAGAATGTATTATGTTAAAAGCGAAAAAGTATCAGTTTTGGTTCTGCACAGGTTCACAGGATTTATATGGAGATGAGTGTCTGGCGAAGGTTGCCGCACATTCCAAAATAATTGTTGAGGCATTAAATCAGTCCGGTAATTTGCCATTTGAAGTTGTCTGGAAACCGACATTAATCACAAATGAATTAATCCGTAAGACATTTAACGAGGCTAATATAGATGAAAATTGTGCCGGAGTGATTACATGGATGCACACATTTTCCCCTGCGAAGTCATGGATTCTTGGTTTGCAGGAATACAGAAAGCCATTGCTTCACCTGCATACACAGTTTAACAGAGAGATTCCATATGACACAATTGACATGGATTTCATGAATGAAAACCAGGCTGCACACGGTGACAGAGAGTTTGGCCACATTTTCAGCCGCCTGCATATGGAACGCAAAGTTATTGTTGGTTACTGGGAAGATGAAGCGGTTCAGAAAAAGATCGCCTCATGGATGCGCACTGCTGTAGGTGTTATTGAAAGCAGCCATATCCGTGTTATGCGTATTGCAGATAATATGCGCAACGTTGCTGTCACAGAAGGTGATAAGGTTGAAGCTCAGATTAAATTTGGCTGGGAAGTAGATGCATATCCGGTTAATGAAATCGCAGAAGCAGTTGCAGCCGTTTCACAGAGCGATATCAATGCGTTGGCCGATGAATATTATGATAAATACGACATCTTGCTTGAAGGCAGAGATGCTGCGGAATTTAGAAAACATGTTGCTGTACAGGCAGGTATTGAAATCGGTTTTGAAAGATTTCTTGAAGAAAAGAATTATCAGGCGATTGTCACTCATTTTGGTGACCTTGGAAGCTTGAAACAGCTTCCAGGTCTGGCAATCCAAAGACTTATGGAAAAAGGATACGGATTTGGCGGAGAAGGTGACTGGAAGACAGCAGCAATGGTTCGTCTGATGAAGATTATGACAGGCGACATGAAGGATGCCAAAGGTACATCATTTATGGAAGATTATACATATAATCTTGTGCCGGGTAAAGAAGGCATACTTGAAGCACATATGCTGGAGGTTTGCCCATCAATTGCAGATGTACGTCCTGCCATTAAAGTTCAGCCGCTGTCCATGGGCGACAGAGAAGATCCGGCAAGACTTGTATTTACTTCAAAAGTCGGACACGGTATTGCTACATCACTTATTGATCTGGGCGACCGCTTCAGATTGCTCATTAATGATGTCAACTGTAAAAAGACAGAAAAACCAATGCCAAAACTTCCTGTTGCAACAGCATTCTGGACACCTGAACCTGATCTTGCTACAGGCGCACAGGCTTGGATTCTTGCCGGTGGCGCACATCATACGGCCTTCAGTTATGACCTGACTGCAGAACAGATGGGTGACTGGGCAGAAGCTATGGGCATTGAGGCAATTTACATTGATAAAGATACAAACATCCGCCAGTTGAAAAATGAACTGCGTTGGAATAGTCTTGTGTATAGAAGATAAATTAAAAAATACATAATTTACAGGGAGGGGCTTAGTATGGATTCTCAGAAAGCAGTTATTGAAAATGGCAAAGCTGTGCTTGGTATTGAATTTGGTTCAACGCGAATCAAGGCTGTACTTGTGGATGAAGAACATCATCCAATCGCATCCGGCAGTCATGAATGGGAAAACAGACTTGAAAATGGGTTATGGACATACTCACTGGAGGATATCTGGGGCGGCCTTAAGAGCTGCTACAGCGATTTGTTAAAAGATGTACGTGAAAAATACAATACAGGTATCAAACAATTGGCAGCGATTGGATTTTCTGCGATGATGCACGGATATATGGCGTTTGACAAAGAGGGCAATCTGCTTGTGCCATTCAGAACATGGAGAAACGGCAATACAGGCGAAGCGGCAGCGAAGCTGACAGAACTATTTAATTATAATATTCCGCTGCGCTGGAGTATTTCACATTTGTATCAGTGCATTTTAAATCAGGAGCCACATGTAGAAAAAATCAACTATATGACAACACTGGCAGGATATATTCACTGGCAGCTGACAGGTGAAAAAGTCCTTGGTGTGGGCGATGCTTCAGGTATGTTTCCAATTGACATTGCCACAGGCGGTTACGATATGGCGATGGTTGAAAAATTCAATGCGTTGATAGCCGATAAGCATTATCCATGGACATTAACAGATATTATGCCAAAGATACTTATGGCAGGCGAATCAGCAGGTACTTTGACAGAGTCTGGCGCAAAACTTCTGGATGAGAGTGGCGAACTGGAAGCTGGTATCCCACTGTGTCCACCGGAAGGTGACGCCGGTACAGGTATGGCTGCAACAAACAGTGTTTTGGTAAGAACAGGTAATGTATCTGCCGGTACATCTGTATTTGCGATGATCGTTCTTGAGAAGAATCTTGAAAAAGTTTATCCTGAAATCGACCTTGTTACAACACCAGACGGTTTATTGGTGGGGATGGTACATGCAAACAACTGTACATCAGATTTGAATGCCTGGGTTGGTATATTTAAAGAATTTGCAGATACATTTGGCATGAAGATAGACATGAACGACCTTTATGGTACCTTATATAAGAAAGCACTTGAAGGCGATGCTGATTGCGGCGGTCTGCTTTCCTACGGATTTTTATCCGGCGAAAATATCATGAAAGTTGAGGAAGGACGACCAATGTTTGTGCGCACACCGGAGAGCCACTTTAACCTTGCAAACTTTATGCGTTCACATTTGTATGCAGCGCTTGGCGCATTGAAGGTTGGTATGGATATTCTGTCAAAACAGGAACATGTGACAATTGATGCGATGATGGGACATGGTGGATTATTCAAAACCGAAGGTGTTGGACAGCGTATCATGGCAGCAGCCGTTGGCGCGCCTGTATCCGTGATGGAAACAGCAGGTGAGGGCGGACCATGGGGTCAGGCAATTCTGGCTTCTTATATGGTACATAAAGCAGATGGAGAAACTTTGAGTGATTATCTGAATACAAAAGTATTTGCAGATGCAAAACGCGTCACATTGCAGCCGGAAGCAGCAGATATTGAGGGCATGGAAGCCTATATTGAAAGATTTAAAAAAGGCATTGTGATTGAGCAGACGGCGGGAAGTGCACTTTAAGAAACATTTTGTTAATTATTTTGCCCGAATTTGATAGCAAATATTATATAACAGGTTTCAGGAGGAAGGAAAAACATGCTTGAACAGTTAAAAAAAGAAGTTTACGAAGCAAATATGCTTTTGCCAAAATACAATCTTGTCACATTTACATGGGGCAATGTCAGCGGCATTGACAGGGAAAAAGGATTATTTGTCATTAAGCCAAGCGGTGTGGAATACGATAAACTTACACCGGAAGATATGGTTGTTGTAGATTTGAACGGTAATAAAGTTGAGGGACGTTACAATCCATCTTCTGATACTGCAACACATATGGTTTTGTATAACCGTTTTCCAAACATTGGCGGTATCGTACATACACATTCCTCATGGGCAACAAGCTGGGCGCAGGCCGGCAGAAATATTCCATGCTACGGCACAACACATGCAGATTATATTTACGGTGATGTGCCATGTGTCAGAAATCTGACAAAAGAAGAAATCGAAGAAGCCTATGAGAAAAATACAGGCATCCTGATTGCTGATTATTTTAAACAAAATGATCTGGATTATGAAGCAGTCCCTGCGGTACTTTGCAAAAATCATGGACCATTTGCATGGGGCAAGGATGCTCATGAAGCAGTACACAATGCGGTTGTTCTTGAAGAATGCGCAAAAATGGCAGCCAGATGCGAACGCATCAACCCGGATGTCCTGCCTGCACCACAGGATTTGCAGGATAAACATTATTACCGCAAGCATGGTGCAAATGCATATTATGGTCAGGGAAAATAAATATCATCAAAAAATAATTTTGCTGCCGGATTGTTGCCTGTGTGATTAATATATATAAATTCATCAAAACGGCTTTCCTGACTTTTGATTTCAATCATTTTTAAAGTATCCGGCAGCATTTTGCCAACGTAGCCCGGGGCGATGAGAATACCTTTGTGAAGTACAACCTGCATCAGTGCAGTTGCCAGATTGACTGCAGGAATATGATAAACCTGACCATGCGTATATTTTTCTGCCAACAGCCAGTTCGAAGCATAAGGACCGAAAAGTTCATTAAAAAATGGCACAATAATTGTTTCATGGGTCAAATCTCTCAGAAAAAGTGTTGTTTTGCGGCAAAAAGGATGATCTTCCGGCACAATGACAAACGTCCGGTGTGAATATAAATGTAATCTCTGAATTGTGTCCGGATAATTTGGAAAATCGCAGGGCGTCAAAAGACAGTCATACTGTTCAAGCATTTCAACTGGTGTGCCCTCGGCCTGCACATCCAACTCTACATGAATGGAAGGATAATTATGCATAAAATTCTGAATATATGTATGAATGTGTTTAGCATAGGCAATTTCCGGTGCGCAGGCAATACGGATGTGTCCGTCCACAGAAAGATGCTTGTATTGCATAAGCTGCAATGCACGGCTGCATTGTTCAATTAACTTAGGTGCGTAACCGGCAACGATATTTCCGGCATCTGTCAGCGTCACCGCATGGGTGCTGCGTTGTAGAAGCGGACAATTCAAAGCACTTTCCACATGCTGTATATGGCGGCTTAAAACAGGCTGTGAGATGAACAGACGGCTGGCAGCCTGACTGAAATTCAGCAACTTGGATAAAACCAGAAATTCATAAAGCAAATCACTGGATACAGCATGATGAAGATATTCGTCTGTCTGTGCGCTTTCAAAATTTACATTTGGAAGCTGCATAATCATTTCTTTATAAATTTCCAGAATTTCATCTGCATATTGAAGAAATCGTTCTCCTTCAGGTGTAACTGTCAAAGTCTTGGAATGATGAATTAACTGAATATTTAAATTTCGTTCAAAACATTTTAAACGTGCGCTAAGAGCAGCCGGAGATACATGGAGTATTTCGGCTGCTTTTGTAATACTCTGATATTTGGCGATAAGGGAAAATTCATAAAGGTGTTGGATATCCATGTGTGTACTCCTGTGTAAATTGATATATTATCGATATTTTATGATATGAGTGTCAAAAGTGAATTTTGCTTATTTAATTTCTATATCTAGCTGTTTGACAATTTACCACATCTAAAGATGTTAGGGTCAAAAGGTATTTTGCCCCTGACATCATCTGAATTAATTATCAAAAATATTGCATAACTAAAATTATTATATAATTGAAAAATCATGAAATCAAGATATATACCTAAAAAAAGTGAATAATAAAATATGTGGTGGGACTGGAAGGAATTATGGCGAATTTGTTATACTAATTATGAAGATAAACGTAATGCCTCAAACTTTTGACCCTGACATCAGAAAATGAATAAATGCAATTACAAAGGAGTGTGTAAAAATATGAATAACAGAACAGATATCCGTGATTTGCGAACAGCATTGGAAGTGCTTAGAAATCACGAAGGACAACTCATTGAAACAGATGTGCCTGTCAATCCGATGGCAGAACTGGCGGGAGTTTACCGTCATGTGGGTGCCGGCGGTACGGTACAGCGTCCGACAAATAATGATGGCCCGGCGATGGTATTTCATAATATAGAAGGATTTGATGATGTGTCTGTAGCCATTGGTGTGGTTGGCAGCAGAAAAAGAGTGGCAATGTTACTTGGTTGTGAACAGGAAGAACTGTGTCAGCTCATTTGCGATAGTGCCTTAAATCCAATTCAGCCGGTAGTCACTGAAAAAGAAGGTGCATGTCAGGAGGTTGTGCATCTGGCAACAGAACCTGATTTTGATTTGTTCAAATTAGTTCCGGCACCGACAAACACACCGGTAGACGCAGGTCCATACATCACATTAGGTATGTGTTATGCAACGCACCCGGACACAGGTTTATCTGATGTAACGATTCATCGGATGTGCATTCAGGGCAAGGATGAATTATCTGTATTTTTGATGCCTGGTGCAAGACACATCGGAGCCATGGCAGAGTGTGCAGAAGAATTAGGACAACCATTGCCAATTTCCATCAGTATTGGTGTAGACCCTGCTATTGAGATTACTTCATGCTTTGAACCGCCAACAACACCGCTTGGATTTAACGAACTTTCCATTGCAGGGGCACTCAGACAACAGCCGGTAGAATTGTGTCATTGTAAAACAATCAAAGAAAACTGCATCGCCAACGCAGAATATGTCATTGAAGGCGAAATTATTCCGGGTGTGCGTGTGCAGGAGGATCAGAATAGCCACACAGGCTATGCAATGCCGGAATTTCCGGGTTACAACGGCAAAGCATCTTCAGTTTGCTGGAAAATCAAAGTTAAAGCTGTGACCCACAGAAAACACCCGATTATGCAGACATGCATCGGACCGAGCATGGAACATGTGAGCATGGCGGGGCTGTGTACGGAAGCCAGCATTTACAACATGCTTGAAAAAGCAATGCCTGGTAAAGTGAAAAATGTTTATGCGCACCCATCAGGCGGTGGAAAATACATGGCTGTACTTCAGGTGTGCAAGACCGTGCCAACGGACGAGGGCAAACAACGGCAGGCGGCCCTGCTGGCATTTTCAGCTTTTCCGGAATTAAAACATGTCATTCTGGTAGATGAGGATGTGGCATTATACGATTCAGACGATGTACTGTGGGCGATGAATACAAGATTTCAGGGAGATAAGGATATTATCACAATTCCGGGTGTGCGCTGTCATCCACTTGATCCAAGCTCAGACCCCCAATACAGTCCAAATATCGAAAACACAGGCATTTCCTGTAAAGTCATCTACGACTGCACCGTGCCGTTTAAATTAAAGGATAAATTTAAACGTGCCCAGTTTATGGAGGTGAATCCTGAGAAATGGCTGAAATAATAAGTAGAATCATCATCGGTATAAGTGGTGCGTCGGGCGCCCCGATTGCTGTTGAACTTTTGAGGCAACTTAAAAGTATGCCGGAGGTGGAAACGTATCTTGTATACACCTATGGAGCCAAACTGACGATTGCACAGGAAACAGATATGGATATTGAACAGGTTAAGGCACTGGCAGACTACGTCTACGATATCCATGAAGTCGGTGCTCCACCCGCCAGCGGCAGCTTTAAGATGGATGCCATGGTGGTCGTGCCATGCAGCATGAAAACAGTGGCGGGGATTGTCAGTGGATACAGTGATAATCTTCTTCTGCGCGCGGCAGATGTGACCATCAAAGAACGCCGCCCATTGATACTTGTGCCAAGAGAATGCCCATTAAGCCCGATTCATCTGAGAAATCTGCGGGAACTTAGTCAGATGGGAACGGTGATGATTCCACCGGTACTAAACTATTACAACCACCCGAAAACGATAGAGGATTGTACACGACATATTGTCGGCAAAATCATGGATCAGTTGGGGCTTGAAACACAGATGTATAAGCGATGGTGTGGGATGGACGGTGCAAAAGAAAGTTTTCAACATATAAGAGAACTTAACCTGGCAGAAACTGTCCGAAATCGTCCAATCTATTTAAAAGTGACAATATTAGATGAAGGCATCAATGTCCTGATTGCCGGTGGTGAGCATACACACATTGGTGCAGTGTCCATGATTTCACCGCAGGGTGAGCTTCAATCTATCCAGTATCCCAGACATAAAGACGGTGTGCTGGCAGACATGGCAGCACAAAAACTATATGAAGCGATGCAGTGCCAAATCACCGTCAGCGCAGGTGTGCATTATGATAATATCACAAAAGAAGAAATTGCAGAGATTGTACAGTGCGTGGAAAAAATGCTTGCGCAAGTAGCAGCAAAGCAAAAGAAAAAATAATGAAAGCAAAATAAAAACAATCACAGGGGGAACTAAAAATGTACACACTAGAATTTAATCCGGAAGAATACAGTGTAGAAACCGTAGAGATGGCAGGCATGTCCATCACATTCCGTGCATTCAAAGATAGAATGTATGTGAAATATCCGGTAGATGAAAAACGTCAGAAATTAAACATCTATGTACCGGAAGTATATTATCATGGCGAAACCATCAATGGACATGATTTACATACTGCACCGATATTCATGCCAAACGGCATTGGTGGCTATCGACCGACATTTACAGAATATCCGGGCAAACAGTTCTTTGGCGACGGCATTAATATCTTATTTTATGCTTTGCGACAGGGATATGTAGTTGTATCACCGGGCGCCAGAGGCATTAACTTAAAAGACGAAAATGGCAAATATTACGGCGTGGCACCTGCAGGACTGGTAGACTTAAAATGTGCTGTCCGCTACATTAAATATAATAAAGAAGTAATCCCGGGCAACACCGACAGGATCATTACGAACGGAACAAGCGCCGGCGGAGCGATGTCAGCCCTGCTTGGTACGACTGGCAATCACCCGGATTATGAAGCCTGCATAAAAAAACTCGGTGCAGCACCTGCAACGGATGACGTCTATGCAGCGTCCTGCTACTGTCCAATCACAAACCTTGACCATGCAGATATGGCATACGAATGGGAATTTTGCGGTATCAACGATTATCACCGCTTTAATTTCGAAATGCCGGAGGGCGGCCCTGACAGTGGCAAGCCACCAGTTATCACACCTGTAGATGCGGAAATGACAGAAAAGCAGATTACTATGTCAAAAGAATTAAAAGCGATGTTTCCAGAATATTTAAACAGCTTAAACCTGCATGGCAAAGACGGTCAGTCGTTGAAATTGGATAAAGATGGCAACGGTTCCTTCAAATTTTTTGTTCTGAATGTGGCAAAAGCTTCTATAGAAAAGGCAATGAAGGAGGGGATTGATGTCAGCGGTCTGGATTGGTGTAGATTTGAAAATGGCGAAGTAAAATACATCGACTTTGATAAATTTGTAGCCTTCAGAACAAGAATGAAAGAAACGCCTGCTTTTGATAATATCAGCATGGGTACACCTGAAAATGAAGTCTTTGGCACAGAAGACATTTTATTCAGACATTTCACACAATACAGCTATGAGCACAGTGCAGTAGATGGCGTTCTGGCAGATGAGATGACCGTCAAACGCTATAATCCAATGTATTACATAGGAGACGCCAAGGCCACCAAAGCAAAACATTTCCGAATCCGTCACGGACTTGTAGACAGAGATACATCACTGGCAATCTCTGCTATCCTGACATGCGCCCTGCAAAATGCTGGCATCGATGTCGACCTGGCATACCCATGGGGCAGACCACACTCCGGTGATTATGACCCGGATGAATTATTTGCGTGGGTGGAAGCAATTATTTAAGACAAGAGAAAGCAAATCCTGCATCTAAATAATGTATAGTATTTGATATTTGAAAAATAATTGAATATCATAAATAATATGATAAAAAATTAAAAAAATTAGGAATATAACCGAAATAACAGAAAATTCGACACAATATTTGTGAAATAGCTGTGAAAAATATGTTGAAAACAATTATATGCTATGAACAACCTGTACATTTTATCCTATAAAATCTGATGGATTTATATAAAAAAGTAGAAAAAGACGGAATTGCAAAATTTTTCGGGGGGGGGTAGACAGGGTTAAAGGGATAGTTTATAATTGCTTTAGACTAAATTCGACATATCACATGTCACATAAAATCTTCGAAGGAGTTGTTTTTGAAGATTCCTATACACAAGCGAGCGTTATACATTCAATTATAGAGGGAATCTGTAGGAAATAGGTACAGATTCCTTTATTCTTTTTTTTAATTGAATCATCTGGTTTAAAATGACAAAATATGTCTAAGAAATATGATATGCTCAAAGAGCTTGCGTGCAGGATGAAGTGATATTAAATATATTTGAGAATATATGAATGTGAAGAAAATGGAGATGTGCGAAAAAAATATTAAGGAGAATGTATGAATATGAACAATGCAGACATGTCCAAAGAGGACGAAATCGACTTATTAAAATTATTTAAAGCCCTCTGGAAAAAGATATGGGTCATTGCACTTGCGGCGATTATTGGTGGCGGAGCGATGTTTGCGTACACGAAGCTTCTGGTTACTCCATTATATAAATCGAGTGCGATGATGTACGTCAATAACTCAGATTTCTCTGTTGGTAGTACGAAAGTTTCATTGAGTGATCTGAATGCAGCTCAGAGTTTGGTGGACACATATGCAGTTATTTTAAAGTCCAGAGGTACACTTGAAAAAGTTATTGACGAAGCACAGTTGCCATATACATATGAAGAATTAAACAAGATGGTTGAAACGGGTGCTGTCGATAATACAGAGATTTTTTCAATTACAGTAACAAGCGCTGATCCGGAAGAAGCAACAAAGATTGCAAATACAATCGTGGATGTTTTACCGGACCGTATTACAGAAATTATGGACGGCAGTGATGTGCGTACTGTTGATTTCGCTGTTGTACCATCAGTCAAATCATCACCAAGTACAACAAAAAATATGATGCTTGGTATTATTGCAGGATTTGTATTAGCATGTGCAGTCATCATAGTGATTGAACTGATGGACACAAAGATTCATTCCGAAGACTACCTTCTTACAGAATATCCGGATATCCCATTATTGGCAGTTATCCCGGATATGAATAAAAAACCAGGCAAACACAGTTATTACTATTATGAAAATAAATAGAAATGGAGCAGAAAAATATGGCAGAAGATAATAATAAAAAAACAGCGACAAATTCAGGTAATGGCCAGCAGACAAAGATTGGTGACCAGATGAATTTCGCAGCATCTGAAGCTTATAAGATGCTTCGTACAAATCTGATGTTTTCATTTTCAGACACAGAATGTAAAGTTATTGGTGTGACAAGTTCTGTGAAGTCTGAGGGCAAGAGTACAACTTCCATTAATCTGGCATATACACTTGGAGAACAGGGGTATAAAGTATTGCTTATTGAAGGCGATATGCGTATGCCCGGTATTTCCAAGCAATTAGGCATTAATCCTGTACCTGGTATTTCAAATCTTCTTTCGGGTATGACAAACAAAGTGGCAGATGTACTTCGTCAGAAAGTATTTAATAATGTAGATTTTATCGCTGCAGGAGAGAGTGTGCCAAATCCTGCAGAATTGCTTGGATCCAATCGTATGAAGGCAACACTGGATGGATTACAGAAGATATATGAATACATTATTATTGACCTTGCACCGGTGACTGTTGTTTCTGACCCGCTGGTTGTATCAAAGTATCTTAAAGGTATGGTGCTTGTAGTACGCCATGAAGTGGCAGAACAAAAACAGGTGGCAGAAGCGGTACGCCTTTTGAAATTTTCCAACGTGCGTATCCTTGGATTTATTTACAATGCCTATAGTGGCAACAGTGGTGCATATTCAAAAAAATATTATAAATCCTATGGCTATGGTTATGGCGAAAAATCTAAAAAAAGCTCTGAAAAAAATAAAAAGTAAAGGAGTGCTGGCAGCGTGATTGATATCCATTCACATATATTGCCGGCAATTGATGACGGCAGTCAATCTGTTGAAGAATCATTAGAATTAATGGAAATATCTCGTAAACAGGGGGTAGAATTAATGGTAGCAACACCCCACTTTTACGCAGAAAAAGACCGCCCGGAGATGTTCTTTGAACGAAGGAGCCGTGCGGAGGATAAACTTCGGGATGCAATGTTTAGCGAATATTTATATCCAAAGTTAATGGTAGGCGCAGAGGTTGCTTATTTTGACAGTCTGGTACGCAGTGATATTTTGGAAAAACTGTGCATCAGAGGCACTAATGTGCTGCTGCTAGAGATGCCATTCAGGCAGTGGTCAAAGAAAGTTATTTCAGATGTCATTGATATTCAGAAACTTACAGGGCTGCAAGTATTGATAGCCCATATTAACCGGTATATCCAATTTCAGGAACGCGGTGTACTGGAAAACTTTCTGGAACAGGGCATATGGATCCAGTCTAACGCAGATGCATTTATTAATAAGCATACAGTAAGACAGGCACTTGGAATGCTTGAAAAGAATCAGATTCATGTTCTTGGATCTGATTGTCATAATCTGGAAGCCAGACGGCCGAACATGATTGATGCAGTTCAAATCATTACAGATAAATTCGGTGAAGGCAAACAGACACAGATTACGACGCAGGCCGCACAGTTACTCGGACTTTGGAGGGATAAACGATGAAGAAGAAACAAAACTGGATCATTGCTGCAGGTATTTTGATACTTCTGGCAATTATACTGGTGATACTTTTCTGGTATACAAATTTTCATCGAAAGACAGATGCTATCGTAGAAAGCTTTGCTCCGAAAGAAACCAGTCAGAGCACAGGAGATTTAGCTTACGATGAAACAAAAGATGAAATATCTGACACAGAAACTGTCAGTGATTATCAGAGTCCTGTTGATTTTGAATCCTTATGGAAAGTTAATACAGATATCAAAGGATGGCTTGAAATTCCTGAAACGGATATTACATATCCGGTGCTCAGACATGATACAGATAATACATTTTATTTAAATCATGATTCTGAAGGTGAATATTCTGCTTACGGTTCCATCTTCATGGAAAATTATAATGTGGAAGATTTTTCAGACCGGGCAACGGTTCTTTATGGACATTATTCTGCAGCAGGTGATTATTTTGGCTCCCTGGAATCCACATATTCAGATGCCAGGAAGTTTGAACAATACCAATACATGAAGATTTATCTTCCGGATAAAACATTGACATATAAGATATTTGCGGCTTTACCGCACAGCAATGAACATCTGCTGTATTATCATGATTTTTCTGATGATGCGGCTTATGATGATTTTATCAAAGATATCACGCAGACAAAGACATTGGGCGCAGTGATTGATGAAACTGCGATACCACAGGATAGAGAAAATCTTCTGATTTTATCTACCTGCAAAAAGTCAGACCGTACACAGCGGTTCCTGGTGATTGGCGCACTTGAGTCGGTCAGCAGATAATATATACCGTAATATTTAGAAAGGAGAGAAAGAAAATGAAAAAGTTTTTAGCAATGCTTGGCAGCGTATTGATGGCTGGCATGTTGGTTGTACCTGCATTTGCTGATTCAAATGGTGTATTTGTGGATAGTGTTGGTCTTGCTACAGCACCGGATCATGTAGATGTTTCATCAGGTAGTACAGTCACAATTGGCGGT
Source organism: uncultured Catenibacillus sp. (assembly GCA_934339005.1). Lineage (GTDB taxonomy): Bacteria > Bacillota > Clostridia > Lachnospirales > Lachnospiraceae > CAKRHR01. The sequence goes on along the minus strand of CAKRHR010000011.1, from coordinate 22,560 downwards.
CAGGAAGTGGACGTCAAGGATGCAATTGATAAGGGCGAAATTAATGTTGTAATTACACCAGCAACAAAAGCTGATGCAGCACCAACTGGCGCTCAGGAAGCATTAAAAGATGCATCTAAAGAACTTTCTTCAGCAGACAGCACAACAAAACTTCAATTTGTTGACAAGGCAAATGAAGATAAGTTCAATCAGATCGTTGCAGATAAAGCAAATGGTGATGCAAACAATCTTGTGGCATCAGAAATATTTGATATTTCTCTGACAGACCAGAATGGTGACATTGTTAAAGCCGGAAAGATTACAATGACAATTCCTGTAGAAGATGCAAATTCAATTGCACTTGTACTCCATAAACCAAATGGTGAATGGGAAGTTGTTGACTTTACAGTAAGTCCTGATGGCAAGAGCATCACTATCACTCTGGATAGCTTAAGCCCAATTGCTTTATTAAAAGTAAAACAGGGCGGCACTAACACAGATAACAAAGACAACAATGGTGCCAGCAATGGAACAAAGCCATCCAATCCATCAACTACAAAACCAGGTGTAACTTCACCTCAGACAGGTGTTAACGTAAATTACTTCTTTGCAATTGCAGCAGTTGTAGCTGTATGTGCAGCAGCAGTTTGCGTTAAACGTGCAAAACGTGCGTAGTCAACATTTAGAAGCCATAGCAGTAAGATGGTAAATATTGTACAGCGTGGGATGAATCCTAATGTACATAAAGTACAGGGATTCATCCTTTTAAGGAGAAAAAATAACTATGTCACATGAAAAGCAAAAAAATAAAAAAATTGTATTAATTTTACTCATCTTTGCCCTGATTGTGGCAGTAGCAGTTGTTATTGGTCACATCGTTGATAGAAAAGAAAAAGCACAGCTTGAGCAAAAAAAGCAGGAAGGTTACACACAGGCAGCCAATCAGATCGGTGAAAGTACAGAGATGGATATTGAAGATGCTATCAGTTTTGATGGACATCAATATGTACCGAAGAAGAATATAGAGTCCATTCTTGTCATGGGTGTTGATGAAGCAGATACACAGAAAGACTCGGAACTTTATGTTAATAATAATCAGGCAGATTTTCTGATGCTTATGGTCATTGACCACGAAGCGAAAACTTATCGCACACTTCAGATTAACAGAGATACGATGACGGACATTCCGACACTTGGATTAAACGGTGAGTTTATTGATTATCAAAAAGGGCAGATTGCACTGGCACATGCTTATGGCTCAGGACTGGAAGATAGTTGTGAAAATGAAGTGGATGCAGTGTCCAGGATGCTTTATGGTATGACAATTGATCATTATGTTTCCCTGTCTATGCCGGCAATCGCTGAAATTAACGATGCTGTCGGTGGTGTTACAGTGACGATTACAGATGATTTTACAGAGGTTGATCCGGATTTTAAAGAGGGAGAAACCATCACACTTCACGGTAAACAGGCAGAAACATTTGTGCGAACACGAAAAAATGTTGCAGACCAGACAAATATTAACCGTATGTCAAGACAATTGACCTACATGCGTGCGTGGAAGGCAAAGGCATTGGAGTGTATGCAGTCTGATAATATGTTTGCATTTAATCTTGTACTGACATTATCTGATTATATGGTCAGTGATATGTCTGCACAACAATTGTCTGAATTTGCAAATTATATGCAGGAATATACAGATGAAGGTGTACTGCAGACAGAGGGGGAATCCGTAAAAGGCGAACGGTTTATGGAATTTTATGCAGATGAAACATCATTACAGAACAATGTATTTGAACTGTATTATGATCAGGTGAATTAGACTAAAAATATTAATTTTGAAAATAAGTAACAGAAGAAATTTTCCAGTCAGGAAAAATTTTGAAGTTAATCAAATAAATAATGCCAGAAGATACGCTTGTGGCAGAAGATGATAGTTATAAGTTGAGTTTTAAGTTTTAGGGAAGTAGTAAAAAATGTATAAGAAAAAATCAGACGGTTGGTTGAAACATTATGACTTTATATTGCTGGACATGATATGCCTGCAGATTGCATTGTGGCTTGCATATGTATTGCGTCACGGCGATATTAATCCATATAGTGATATACTTTACCGCAATATGGGAATTTATATTGAACTGGCAGACATTTCAGTAATATTTTTCTGTGGCGCATTTAAAAATGTATTAAAGCGTGGCTATTACAGAGAATTTGTAGGTGCCTTTAAACAGGCAGTTTTGGTCGGTGCACTTGCATTATTATATTTATTTGTGATACAGGAAAGTCAGAAATTTTCCAGATTAGTGCTGGGGGAAATGATGATTATTTACCTGGTTCTGACATATATCTGCAGACTTATTTTGAGAAGAAGCCTCAGAAAGAAAATGGAAACAGGTGGCAATCAGTCATTGCTTGTTGTGACGACAAGCGACATCGCAGCGACGGTCATCAAAAATATGAAAGAAAAAAATTTTTCAATGCACAAAATTGCCGGGTTAGCGATTATCGACAAATCTGTAATTGGTACAAATATCGAGGACATTCCAGTGGTTGCAGATATAGAAAGCGCACCGATGTATGTGTGCCAGGAGTGGATTGATGAAGTATTCATTATTCCATCTGTTGATTCAGCGTATCCGGATGCATTGATCCAAAAATTCTCTGAAACAGGAGTGACAATACATATAAACCTGGCAAAAATATCCAATGTAACAGGACATAAGCAGTTCATCGAAAAAATGGGTGATTACACAGTTTTGACGACAAGCATGAACAATGCCACTCCAGCACAACTATTCCTTAAGCGTGCCATGGATATTGTGTGTGGATTGATCGGCTGTATATTTACAGGTATTGTATTTATTTTTGTTGCCCCTGCAATCTACATCAGTTCACCCGGGCCAATCTTCTTTTCACAGACGCGTGTTGGTAAGAATGGCAAACGTTTTAAAATGTACAAATTCCGTTCCATGTATATGGATGCGGAAGCACGCAAAGTAGAATTGATGAAAGATAATAAACTCGGTGACGGCAAAATGTTCAAACTTGATTTTGATCCAAGAGTTATCGGCAACAAAATTCTGCCAGATGGTACTAAAAAAACTGGCGTTGGCAACTTCATCCGCTCAACAAGCCTGGATGAATTTCCGCAATTTTTCAATGTACTTAAAGGAGACATGAGTATTGTCGGTACCCGTCCACCGCTGGTTGGGGAAGTCAATGAATATGAGCTTCACCACCGGGCAAGACTCGCCATCAAACCAGGCATTACAGGTATGTGGCAGGTCAGCGGCCGAAGTGATATCACAGACTTTGAAGAAGTCGTGCGACTCGATACAAAATATATTAATGAGTGGAGCATTGGACTGGACTTGAAGATACTGTTAAAGACAGTGTTGGTGGTGTTTAAGAAAGATGGGTCAGTGTAATAGACATAGGAATATTATGAAAAGAGTAATAGCATCCATGAAAATGGATGTGTGCATAGATAAAAATCCCTTTCAAGGAGATAAGGTCTAAAAGGGACTGGAGGAGTGAATTATATGAAAAATTACAAAATTGCTGTTGCGGGCACTGGTTATGTGGGTTTGTCGATTGCAACTTTGCTGAGCCAGCATCATCAGGTAACCGCAGTTGATATTGTTCCGGAGAAAGTTGAGTTGATTAACAATCGTAAGTCTCCGATTCAGGATGATTATATTGAAAAATACCTTGCGGAGAAAGAGCTGAATTTGACTGCAACGCTGGATGCTAAGACCGCATACGCCGATGCTGATTTTGTTGTCATTGCGGCCCCTACAAATTACGATAGCCATACCCAGCACTTTGACACATCTGCGGTCGAAGCTGTGATCAAGCTAGTCATAGAATATAACCCGAACGCCATCATGGTCATCAAGTCCACGATCCCTGTGGGTTACACTGCAAGTGTGCGTGAGAAGTTTGGTAGCAAGAACATCATCTTCAGCCCAGAGTTCCTGCGTGAATCCAAGGCTCTTTATGACAATCTTTATCCTTCTCGTATCATCGTTGGCACTGATTTAAGTGATGAGCGATTGGTAGAGGCAGCACACGAGTTTGCTGGTCTGTTGCAGGAAGGTGCGATTAAGGAAAATATTGACACACTGTTTATGGGATTCACCGAAGCAGAAGCAGTTAAACTGTTTGCCAATACATATCTGGCACTGCGTGTGGCTTATTTCAACGAACTGGATACTTATGCAGAAAGCAAGGGACTGAATACCCAGCAGATCATTGATGGTGTTTGCCTTGATCCTCGTATTGGTAGCCATTACAACAATCCTAGCTTTGGATATGGTGGATATTGCCTGCCGAAAGACACCAAGCAGCTGCTGGCTAACTATGCCGATGTACCAGAAAATTTGATTGAAGCTATTGTTGAGAGTAACCGCACTCGTAAGGACTTCATTGCAGATCGTGTTCTGAAATTGGCTGGATATTATGGCTATGATGATGACAATGAATATGATGAAAAGCATGAAAAACCTGTGAACATCGGTGTGTACCGGCTGACTATGAAGTCGAATTCTGATAACTTCCGCCAGAGTTCTATTCAAGGCGTTATGAAACGAATTAAGGCCAAGGGTGCAACTGTTGTTATCTATGAGCCTGCTCTGAAGGATGGCGATACATTCTTTGGTAGCCTTGTGGTCAATGATTTGACTGAGTTTAAGAAAATGAGCAATGCCATTATTGCAAATCGCTATGACAAGTGCTTGGATGATGTAAAAGAGAAAGTATATACGAGGGATATTTTCCAGAGAGATTAAGAAATATGGGTTGGTAGAAAATGGTTGAAAAGAAAAATATCAAAATATGCTTTGCGGCTTCATCTGGTGGGCATTATGAGCAACTCATGATGCTAAAACCATTGATGGAAAAATATGATAGTTTTGTAATTACTGAAAAAACAGATTACAGCGCAGAGTCAAAAGGCGAAAAGACATATTACATGAAACAGGTTAACCGTCGAGAAAAGGATTTTATATGGCGGATGATTCAAAATACTTGGAAATCTATTACTATTTACAGAAAAGAAAAACCTGATGTGGTAATTTGCACAGGAGTTCTTGCAATGATACCGATATGTCTGATTTCGAAACTTTTGGGTAAAAAGTTGATTTACATAGAGTCTTTTGCAAAGGTTACATCTCCAACAGAAACCGGGAAATTGCTCTATAAGTTTGCAGATCAGTTTTATGTTCAGTGGAAGCCAATGCTAAAAGTTTATCCTAAAGCTATATATTTAGGAGGAATCTATTGAATGGAAAACAAGATTTTTATAACACTTGGATCACAGAAATTTCAATTTAATAGATTGCTGAAGGCTGTTGACGAACTGTGTGAAAAGGGAACAGTTGATGCAGAGGATGTGTTTGCACAAATAGGCTACAGCGATTACCTTCCGAAGAACTTCAATTATAAGAAGTTTTTGGATAGAGATGAGTTCAGTGCAGAAATGAGCAAGGCAGAAATTGTAATAACTCATGGAGGTACTGGTGCTATTATTGGAGCTGTAAAAAAGGGAAAGAAGGTTATAGCTGTTCCTCGTCGTGCGAAATATGGAGAGCACGTAGATGACCATCAGCTTCAGTTGGTGGGTCAGTTTAAAGAGCTTCAGTTGATATGTGAGTGCGATGATGCTGAAAAAATCGGCGATGCACTAGAAACTGTGCAAAAGACTACATATAAAGAATATGTGAGTAACACACAAAGAATTATAAGTAGTATCGATAAATTCATAGAGAACAAGTGAGGGTAAATATGAATAACATAACAAAAAATATTATTCTAGCACCGTTTAATTTGCTTTATAATATATCACCGAAATTAGAACTGAAGCTAATGTTTTTCTTGAAACAAGGATATAGATTGAACCTGAAAAATCCGAAATCCTTTAACGAGAAAATCCAATGGATTAAATTGTACGATCACAACCCTTTAATGCCAAAATGCTGTGACAAGTATTTAGTAAGAGAGTATATTAAAGAGCAGGGATGCGAAGAATTACTTGTTAAACTACTATGGGAGGGAACAAATCCTCGGGAAATTCCTTTTGATGATTTGCCAGATAAATTTGTAATTAAAGTAACTCATGGTTCAACGTTTAATATAATCTGTACAGATAAGAATAAACTCAACAGAGAAGAAGCTATTGAGAAGTGTTTGAAATGGCTTAAAGCCAAATTCTTACCTTGTTATGGCGAATGGTTCTATGGAGCAGAAAAACCAAGAGTAATTGTCGAAGAATTTTTAGAGAGTGATGATGGAAAACAACTTCGAGATTATAAGGTTGTTTGCTGTAATGGAGAACCGGTAGTAATTAGGGTGGATTCTGATAGATTTACTGGACATAAAACGGATTTGTATGATTTGAATTGGAATATAAAGCAAGGTGTAAGATGGAAACATCCAAATACGAACCAGGTTCTTCCAAAACCAGAATGTTTGGAAGAACTGTATTCTTATGCTAGAAAACTTTCACAGAACTTTAATTTAGCACGAGTCGATTTTTATATTGTGAAAAATAGAATTTACTTTGGCGAAATTACATTTACAAGCTGTGCCGGATTTGACCGTTTTTATCCTTGTGAGTTTGATTATGAGCTTGGGAATTACTTGAAGTTGCCTACGAAATAACTTAATTAAACTGGCAAATAAGATAGGCAAGTGCTTATAAAATACAATATATTACACAGTTAACTATGGAAAGGCGGAATAAAACGCAATGAAAGTGCTTGTGGTTGGACCGAGTCCAACGAGGTCGAAAGGCGGAATGGCAACAGTTATCGAAGAGATAGAAAAAGATAAGAAGTTAAACGAGCAGTTTGATATAGATATTTATGAATCGTTTATTGACGGAAATAAAGTAGTAAGATTCTTTTTCTCAATATATGCATTTGTCAAGTTTTGCCTGACAAAAAGAAACTATGATCTTTACCATGTACATGTAGCATCTCGCGGAAGTACATTCCGAAAAGGACATTATGTGGATGTTATTAAGAGGTGGAACAAGAAGGTAATCCTTCATGTTCATGGCGCGCAATACCTTGTCTTTTATGATGAGATTACAAAAAAAAAGCAAAAACGTGTAGTGGAAATACTGAAGAAGTCAGATATGGTCATTGCGCTCTCACAGGATTGGAAAGACAAGTTTGATGAAAGATTTGGATTGACTAATTGCTGTGTTTTGGAAAATGGCATTGATATGGAGCGTCTTGCTCCAGCAGTCTGCGAACCGGCATTGCATCAGAATGCGTTTGTAACGCTTGGTCGTTTAGGACAAAGAAAAGGAACATACGATTTGATAGATGCAATTGATACTACTCGCAAGAGCGTTCCAAATATTAAATGTTATCTTGCGGGTGACGGTGATATAGAAAAGGTAAGAGATTTAGTTAAAACCAGAAAGCTTGAAAAGAACATTAAGGTAGTGGGTTGGGCTGATTTTGATAAAAAACTTGAGTTGTTGAGTTCAGTTTCAACGGTGGTGCTACCGTCCTATAATGAAGGACTTCCTATGTCGATTTTGGAAGGAATGGCTTGCGGAAAAGCAATTGTAAGTACTACCGTAGGTGCGATTCCTGAAGTTGTTGATAAGGAAAACGGAATTCTTGTTACGCCAGGCGATGTACAAGCTCTTTCAGAAGCGTTAGTGGAGTGTACTCAAAATCTCGACAGAATGAAAAAAATGTCAGTGGCAAATATAGCTAAGATTCAGAATCAATTTAGTATGGGTGTGATGCACAATCAACTTTCAAAATATTATGAAAGTGTTTTGAAAGCATAGAGGGAATTGAAATGAAAAAAGTGGGATTAGCAGTATGTTATGATACTAAAAATTTTGGAAGTCAGCTTCAAGTTTTGGCAACAATGAAGAAAATCGAGGACTTGGGGTATAAAACAGAAATTATTCGGTATAAAAAGAAATTGACGCCAATGTTTGCGTTACAGACTATTCCTAGACTATTCAATATGTCTTTTATAAATGCGAAAATACATTCGAAAGACAAGAATAAGAAAATTGAAAAATACCCAGAGATTGCGAAGAATGTCTCGGTTCGGAATAACAGATTCAATGGGTTTGTAAAAAAGTATTTTACGAATCTTTCTAAACCGTATGCTGGGTGGGAAAATCTTGTAAAAGAATCCGCAAAGAATTACGATATGTTTCTTTGTGGAAGCGATCAGCTATGGCTTCCTAACAACCTTGGGAGTCATTTCTACACACTTGAATTTGCCCCAGACAACAAACGTAAAATAGCTTATGCGACCAGTTTTGGTGTTAGCCAAATTCCTGAGAGACAAAAAAAGGCAACAGCAAAATATCTTAACCGTTTTCAGTATTTGAGCACGCGAGAACTTGCAGGTCAAAAAATAATTCAGGAACTAACAGGTAAAAAAGCAAGTGTAGTATGTGACCCAACGTTATTATTTGATGCCAAAGGGTGGGCAGAATTGCTTCCTGAACGAAAAATTGTGGAAGAACCGTATGTGTTCTGCTATTTCCTTGGGACAAATGAGGAACATCGGATTGCAGCAAATGAGTTCAAGAAAAGGACAGGTCTGAAATTGGTAACTTGCCCGTTCTTAGATAATTTTGTTGAAAAGGATCAGCAATTTGGCGATATTCAAATTTTTGACATGGATGCAGCGGATTTTGTCAATATAATACGTCATGCGGAATATATATTAACGGATTCGTTTCATGGATCAGTGTTTAGCATCTTGCACCATAAAAAGTTCATGACATTCAATCGCTTCACAGCTGGTGTGAACTCTCGCAATAGCCGAATTGACAGCCTTTGTACACTGCTTGGGCTGAGTGAGAGGCGATTTAATGGTAATGTTACGGATGTTGAAAAAGACATTGACTACAAAGGTGTTGAAGAAAAGCTGCTAAAGCTTCGGGAAGCTTCGCTGGAGTATTTGGCAACAGCGTTGAAAATGTAAACGAGCGGAAGTCAGGAGAAAAATATGGGAAAATATTCAGACAATTCATTGACCGTCAACAAATCATATATAAAAAAAGCAAAATTCGAGTTTTTGGAAAGAGTTTTCTTTTATATGATTCCAACAGCGCAACAGAGAGTAGCATGGTTAAAAAAGAAAGATAAGCTGGCATATTTGGGCGAACATGTACATTGGCAGCCAAGAAAATATCCGACAGATGGGAAAAGATTAAAAATTCATGATAACGTTGCAATTGCAGCAGATGTAGAATTTACAATGCATGATATTATCCATTGGGTATTTGATGGAATGGCAGGAAAGCGAGAGTTTACAGAGTATATTGGTTGTATTGAAGTTCATGATAATGTATTTATAGGTGCAGGGAGCAGAATATTGCCGAATGTATCTATTGGACCGAATGCTATTGTTGCAGCAGGAAGCATAGTAAATAAAGATGTCCCAGCTGGAGTTATTGTGGGGGGGTGCCAGCAAGGGTGATTGGTTCTTTTGATGAATTAAAAAAGAACAGAGAAACGTATAGTAGAGAGTATTCTTCGCTGTCACTAGCGGAACGTACAGAAAAAGCATGGATTGATTTTAGTAGAGAAAAATATAATCTTTAGTATATTGGTTGAAAGAGGATAAGAAGAATGATGCAGGTATCTGACAAAACAAAATGTTGCGGCTGTACAGCGTGTGCAAGTAGCTGCCCCAGAAATTGTATAACAATGCAATATGATGAAGAAGGATTTCTGTATCCAGTGGTCGATAAGGAATTATGTGTTAATTGTGGAATTTGTGACAAAGTGTGTCCGTTTGGACATTTGAATGATAGAGTGGCCACGAATAGCAGCACATATATGGCGTTTCAAAATTCAAATCAAAATGTAAGAATGGAAAGCACGGCCGGAGGTGCCTTCTCACTGATTGCGGAGTACATCATTAATAATGGTGGCATTGTATATGCAGTTGGCTACAATGCGGAAATGACAGTTTGTCATGAAAAATGTGATAATATTAGAGGGTTGAACAAACTGCGCGGTTCAAAATATGTTCAAAGTGATCTGAGAAATATTTTTGTTGACATAAAATCAAATATAAAAGAGAGATTAGTCTTATTTGTCGGGACTCCTTGTCAAGTGCATGGGCTAAAAGCACTTATTGGTGAGGACAAAAATCTATACACGATCGATTTATTGTGTTTAGGCGTTTCATCCCCGAAGCTCTTTGCGGAGTGGATTGATTATTTGAATGATAAATATCATAGTCAAGTGCGATATGTTTCATTTAGAGATAAGCATTATGGTTATTCTACACCAAATGTTCGGGTGTTTTTTGAAGATGGGAAAAGTATGGATCAAAAGTATGACACAAGGGTGCATGCAAATCTATTTTTCAGACATTACAACGTCCGTCCGTCTTGCTATGAGTGCCAGTTCCGTGCGGTTCCGCGAGTAAGTGATTTTACAATTGGAGATTTTAATGAAATTGGCAGTATAAATAAGAAAATGGACGATGATAAGGGAACTACTAAAGTATGGATTCATACGGGACATGGAAAAGAGTTATTTAGAGCACTGGAAACTGGTGCAGTATATTATATTTTAGATGTGAGTGGTAGCAATATAATTGGTGGTCCCAAAAAGCAGATAAAAATCCCAGAAAAGAGAGGGGATTTCTTCACAGATGCATCAAAAATGAGTTATTTAGCCTTGATAAGTAAATGGCAACCCCAAAATATAAAAGGTGAATTAGCAGGTATATTAAGGCCAATCATCAATATGCTTCCGTTTAAATCTCATATTTTTCAATATTTACGTAAAATTAAGAGTAGAAATTATGAAAAACATGTTAGAGAATTGAATTCCAATAAATAACGTAATAGAAAGTTGGAAAAAGGAGGAAGTATATTTTTGAAAATATTAATACCGAGGAAATTTTATAGAAAGCCGATATTTTGGATTTGGTTTTTGATTGTATATAATAATATATATAGATCCTTGATTGGATTTTTGCATTTTCCGAATGCTATTGTATATCTTAGTGACATTGCTTGTGCAATTTTAGCATTTTCACTTTTGAAAAACAGAAAGAGTATATTATTTGATGCGAAATCAACCAGATTTATATGTGGATTTCTTTTTGCTGAAACAGTAATTGGATATCTTCTAAATTTATATAACCCATTGATTTATATTTGGGGATTAAGAACCTTTTTCAGATACTTTATTTTTTTCTTGGCTTGTGTGAAATATTTGAGAACAAAAGATGTTGAAAAAATATTGAACTTTTTTGGCGTTCTTGTTTTCATCAACGCAGCTTTTTGCATTTTGGAGTTTGTACTTGGTTTTGGTTGGGATAATATCTCGGGGCTATATACGGCAGGGCGTGTTGTACGAGGCGGTGCTGCAGGGCTGAATGTTTTAATGTGCATATATTGCACATATGTAATGATTCAATTTCTTTATAAACGATGCTCTCTTATTCAAATGGTGTTGCCAATTATGTTATGTATGTTTATGGCAGCATTGAGCGAGCAGAAAGCTTTTTATTTTGAGTTTATTATTATTTTGGTGTTAGCTAACTTATTTAGTCGCTTTTCACTAAAGAAATTACTGGTGATATTAGGTGGCGTATCAGCAGTATTTGTAGGGCTTGCTTTGTATATGAGATACTATGGGAATATGAATGATATTTTCTCCATAGAAGCAATGATGGCATATGCTGGCACGGATGGTTCAACATACGGACAGCACTTACTAAATCGAACAACAGCGCTTCCATTTATGCTGGAAAATTTTCTACACGAGCTAGCACAAAAACTATTTGGATTGGGATTGGGATATGGTGATAATGTAAGTTTTGAATTCTTCTCCAGTGGTTTCTTCTCTAAATATAATTATTTGGGATATCAGTATTTTTTCACTTCATTGGAAGTTGTTAATATCGGTATTTTGGGACTTGTTCTGTACTATGCGTTCATAATATCAGTGCTTTTTTACACAAGAAGAAAGATAAAAGTGATGCAAGAAGAAATGAAAGTGTATTTCATTTTCGCAGAAGTAGTTTGTGCATTGATCATATTCTTTTCTGCATATAATCAATCGCTTATTTTGGATTTTGCAGCATTTAATATGTATTTTTCTTTGGCAGTTCCGTTTGTTGTTGCACATGAACAATCATAGGTGGGAGGCACGAAAATGAAAATTTCGGTTATTGTTCCAATTTATAATGGAAAATTATTTATCGAGCGTTGTTGTACTCGATTAGCAGAGCAGACCCTAAAGGATTTAGAATTTATTTTAGTTGATGATGGATCTTCAGATGGTTCTGCTGAAATTTGTGACAAAATGGGTAAAAATTATAACAATTGCAAAGTGATTCATCAGAATAATAAAGGGGTTTCTGTGGCCAGAAACAGAGGAATTGAATTGGCAACAGGAGAATACATTGGTTTCGTTGATGTTGACGATGACTTTGAAAAAGATATGTTTGAATATCTCTATATGAATGCTGTTCATAATGATCTTGATGTTCTTGCCATGGAACAAGCAGGTACAGAAGGAAGCATTTGCATATTTTCTGAACAAACTGACTGGATGCGAGCTTTTTTTGAGTCAGAAATCGGGATGTCTGTATGTAAAAAGATTGTTAAGAAAGAGATTATATCTAATCAGCTTTTTCCAGAGGGAAAGAGAATACATGAGGATTTGGTTGGCACATACAATATGTTGATTGCTTCACGAAGAGTAGGAACTATCGTAACGAATAAGTATCATTATATTCAAAGAGAGGGTTCTAGTAGTCGTGTGACCGTGTTTACGGATAAATACTTAGATGCGGTTGAAATCGCAAATTGGATGCATGAAGATGCGTTAAGAAGATTTCCTGCATTAGGCTATTCAATCGAAGGTAGAAAGGCAAGAACATATCTGCGTATTACAAAAATTTATTATCTGCGAAAGGCACCTAAAGAATATCGAAAAGAAATTTTAGAAATGAGAGAATATCTAAAAGGATTAAAAATGGTTGATCTAAGAAGATATTTTAAGTTTAATGATTTAATTAGATACAGCTTATATATATATGGACAGCCATTGTTTCTTTTTATGCTTAAAACAGTGGACAAAAAATAATAAACAAGGGAAAAGTGTTAAATGAAAATTGGTTTGATTACATTTAGTAGAGCAAAAAATTATGGTGGAATACTGCAGGCATACGCATTGTATTCTTATTTACAAGAGCTTGGCCATGATGTTTTCTTTATAGATTATATTATGGAGAGAAGCAATATTTATCAACCGAAAATTTATGTCGATTACGCAACACAGAGAAGCAAAATCTGGGGGAAAAATACAATAACTAGGGCAATATGGCGACAGTTGTTTTTTAAGAAAATCAAAACGGATTATTTGCGATTCTCTGATTTTATTGAAAAAGAATGCAACTTTAGTCGCAAGTATTTTTCTTTTGAAGAATTACAAAAAGAACCTCCTCAGGCAGACCTTTATATTGTCGGAAGTGATCAGGTGTGGAATAGTGAATATGCACCGAAAAAGGAATTGGAGCTTCCATTTTATCTTCCTTTTGTACGAGGTAATAAAATTTCATACGCATCAAGTTTTGGCAGAGAAGATATACCGGAGAAGCATAAGCAGAAAGTAAGAAAAATGCTCCAATTGTTTTCTTCGTTATCTGTACGTGAAGAAAGTGGGAAAAAAATACTGAAAGAATTAGGATTGAACTCGACAGTGGTATTAGATCCGACAATGCTTTTTACAAGAGAGTTTTGGAGCTTGAAAACAGATGAAAGGAGACTCATGGATGAACCTTATATGTTACTATATCAAGTGAGATTCGACGCAGACATATATAGAACAGCCAAGGCTTTTGCACGTTATCTTGGTTATAAAATGATTATAATTACTGCGAATCGAACAGATTGTCGCAAGTATAATCAAGAAGTGTTGATTTCGCCAAAGGTTGAAACATGGCTTTCAGCTATAAAAAATGCACAGTTTGTTTATACAGATTCCTTTCATGCAACTGTTTTTTCGCTATTATTTCATACTCAATTTGTGGTTAATTCTGGCTCTAGAAAAAATATGGCATCTCGGATCACGACTTTGTTGAAATTAGCAGGACTTGAAAATTTGGAGATGAGAGATTTCAATATTGATGGCGGTCTTTGCAAGATAAAAGAGGACATTGATTGGTCAAAAGTAGACGAGCGTATACGAGTTAGTCGCGAGTTTTCTGAAACATGGCTGAGAACTGCTATAGAAAAGGCTGAAGAGGACGGCGTAAGATGACGATTAAAACAAGGAAGGAACTGCGTGAAATTTTACGATATGAAAAATGTCCCTATATCAATCGGATGGGGGGCGGAAAGAAACAGGCTTTATTGAGATTTCTGAAAGCACACCCAGATTATTATACATGGAAATATGTGAAAGCATTAAGAACGGCAGGATACTATTATGAGAATCGTAATAAAAGTATACTGAATGCGATTTTGTATATCTGTGCGTGCAGAAAAAAAAATCAACTGGGAAGAAAATTAGGAATAGAAATGAATGAGCGATCTTGTGGAAGGGGACTTCAGATAGAGCATACACAGGGAATTGTGGTAAATGGATTGGCGGAAATTGGAGACAATTTGATTTTACATGGTAGCAATTGCATTGGTGTCTCAATAACACGTCCTGGAGTTCCAAAGATAGGAAATAATGTACGAATGGGATTTGGTTCATCAATTTTTGGTAATGTTAAAATTGCAGACAATGTAACTATTGCAGCGGGTGCAGTTGTTATTTCATCGTGTGATACTCCGAATGTTGTTTTGGCAGGTGTTCCAGCCAAAATTGTGAAAATCAAAAGTAATTAAAATAGAACTACTTTGCAAGACGATCGCGAAGTTTATATATAAAACAAAGAAGGTGATTAAGGTGAGTGAGAACACCAAAAAGAATAAAGCACTATTAGTTGGTACAATAACTTATGCCATAGGAAATTTTGGAACCAAATTTCTGAATTTTTTGATTGTTCCACTATATACATATTTTATTTTGCCTGAGGAATTGGGAGATTATGATCTTTTGATTACAACAGTTAGTCTTTTATCTCCACTGTTGACGATGAAAATTTCCGATGCGGCATACCGTTGGATTATTCACAGGCAAGAAAATGAGATACCATATATTTCTGCAACTTACAAATTGTTGATTCGAAATTGTTTGTTAGCTGTGTTGTTGATGCTTGGAATCAACCATTTTATTCCTATTTGGCACTGCTACTATTTTATTGCCATTCTAATTGGAGATCGAATTCTGGAGTGCTTGCAGAAATTATTGCGTGGTGTTAAAAACCAAAAACTGTTTGCACTTTCTGGTGTATTTCACACCTTCGTGATGGTGTGTCTCAATGTTGTAATGATATGCTATTTTAAACGTGGTGTTATTGCGATGTTACAAAGCTGTGTGATCAGTTTATATTCAACTATAGCACTAATACTAGCTTGTGAAAAAAGATTGCGAGTTGTAGATTTTCGCCCAAATTATCATAATGAGCAGAAAGAAATGCTTGAGTACTCTATTCCGCTTGTGCCATCCACGCTAAGTTGGTGGGTAATGAGTGCTTCTGACCGTTATGTAATTAAGTGGGCTATCGGCAGTGCAGCAAATGGAATATACTCGGTTTCTTATAAATTTCCATCTATTTTACAAACAATTTTTACGATGTTTAACAATGCCTGGACTGATATGGCTTTGGCAGAATTAAAGAAAGAAAAACAGTCTGAGCAATACACTCAAACCGTATTTGAACAGCTATATAAAGTATCATTTGGGCTTGTATTTGTGTTAATACCATTAACTAAGCTTGTAATGAAATTGATTCTAAGTGCTTCTTACAGAGAAGCCGCAGTATATATAGGTTTTTTGTATTTGGGCACAGTTTTTCAGGGATTCTCGTCTTTCAGTAGTATAGGGTATTTACAGGGAAAAAAGACTGTTGGTGCTGCAAAAACAAGTGTAATTGGAGCGGCAGTTAATTTTGCAGTTGATATTCTTTGCATTCGATATATTGGTTTGTTTGCAGCTGCTATTTCTACATTTCTTGGTTTTTTTGTAATGTGGCTTTTTAGAATGAATGACATAAAAACGGTTTTTCCTATTCGGATAGAACTTAAAAAATTTTTGCCATATTTTTTCGCTGCTATAGCTGTGGCAGTTGCGACTATATGGACTACGAATCTAATAGATATTGTTATGGTGTGTGTCGCATCGGTATTTTTTTTGATTAGTAATAGGAGAGCCTTAGTAACAATCAAAAAAGGTATAATAAAAAATAAATAAGAGCGCTGATCGGTTTCGCCTATTTCTTTTTGTAGATAAAATTCTTTGGCAGATAGACACGCATGGGGGAAAAAGAAATATATGCGGGAAATAAAATTAGCAAGAAAACTAATCTCGAGGGACTATTAAGGTTAAAGTGGAGGAAATATAGGATGAAACCAAAAAAAGTATATGCTTGTTACAGTAAAAACAAAGATGTGAGATTAAGAAGTTCTTCTGGAGCGGTATTTTCTTCTCTAGCAGAGCATGTGCTTAACAAGAATGGAGTGGTTTACGGAGTTACGATGTCTGAAGATTGCTATTCGGCTGAATTTGTACGAGTGACGGATATGGCTGGACTCGTAAGGCTTCGTGGATCCAAGTATTTACAGGCAAAGGTTGGGAATGCATATAAACATGTTAAAGATGATTTGCTTGCAGGTAGGATTGTACTTTTCAGTGGAACAGGATGCCAAGTGAATGGTCTGAAGAACTTTTTGGGAAAGGAATTTGATAAGCTGATTTGTGTTGATGTGATTTGTCATGGCGCGCCATCACCAGCTCTTTGGAGAAAATACGTAGAATATCAGGAAAAGAAAAATTGTGGCAAATTAAAGGGTATTAATTTTCGTTGCAAGGATGACAGTTGGATTGATTTTGGAATGAAAGAGGTTTTAAATATTATCCCACATGGTGATGAAAAAAAACTGTACATATCTAAAGATAAAGATTCTTACATGCAGATGTTTCTGAGAAACTATTGTTTGCGCCCTTCCTGTTATGAGTGCGTTGCTAAGAAGGAAAAAGAGTCTGATTTAACGATTGCTGACTTTTGGGGAATTAAAACTGTTGCGCCTGAAATGAATGATGGTATGGGGACATCATTGGTATTGATTCGTACAGATAAAGGCCAGACTGTATTTGATGATATTAGTGATACGCTGAAGATTAAAGAAGTATCTTATGAGTCGGGAGTAAAAGGAAATCCTGCTGAATATAAGTCTTGTGCAAGACCTTCGCAAAGGGATACATTTTTTGAAGATATGCAAACAATGAGTTTTGAAGAACTGGAAGTAAAATATGCAGCCCCAATCAAACATTCCTTTAAAGCGCGAGCTAAAAGAAAAGTTAAGTACGCAGCAAAATATATACTCCGAATAATCAGGGGGGGGGTAAAGAGTAATACAGAATACGGATTACTCTTTGTGTTTCGCGTTTGATTGTAAGGAGAAAAAAAATATCGAAATTCTTTGGAACGGATGGCTTCCGTGGTGAAGCCGGAATTACATTAACTTCTGATCATGCCCATAAGGTGGAGCGTTTCTTAGGGTGGTACTATAATACTTTGTGTGAGCGCAATGGTGACAGCAATCCTACCCGTATTGTTATCGGCAAGGATACTCGGCGCAGACACCTATGTCATAAGCAACAAGCCGAACGGTTTGAACATCAACAATAATGTCAGCGCTACGCATATTGAGGGTCTGCAGAAGTTTGTTGTGGAGAAGGGGCTGAATGTTGGGTTTGCCTACGATGGTGATGCCAATCGGTGCCTGTGTGTAGATGAGAAAGGAAACGTCATCACGGGTGACCATATCCTGTACATCTATGGCTGCTATATGAAAGAACGTGGCAAGTTACTGAATAATATAGTTGTTACTACGGTCATGCCAAACTTTGGTTTGTACAAAGCATTTGATGAGCAGGGTATTGGATATGCTAAAACTGCTGTGGGAGTCAAGTATGTCTATGAGTACATGGCCAAAAACAGCTGCCGCATCGGCGGCGAGCAGAGTGGGCATATCATTTTCAGTAAGTACGAAAGCACTGGCGATGGTATCCTGACCAGTCTGAAGATGATGGAAGTGATGCTGGGAAAGAAGAAGCCGATGAACGAACTGGCAGCATCGTTGAAAATCTATCCGTAGGTGTTGGAGAATGTCCGTGTGACCGATAAGAAAGCCGCGCAGAATGATCCTGCTGTGTAGGAAGCAGTAAATAAAGTTGCTGAGGCTATGGGCAAGTATCCAGAACCATTTTGCATAATAGAGGGAAAGTATAATAGGCGAGAGAAATAAATAACAGGAGGGATAAACCTATGTGTGGAATCGTTGGTTTTACAGGAAACCGACAGGCAGCACCGATCCTGTTGGATGGACTGTCTAAACTGGAATATAGAGGATATGACTCAGCTGGACTGGCTGTCCGTGATGGAGAGAATCTGGCACAGGTTGTGAAAGCAAAAGGCCGCCTGTCCAATCTGATCGAGAAAACGGATAACGGTAATGTTCTGAAAGGAACTTGTGGTATCGGACATACCCGTTGGGCCACCCACGGTGAACCGAGCCAGACCAATGCACATCCACATGTTTCTGGTAACTGTACTCGTTCTGGATCTGGTACAGTGGAGTCTGAGGTTGTCGGCGTACATAATGGTATCATTGAAAATTACACGGAACTGAAAGAAAAACTGTTAAAGCATAGTTATACTTTTTACAGCCAGACCGATACAGAAGTAGTTGTTAAGCTGGTTGAGTACTATTATAAAAAGTACAATCTTGACCCTATTGACGCCATTGCCAAGACGATGGTTCGCGTCCGTGGCTCTTATGCTCTAGAGTTGATGTTCCGGGATTATCCGGGTGAAATCTGGGTGGCACGTAAGGATAGTCCGATGATCATCGGCATTGCGGATGGCGAAACCTATGTGGCTTCGGATGTCCCAGCAATTCTGAAATATACTCGTAATGTATATTACATCGGTAATCTTGAATTTGCAAAACTGACTCCGGGTGAGGCTCATTTTTATAATCTTGATGGTGATGAAATCGAGAAGCAGACCACCGAGATTAAGTGGGATGCAGAAGCGGCTGAAAAGGGCGGCTTTGAGCATTTCATGATGAAAGAAATCCACGAACAGCCAAAAGCTGTCCAAGATACCCTTAATTCCGTGATTAAGAACGGCGCTATCGACCTGTCTAGTGTGGAGATCACTGAGGATGAAATCAAGAACTTTGAACAGATTTATATTGTTGCCTGCGGTTCTGCATGGCATGTTGGTATGGCTGCTCAGTATATGCTGGAAGATATGGCAGATATTCCGGTACGTGTTGAACTTGCATCGGAGTTCCGCTATCGCAAGATGCCGGTCAATCAGAAAGCTCTGGTAATCGTCGTTAGCCAGTCTGGTGAGACGGCGGACACACTGGCAGCACTACGGCTTGCCAAAGAGAAGGGCATCACCACAACGGCAATCGTCAATGTGGTCGGTAGCAGCATCGCCCGCGAAGCAGACAAAGTGTTCTACACACTTGCTGGCCCGGAAATTTCTGTTGCGACGACTAAGGCCTATAGTGCGCAGCTGGCGGCCATGTACTGCCTAGCGGTTCAGTTTGCAAAAGTTAGAGAAAAGATTACGGATGAGCAGTACAGCTACTATATTTCTGAACTGCAGACGATCCCGGATAAGATGCAGAAGATTCTGGAAGACAAGGAACGCATCCAGTGGTTTGCAGCAAAGTATGCCAATGCGCATGATGTGTTTTTTGTAGGTCGTGGCATTGATTATGCTGTCTGCTTGGAAGGTAGCTTGAAACTGAAAGAAATCAGCTATATCCACTCGGAAGCATACGCTGCGGGTGAGTTGAAACATGGCACCATTAGCCTGATCGAGCAGGGAACATTGGTCATTGGCGTGTTGACTCAGAGCGAGCTGTACGAAAAGACCGTAAGCAATATGCTGGAGTGCAAGAGCCGTGGAGCTTATCTGATGGGGCTGACTACTTATGGAAAGTATGAGATTGAAGATCAAGTGAACTTTACTGTATATGTTCCGAAGGTAGATAAGCATTTCATTGGAAGCTTGGCTGTGATTCCGCTGCAGCTGTTGGGATACTATGTAAGTGTAGCAAAGGGACTGGATGTCGATAAGCCAAGAAACCTTGCAAAGAGTGTGACGGTGGAGTGATTAGATATGGAAAAAGAATTACCAGTACTATATAAAAGAAAAGAAGAATGCTGCGGATGTACGGCTTGTTATGCCATCTGTCTGAAAGAAGCTATTTCTATGGTAGAGGACGAAGAGGGATTTGAATATCCGCAGATAGATGAAAGCAAGTGCGTGCGGTGTTATCAGTGCATTAGAGTATGCCCGATTAAAGCAGCACGAGCACAGTAAGGAGAGATATAAAAACAACATTACTTATCATGGCGGCCGGAATCGTCAGCCGATTTGGAACAGGATTGAGGCTTGTTTTAATTATATCGTATTTATCCTTCGAAAAGACATGGAGAAGGAATTCAAAGAAGTCATCGGTGATCGCATTGCCTCTATTTGCTCCAATCATAATGTAACTGTAGACTATGCTTTCCTGGATATCAACGATATTCCGGGAAAACTTCCGTCAGGCTGTACTAAGCAGTGGGGATCTGGTTAGACGATGCTTGCAGCGAAGAAGGTCATCAAGACTCCACTTGTGGAGCTTTGAAGTATAAAAATGTTATCTATTTTGGAAATTAACCAATATTGGTTTGAACGTTGGATGTTTACTTTTTTAATTACAACTGTTGTAAGTTATATAATTGTAATGATGGTGAGAACTGTAGTTGGGGATACAAAAAAACTACGACGGATAGGATTGGACTAGATATATCTATATGTGTTCATTGAGTATAGAACACATAAAAAACGAATAAATCACTAAAAAAGGAAAGAGGTTATCACGATGTCCAGAACGAAAGCAGCAAAACTCGTCCCCAAACTAATAACGACTACTCATCTCAAATAGCGGAAAAACAAGAACAGATCACAACTCTCAACAGCGAAAGTGATGAAGAACGAACAAATAAATAAAGGTGAGCTTCAGTTGAAATTTGTTTATACAAATATAATATTGAGATATACTTGCTTTACATAAAAGCATCCGATATATAAGAGGTCTGAAAATGGGAAAAGGCGCAGATAGAAATAAATTATGTCGTTGTGGAAGCGGTAAAAAGATTAAACAATGTGGTTGTAAATTAGCTGCATTAGATTCTGTCTTCCCGGAAGGTGTAGTGGATTTGGGGAATGGCACAAAATGGCATCCATTAGGTATGTATGATGCATCAAAGTATGAAAAATTCAGAAATACTGAGGGATCAAAATACGCGCCATTTTATAGTCCGGATCAGATTTCAAGATTGATTTCTCCATCCAGTGCAAAAGATATTTTGATGAAAAAACAAGGCGATAGTATTGTAGATAATATGAGGGTGCTACGCGTCTTTTATAAGAGATATAACCACGTACAGGAATGGGATTATGAAAAAATCATTGACAGTTCAATTTTTGACGATTTTAATGAGTTGATTAATGATGAGAGTGTATTAGAAGAAGTTAAAAATATTCCCTGTGGATTAACATATGACAGTGATCCGAATGGACAATGTATAAAGACAGAATATGGAAATATCATTACGATTTCTGCTGTACTGCAGAAGTTTTTATACTATATGAATTTATTTTATTTGGGGATGGATGATCCGAGAATACCAATGGATGTAACAAAACATGCGCTGGTATTAGCTATCCGTATTATGCTGCAAAAAGAGGCTTTGGATTTTGAATTGGATCCAAGGGGCGATGTTCCGGAAGATGTGAATGTGCAATTAGAAACATATACATTATTTGAAATGTTTTTTGTGATAGCCCATGAGTATTCACATAGTATTCTAAAACATTTGGATAGCCGGAATATTGTGGAAAGCACAGATCATTATGTATATTACAATCAAAGCCAGCTTCAGGAATTTGAAGCTGATGAGAATGCAATTGATATTTTAAATGAAATGACAACAGAAGAAATTGCACTTGATTCAGCAGTAAATTTCTTTATGGCAATGGATGTATTTGAACAGGCAAAAGAACAAATTTATCCAAGTATGAGCTTCGTAAAGACACATCCTAAGGCATCCGAGAGAATTCGCAAATTGATGTGTAAACATCCTAAGATAGATATTGATGTAGAAAAATTGATTGGTTTTAATCAAAAAATCAAAGACGAATTAATGGATATGATTAGTTTGAATTTTGAATTATTTGATGTTTATGGCTCTGTTTATTTGGGAGAGTGGCATAAGAAACAAAAAATAGACAGAGTTGATTATTAGTGAAATAAATCGCAAAAAGTATAAGGTGTCAGATGCCATTAAGTTCAGAGGCATACTCCATTAGATACGGTGAAGATGAATATATGCAGTGGAGATATTGTAGGGAATGTGCGTAATATTATGC
>CAKRHR010000010.1 GCA_934339005.1 uncultured Catenibacillus sp. | reverse complement strand
CGAAAATCTATAAATCCTGGCATGATAACTGGGCAACCCTGTCCACTTATTTCAAATATCCGGAGGCAGTAAGACGTTTGATTTATACCACAAATGCCATTGAAGGATTCAACCGTCAGCTTCGGAAAGTGACCAAAAGCAAGACAGTTTTTCCGTCAGATGACAGCCTTTTAAAAATGCTGTATCTGGCAACTATGGATATCACGAAAAAATGGACCGGACACAGGCAGGACTGGGGGCAGATCCATTCCCAGCTGGAAATCTATTTTGAAGAACGTCTAATCGGACGCAACCTGTAAAAACAGCTTGTTTTAGGCAGGTTTTATTGACATGCCCAAAAACTCCTGTATAATGCAGATATGGGCAGAATCCGGAAAATCGGCTCTGCCCGTTTGTAACTATTCACAAATCTTATATCAGTTTTTAACGTTTACACAAAACTTGAAACGGTCTCTGATCAATAAGTAAAAAGCTATTAATAAAGGCTTCTTATCTGTATTTCTCCACCCTGTCATCCTCAATCACACCAGAAAAATTCATACCATAAGCAAAATCATAAGTATGCTCACATTCATCAGTGTAGCACAGACAATCTCTTGGGACGTCTTCAAGCTGTGTTTCCACGGTTTCCATGTTGGCTGGCATCTGGAATGGCAGCAGGCCGGATGGTTCATCCTCACCGAAAATCATATCAAGATAAGCCTGTTTCTGAAGTTCAAATCCAATTAAAATGGCATCAGATTTTGGCTCAACTTCACTAAAAATCATCGGTGCTGTGACATCAACGACTGCAATGACTGGTTTATTGCCCATAGCAGCTTTTGTGGCTTCAAGGACATCAAGATGGCTTTCATTGGCGGTCGTGTTTGTCTTTCCAAGATATGAGCGGTCCGGATGCTCATAGTTAAATGGGTCACCGCTGGCAATACTGTGTTCGCGTCCAGTTTTGGCAGTATATGGGCGATACTGCAGGGAAATCGGCACGTAACCTTCTTCATGGTTGTAGCCCGGAATCATTGGATGCGGATTTTCCATAAAGACAATCGCAGCATCAGCTTCCTCTGGTGTTTTCACCAGGGTTGTGTAACGGTTGACGAGGGCTTCTTCAAGCCATGGATGTCCTGGTATGCGGAGGTCATCTGTAAAGAGTGCCGGCATGCCGTAAAGCCATGTGTCCGGGCAGTCTGGAATGTAGACTTTAATGCCCTTTTTCAGTGGCAGGAGATTGTCTTTATTTTTCAGCATAACGATGGATTTTTTTTGTGCTTCATAACCGGCCTGCATATATTCAGGACAACCGACAACTTCGGTACTTTCTTTAGCATCGATATATGGATTTTCAAATAAGCCCGGACGGAACATATTGCGCAGCAGTCTGCGGGCAGAAAGTTCCATACGCTCACGCATTGCCTTTTCGCCGTAAGCGGCGCAGCCCATTTCATAAGCTGTCACAATCGGCGGCATTTCATTGGTGCCGCCAAACTGGTCGATACCTGCCATCAGTGCTTTGTAGTGGCGTTCTGCTACAGACAGATGATCAACACCCCAGTTCATACCGGAAATAATGTAATCAGAAGAACATGTTTCCACGATACCCCAGTCGGAACATACGACGCCGTCAAAGTGATATTTTTCTCTGAGCAGGTCGTTAATAATGTATTTGCTGAAGCCGTTTCCGACATTTTCACCGTATTTCTGGTCGTAATTATAAGAAATCGTATAATACGGCATCACAGAAGACACGGTACCTGTCTTGCCTTTAAGATTGAATGCGCCCTCCACAAATGGTTTCAGATGTTCAGCCTGATTGTTGCCCGGATAAACGGCATATTTTCCGTAAGAAAAATGTGCATCGCGTCCGCCTTCACCGGTACCGCCGCCCGGCCAGTGCTTTGCCATGACATTCACACTGTCACGACCCCAGCCATCCATGCTGTCTGCAGTTGTCTGTGCGCCGTCTACATAGGCTCTTGCCATATCTGCAGCCAATTGGCTGTCCTCACCGAAAGTACCATTATAACGGTTCCAGCGCGGTTCTGTAGCTAAGTCAATCTGAGGGGAGAGTGCTGTGGTGATACCAAGACCTCTGTATTCTCTTGCCATGATGTGACCGAAGATTTCCACAAGATCGGGGTCAAATGTTGCAGCAAGGCCAAGTTCAGATGGCCATTGTGAAATCATACCTTTAGCGCCCACAAAAAACTCGCCGTTTGAGGCAGCGCCGTGGCGCGGGTCAGAACTGATATTGGCAGGAATACCAAGCTCTGTGCCTTCGCAAAATTCCTGAATGTTATTATTCCATTTGGCAGCGATTTTGGCAGATTCCACAGTTGTCAGTAAAATGTGGCGGACTTTATCATTTTTAAGAAAATCCTTTTGCTGGTCGCTGAGGTCCGAAATATCGCCGTTTTCCAAATCAAAAGGTTTACCGTCATATGTGCCTGCAAAACGCTGGTTAAATGTATCGCCGGAATCCG
Source organism: uncultured Catenibacillus sp. (assembly GCA_934339005.1). GTDB lineage: Bacteria > Bacillota > Clostridia > Lachnospirales > Lachnospiraceae > CAKRHR01. Next base: position 74,480 of record CAKRHR010000010.1, on the reverse strand, counting down.
GTCTGGTGACGGTCTGGTGCGTACTGTAAAGCATCAGACCTGCAATCTGTTCAATGGTCATGCGTGAGGCTAAATCTGCAACACGTTCTTCCAGAGGCAGACGCCAGTCCTCATAAGGATCCAAGACGCCATTGCCATTTAAATCTTTGAAAGCATATCCGTCAACTTCCAGAATTTTGACACCGGAATTTGGGGAATATGCGATATTTTTACCGCCTTCATTCACAATCAGAATGTAGCCGTCCTGTTTAATTTTATGCCATTTCTTTTCCATAGTTGTTATACTCCTGAGTTTTTATAGAGGTCGGGGGTCAAAAGTATTAAAAACCCTTGACCCCCTCACATATATTATGATTTTTATTTCAGCTTCATCAATATTTTGTATCTGTCAGCTTCTGAAATACTTAATTTTTGTAAACTGAATGATTTTGTATGTTTTAATATTGTATATCTTTTAGTTCTGCTCTGCAAGCCATGCATCCAGCGCTGTCTGATATGTTTCAACAACCTTATCAACATTTGCTGCTTTTAAGTTATCAATAAATTCCTGATAATCAGCATCTAAATCAGTTGTGCTGCCGCTGACAAGTCTTGCGTAGTATGTGCTGATGACGTTGTTGATAGATGTCAGTTCGTTGCTGATGGAATCAACATTAACTGAGCAGCCATAGTATTTTGAAATACCGGCGCTTTCCATCTCTGCTAAAGATGTAGCTCTGAAATCAGAACCCTGACCCTGTGCAGGATAAGCAAGGAACTGATTGCCCCAGAGGAAATCACCACTTGTGTATGTAGCACCGTCAAGTCTGACAGCTTCACCGGCTTCGTTAAGTTCGTAATCGCGACCTTCAATACCCCATGTCAGAAGGTTTTCGATATCTGCATTTGTGTACATTAAGTTCATAAATTTAGCAGCAGCTTCCGGTTCGCTGGATGTAACAGGTACTGCCCAGCCCCAGCTTCTTGCGGAACCTGTTGTAACAGGACCTGAGGAAATCTGACGGCAAACAAGGTCATAACCTGTAGCTGCCTGTTTTGAAGATTCAACACCCGGTTCACTGAATGCAACGTTTGCAAATGCAATACCGTTTTTGATGTTGTTATCGCCTGTTTCTTCAGATGTTGCGGCATCTTTGTAAACATAGCCTTTATCGTACCAGTCTTGAACAATCTTGATTTCATTCTGGAAATCTTCGGATTCATACCAGCTAAATACTGTATCTGAACTGTCATCTACACCAACGATGTAGTAAGAATCGCCAAGTGTATCGTAACCTTTGGCTTTACTCCAGTCATCGTTACCTGCAAGGGCAGGTTCTACTGTGATGACATCACCTGTTGAACCAGTATTTGAAATCATACATGTTGTCTTCATGTCTTCAGGCAGAGAATCCTGCGCTGCGTAAACTTTTTTAAAAATTGCATCGATGTCACTCCAACTGTCAGCAGCTTCAGCTTCTGCACGAAGGTCAAGCTCATCAAGGACATCTGCACGCATGTAAATGTACATGTTAGAGTTTAACAGACGGTAACCAGGAACGCCGTATAATCCGCCTTCAACTTCCATACCTTTAAGATAGTCACCGACTGTATCTACCAGGTCAGGTGCATATTCATTTAACAAATCAGAAATTTCCATGAGCTGATTCTGTGACTGGCATGCGTTAAATGCAACACTGCCAAGTGGTGTAACTTGAAGTAAATCCACGCTTTCACCGCCTGCAAGCATCAGGCCAATCTGCTGCATGAATGAGCCGGCATCCATCAGATTCAGGTTGACATGAACACCGATTTCTTTTTCAGAAATTTCATTGACTGCATCCTGAACTTCTGCAACACCGTCTGTTTCGCCAAGTGCCAGTGCATACAGATTAATATCTGTAATTTCCATATCCTCGTCTTCTGCATCTTCATCATCGCCGGTGTCAGCGGCTGCTTCAGTGCCTGTTGTCTGTTTGTCATCTGCAGCGTTACCTGAACCGGATTCAGCGTTGCCGCAGCCTGCCAGTAATGATACACCCAATACACCGGCAAGTAATAAAGATAAACATCTCTTTTCCATAATAATCCTCCTCATTGAATACACAATTGTATGTCGTGCTTTGAATTGGTGAAATACAGCATATTGTGAATAGATATGCATGTATTTCATATCATTTAAACTTTATGATAGGATTATAGCATAGTTGTATTTGGTAAAAAACGGCATTGAATTGCTTCTTTTATGCAATTTTTTGTCTAAGTTGTATGTGAAGAAATTCTAAATCATAAAAGAAGGTCATCAAAATGAGTATGTAAGAAAATATTATAGAGGTTTTTATAATATAGGACTGTAAATTTACATTTTTAATGTGAATAAGAGCAAAATCATGCTATAATAAAGTAAAATATAGTAAAAAACGACAGTCGGGAGGTTTACCTATGGATAACATACATGAGATTATTTCGTTTTCATCTGAAATTCCTTTAAAGATTTTTATTCAGCATATCGGTTCAAGCTCCAAACATTGGCATACGAGTATTGAGATTCTGTTTGTGTTATCAGGTGAAGTGACGATTACGGTAGATGATACAACAATGCAGCTTAAACCGGAGGATGTCATCGTGATTAACAGCAATGCGCTGCATGAGCTTTACGCAAAAGACAGCGAACTTGCGGCATTTCAGATTAACCTCACAAAATCAGACTTTTTCAAAGAATACGCAAATATGTGGTTTGATTGTTGTTCAGTTGGCAGAACACATGATGAAAAATACAATTATCTGCGGTTTTTACTGGCGCGTCTGATTAAGGATAATGCTGAGCAGGAAAATAAATTGTATACATTATCACTGTTATCTTTACTCATCAGTGAATTAAGTCAGCATTTTGCGGCGGAGCATACATCGGGCATGTCAAATTCCAAAAAGCATCTGGAACGTCTGCAAAGTATACGGGATTACATCCTCAATCATTTTCGGGAGGGCATTACGCTGGCGCAGCTTGCAGAGAGTGAGCATCTGTCTACTGCGTATCTTTCCAGATTTTTCACACAGCATTTTGGAACGAGTTTTACGGATTATTATAATGCGATCCGTTTGGAATATGCGGTCAACGAATTGCTGACGAGTGATGAATCGGTGACAGAAATTGCTGAACATAATGGCTTTTCGGATGTGCGTTCATTTGTGGCATTGTTTAAAGATAAATATCATGAACTGCCAAGCAATTACCGAAAACAGTACAAGTTAAAACCGGAAGGGATGGACATTAAGCAGGGTATTAATTATTTTTCCGTATCTACTTTTGCGTCACTGGCCAATCTGGCAGATTATTTAAAATACGACCAGTCAAAGGCTTTTGAGCATTTGGAACCGCAGACGGATACAACTTATGTGACAGCGGATGTGTTGCAAGCGGGAACTGCGTTAAAACACTATAATAAAATGGTGTGCTGTGTGGGTACTGCCAGAGATATTTTAAATGCAGATATTCAGGAAATGCTTAGACGCCTGCAAAATGAGATACACTACAAATATATCAAGTTTCATGGTATGTTTTGCGATGACATGCAGTTGTTTAATATTGACCGGAATGGCAAGCCTTACCTGAGTTTTATTATGCTGGATAAAGCGATGGATTTTCTGCGAAGCATTGGTTTGATGCCGCTTTTGCAGCTTTCTTTTATGCCGGAAAAGCTGGCGACTGACCTGAATAAAACCAATTTCTATCTGAAATATAACACCAGTCCGCCAAATAATATGGATTTTTGGTGTATGATGGTACGTGAGACAATTGAGCATTATATCGGCAGATATTCTCTGGAAGAAGTGAAGCAGTGGCTGTTTTGTGTCTGGAATGAGCCGGATACATCGCCGGATATGTTTGGATTTTATGAAGATGAGGACTTTTTTGAATTTTACAGACGTACTTACGAAACAGTAAAATCCATTGATTCAGAATTCAGATTTGGCACACCGTCTATTATGCTTTGTGGCGCAGAAACACCAAGACGGTGGGATATGGCATTTTTAAAATATTGCAGGGAAACAGGCTGCATCCCTGATTTTATTAATCTTCATTATTATGATGATACGATTGAGCAGTTAAATATCCAGGTTGGTTCAACTGAAATCAGGCCAAATCTGTTAAATACAAATGAAAATGCATTTTCAGAATTTCTGGATGCGATTTATGAGGAATTACCGACGTATTTTGGCAAAATCATGCCGGTGTACATGACAGAATGGAATCTGACCGTGAACCATCGTAATTTAATTAATGATACATGTTTTAAATCGTGTTATCTGGCGAAAAATCTGCTGGAAAATTATGACCGTCTGAATTCCTTTGGTTACTGGTCGATGAGTGATTTTATATTGGAACAGCAAATTCCAAATCATTTGTTTCACGGTGGCTTGGGAATGTTTACTTATAATGGCGTTCCGAAAGCACCGTTTTATATGTTTAAATATCTTGCCAGACTTGGCGATACGTGCATTAGCCGGGGTAAAGGCTGGTTTATTACCCGCACAAAGCATGCGGTGCAGATAGCACTTTATAATTACGAGCATTATAACAAACTTTATGCCAGTGGTGAGTTGTTTGACATGACATCGGTCAGCCGATACACCCCATTTTCCATGCGCAGACGATTGAGTTTTCATATCACGCTGAATCATCTGCCGGATGGGGCAGGGGCGTGTGTCAGTGAATATTTTATTAATCAGTCGCAGGGGTCAAGCTTTGATACATGGGTGCAGATGGGCGCACCGGAGGATATGAATGAGGAAGCCACAGAAATACTTAAAGCTCACAGCATGCCGGGATTGTATACATATACTAAGATGGTTGAAAATGGACAACTGACCATCAAGACCACATTGGAACCGCTGGAGGTGCGGTTTATTGAAATTCAGATGCAAGGAAAATATCTGATTACTTAAAACATGGTTAAGTTACATATACGCCTGAAATATACTTGCCAAAACAATGCAAGAATAAATCATATTGACAACTAACTCTACTTATGATAGCTTGAACTAAGTAAAGTTAGTATAACCTAACTAAATGATAAAAAGTATCAATTAGCAGGTTGTTTTTATGAGGAGGCGTATTATGAAGAAAAGGTGGAAAAAAGCTGCAGCCCTGATTTTGTCAGGTGTGCTTATTATGGGTATGACCAGCAGTCCGGTCATTGCGGCATCTGCAGCACCAACAACAGTTAATGGATGTGAAGAAGGCGGCTGGTATGGCAGTAATGCAAATCTTGCTTATTTGAAATTAAAGTTTGATGATTCAAGCTGGCTTCAGGCAATTACAGGTATCTCATCTGGTGTCGGCACGAATTATGAGAAGCAGACATCAGAATTTATGATGTCTATAAGAAGTGACCCGTCATGGTTTGCGACAGATAAAGAATTGCAGATTTTGTGGGATGTAGTCAATGACAGCGAGCTTACGATTTTAGCGGATGGTTACGATAATCTTGTGCTCACACAGACGAAGGGTGAAAATGGTTACACAGTCAGTGTGAAGGGCGGTACGACAGTGCCACCAACAGAAACACCAGGTGAAACAGGCGGTCAGCAGAATCCGGGAGCAACATCTGGACAGACGGGAGTTAAAGATGCACCGGAAGATTTTACAGTAAGTACTAATTTTGGTTATGATTTCAAATTTGTAATGAATAATGCAGATGACTGGTTAAAAGCTATCTCCGGTATTAGTGTCAATGGAAAAGAGTGGAGTAAAGGCAGCAGTTCATATAGTGTCTGGAACAATCAGTCTTATTATGTAGACAGCGCAAACAAATCAATCTATGTTGGTGAGAATTTTACAGATAATCCGGCAACCTGTGTGATTAGTGCAGATGGTTACAAACCATTAACATTAAATTTAGATAAAACAAATCATACAGCAACGGTTGTGAAAGCATCTGAGACAGCAAAGACAATTGATTTAAGTCAGGTAAAAATGGAAACAGATATGTTCGGATCTAATTGGAATCTGACATTTACAAATGCAGATGGCTATATAGAAGCAGTGACAGGTGTGAAGGTCAATGATAAAGACTGGACAGAAGTTTCTTATGGACCATACAGCGGTGGCTCATATAAGAAAAATACCTATGACAATATGCTTGTATTTTCAAGAAATGACAATTCTGGGGCGCAGGATAAACCGGTGCTTAAGAGTGGGGATGTCATTACGATTTCAGCAAAAGGTTATGAGGATTTTGCTTTCAAACTTGTTATTGATAACAGTGGCAAGGCTACATTAGTTGCAGATGATGGCAAAGGTGACCCATACGAACTGCATGTGAAGCTTGTAGGGTCATTTGAATGTGCAATTAAAGATCAGAAAGACTATGACGGTGTATCAAGTGCCAGTGTTGGCGGCGCATCTTCAAACAAAAACAGTGCAGTTAAAGTCTATGGCGCACTTGTGGAAAAAGATACAAAGCTTGCAGAAAATGACTGGGAAGAACTTGACCATCAATCTAAAATCAATCTCGATGGCAGCAAATGTAAAGTAAGTATTGTGCCTGATGTGGAAAATGGTACAAGTGCAGACAGTGACAGTGGTATGGAGGGTGTTTACCTGACACTCAGCAGTGATTTAACACTCAACGGCACACCAAAAGATCCGGGCCGTTATCTGATTTCTGTTTCAATTACAGATGACCAGGGAAGAACAGCAGAAAGTAATGCATTGCCATTTGTGATTTATTCAGGTGAAGAAACGCTTGCAGATCAGATAAAAACAGAAAATCTGAAACAATATAGCAGTGGTCTGTATGCATGGGATATTATGGAGCCATGGGCTATCAAGAATTTTGGAAGCAATGTAGCAGGTGAGAATGAAAGCGTGCGTGTGCCAGAAAAACTTGAAGTATGGTTTGGTTCTCATACGAGCGGTACATATGGCTATTTAGGATATGATATTCCGTGGACACAGGTGGAAAGCGGCAACATTTCTCAGACACTTTACATTCCTGCAGGCTGTAATCTGACAATGACAAATATGGAAATTTTGAGCAGCGTTCATATTGTTGTTGAAGCCGGTGGTAAATTAACATTGTCAGATTCTACAGTACAGGGTATTATTGATGTGAAAAACGGCGGAACATTCTCAATGAACTATGATGCCTATAATGGTGCATTTGCAACAGGTGCATCTATTTGCGGACAGCTTCGTCTGGAGGATGGTGCAATATTAGAAAATGCATCTATTTATTCACATATTAATTATCTGGCAAATGGTGATCTGACAGATCGTTCCAGTGCAGAACCTGTAGTTGTTGTAAATGGCAATGTGATAGTGAAAGGCCAGGTATTTATTCATGGTGATGAAGCCGGCGGCACAACTGTTGGACAGACGGCTTTAAGTGTAAAAAATGGTACATTGACACTTGCAGATGGTGCTGTATTAGCTGCTTATGGCGGTGGTGGTAACACGACTATTTATCCTAAGGGTGGTACAGCGATTGAATTGGACAACGGTACAATTACCGGCAATGGTAAACTGATTGGTATGGGCGGTACTGCAACATTTGGCCCTGGCGGTGATGCTGTATCCGGTACTGGTACAATTTCTACATCAGAATTATTTTTACAGGGCGCAACTTCATATACAGCACAGAATAAAGAACCTGGCAAAGCTGTTAACGGTAATGTATCAATTTCAACATCAAAACGTCATATTGAAGATGGTACACAGGTGGAAAGCGGGGTAAATGATCCATTAGGTGATTTATATTGGACACCGGGTGTAGATGTGATGCCTCCGTTGGACAAATACGTAATAAAAGCTAATGAAAACACACCAAATGGGGATAATAACAGCGAATCTGAAAGTGAAAGTGAATCCGAAAGCGAAAGTGAATCCGAAAGCACAAATGAATCAGAGAGTGTCAGCGAATCCGAAAGTAAAAATGAGTCAGAGAGCATCAGCGAGTCTGAAAGCAAGAAGGAGTCAGAAAGCATCAGCGAGTCTGAAAGCAAGAGTGAATCAGAGAGTATCAGAGAGTCTGAAAGCAAGAAAGAGTCAGAGAGTATCAGTGAATCCGAAAGCAGCAGTGAAACAAAAGCCGCTGGTGTAAAAAATAATGACAATGATAAATCCGGTTCAAACGGTACAAAAAATCAGACATCACCAAAGACAGGTGACAGCAATATGGTAACTTACAGCTTTATCGCATTAATTATATCCGGTTGTCTGTTAGCTATGATTACAGTATTTTCAAAGAAACGATTCAAACGCTCAGCAAAATAATAAAAGAAAATTATTTGTAAAATATTTTGGGGTTGAATTGAAATAAAATAATAAAGCCATCGTATTTTGGGAAAGATAAATTCCTGAAATACGGTGGCTTAAATAATATCAAGACAAAAATTATTTTATATGATTTGATACAATGTTTTTAACAAAACCTCAACATCAATTGGTTTGGCGATGTGAGCATCCATGCCGGCATCCTTAGCTTGCTGTTTATCTTCATCAAAGGCGTTGGCGGTCATCGCAATAATCGGGATGGAAGCACGTTTGTTTTTCAGATGACGGATAATCTGGGTGGCGGCGTAGCCGTCCATATTTGGCATCTGAATGTCCATTAAAATCGCTGAGTAGTAGTTCTCAGGTTCTTTTTGAAGTTCTGCCACACACATGATACCGTCCTCAACATGTTTGACCTCTATGCCGTATTCCTCAAGAATTGTCATCGCAATTTCTGCATTAAGTTCGTTATCCTCGGCAAGCAAAATCCGTTTGCCATGAAGCGCTTCCTGAATATCCAGATGTTCGATTTCGGAAGCTTCAGGCCGGTCGGCTTTGGAAACAACAGGGAATGTCAGAACAATCGTTGTGCGCGTGCCTTTGCCAAGCTCACTTTCAACATCAATTGTACCGTCCATTAAATCAATCAGCGATTTGACAATCGGTAAACCAAGACCTGTACCGATAACTTTGCTTTCTGTGCTTGTATGTTCCCTTGTAAATTCCTCAAAAATATGCGGCAAATAATTCTTGCTCATTCCGATGCCTGTATCAGAAACGATAAGTTTGTATGTCGCAAGAGAAGCGTCACGGTCGCTGGTTTCTGTAATATGTACTGATACATCACCGCCGTTTGGTGTATATTTCAGGGAATTGCTGATAATATTCAGGAAAATTTCCCGGACCTTCGTGCGATCGCAGATAATCTGTTCATGGTGAATGTCTAATGTGCAATTATATGTGAGATTTTTCTGCTGGATGGTTGGTTCAAAAATCGTAGATAAAGACGTTGTCAAATCCCGGAGATTGCCAACTTCATTCTTTAAAGTCGCTTTGCCGCTCTCAATACTTGCCATTTCAAGTACGTAATTAATCAGTGACAATAGGAAATTACTGGAGGATTTGATTTTGCCTATATAATTTTGTGCTTTTTCTTTATCATTAAGATTCTTTTCCAAAAGGTCAGAAAAACCAATAATCGCATTCATCGGTGTACGAATATCGTGACTCATATTGAAAAGAAAACGTGTTTTAGCTTCATTGGCAGCTCGTGCTTCTTTGGCACTGGCTTCAAGCTCCAAAGCATGCAGTGCTTCTCTGCGGCGGCGTTCTGTAAACTGCCAGAAACCGGCTGCAAGCATCAGTGCAATAATAAAAGCAATAAAAGCCCTGCTAATTATCTGGGATTCAGATACCCAGCCGTTATTTGGTGCAATTTCAAAATACCATGTTTCGTTAGGTACTTCACAGGCAACCTGAAGTGTATCATCAGGAATGAAATTTTGTCCCTGCGCAATAACAATCTTTTCACCTGTATATAAATCTTTTTTCCAGATTTGATAGCGATAGCCGGCTTCTTCCAACTTGTCCAAATCAATTTGAGAAATAAAATTGTCCCAGTTAATAACAAGAATCGAAAAACCCCAGAAATTTTCATTACCATTATTGTCAGTCAGGTAAATCGGGTCAAACAACAAGGCGCCCGTGCCGCCCTGAATAAGTTCAAAAGGACCTGCAATTGTGTATTCACCGCTGTCTTTGGCAAGATTGGCTTCTTTTTTGCGCTCGGCATTTTCAAGTATATTAAGTCCAAGTGCTTCTTCATTACCCTCAAAAGGATAAATCTGGGATACAATACCATCCCTGGCAAGCTCATAGGCTTCAATAATATGGCTGTCATCCTCTATCAGACTTGAAAGTGTGGAAAAATCAGCATTGTCAATATCGTAACCGTTCTCAACGATATGCTTCATCAGGTCAGATTGTGCTAAATATTTGTTCAGTTGCGCCTCCAGTCGATTGACTGTGGTGTCAGCAGTATAAACAGCCTTCAATTCTTTATCTTTCTTTTGGTTCAGATTCAGGAGATATGAGCAAATCAGTATAAGTATAAATGTCACGACAAAAACAAGACCTGTCCACAATCTCATCGTTTTTTTATTGATAATTTTATCTTTTTTCATCGGTTTAACTCACTATTTTGATTTTATTGGTTGAAGAATTGTGTTTAGAGAAAATATGAACCTGATTTTTACTGCAACAGTAAATTCAGGTATCTGAAAATTGACCCTAAGCACAGTCATTATAGTATAAACCTGTAAAAAGAACAACCGAAAATTCTCAAAAAATAGTAAGATTAAGACAAGTTTAAGATAATCTGACGGTTGGGCAAATTGTGTGATATACTTACTGTAAATACTGAAAATATCGTAAACAGAGAGTGTCAGATACAAAAGTATAACCAGAAATGGCAGAAAAGGGGAATTATATGGATAAAAATATAAAAAATGTGGATAACATATCAGAAGAACATCCAAAAGCGGGGATAATCTACACACCTGCTACCAAAATGGCAATGAAAATCTGCTACGAAGCGCACAAAAATCAGGTGGACAAAAATGGCATTTCCTACATATTCCACCCGGTGCACCTCGCAGAGCAGATGACAACGGAAGATGAAATATGTGTGGCATTGCTGCATGATGTAGTAGAAGATTCCGACTATACATTGGAGGATTTGAAAACGGCAGGCTTTAACGAAAGTATTTTGGCAGCACTGCGCCTGCTGACTCATGACGATAATGTGCCATACATGGATTATATTGCCACCATCAAAACCAATCCACTTGCAACAAAAATCAAACTGGCCGACTTATCCCACAACAGCGACCTGAACCGCCTTGATAAAGTCACAGAAAAAGACCTGAAGCGTGTGGAAAAATATAAAAAGGCGCGGGAGATACTGGTGGGAGAATAAACAATAGATGAAAAAATTAACCGCTAACACGACATAAAATCTGTAATAAAGACTATGCCGTTGTTAGCGGTTTTATTTGTTTGATTTAAATCTCAAATACCTCTCATCCTAAATGTAAAGCTACGTTTCACATTAGATGGCAGGAGGTATTCTTCGTGGGTGCGGGCGCCCCAGCTATTATCACCTCCGACACCCATCTGCATTTGTGCGGCGCGGATGACGGTGTAGTGTACAGGTGGCAGTTCATAAGCATGTCTGGCATTTTCGATTTCGTGTGGTGTCCAAGGCAGTGCGGAAAAATGCATTGCATCGCCCTCAAACATCAGGCCGCGGCCACGGCGGTCTGTAACTTTAGCCCAGCGGACACCTGTTTTATTGCCACATTCCTGAGGCACCATATAGCGAGCCATATTATCTTTGACAAGGTTTTTGTAAATACCAAGTTTTGCACCCTGATAACGGTCAATATAAGTTTCATCAGGACCAAGACCGTACCATTCGACGTGGTCATAATCAGCATCCATCTTCATCATCATGCCAAATTCAGGCATATCCGGAAGACCCTCAACACCATCATAAGACATGGTGACTTCTACTGTGCCATCAGCGGTTACAACATAAGTAATATCACAGGATGAATCAGGAATTGTCCGCAAGAACCATGTAAATGTAATCTTCAAATGGTCATCTGCAGTTTCAATCACAGGCGGTTTACTCAGTGCGGCGTCAATATCTGTACCTGGCCACTTGCCAAGATAGCGGTTGCCACAGTACATACTTGCCAGTTTCCACTGTCCGTAGCGCACAGGCATCATGCTGCCCTCGTCATTATCAATTGGGGCACGCCAGAAGTTTGGTTTTGGCATAACTTTAAGCATTTCGATACCACCGTAACGATAAGATGTCATACCGCCCTCGGCAAAAGAGAACAACACTTCAAAATCATTGCCGCGGACTCCGACATTGTTAAAACTCTGTGTGATTGTCATGCCGTTAAGTGTACCAACTTTACTACAAGTTACGTTATTTTCACAATCTTCAACTTTATAAACATACTGTCCAAATGCTACTTCATAGCCTGCATCAGCCCACGGTGTATCTGCCTGAAGTGAGAAAGAAACAGTAACCGTATACTCGCCTTCGATTTCCTGACGGTTAAATGGCAATTCAAATTCACCTTCGGATAATGGTGCAACATCAGCATTCATCGCAAATTTGCCAATGCAGTGCCCATTGCGGTTTAAAGCAGCAGTGCATGTAAATGCCTTTGTGCTGATAAAAAGATTTTTGTTAATCACTTTAACCTTATCTTCAGATGGAATGATTTCTATATTCTGGTAATTATATTTAACAGCCTGCATCTTTGGTGAAGGTGTACGGTCACCGCCGTAAACAATACCGTTGCCGCTGAAATTATAATCTGAAGGACGGTCATCAAAATCACCGCCGTAGGCCTGAAAATCCTGACCGTAGCGGTCTTTTTTATAAATAGACTGGTCTACATAATCCCAGATAAATCCACCCTGATATAATGGCTCTGTATCTGTCAGCTCTGTATATTTGTGCATGGCACCGCAGGAATTGCCCATGGCATGGGTATATTCACAGCAGATAAATGGTTTATCGCGGTGTTTCTTTAAAAATTCAGCAATCTGTGCTGCGGGCGTGTACATCTGACTTTCGATATCACTTGTTTCAGGATAAGAACGGTCATTAAAGAGACCTTCATAATGCACAAGACGCGTATTATCTAATTTATGGAACAAATCAGACATTTTCTTAATCGTCAGACCGCCAAAGGATTCATTACCGCAGGACCATATTAAAATGGCCGGGTGATTTTTGTCGCGCTGCCAGATAGAATTAACGCGGTCAAGCATCATGGCTTCCCATTCTGGCTTGTCGCCTGGAAGGACAACATCGTATGAAGCCGCACCAAACATATAAGGTCCCCATGTACCGTGGGTTTCCATATTTGTTTCATCAATCATATAAAGACCAAAACGGTCACAGAGCTGGTAAATACGTGAATCATTTGGATAGTGTGACGTACGGATGGCATTGATATTGTGGCGCTTCATCGTGAGTACATCCTGTAAAATCTCATCCTCCTGAGGTACACGGCCGGTTTTTGAACTGAATTCATGGCGATTGACACCCTTAAATACAATACGTTTACCGTTCAAATGCATCATTGTATTTTTTAACTCAAATCGGCGGAAACCCACAAGCTGAGAAACAATCTCAGTCAGTTCACCTTCCTTATTATAAACGTATAAAAGTAATTCATAAAGCTGTGGTACTTCGGCACTCCAAAGCTTAACATCTAAATTTTTAACTGAGAGAGTGTATGTATAGGTTTCGTATGTCGCCATATGACCAGTAATATTGCCAGTACATATATCGCCAGTTGAGGCATTGTCACAATCCAGTGCAATCTCACTTTCAAACACTGGCCGTACATATTGGTTACCTGTCACAATCTCCGGTGAAAGCGAGGATTTTGCATACAAAGGCAGACTGACGAGTTTTGCTTTAATCGAGCCGGTACCAGAAACCTTCAAATCAGCTTTAAGTTCAGCATTTTCGTAATTATCATCCAGAAGTGTCCGGATACGGATGTCATAAATATCTGTGGCAGGGCGGGTAAAGAGATAAACATCTCTGAAAATACCGGAAAATCTGAAGAAATCCTGGTCCTCCATCCAGCTTCCGGTTGTCCATTTAAACACTCGGACAGCCAGTTTATTTTCACCGTCGCACACATATGGTGTCAGGTCAAATTCAGTTGGAGTGAAGCTGTCTTCACTGTAGCCGATATAATGACCGTTAAACCAGACGGCCATGCCACTCTCAACACCCTGAAAAGAAATATAAAGCGGCATCCCTTTCATATGTGCAGGTACAGAAAAATACTTCACATAGCTGGCAACCGGATTGAACTTCTCAGGCACTTCACCTGTGGAAAGCTCCTCATGACCTTCCCATGGATACTGGACATTCACATACATCGGTGCATCATGGCCTTCCATCTGGATGTGTGCAGGTACACGAATATCCTGCCAGTTGTGGCAGTCGTAATCATCAGCTTCAAAACCCATCACACAATCTGTCAGGTTGCGTCCGTAAGAAAACTTCCAAAGTCCGTTTAAAGAATAACGGAATGCATTTTCACCTGTAAAGAAGCTCTGCTCAGTTGGCAAAGCCACATGGTCGGAATGTGCAGGAAGTGCATTATCCTTGAAAAATTCAGGATTTTTAATGAGTTCATAATTAAACATTGTGTAAATCCTCCATAGTTGTCTTATTTTAAGTAAGCGCGAATAGCCTCAATCTGATTCTTTGTATCATGATAGCCCTGAAAATAAAGTGCACCAAGCTTTTCTATATCACTTTCAAGTCGGGTGATAGTGACTGGGAGAGATGGACTGATCATATAAATGCGTCCGGCATCAGCAAGACGTTCCATCTCATCACATTCATAATTGTAAAATGCGTTGCTTTGAATCAATTTCTCGCAAAATTCAGGATAATGATGATAGAGGCTGCGAATCATCTGAACTTTGGAAGGACTGATCTGACCTCTGCGGTAAGCACGCTCACGGGTACGCACTACAATAATATGTTTAAATTTTTCCTTGAGTGCCCATTGATAAGGCACTTTATTGCTGCAGCCGCCGTCAAGATATGGAACACCGTCAACCTTAACCATTTTTGAAACATATGGCATGGATGCTGAAGCACGGATCCCCTGAAAAATATCAGAGCATGTATCACGGTCAAAGCAGTGTGCCTTGCCATTTGTGCAGTTTGTTGCCACTGCAATAAAACGACGTTTTGGGTCATAGGCACGCTCATAATCAAAAGGTTCATAGGTTTCAACGGTGTTAAACAGAAAATCAAATCCCATCACACCTTTATTATGTATAACTGTTTTCGGGCTGCCGACATAGCGTGAATCGTGACGATATTTGAGATTAATGCGTGCGGTACGACCAATCTGGCCTGCAATGTAGTTAAATCCGTTCAGCGCACCTGCAGAAACACCGATGACACATTGCATATTGATATCTGCTTCCATTAATGCATCCAAAACCCCTTCACTATACAGTCCGCGAAAAGCGCCACCCTCCAATACAATGCAGCCGGGTGTAATAATATCAGAAGCTGTGCCGTGTGGAATAGAATCTATTTTGGAGTAAACTTTTTCATGATGACTCATAACTAAAACTCCCTTCTATAGTTATCTGGGATATCACGAATTACTCTGTAGCTAATGCGACTTCCGTAATTCTGACATCAACATATATATCCATTAAACCACAAATTGGAAAAAATAAAAACCCCCGAACGACGATGTGTCTGAAAAATCACACAAATTGCATGATTTTGACACACTGTTATCGGGGGTAAACTTTATACTCACTCCGTCGGTGATAGTAAAATCTCCAACTTATTGCCGGACATATCAGAAACAGATACAGTCACAGGCTGTGATGGAATATCAAATACAATAGTGCCGGATTCTGCATCTACAGAAACAGGCGCAACCGCATCACCGGAAGAAGTTGATGCTGAAATACTGCTGTAATCAACACCTGAATAAGTATCAAGAATGATGAGGTATACATAATTACCTTCAACATAATAATCTGAAAGCTGAGGCTTATCAGTATCAATATGCGTTACTTCATAAGTATTTTCAGTGCTCTGGCCGTTTAGTGAAACAGCCTTGATCTTTAATGTACCATTTTCAGGTACAGTCACATAATAATGCTTTGAATCTACACGCTCGGTATTAAGCGGCGTGCCGTCAAGTGTGGCCGAAAATCCATCAACCGGCAAAAGACTTTGCACAGAAACTTCAAACGTTGCAGCGTCTGACAGATTGACATTCGTGCGTTCAGCAATAATTGTCGGATGGAAAAACATTAAAGGTAAAAAAATCAATACTGCGAGAATCACATAGGCTACCCGGCGGCAAATTCTGAAATCGTAAGATTTATAATTGCCCCATTCTTCAAGGGTTTCCACAGGAATCTTGCTTAAAGGCCGGTCACAGGCCACAAAGACATTGTTCAGTACCTGATTTGCAGTCATCGAATCCAAAGGTGGAATCTCCGGCAAATCATTTGGATGTTTAGACTGTTCTGCCATGTAGATTACCTCCTTCTGCAGCTTGTTTCAGTTGGCGTTTGAGAGCCTTTAAGCCGGAAGCAACATAGCGTTTGACACTGCTTCGGCTGACATCCATTGCCATCGCGATATCTTCAAGCTTCATATCATTATAATATTTCATAATAATTGCCTGAGCTTCATTCGGCGGAAGGGATAAAATCCTGTCCATGATTTCCTGTTTACTGCTCAAATTTTCAAATAACTCCTCAGGATTTGAAGTATTGAAAATTTGATTGGTAGTTAAATCAATAGACTCATTATTCAATTCATTGCTTTGAACTTTGAATTTTTCATTATAATCAAAGCAGACATGGAAAGTAATCTGATTAATCCATGAAACAAACAGACGCGGGTTTTTCAGCTTAGACAGATTTTTAAGCACCAGTATATAAGTTTCCTGCAAAATATCCTGCGCCAGAAAAATATCTTTGACATATCTGCAGGCGAATTGATACTGACGTCGATAAGTCGCTGCATATAATTCTGCAAACGCATCACTACTGCCTTTTTGCGCCTGGACGACTAATTGGGCTATATAATCATAATCAAGTTCAGCCATAGAATTACCTCACTTTTTAATGCCGTCAATAGTATCATTCATCTTCATAAATACGCTGGTTGGCAAGGGCAATTAATTGAGTGATCTGAGAAAGCTTCGCTTCACTGTTTAGTGCCATGCCGTATTTGAACTTGATCGGCATTGTGTCTGCGGCTGAATTGTGTTGGTCGATCTTACGCTCAAGACGTTTTACAAACGTATCCATCTTCTCCTGGTTACAATTTTCAAAAATAGCTAAAAACTTGTTGCCGCCATTTCTGCCGACAAAACAAAGAGAAACTGCACAAGAGGACAAAATCTGGGAAAACTGTTTGATGAGCTGATTACCTGAATTATGTCCGTAAATGGAGTTTGTTTCAGGCAGGTTTGCCAGATCGATCATCATACAGCCAATATTTGCAGGAAGGTCACAGTTTGAATACTTCTCAATCAAAACATCACAACTGAAACGGTTTGGAATGCCGGAAGTTGAATCTGAATAAGCAACTTCATATAAATTCTTATAATTTAACTTCAAAGATGCGATAAAGCTGAAGTCAAATAAAAGAAAAATGAAATTAATAATTAAAAGGAACCATATAATAATGAAGATAATCGTTCCGGGAACATTTGAAAAAACAAAATTCTTGATCGATGGTTGAAAAAGTAAAATAATTGAGACCAACGTCAGAACTGATAGTGTAATCAGTTGGATAAATTTTAAGATATTGATTTTTTTCATAGAAAACTCCTTTCACTATCTTATAAATATACCTAATCTATTATATCGGAAAAATGGAGTTGATGTAATACCCATTTTGATGCTAAAAAGTGCCTTATAAATATATTTAAAATAAAGTAATATAATGATAAGAATGTCAAAAGTGTCCTTCTGTCCGAAAAGAAACGCCATGAAAATTGTCTTTACTATTTATTATAGAATAAAAGCACATGGTTTTCAATTGAAATATCATCCAAAAAATTATAAAATAACATCTTTAAAATTATATAAAAGTAGTCATATATATTTGAAAAAATTTTTTTTCACAGAATTTTCAAAAATATGAGCCTTTTTTTAATCGGGAACAGTCTTTATATATGAAATAACAATTTAAGAAGAAAATAGCAGGAAATGATGAGATGGAAAGGAGAAGTGAGTATATGGTATTGCGGAATGTGTTCAGTTTTTGCTTGTGGGATATACCGGCAGCAGTACTGTTGCTTGCTTTAATGATATTTTTTATATGGAGGCATTACAAATACAAAGAGCAGATTCGTGAACTTAGGAATCAGATTTCTGAATTGTATGCGGAAGATATGTTGGGAAACAGGGCAATCAATTATGAAAAACAGACCCAGGGAAAAGAGGTGTCAGACATTGGCTAGAGGACAATTACATAAATTATTTACAGTAGTAACAGCAGGCATATGTGCTTTGCTTATAACATTATTACCGATGGCGGCACCGGCATATTCTGCGGAAAGTATTTCTGAAACAGAGCAGACGCAGGAAACGCTGCGAGAGAGAAGTGTTGTGGCTACGGTGATTGAGAATACGGATGATGAACAGGTGCCACTGGCAAACATTAATCTTGATCATCAGGAAAACGTACCGGGATGCGGTGTTCATTTTATTATTCTTGCTGTGGCAGGTGCGGTGATGATTTGGATGATAACTGATACACATAGACAGAAAGTTCTTATGAATAATCTTCGGACGGAATTAAAGAACGAACTTGATTCCAGAAAAAATAGAATCGCATAATTTAAAGGGAGGAGGATTAAGACATGAAATATAGAAACAGAATACTGGCTTTTGTGTTAGCACTGATTGTGATGGCAACGACGATTGGCTATCAGATAAATACAACAATACGGGCAAATGAACTTGAAGGTACGCCGGAAGAAACGACGCAGGAACAAGCTCAGGCAGAACAGGTACCGCAGGCGGAACCCGAAACGACAGCATCGGGTGCGGATATAGAGATACAGGTACCTCAGTCAGCACCTGAAACTCAGGCACCTGAGACAACAGCACCTGAAACTCAGGCACCTGAAACGGAAGCAGCACCTGAAACAGAGGCAGAACCTGAGACAGAGACACCGATTTCAGAAGCGACAGAACTCAGACAGGATTTCACAGATGGCATCAGCGTCATTGCAAATCTTCCGGAAGGTGCATTTGAAGCGGCAACTTCAGATATCACGATGCAGGTCAACGGACTGACATCCGCACAGCTTACATATATTACATCTTTGATGGATAAAGAAATCGACAAAGATACATATGAAGTTGGCGACTATGTAATTTTTGATATTAAATTCCTTGTGAATGGTGTGGAAACAGAGCCATTAAAAGAAATTACAGTCAATATTAAAAACAGCAAAATCAATGTTGGTGACGTGGAAAGTGCAAAGGTATTTTACTTTGACTCACACGATGCAAATACTTCATCTGATGATGAACTTGCAGAAATTCCACAGAGAAGTCTTTTAATCAAAGAATTTCAGAAAGCCGGCAAAAGCACAGCGAACATTGATGACTACGATTTATCAAATATCATTTTAAATGATAAGGGTAAAGCAACAGAAATCAATTTTGAAGCAAGAAAGAATACGATCTATGGCTGTTATGTAGTCAATGAGATTGAGAAAGAATCCGAAACAGAAGATATAAATAAGGAAGAAACAGAAGCTGAAACCGAATTAGAGTCTGAAACTGAATTAGAATCTGAAAGCGAGAGCGAATCAGAATCCGAAACAGAAAATGAACTTTACACAACAGATTTTACAAATCAGACATTAGATTACGAAGATGCACAGGTAAAGATTTCTGTAGAAGCAGTTGAAGAAAATGCAATCCCTGAAGAAGCATCATTAAGTGTGACACCGATTGTCAAAGATAACAGTGATACATCAGCTCAGTATGAAGCAGTTGAAAAGCTGCTTCAGGAAAAAGTGGAAAACGAAGATTATGACATTGCAGGTTTTCTTGCTTATGATATTACATTAGTTGATGCAGACGGCAACAAAGTTGAACCAAACGGTGAAGTCAAAGTGACGATGAACTATAAACAGGCAGTCATCGCAGACGAAGCTGTTCAGACTGTAGAAAATACAGACGGACTTGAAAGTACAGCAGATCTTGGCATTGCAGTGATGCATCTTGAAGAAGATGAACATGGCAACGTCCAGAATGTTGTCAACATGACAGAAGAAAATAAAGCTGATATTGCTGCAACACAGGACAGCAAAGTTGAAAAGACAGAGATTACTACAAACAGCTTTTCTACATATGCATTAGCTTGGACAGCAGAAACTGTAGCACAGTCGACAGATGGCTCTGTTACATTGACCGAAACTTACGGAAAAATGACAGCCACTTACACAGGCAGTGCGACAGATTATAAATATGTCTGGTACAGAAGCATTAACGGTGGTGATTTTGAACTTCAGACACCGGTTCAGTACACAGGCACAGACGGTACAGCACTTGGTTCTGATATCAAAGATGATGGCACTGAACTTTATATCTCATTAAATGGTGGAGCTTTAACATCAGCAAATACAAATGTTCAATATAAGGCTGATGTATATGCAGCAGATGCTTTTGATGAAAACGGTGATTTAAAAGAAGATGCGACACCATTAGCAGAAAGTATTGCAAAGAGTGTTACAGGATATGATGAAATCCGAAACGGAAGTTTTGAGAATCCAGTGGTTACAGATAACCATTTGAATACAAATAACTGGCAGTATTCAAATGAAAATTATCAGGCACAGGGTGGTGTATGGCAGACAACAGGTACACACAATGCAAGCCGGTGGTCTGATGCAGAAGGCGCAGATATTGAGATCGTTACAACGCAGACAAAGAACTCAGCAGGAACGCTTTCCGAAAGCAACTTAAATGGTTATAGCTGGTATGGTACGGTAGAAGCTGCTGATGGTATTCAGTTTGCTGAATTAAACTGTGAAGCTGCAGGTGCTCTGTATCAGGATATACTGACAACACCTGGAGAGACATTGAATTATCAGCTGGCACACAGAGCGAGAGGCAGTAAGAAGGATGCTACAGAAGAAAATGATACAATGTATGTAGTTATCATGTCGACGCAGATGGCAGTTGATAACAATGTGACAACTCAGGCAAAAGTTCAGGAGATTATCAATAATCAGAGTAGTTATCCTGGTGCGACAGTTGTAAGTTATACAGACAATGACCAGATGTGGACATATCATCAGGGCGCTTACAAAGTAAATTCTGATGGTCAGTACTCTACTAGATTTTTCTTTGTGGCAGGTAATACTGCATCAGGTAATAATACAGTTGGTAACTTCCTCGATGATATCAAGTTCACGAGAGATAAGCTGACACCGGTTGAAGGTACAGCAAGTGTGACTGTTGAAAAGACAATTAGCGGACTTGATTTTGAACACGCAAAAACATTGGCTGAGGGACTTAAATTTAAGGTTGGCGAACATGAGTTAACATATAGCGATATGACCTGGTCATGGGCTAATGATACTTATACAGGAACAAAAGTGATCTCTATACCACAAAGTGAATGTGGTACATTGGAAGTTAAGGAAGAAGCATCCGATGGAAAATCACTTGAGGTCGTTGGTTATAACAGAAATACAGCATTATATATTGATGGTACAGTCGTATTGGATGCAACAATAGCCGGAGAGATGAATCTCAGAGTAGGTCAGTCAAAGACAGTTAGATTTGAAAATATCTATACTGAACAAAATGGCGGCGGCGGTGGTTCCGGTGATGATGCTGAAAGTAAGTTGTCACATGAAAAATATATCAAGAAAAATGCTGATGGTACATACGACATCACATTAAATGCAACCGGTTCAATCGGTACACAGACAAACAAAGCGAAAGTAGACATCGTCCTTGTTGTTGATACTTCAGGAAGTATGGACGATAAAGATGGCAAAAAAACAAAACTTCAAAGTGCTAAAGCTTCTATTAAGGCGCTTGTAGATGCATTTGATGACAAGAGTGACACTGTTGAAACCAAATATAAACTGGTAACTTTTGCAAGTGGATCTTCAATCAATACACCTAATTGGGTGGATGGTAATACACTTTATAACAGTTATGTCAAATCTCTTAGTGCAGGTGGCGGTACAAATTATGATCGCGGACTTGCAAATGCAGCGACGGCTATAGGAACTGCCGAAAGAGGAGCTAAGAAAATTGTCATCTTCCTTACGGATGGTGAACCGACATATTATGGTACCGGACCGTCCGGACTTGGTTCTGTAGCTATAGAGTCAACAGTAAAAGCTGGAAATATTTCTGCATCATATATTAACTGTAATGAATTTTATGCGGTTGGCATTGGTCTTAAGAATACAATTAGAGTGTATGCGGATGATACTTATTGGGGTTGGGATGGATATGTAGGAAAATTCAGAAACACTACAGGTTTACAGATCCTTACTGATATTAAAGATAAAGTTAATGCATCCACAAAAGATGCATGGAATCTTTCATCTTCAGACGAGTTAACTGACAAATTTAAACAGATTGCCGGTGAAACATTAACATTTGCCTGCTCCAATGTAAAGATTACAGACCAGTTAAGTGAATATGTGGAAGTAACAGAAAATAGTAAGTTGCATGTTAAGATTGCTGAAAGATCCGGAACTTCAACATATACAGACAAATACGATCAAATATTTGATTTGACCGGTGGTACAGTTACTTTAAATGGTCAGAAAATTGCAGATGTAAGTTACGATGATAAAACAAAAACAGCAGTACTTGATTTTGTAGACAATTACAAGCTGGAAGAAAACTATTATTATTACATCAGCATTACAAAGGTAAAAGCAACAGACAAAGCTTATGACGATTATATCAATAATGGTGGTTATAAGACAGCCCAGGGAGCACCGATTGTAGGTAGCACACCGACAGATACATCCGCTACGAAGGATAGTGAATTTGGTTATTACGCAACGAATGGTTCGAATTTAACAGGTGGTGCAATTTCTTCCGGTAAGTTTGGTTTTAAATCAAATGCAAACGCAAAAGTTGAATATACCTGGAAGGGAACAGCTAAAACAGAAGATTATCTTGATCCTGTGATTCAGGTAAGTGTAGATCAGATTAAAGTTGAAAAAGACTGGGCAGAACTTGGCGGTACAAGTGTATCTAAGAATGTTGTTCTTGCACAGCTTGTGAAGTTATCAACAGAAAAAGATGCTGAAGGTAACGATGTTATTACCGAAACACCTGTGGCAGGTAAGATTATCAAATTAGCTGACAGTAATAACTTCAGTGGTGCATTCATTGTTCGTAACGCATCAGATTATGCAATCAGAGAATTGAAGCTGGATGCAAACGGCAGTATTACTTACGAAGGTAAAAAGTACTCTATTGCAAACGAAAATGATGTTACAACATTTGATAATATCAGTTATAAAGTATCTTATACGACAGACGGTTCTGGAAAATCAGTAACTATTACAAATACAAAATCTTCTGAAACAATCAGAATCATAAAAGCCGGCACAGATACGAGCCTTCTGCTTGAAGGTGCTGAATTTACATTAGTAGACAGCAATAACAATACAGTGACAGTTGGTACAACTGCAACAGAAAGTGGTTCTTATATTTCAGGTAAAAATGGCTTGGTTCTTGAAGGAATCATTAATGCAGGCACATATACATTAACTGAAATTAAGGCACCGTCAGGATACATTAAACTTGCAGACAGCATTACAATCACTGTTGGTTCAAATGGCGATAATAAAGTTACAGTTTCAGGACCGGAAGGTAAAGTAACATGTGCAAAAGATGATCATAATGTATATGTCATTACAGTACAAAATGAAGTCATCTATGAACTTCCATCAACAGGTGGTTTAGGTATCTACTGGTATATGGTAGGCGGTATCCTGCTTATGTTAGCAGCAGCGCTGATGTATATAAAAAAATGGTCTAAGGGGGTGCCTGAAAAATAAGATGTTTTCACAAAAGCGGCAACCCCAAAAACCGCACAGATAAAAAGAGAACCGGCAGGTAAACAGCCTGCCGGGGATATAGCAGCCCTTAAATCTTTCATTATTATAAAAGAAAAGGAGAAAAAGTTATGAAGAATTTAAAGAAATTATTTGCAGTGATTTTATCACTCGCTATGGTGCTTGGCATGAGCATCACAACATTTGCAGCAGGCACTACACCTAGTGCAAGTGATAAAGCAACAGCAACAGTAAAAAATGTTGAAGCAGGCGCAACAGTTAAAGCTTATCAGATTACAAAAGCTAAATATGACAATGGTTTTACAGGATATGAAGCAGTTACAGGTGTTACACTTGCAAATGTTCTTGCACCAACTTCTGATGAAGTTACTGCAATTGCTAAAGATGCAGATCTTCTTGATTCCCTTCCTTCTCAAACAATGACAGGAACAGGAACAGAGTTTACAGCAGAATTAAATGCAGGTTACTGGGTAGTTGTTGTTAGTGGTACTGTAGAAGAAGTTTATAACCCAATGCTTGTTGGTGTATATTATTCAGAAAACGGTAGTGATAACACAATGAAATCTGATCCTGTATATGCAAATTCAAACTGGACATTAGAAACAGTTAATGCATATGCAAAATCAACAAAACCTTCAATTGACAAGAAGATTGTTGGTGGCGAAGCTGAAAAACGTAATGACGTAGCTATTGGTGATACAGTAACATATCAGATTACAACAGCAATCCCATCATACAGCAAACAGTATGATGAAGTAACTGTAAAAATCACTGATACATTAAGCGCAGGTTTAACATTGAATGTAGACTCAATTAAGATTAATGGTGCAGCAGTTAATGCTGAGATGGGTACATTAACACCATCAGCTAACGGATTTGAATTTGTAGTTAACAGTGATTATGCATTAGCTCATGGCGGCGAAGCAATCACAATTGATTATACAGCTACAGTAAATGAAAATGCAGAATTAAACTTTGACCCTAATACAAATACAGCAACATTAGAGTATACAAACAATCCTAATGGTACGACAAAGGAAACTGAGAGCGAAACATATACATACACATTCGCTATCGGTGCAGCATTATCAGCAACTATTCAGAATTTCAATCAGAAAGTAAACCAGATTATTAAAGTTGACAGTGAAGGTAACATTATCAGTACAAAGACTGAAGAAAGTGACATCATTCCAGATGGTGCAATCGAAGTAAAATCAGGTGCAACATTTAAATTAACAAACAATGATACAGCTGATGAATATACAGCTACAACAGGTCTTGATGGTGGATTGACATTTACAGGTCTTGATGCAGGCACATATACTTTGGTCGAAACAGTTGCTCCGGACGGATTTACATTAGATCCTACACCGCATACAGTTGAGATTACACCAACATATGGCGAGAATAATAAACTGACAAAACTGGAAATTACGATTGACGGTGAAGCTAAATCTGTTTATGAAGTAAGTTATGAAACAACTGGTGAAGTAACAGTAACAACAAATACAACAACAGTTACAGAAATTGCCAATACTAGTATTTCATCTCTTCCATCAACAGGTGGTATCGGTACAACAATCTTCACAATCGCAGGTTGTGTAATCATGATCGTTGCAGCAGGTCTTTTCTTCGCCAGCCGCAAAAAAAGAGCCTAATTAAGCTCCCGAATATAAAATGTTCGGAAAGATTCAGTAAATTTAAGTTTTAAGTAGTAATAATGAAAGTTTGAAGTTATCCGGAAAAGGCACTCCGTTAAGGAGTGCCGGTAACTCCGGGTTAAATAAAATTCAAATTACAAAAATTCAGTACAACAATAAGGAGAGCCCGGATGAAAAAGTTAAAGAAAATAATTCCAATTATTATATTGTTCATTGCCGGTTTGTCCCTGCTGTTGTACCCGTTAGTTTCAAACAAATGGAACAATTACAGGCAGAAGCAATTGATGACAAATTATACCGAAGCTGTATCGAATCTGGAGAATGACGGTGGTATCGATTATGATGCAGAATGGGAAAAAGCACACGATTACAACAATGCTTTATATCCAAGTATTCTGCCCGATTCTTTTGCAATCGCAGATGCAGCGGAAGATGTCGATGAAGTATATATGTCTTGCCTGAATATTACCGGTGATGGTATGATGGGAACTGTGGAGATTCCAAAGATTAACATCACAATTCCTATTTATCATACGACAGAAACAACAGTGCTTGAAAAGGCAGCAGGTCATCTGGTAGGAAGTTCACTTCCTGTCGGTGGCGAGAATACACACTCAGTTATTTCTGCACACCGTGGTCTGCCGAGTGCATCATTATTCACAGACCTTGACCAGATGGAAGTTGGCGACCATTTCCTGCTTCACATCTTAAATGACACACTGGCATATGAGGTTGACCAGATTTTAACAGTTGAACCGGAAGATACTGAAGCGTTGGCTGTTGAGGAAGGTCAGGATTTAGTCACATTGTTGACATGTACACCATATGGTGTCAATTCCCACAGACTTCTTGTTCGTGGCCACAGAGTTCCTTATGAACCTGAGATTGTTGCTGCGGAAGAAGGAACAGCGAGTGTGAGTATACATACAAATTATTTGATGTGGGTTATCATCGGTCTTGCGATTACAGCATTATTTATCATTATTTTCTTTGTTTTGCAGAAAAAGCATGATAAGAAAATCGCTCAAAATGAAGCCGAAGCAAGTTCAACTGAAGAAGTTTCAGAACAGATAAATGATGAATCAGAAAATCATATAGAAAAAGAGACTGAGCTGTCAGATGGTTCAAATTCTGAAAATAAAGAAGAAGGCAGGGAATAAACCGATGGCAGAAAACAAGACAGACAGAGAAGTAAAGACAGAAAATGAAGCTAAAACAGAGGAAACAGTAAAAACAGAAAAGACAAAGAAGAAAAAAGGCGGGTTGGTTTCCGGTATCATATTTGGGCTGATATTTTTAATTGGGTTAAGTATTCTTCTTTATCCGACGATATCAAACCAGTGGAATACCTATCGTCAGCAAAAATTAATTACGAATTACAGCACTGCGGTCGAAGAAATGACACCGGAGGATTTTGATAAAGTATGGCAGGAAGCCAGGAATTTCAATGCAACGATGACAAACAATGTTTACAGTGATGCATTTGATGTGGATGAAGAAGACCTTGTCAATACTGAGTACTGGAAGATTTTAAATGTCGGTGGCGATGGTGTGATGGGATACATTTCCATCCCGAAGATTAATATCAAGCTTGCTATTTATCACGGTACAGGTGATACAGTACTTCAGACAGGAGTCGGACATCTGAATGGTTCGGGCCTGCCGATTGGTGAAACAGGCAGCCATTGCATTTTAGCTGCACACAGAGGACTGCCAAGTGCCAGATTATTTACAGATATCGACCAGTTGGAAATCGGAGATATGTTTTATCTGCATGTTTTGGATGAAACGATGGCATACCAAGTAGACCAGATTCTTCCGATGGTGGATAAAGATGATCGTGAAACGCTTGAAAAAGCGCTTCAGATAGAAGAAGACCAGGATTTGGTTACACTGTTTACATGTACACCATACGGTGTTAATTCTCACAGACTTCTTGTCAGAGGTCACAGAGTGCCGTATACTGAAGATATGGAAGCAGAAACAGCAGTGGATTCCATGGTCAGAGCAATTCAGAATTATTATATGTTGTATCTGATTCTTGGTCTTGCAGTTACCATTTTGATTATATTAATATTAAAATATTTATTCAGACCGCGCAGGAGAGCGGATGAGAAGGACTCCAGGGAGGATGAAAAGTGAAAGGTATAAATAAAACTAAAAAAGGTTGTATGGCAATTTTAAGCTGTGCGTTAGTACTTCCATTGCTGTCACTCCCATCAACGAATGCAGCGCTTGGAATAGAAACCACAGAATCTACAGGAAGAACTTGTTCATTGACATTGACAGACGGAAGTGATTATACAGATTTAAAGGCTGTGGAAATTCCGGTAGAACTTTATAAAGTGGCTACAGTAGATGTATCCGGTAATTATACACTGACATCGGATTTTACGGGCCTGACACTTCCTGACCAGACAGCAGATAAAGCTGTGATTGATGAACAATGGAAAGACACAGCAGAAGATGCGGCAGCACTTGCAGATGGTAAAACCGCAGACAGTGAAATGACACTGTTAAATGGTACTGCGACAGTTGACAGTCTTTCAACAGGATTGTATCTGATCGTACCTGAAACAGTAATTGGCGAGGGTGCTATTAATGAATACAGTTTTGCACCATCGTTGATTAGTTTACCAAATAACTATTATGCTTCAACAGGTAATGATGATTGGGTTTACGATGTGGAAGCTGCATTAAAGCCTGAACAGACTGTATTAACGGGCAGTCTGGTTATTCAGAAGAATCTGACAGAGTTTAATCAGAGTCTTTCAGATGCGATGTTCGTATTCCAGGTGGAAGCGACAAAGACGGATGCACAGGGCGTTGAAACTTCTGTATACTCAAACACAGTAGCATTAACATTTAATGCAAACACAGGTGGTTCACAGTCTGTTCAGATTGATGATATCCCTGCAGGTGCACAGGTTACTGTAACAGAAGTTTATGCAGGCGCAAGTTATGAACTGGCAAACGGTGATGCGAATACAAAGACAACAACTATCGCATCAAAGGAACTTGTAGAAAGCGGCAAAGCAGTGACTGCAGAAGTTACTTTCGCAAATAGTTATAATGACAAATTGGTTCCATCTTATGGTATTGTAAATCATTTCGAGTATGATGAAGAAGCTGATGACTGGACATGGACACAGCAGGGCATAGAAGTTGTTCCTGATGTTCAGACAAATTAAGGAGGTGCGGAAAATGAGGCAATTTTTTAAACGTAAGTCAACATGGTTAGCCGCTGCCGCACTTGGTTTAACCATCGGTCTATCGGTTGGCAGTGCGATGGCTTATTTTACAACATACGCGGAAGCGGAAGGCGGTTATACCGTTTCAATCGGTTCGACTACAAAAACAAAAGAAGAGTTTTCAAACTGGACAAAGCATGTTCAGGTTGAAAATACTGGCGATACAGAATGTTATGTGCGTGTGAAGGCTTTCTCAGGAAGTCAGTTCCCGTTAAGTTATTCCGGTGAAGCAGGTGCATGGAGCCAGGGTGAGGATGATTACTGGTATTACAGCCAGATTCTTCAGCCGGGCGAAACAACTTCTGAATTGCTGATTAAGATTGAAAATATTCCAGAAGAATTTAAAGACAGTTTTAACGTTGTTGTTGTTCAGGAATGTACAAAAGTGCTGTATGATGAAAACGGCAATCCTTATCAGGATTGGAATCAGGTAATGGATTCAACCTCCGGCATTAAAGGTGTTAATGGAGAGGGGGCTGACGAATAATGAAATCTAAGAAGAAATTATCTCGTAAAATGAAAGGTACTATGGCATTGGCTGCAGTGGCAGCAGGATTGCTTTTGGTGAGTGGTATTGGCAGTACAAGAGCGGCACTGACATATTTCTCAGAAGACTACACAGCGCATATGGAAGTGCAGAACATCGGTGTTTCACTTGTTGAGAATGGCAATATCGTCAGCTACAGAGATTATGATTATACAGATAAAAATAATCAGTGGCATCAGTCCACAGGTGATTTGCTTTCATCCATGCTTTCTTCAGCAGGTGATGAAAATGTTGTGATCGGGAAGGCTTATCCGGAAGTACTGACAGTGACAAACAGTGGTTCAATTGATGAATATGTAAGAGTTATTGTGACAAAGTACTGGGAAGATGAAGATGGCAACAAAGATGTGACAGTTTCTCCATCATTGATTGATTTAAATTTTACAACAGGCAATGGCTGGGTGATCGATGAAAGCGCAGGATCTGCAGAACGAACTGTATTATATTATACAAACATTGTGCCTGTAGGCGCATCCACACCGGCATTTACAGATACGATCAAGATTGATGCAGCAGTCAACAATCGTGTAACAGAAGAAACAGTATCTGTGAAGGACGGTTATACAGTTATTACAACAAAGTATGATTATGATGGTAAGAAGTTCGTCGTTAAGGCTGAAGTCAATGCGGTTCAGACACATAATGCAGCCGATGCAATCAAGAGTGCATGGGGCGTGAATGTGAGTGTCGGTGGCAATGGCAGCTACAGCATACAATAGGAGGGATAAGACATGAAAAAGAAAATCATATATAGTGTCATGGCCCTGTTGTTGACGCTTAGCATGTCGATGACTGCTTTTGCAGAAGATTTCACGGGCGGTGATAACTGGAGTGTTTATTTCAGCGAAGATAAAAAGATGGTTAGCACATTTGGTAAAAATGAGTTCGACGATGCGATTTATCAACTGCAGCCTGGGGATTCAGTGACAATCAGTTTAAAGCTTGAGAATCGTTATAATGAATCTACAAACTGGTATATGACAAATGAGGTTTTAAACAGCCTTGAGGATACAAAAAATGTTCAGGCCATGGGTGGTGCTTACAGCTATCTGTTATATTATACAGATGCTTCGGGCAAGCAGACGACATTATTCGACAGTGACACTGTCGGTGGTGAAACAACTGTTGATAACAAACAGGGTTTGAATCAGGCAACAAATTCTCTGGAAGATTGGTTCTTCCTTGAAACGTTAAAGAGCGGACAGACAAGTTCAATCACATTAAAAGTTACATTGGATGGTGAAACTCAGGGTAATGCTTACCAGAATACACTGGCAGATTTAATGATGAATTTTGCAGTGGAGATTGCAGACCAGACAACACCGGAAACTTCAGAGAGTAAAACACCTGAAACAACAAAGACACCAACAACGTCAACAGATAAACCAAGAACTTATACATCCAGACCAAAGACCGGTGATCAGTTCCCGATTCTTGTATTTTCAATCGTAGCGATGGTTTCCGGTATCGTATGTGTGATTCTTGTGATTTTCAGATTAAGACGACGTGAAGACGATGATGAACGCGCTGCACGCAGTCAAAGAGGAGGTCGAAAGTAGTATGAAATGTCTTAAAAGATTTCGTCGAGGACTTTTTGCTGCAATGGCCATGGTATTGACTGCAGGTCAGATGGCGATGGGCGCTTTCGCAGCAGATGATGAATATACATTTACAGTAACGCTGGATGGCGGTAATCTCGGTACGCTGGGTAATCCGAATGTGAGCTACATCAGTGAATCAGCAACGATGAGCCGTCAGGGCAACAAGATTATTATCAGTAATCTTCATTATAATGACCAGGTAACACTTGATACATTGACAGAAGGTTCTGTATCACTGACCGGTGACAATGAAAAATATTATGTCATGGGTGTTCGTAAGAGTGGCCGTGATAACCGTCAGGATGATGTTAACAACAGTGAATACAAAGGTGCAGATACGATGTCTTTCTTCGTAACATCAGATGCTGATTACGTTGTGGCATATGGTTATAAGGGCAATATGGTGGCTTACACAGTAAGCTATGTGGATGCTCAGGGTCAGGAATTAAGACCGAGCCGTACATATTACGGCAGTGTTGGTGATAAACCGGTGGTTGCTTATCTTTATATTGAAGGTTATCAGCCACAGGCATATAACCTGACAAAGACTTTGTCAGCAGATGCATCACAGAATGCATTGCAGTTCGTATATCAGGCTAATCCAACACCTGAACAGCCAACACCAACACCGTCTAACCCGGATAATAACCAGGGTGGAATAACTGGCGGCGGTACAACTGGTGGCACTGGTACAACAACTGGTACCGGTACAACAACTGGTACTGGCACAACGACAGGTACAGGCACAGGAACAGGAACAGGAACAGGTACAGGTACTGGAACAGGTACAGGCACTGGAACAGGCGGTACCGGCAATGATGCCAATACAACAACAGACAACGGTACAACTACTGATAACGGTACAAATACCGATAACACGACAACAGATAATGGCGCATCAGATACAGATAATACAGTCATTACTCCGGATGATGATACACCGAGAGATATTGTTGACTTAGATGATGATAAGGTGCCATTGGATAATACACAGCTTCCTGACAGTACAGTCGGAGGCAGCCGTACAGCACTTCCTATCGTTATAGGTGCATGTGCCGGAGGCGCAGCAGTCATCGCATTAATCATCCTTGGCGTTGTGCTTCTCAGAAAACGCGCTAAGAAGTAATTCTTGAAAATTGCTGATATATATGTTAAAGAATACCACCAGAGGGAACGCTGGTGGTATTCTGTTATGTTGGGGTATTTTTTCAAAAACTTGTAGTATAATCTTAATAAAAAATAAATCTGTTCGATTGTCGTGATGCGTGGGTTGTGGTATAATAGGTAATGACATCATATTAAGCGATGTTATACATAGCATAAAAATAGTAGATTTTACAGGAAGGGGAAAGTCCGGAGAAAGCAGAGGTGGTCAATGTGTGTGAAGCGATTGATAACATGATGAAGCATAGTGAAGAAAAAGGACGTCAGGATGGTGAATTGGCAGGACGTTTAGCGACACTCATTGAGTTGGCAGAGTCTGGTTTAATCAGTTTAGCAGATGCTGCAGAGAAAGCAGGTATGGAGCCAGAAGAATTTCAGAAAATGATTACAGACAAATCAAATTAAGAAATACAGCAATTATTTCTATACCACTGATTGAAAAATCAGTGGTATTTTTAATGTTTTTAGAAAAATCTTTTAAAAAATATGGTTTGTGTGGTATGATAGTTATATTAATGAAACGAAAAGATAAACTTTAATGTATATTTAAGCATTTTAAGTGGGGAACGACGATGAAGAAAAAGAAATCTGCAAAGCAAAAAACAGGAACAGTATTTAGTATATTGGGAACTATTTTATTAATATTAATCATTCTTTTATGCATTCCGGCGACCGTGCCAAAACTCATGGGATATAAAGTGTATACGGTTATTACCGGAAGTATGGAACCTGCGATTCCAACTGGAAGTCTTGTGTTGGTTCATGAGAAAGCGCCTGAAACAATAGAAACAGACGAGGTCATAGCATATTATAGCAGCATTGATACCGGTTCAATTATCACACACCGAGTAGTAACAAATAAAACAGTTTCCGGTGAATTTATTACAAAAGGTGATGCAAATGCAGCAGAGGACATGCTGCCTGTAAGCTATGATAATGTTATTGGTGTGGTAAAATTATCCGTACCGTATTTGGGGCAGATTATGTCTGCGCTGGCAACGAATACAGGAAAAGTGCTGGCTGTTTGTGCCATTGTGGCAGCAATATTATTCCATATTGTTGCAGGCATATTAAAAAGCGAAAAGTAAGAGGTGCATTCTTTCATGGAAATGGATGAAATCAAACAGAAAATCTTGCAGGATGTCGATCCTGTAACCATAAAAAAGACTAAAAAAATAAAACGACGTGGATGGATTCATCTGGCATTGGAAATTGCTGCTGTTCTGGCAGCAATTGGCTTGATTTTATATATTTGCTGGGGTTTTACAACCGTGAGCGGTTCATCAATGTATCCGACATTACATAATGGTGATACAGTGATTTATTCCCGATTGGGTAAACATTTTGAAGTGGGAGATGTCGTTTTGGTAGAACGCCCAAACGATGAAATCTTTGTCAAGCGAATCGTAGCAGTTGCCGGAGATACTGTGATGATAGAAGAAGGCAAACTGTTTGTGAATGGGAAAGAGATTCAGACAAAACAGGCTATTGGTGATACGATTCGCACAGGTACGGATATTAGTTATCCGTATGTTGTACCGGAAAATCAGGTGTTTATAATCGGTGATAACCGGGAAAATTCTGAAGATTCCAGAATGTTTGGTGCAGTGGATGTGTCTCATATTAAAGGACGGATAGCGATGTATATTGGACATTTATAGATATAAAAAGGTTGGCAAATATTATCTGATAATAGATAAATTTTCCAACCTTTTTTGTGTTAATAATACTTTTAACATTCGTTGATATATACGAATTGCTGTATTGCTGCGAGATTGAATTTACAACCGCCGCTGAATCATTTCCCGATTTGTTGCATATGACAGTGCAGTATCCTTTGATATACGACCGCTTTTATACAGGTTCACAAGGCTTGTATCCAGAGAAATCATATTCTGATTTGCGGAGGAATATAAAATACCGTCAATTTGTGGAATCTTATTATCGCGAATCATATTTCGGATGGCAGGTGTCACCGTCATGATTTCAAATGCAGGCACCATGCGGTCATCAACTGTTGGTACAAGCTGCTGGGTAACAACGGCTTGAAGTACCATCGATAACTGAACGGCAATCTGGCGCTGCTGATTTGGTGGGAAAATATCAATGATACGGTCAATAGTATTTGCTGCACCAATTGTATGCAATGTGGAGAAAATCAAATGCCCGGTTTCAGCGGCTGTCATAGCCACATGAATGGTTTCATAATCGCGCATTTCACCAAGCAAAATCACATCCGGACTCTGGCGCAGGCAGGCGCGAAGCGCCGTAACATAGCTTTCTGTATCGACATTGATTTCACGCTGGCTGACAATGCTTTTATCATGTCTGTGAAGAAATTCCAGCGGGTCTTCCAGTGTGATGATATGTTTGCTTTGGGTGTGGTTAATATGGTCAATTAAACATGCAAGTGTGGTCGATTTACCACTGCCCGCAGGTCCTGTAATCAACACAAGCCCTTTGGAAAAATTGGCAAAATCCATAATATAGTCAGGAATACCTAAAACTTTTGGATCAGGCAGTTCGAATGTAATGACACGCACAACAACTGAAAATGAACCACGCTGTTTATAAGCACTGACACGAAAACGGGAAAGTCCCGGAACAGCAAATGAAAAATCATCATCACCAGTCAGTTCTAATGTTTCGATATTTCTGTTACCTGCTAAATTGTAAATCTGAAGAATAATATTTTCTGTGTCGGCGGGCAAAAGTTTTGTATCATTTAAGTGGACAATATTTCCATTGATGCGCATGCTGGCAGGAAGTCCGGCAATGATAAACATATCAGATGCACCGGAACTGACTGCTTTTTGCAAAAAATCTATGACATTTAAATCCATAGTAACATTCCTCCTGATATATGAGTTGTAGGGGTTAAGCCCTCATTTAGCTGATACAATAGATTGTACTTATTTTATTAACTGAATAGAATCATCGCCATTCCATTCATCTGTCTGAAGCGTCTGCCAGGCGGTTATCGTATAAGCAGCCACTGGTGAAGTCTGAGGGGCATTTACGCGAAGGCTGACGTATAATTTCTGACTGTCACCAACCGGGACATCATAAGAAATATATAAAACTTCATCATGATCAAATGTTGTAGTCAGGTCATTGATGCTACTGATAGAAGTATTGTTTATTGCTTCGATGACATTCTGGTAAAATAAAGTTTCTGAGTCTGTGGCATTCTCACTCGTCTCATGAAGCAATGCATCAATTTGGGCCAGCGCGCGTTCAGCCTGACTTGAAGCAGTATAATAATCGGTTGTGTGCGATGCCAGTTTCTCTGTAAATTTGTAGTCACCCGTCGATTCTGACAGGGATAAGATAGCAAACGTCACCATGCACAAAACAATAAATATCATAATCAGAGAAACAGAGCCAATATTTGTAATCGGTGGTTTGTGTTTATTCTGCATAGTACACCTCCGATGTTAATTCATATATTACAGATGCCCTTGTATCAGCAGATGAAGCCTTATTTGTTGATGAATTAGAAACTTCATCATGCATTGCCACTGAAGTATCATACGATTCTGAGTTAGAAGCTACATTTGCCAATGATACAACGTGAATTTCCCAA
The DNA here is from genome assembly GCA_934339005.1 of uncultured Catenibacillus sp. Classification (GTDB taxonomy): domain Bacteria; phylum Bacillota; class Clostridia; order Lachnospirales; family Lachnospiraceae; genus CAKRHR01. The sequence goes on along the minus strand of CAKRHR010000010.1, from coordinate 38,712 downwards.
GTCACCACACCAGCAAATGCCGCAGTCAAATCATCATTATCATTTGAAGCAGCAGCTAAAATACAGTAAGCAGCATCTGCCTGTGTACACATCTGATATTCGTCATCCCAGAAAGCAATATAAACATTTTCGTCATTCAAATCAGCATATCCGAGAGCATCCAAAACATTGCAATCTGTATTATTATTTGCACGGGTATACCCGCCTGTCTCCTCAAGGCGTTGCGCTGCGTCTTCAAAGGTATCGGCGGATTTGGTGATTTCCGATGCATTTGCAGCTTCACGCACAGCAAAATTTAACTCTGCGGTGGATTTGGACAAGTTATGCGTATGCACAAATATATTTAAGCAAATGGCGCTGACAATCGAGAAAAACAGGATAGCAATGATAATCTCCATCAGAAAAATTCCGGAACGGCTGTGGGTATAAGATACTTTTTTCATGAGCCACTCCTTTCTGCCAGCGTCAGCTTCATGGAAGTGCCGTCGGTGTCTGTCATAAGAATTTCATAGAGATTCGGCGAAACTTCAGAAATTGACATTGACTCAAGTTCTGAAATTTCGGATCCATCCGTTAAAGATACATCAATGCCTTCACGGACATGCAGTTCACGAAGCGCACCATCACTCACATAAATGTAAGTGATGGTTGTACCGATATCCGTTGAAGCCGTGAGCGTAAGACAATCAGTACCGTCAATAGTCTGAACAGAAAGTGCACCATTAGTATCATTTTGCCGCACCTTTTCCATAACATAAGCAAAGGCGGTGCGGTCCGTAAAATGTTTATCAGAATCAATGGTCGTTTTGCTGTAGATGCGCGCGGCAAGCAGCAGGACGATAAGCAGTGATGCTGTAAAAACAAAAAATACGGCAATCGGAAAGATAGCATCAATCACATGATGTTGTCTGGAATGCTGATTCATGATGATTCTCCTTTCCGTTCAATGATAGTTACATCCGGCATTAGGTTGGTCCCAAGCGGATGATAAACGACATAGAAAAGTGATTCATTGTATGTCAGTCCATAATTTTCTTTAATATAATCCAGACTTTCAGGATAACGACCCTCAATTGCATAGCAATGTGTAATGCTGCGGTTTAAAGCCGTTTCCAGGGCAGCACGTTCTTCACTGACCGTCTGGGTGGATACAGAAGAAACTGCAAAATAAAACAACGCAATAATAGCGATACATATAATCGCTGAAAGAATCAGATTGCGGGAGGTATGAGCTTTTTCACCTGTTTCAAATCGATGTTTCATAAATATCACCTGACTTTAAAGTGTAGACATGATGCTCATCAGCGGAAGCATCACAGACAACAGAATAATACCGACAATCACAGAAAGAATAATGACCAGAGTCGGTTCAATAATTGCTAAAATACGTGAAATCTTCTGGTCGATTTCTTCTTCAAAATGTGCGGCAATTTTAAGCATCATTTCTTCCATCATACCTGTACGTGCAGCAATGGCAGCCATACGCGTATAAACCCCGGAAAATACGCCGCAGGTAAGCAGACTCTGATAGAGGTCTTCACCTTTTTCAACAGCTTGCTGGCATGTTTTGATTTTATCTTTATAAGCACCGTCATCAATCAGTGAAGATGCAAGATTTAAACATTCTTCTGGGGTCAGACCACTGCTGAGTGTGAGTGCCATGCCGCCTGCAAAACGATAGGCAGATATTTTTTCGGATAAATTTTTGCTGCCGCCAAAACGGGCAGCCGGTTTGCTGATAAAATTCTGACCGATTTTTGTTTTAATCAGAACAATCGCTGTAGCAATCAAAACCACAATAATAATGATTAATACGATGCTGTGGGTATTTAAAAATGTACCAATGTTTAAAATAACCCTTGAAGGCCCACTCATGCGTGTACCAAGCTGCAAAAAGACCTGTTCAAACACCGGCATGACCTTTGTAATTAAAATCAGAATCACTGCAAGCATCATAAAAATCATGATGCAGGGATAAGTAATTGCATTTTTTATTGTCTGCGCAAGACCGGCTTCTTTTTCGTAATAATCTGCAAGTGAACCCATGACTTCATCCAGACGTCCGGTGCGTTCACCAATATCCACCATAGAAAGCATATAGGCAGGAAATGCGTGTGTTTCCTGAAGTGCTTCGTGCAGGCTTCCGGTTTGAGTCAGTGTATCATAAATGGTTGTCAGTAATTGCTTTTCGTCATTTTTGTCGGTATCCTCAAGCATAATGGCAATGCCCTCGGTGGAGGAAATACCGGATTTTAAAATCATGGCAATCTGCGAGCAAAATGCAGAGGTTTCCGAATTGGAAAGTGGTAATATGTTCATAGTGGCTCCTTTCAAAAAAGTGTTATTCAAAACCTGTATACATATAATGTATAGGTTTTGAAGCGTACCCTGAATCAATAATAATATTTAACTGTATAGTTACTGCCGTCACCAATATATTTTTCAGCAGCTTCTTCGGAATTTTCTGCGGCAAGTGTCGGATCCATAAGTTTCCACTCATTGCCATCAAATTCAATAATATTATCAATCCAACCAATATCCTTGATATAAGTACTGATCCAGGCATGATAAGCCTCTCCGGAATAACCGACCTCGAGTCGGGTTGGGATATGCTGTGTACGAAGCATAGCAGTCATTAAAGCGGCATAGTCAAAACAAATACCTTTGCCTGTTGCCAGCGTATCATCAATATCCGGTGTATATCCATAAGTGACGGTTTCAGCCTTTTTGGTATCATAACTTATATTTTGAATAATATAATGATAGATGTTGCTGACAACGTCCAAATCTGTATCCGCACCGGAAGAAAGCTCCTGCGCCATAGAAACTGCTTGTGAGTCAGCAGAAAAATTAACGTATTGATTAGGATATAAAAACGGCAGGAAATCATTTTCAAGGGATACTGTAATCTCCTGTGTCAGAGCAATCGCATAGGAATCGCCTCCAACATTTTCAAGGATTCTTACAGTATAGTTATCACTGCCCATACTGAAAGGAAACGTATTCCATTCACAAGATTGATTTAAAAGATACGTATAGGGTTCTTCGTTAGAACCAATCAGCTGAACCTTGACTTTCTCACAGGTTCCAAGATAATGAATCATCACATAACCCTGATCGGAGTGAGAGGCATCAATGACAGCAAACTCATTTTCGTAGACAGTTTTGCCTGAAGCTTCAGGTGTAAGTACATATGGTGTATTATCACGTGTGCCCCCTTCTTTGTCTGAGGCGTTTAAGTTTTGCTTTCCTGTATTTGAAGCATGGCTGGCACTTGTATGATTGCAGGAACAACAGCCAATTAATATTAAAAGCATAACGCTTATATAAATCAAAAAGTGGTGTATGAAAAATTTTTGACGCATAATAACTCCTTTTATTATTTGCCAGAAAACTTGTTTAACGTATGATCAAAAAATAATAATGTAATCGTATTTATCATAGCACAACAAGCGTCAAAGCTCAACGAAACTTTAATATAAAAGTTTCATGTTTTTGCTACAAAAATCCTGAAAAATCGCAGTATTTCGACATAAAAATTTGACCTTATTTGCCGGTATATGGTATTTTATAGATATATATTAACATGGGGGGAGGCTGCGATATGCATATTTATATATTGCTTGTTGAAGATAATAAAATAGATGCCGGTTTTTTTGAAGCGATGTTAGATAAGAACGATAATTATATATTGACTGATATTTTGGAAGATGCAGAGTGCGCACCTCGATATTGTGGAAATCACCGTGTTGATTTGATTTTGATGAACGTACAGACAAAGCATGGTCATTCGGGATTGATTGCCGCAGAAAAAATTAAACGGCAACAACCGCATATTAAAATTATTATAGTGACATCGCTTATTGCCCAGGAAATTCTTGATAAAGCACGACAAATTGGTGTGGAAAGTCTGTGGTATAAAGATCATACAAAAAATGAGATTATGGATGTCATACAACAGACTATGGAAGGAAAGCACTTTTTCCCGGATCGTTCTCCAAATGTGAAAATTGGGGAGGCATGGTCGGATGAACTTTCTGATATGCAAAAAAATATTTTACGTCTTTATATCCGTGGATATGCGTATGCTGCTATTGGGAAAAAATTATTTATTGAAGAGCGTACAGTGAAATATCATATGAAACAGATGATGGTAAAATGCGGCTTTCATTCAAAGCAGCAGTTGATCGCTGCGGCAATCGAAAGTAAGCTTGTTGTAAACCTGGAAGAATAAAAGACTGTACCTTCGTACAGTGACATTGATTGAAGGCTCTTGTATAATAAAATTATAACATAGGTGTACTCCGACATGATGAAAGGAGGATGCGTTTATACATAAAATTGTCGGAAAAGAGCGGAAAGGAGATGTCGATTATGAAGAAACGGTTATTAAGTATTTTGTTTTGTATTGTAATGATCATAGGTTTGATGCCTGCTTATACATTTGCAGATGAATTTGATGAAGAACCAGTGGCAACGACTGAAATGGAAGCTGAGGAAGATTTTGCAGAGATGTCCGTAGAAGATATGCCGGCACCTGCTTCGGCCGTTGAATACAAAATCTGGGTGAATGGTGAGGAATTTACGAGCGACAAACTCACTATAAATTGCGGCGGCGGGACTGCAGTGTATGATCCTGCGACAGGAAACATTACATTAAGCAGTGCTGTGATTACGCAAGTTAAATCCGGATATGGTATTTATTCAAGTGAAAATCTGAAGTTGACAATTACATTGAATGGTAATAATTCAATCACATTATCTGATGATGGCGGTATTGGTGTTGCCGGTGATATTGAGTTTGACGGAACCGGAAATTTATCAATCAATGTCGGCGGAAGTACACATGACGGAATTTCTGCCATGGGCAATGTAACCATTAAAAATATTGAAATGACAATCTTAGCGCCTGAAGGTTTAGGTATTGGCAGTGACAAAAAGGTACATTTAAACAATACGAAGCTAAAATCTTCAGGATTATATGCGGGTGTTGATGCATATGAGCTGTATATTGAGAATAACTGTGATGTAGAGCTTACATCAACAGCAGAAAATTGTAATGCTGCATTTATTAATTCAGGTAATATTACGATTAATGATTCAAAAGTGACAGCAAAGAGTTATTATCCTGGTTTATTTGCAGGAGGAAATTTAAAGATACATAATGGTGATATTCAGTCAATATCAACAGCAGATTCAGCAATCTGGGCCAGAGGTGATTTAAGGATTGAAGGTGGAAGCAAAGTTATACTTGATGGACAGTTTCCTTCCGGATGTAACGGTGATTTTACTGTTGGTGCAGTGGAAATTGATGCAAAAAATACAAATGTAGAAAATATTCCGGCAATTGACCCGGCACCTGTGATTGATTCAGTGTATACGTTGAGTTATGCAATGGCTGTAGATTCTGAAGGTACGAAAATTAATCTTTTGCAGCAAGCAGATGGGCATAATCATTTGAACTTATATAAAAATGTGCACTTTATCACAGATGAACGTGTGGAAACTTATAAAATACCTTTTACAAAGACAGTTAAACAGGCCGGAGATATCGCGCCGGGCGAAGAAACATTTAAATTTGAAATTTTTGATATCGGAAATGGTAATGAAAACAGCTATAAAGATGTTACTTATACGGCAGATATTAAGACAAACGGTAAAGGAGCATATGATGGAGAACTTGTGATCAGTGGACCGGTTTCACAAGTCAGAGAATTTGTGTGTGAAGGCTTTTTTGTACGAGAGGTTAAGTCAACGATTGAAAACTGGACGTATTCGGATGTTGTATGGAGTGTGATGCCTGACATTTCTACGGATACAAGCGAAAGTAAATTACAGATTTATGCGACGAAAGCAGAACAGTCGGACAACGGAGTGTATTATAGTGTGGATCATGAACATCCTGTAGAGCGGATGACCTTTGAAAATGTATTTACACTTAATAAACCGGAAGATCCTCTTGTGACTTATGAAATACCGTTTACCAAAACAGTTAAACAAGATGGTAATGTAGCACCGGGCGAAGAGATTTTCAAGTTTGAAATTTTTGATATTGGCAACGGTAATGAAAATAATTATAAGGATGTTACATATACAGCATCTGTCAAGACAAATGGCAAAGGAACATATGACGGAAAACTTGTTATCAGCGGACCGTCATCACAGGTGAGAGAATTTGTATGCGAAGGCTTTTTTGTACGAGAAGTTAAAGGAACAACGCAAAACTGGACATACTCGGATGCGGTGTGGAGTGTAATGCCTGTGGGCGCTTTGGATGCTGAAAAAAATGGTTTCCAGATATACGCAACAAAGAAAGAACAATCTGGTGATAGTGTGCGTTATATGATAGATCAGGAACAGCCTGTAGCGCAGATGACTTTTGAGAATGTATACACACTTAACAAGCCTGAAGAAGTTGATGATCCTGTTATAAATTATGAAATACCATTTACCAAAACAGTTAAACAGAATGGCAATATAGCACCGGGTGAGGAAACATTCAAATTTGAAATCTTTAATATTGGAAATAGCAACGAAATCAAATATAAAGATGTTACTTATACGGCACAGATTAAGACAAATGGTAAAGGTTCATATGACGGAAAGATGGTTATCAGCGGACCGGCATCACAAGTATACGAACTTATATGTGAAGGTTTCTTCGTACGAGAAGTTAAGGGTAATACTAAAAACTGGACATATTCGGATGCAGTATGGGGTATTATGCCAAAAACTGATTTGAATACAAATACAACCAGTTTACAAATTTATGCAATAAAGACAGAGAAGACAAAAGATGGCATATGGTATACGATCGATCAGAAGAATATTGTAAATAAAATGACTTTCGAAAATACGTATACTCTGAATGGTAATCTGACTTCTGGTTCACCAAAAACAGGTGATGAAATGAATCCTGTTTTATGGATCAGTATCCTTTGTGTCAGTGGATGTGCAGTTATTGCTGCAGCGATACTGTTAATTCACAAAAAGAAAACAAAATAAAAATCTTTTTATAAACGAAGGGGGAATTTTTATGAAAAAGGCAGGTGTTGTGATTCTTATGATGTTCTGGGGCATTGTTGCTCTGGTATTGAATATTAAAAGAAAATATGCAACTGTACGGTAAACGCTTTGCGTCGGCATTTATAAAAACTGTACATTTATAATGGAGTGTGGTAAAATAAGGTTGCTAAAAAATCTTATGGGGGTATGGGATATGGAACAGAGATTAAGAGATTTAAGATCAAAAAGCAATCCGAAAGCCAGAATCAAAATTATGGAAGGTCATTTTGCAACGAGCCATTCGCATATCAATATGTATATTGATATGTCTACAGTTAAATGCCGTCATAATAACGCGCGTGAAACTGCGAAAGAGCTGGCATCCAGATATGTGTCAAATACTTCTGTAGATACGATTATCTGCATGGACGGCACAGAGGTTATTGGTGCATTTATGGCAGAAGTTCTGGCAGATACATCGGTATATTCCATGAATACAGGAAAGAATATTTCTGTAGTTACACCTGAATTTAATCAGATGGGGCAGATGATTTTCAGGGACAATACACAGCGAATGATTGCAAATCAGCAGGTACTTCTGCTCGTTGCTTCAGCGACAACAGGTAAGACGATTGACAGAGCTGTTGAGTGTATTGAATATTACAAAGGACAGGTATGTGGTATTGCGGCTATTTTCAGTGCAGCAAAAGAATCTCACGGCATGAAGATTCAGACGATATTTACAGCCGAGGATGTGCCTGAATACCATACATATTCACATGCGGATTGTCCGTATTGCCGTAATCACGAGAAAATCGAGGCGATTGTGAACAGTTACGGCTATTCTAAATTGTAAGGTGTTGTTTATTTCATGAATTATGTAGTCGTGGATTTCGAATGGAATCAAAGTATGATTAAGGGTGCTTCGGAGAGCAGGATGCCCTTTGAAATTATAGAAATCGGTGCGGTCAAACTGGATGCATCATTACAGATATGCGACAGCTACAGCCAGTTTATCAAGCCCGGAGTTTACAAAAAACTCCATTATAAGACCAAAGAGCTTACAGGTATTTCCGAGGAGATGCTTAAAACAGGCATTCCTTTTGCGGATGCAGCATTGGATTTCCTGTTATGGTGCGGCGACGATTTTATGTTTGTGACCTGGGGCAATACAGACATGACAGAGTTTCAGAGAAATCTCTCTTATCATCATGTGCTGGATTTGCTTCCAGGCCCATTTCATTATATTAATGCGCAGAAGATTTTCAGACTTTTTTACAGTGATATACAGACAAACAGTGCATTGGATGTAGCAGCAGCATATTTTGATATTTCAAATCTGGGAGATTTTCATCGGGCACTGGCAGATGCCAGATATACCGCAGCAGTATTTGCAGCGATGGACAGACAAAAATGTCTGGATAATTTTACGATGGATTATTATCAGTATCCGCAGAACAAAAAAGAAGAAATTCATCTGACATACGAGAATTATTATAAATACATTTCCCGTGGATATGCCACAAAGGAAGCAGCGTTTGAAAATCGCGAGGTACGCAGTACACGCTGTTATGTTTGTGGATGTCCGGCGCCAAAAAAGATCCGTTGGTTTGTATCCAAGACAAAGAACTATTATTGTCTGGCATTATGCCCTGAGCATGGCTGGATCCGCGGTAAAATCAAATTCAAGCGCATGGATGACGGTCATTATATTGCAGTTAAGACGTTGAGAATTGTCGATGAGGTGACTGCACAGAATATCCGTCAGATTAAAAAGGATGTGCTTGAAAAGCGCAGGGAAAAACGACACAAAGGAAACGAAGAGTAATATGAAAAGGGCGAAGTTTATTATTAATGAGGCTGCGTCGGATAAAGAGATACTGAATTATACAGAGAGTGTGATTGGCTGTCTGATGATGAATCAGATAGTGAATCATGTGGATGTAATTTATACAAATAAAGCAGAAGATGCTTTAAAAGAAGCCCAGAAGATGATTGAGGGAGAATATGATTTTGTGACAGCGGTTGGCGGCGATGGCACGGTTCATGATGTTGTCAATGGTGTGATTACAGGTGAAAATCATACTCCTGTAGCGATTATTCCGGGTGGTACGGCAAATGATTTTGCCAATTTTTTAGGACTGGGTGGTAGTAAGCAGTCATTTTGCCGTATGATTAAAAGCTTTGAAACGATTAAGATGGATGCAGGAAAAGTTAATGACCGTTATTTTATTAATTCTGCCGGGGCAGGACTTGGGATAAATTCTGCATTTGATACATCAATGCGAAGTAAAGCTGTTCTCGGAAAGCTTGCGTATGCTTTGCAGAGTGCCAGAAGTGTGTCGGGCAAAAATATGACCTCAAAGGCACGGTTAAAGTTTACAGCTAAGGAATTTACCGGAAGTATGGATACTTCTGTGCTTGTAATCAGGAATGCCGGAAGTATGGCTGGCGGCAGTTCAAAAAATCCAATACAGACGCTGACAGACGGTTATCTGGATGTGCTTGCGCTGGATACGATGGACTTGCTGAAATCACCAGGCGTATTATTTAAGCTGCGTCAGGGAAAGACGATAGACCATCCGGGTATCAAATATTTCAGAACAAAAGCTGTAGACATTGAAAAAGAAGATGACAGAATATTCAATCTTGATTTTGATAAAGAACGTTTTGGACCATTGCCGGTACATATTGAGTGTGTGCCGGATGCTGTGCAGATACTAGTTCCAAAATCCAGACTCGAAATCGTAAAATAAAGAACGCCTTCAAATCCTGAGCATATCATAAAGTATGATGCAAATTCAGGAATTGAGGCGTTTCTTTTATGAAATGTTTTTGCAAACATAAATTGACAATGGTACTGTACGACCATGTTTTTCTGCGTAAAAAATTAGAGCGCTGGTGCAAATGCATGAAAGGTCTTGAAAAAGACCTTGGCAAAATTCCTCTGTGCAAGCCGGATAAGCCGCATCATGGAAAATGAGCAGATTTTGAATGTTTCAGAATTACGGGAGTAGCGTTAGCTACGGAGTAATTCGTGGCATCAAGTTAGGGGCAAAATATCTTTTGACCCTAACATCATTTAATATCGAAATAGAATTATTTGGAAACATCTCTGTGTGCTACAAGTCGGCAGATAGGATTGCCTTTGGCAGTAAATTTTTCTTCATATTCGGTCATAACATTGCCCTCCACATATTCGCTGTGGTGCAGGTCAAATGTGTAATTGTCCAGTATCCAGCCGGCTTCCTCTACCTGTTCCAGAGAGAAATCAAACAATGGACGATTATCTGTTTTGAAAATCACGCGGCCTTCAGGTTTTAAGAAACAGTTATATCGTGCCCAGAATTCTTTGGAAGTCAGACGGCGCTTTGCATGCCGGTCCTTTGGCCATGGGTCTGAGAAATTCAGATAAATCTGGTCAATTTCGTCCTTATCAAATACATCGGCAATGACTTCGGCATCCATACGGATAAAAAGAATATTGTTGCCTTCGTAGTCACTGCATTTTTCAAGGGCACGCACAAGCACGCTTGAATATTTTTCAATGCCGATATAATTAATTTCCGGGTGCATTTTGGCAAGTGTCATAATAAACTGACCTTTACCCATACCAACTTCGATGTGAATCGGGTTGTCATTTCCAAATAATTCATGCCATTTACCCTTATATTCTGTACCAATTTCAATAACTTTATCATGAGCCGCAATCGTTTCGCGGGAACCTTTTACATTTCTTAAACGCATAAGAACCTCCAAGTGGATTTAATTAATCATAAATTGTTGTATTTCAAGTATTATTTTATACCGCATATATCGGTGAATGATACTTTGCTGTTGTGAGTTTAAGTAAATCACAGCAGGTTGATAATAACATTTTTTCAGAAGAACTTCAATATATAACTGGTCAGAGATAGCGGAAATTTGAAAAACGATACAGTACAAAATTGCGTTATTCTTTTCATAAGATGTCAAATAGAAGTGAAAAACTCCACGATAGGGTAGGGCGTTGCAGTCGGAGAATAGCATATAATATTTATATAGTAAACGGTCAGTGATGTGCCATTCAAAAAATGGAAGGAGAAGTCATTATAAAAAACAGGAGGCAGATAGAAATAATGTAATATTTTGCAAATATTATAATAAAGTAGTGATTTTTGGTTTACTATATGGTATATTTAAAATACATATAATTTAATAAGTTCAGGGGATTACAGAATGTAATCGTAGAGCGAGAGGAGAGATATTATGAAAACAAAACGACTGATAGCATTAGTGCTTGCCGGATTAATGATTTTTTCTATGCCTGCATGCGGTAAAGCAAAAGATTTAAAAGACGCCCTTAATAGCATAAAGGAAACAACAGGTGCAGTGGCAAAGAATGACAAATCAGATGCTGCTGATACAGATGGTGCAGATAATGCTGACAATGCAGATAATGCAGACCAGGGCGGTGAAGACAATTCAGACGCTCAAAGCGGTGTCATTGACCTCGGTGGTCAGACAGTTATTGATAATGAATGGGCTACAGTGACAGTCAACAGCCTTCAGCTTGAAGATGAATATGGTGATATGGTTATGAAAATCACTATTGAAAACAAGTCTGATACAAACTTTACATTATCATTATACACAGCAGCAATTAATGGTCTTGAAATTAATCCATATGAATCTGCAGATGTTGCTGCAGGTAAGAAAGCCAATGTAGCTATCGAATGGTATAGTTCTGATCTGGAAGGTTTAAATAGAGAAGATTTTTCAGATTTTGAATTGAATTTTGGCGCATACGATGAAGCATATGATGATATTTTCAAAGACGAAGTTGTACACGTTTATCCTTATGGCGAAGACAAAGCTGCTGTTTATGAAAGACCAGCAGGTGAAACAGATGAGATCATTGTTGATACAGACGATGTGAAAATTATCTGTACAGGTATTTTTAATGATGACTATTACGGAGAATATGTAGAATATTACATCACAAATAAAACAGATAAAGCAATCTATGTAACTGCAAATAGTGTATCTGTTAATGGAATTATGATGGAACCATACTGGGGCTGCGAAGTTGGTGGAAATCACAGTGCATACTCCCAGATGACATGGTCAAAAGAAGATTTTGAGGAAAACAGTATCGAAGGTATTGAAGAACTCGAAATGACAGTCAGTGTTAAAGATTCTGATACTTACGATGAAATCTATTCAGAAACAATGACATTAAAGATTCAGTAAAATTAAGACAATGACATTAAAAATTCAGCAAGATTAAGACAATGACATAAAACATAGCCCTTCCACCCGAATGAAAAAATGGGTGGAGGGGCTTTTTTTGATGTGTGGTCGCATCGATGGTAATGTGGGATATATACAGAGCAGATTGATTTTTTACTTGTAAAAAAATAACCCTTTTCCCGCGCAAAATGAAAAAATATCTGTGCTATAATATTTTTATAGTAAAAATTTGAGAATGGGGATTATCAGAATTATTGGTGGAATGGGAAATGATAAAAGGGGAGTTGCTTTTTTTAATACAGGTTTATTCTTGCCTGATGCTACAGGTTGTGTTTGCTATCACAAAGGGCGGACAATGCTTGATTTACATAAAGAGGAACAGAAGTGGATTGCTCAAAATTATCAATGGATGCGATATGCAACATTAGATGCTTGGAAAATTTATAGTTAAAAATATCAGAACAGAGCTACATGTAAAAATATGTTGTGAATGTAGCTCTGTTCTTGCAGAATCAGGCCTTTAATGTTGCGAGTTCAGCTTTTAGACGTTCCAATTCAGAAGATAGAGCTTCTATCTGAGCTGCTTTTGTTTCTAATTCAGAATTTTTCGCCTTAATTAAATCTAAATTTTTCTGTTGTTCCAGGCGGTTTCGTTCACGTTCTTGTTGAATACCCTCCTGTAATCCTTTTTTATGCATGGCGGACATCTCAGAGTTCCAATCACGTTCATAACGCTCACGGGCTTCACATTGCAGGCGGACACGTTCATCGGCAGTAAGTTCCTGAATGGTACAAACGGCATCACTTATAGTTGTATTATTTTGTGCAATCATCTTCAATTCCTCCCATGTGGTGGCAGAAAAAAGCTTTGCCCATTGATACAGGCCGCTGTCATAATCTGCCTGGGTTGCATGTTCTATATGTTTTAAGCATAGCACATAGATACCGAGTTTGTCACTATAAATTCGCCGGGTTATTGTATCTGTAAAAAAGTTCTGAGAGTAGAAAATCTGCTCATCTGGAAAGAGTGGGAAGTCAATAATGGCAATATGTATTGTTTGCATCAAAGTGTCATAATTTTTGCCCTTTTTAAGCTGATTTGTAAAGGTACGGCAGGCATAACCAAGTGAACGTTCAGGCCAGAAGGATTGGTGTAATACCTGAAGTTCAATATTAATTTGTCGTTCATGGTTGAGTGTGACAAGCAGGTCAAGAATCATATCTTTGTTTGTAATATCAGCCCCGATCTGAATAGGATTTTCGATATGCGTATCTGTGATATCAGTAATGGGGATATGTAAGAGGCTTGACAGAAAACCATGAAGAACGTGTTGATTTTTTTGAAAAGTGGCTTTGAAAAGATAATCATTTTTAAGAGTGTATTTTAGTGGACCTGAAAGCTGTTCAATGGAGGTTGTAAATAAAGCGGAATTATCAGGTGGAGTTCGCTTTGGTGGAGTATTAGATAAAGCTACATATGTGGAATCTGTATTCATAAATTCTCCTAAGGATATAAGTGTAAAAAAGGCAATTTGTGTAAAAATAATTAATAAAATCTAAAAAATTAAGAGCTATGTATATAGTCGATATAAATGGCGGTACACAGCTCTTTTGAGTATTATAGATATGTTAGTCTGGGGATTAGTCAACAGATACCTCACCGGCGAGAACTTTCTTATAATCCTCATAGTTTTTCTTTAAAAGTTCTGGTGTGTTCAATTCATATGGACATTTGCTTCGGCATTTGCCACATTCAAGGCAGTTCTCAATTTTTTTCATTTCTTCCTGCCATTTTTCAGATAACCAGTCTGCACTTGGGGCACGGCGAAGCATCAGGGACATACGTGCGCACTGATTGATTGTGATACCTGCAGGACATGGCATGCAATAGCCGCAGCCACGACAAAAATCACCAGTTAATTCCTGCTTTTCATTTTCAATATAAGCAGAAATCTCAGTGTCCATCTCTGGGGTATTATCCATATATGAAAGCCATTCTTCAAGTTCAGTTTCTTTTTGAATACCCCAAATCGGAAGGACATTGTCGAATTGTGTCATATAAGCCATAGCAGCTTTGGAGTTATGAATCAAGCCGCCAGCAAGCCCTTTCATGGCGATGAATCCCATGTCCTGCTCGGAACAGGCTTTCACCAGATCAATTTCCTGATTTGAGGATAAATAACTGAATGGAAATTGCAGTGTTTCATACAGACCTGAGGCAACACATTCCTGAGCAATACCGATTTTGTGGGCGGTAACACCAATATGGCGAATCATGCCTTGTTCTTTGGCTTTTAACATGCATTCATACATACCTGTGCCATCATCCGGACGATAACATTGTCCGACACAGTGGAATTGATAGAGATCTACATAATCGGTTTTTAATAATGTCAGCGATTGTTCTAACTGACGCCAGAAATCATCAGGATTTGTTGCCGCTGTTTTTGTTGCAATGTAAATTTTATCACGCATACCTGAAAAGGCCTGGCCAAGTTTTTCTTCACTGTTGCTGTATGCTCTTGCTGTGTCAAAAAATGTCATACCGCCTTCATAAGCACGCTGTAAGATTTTGACAGCCTGTTCCATAGATACTCGCTGTACAGGCAATGCACCAAATGCATTTTGGGGTGTTTGAATACCTGTTTTTCCTAATGTAATTTGCTTCATATCATGATAGCCTCCTTTAATTTCTGAAGTATATTTTGAAAAGTTGATACAGATGTTTTAAACAGTGTATCATGAAATATCAAATTATTTTAGATTATATGAGGACAACTGTGTTTTTAAAGCCTCAAGTTCAGCTTTTAAACTTTGCATTTCAGAGTTCATGGTTTCCAGTTGGGATTCTTTGGCTTTTAGCTGAGAATTCTGAATTTTCAATTGAGAATCTCGTTCTTTTAATTCCGAATCTTTTGCTTTAATTAATTCTAAATTTTTCTGTTGTTCCAGGCGGTTTCGCTCGCGTTCTTGTTGAATACCCTCCTGTAATCCTTTTTTATGCATGGCGGACATCTCAGAGTTCCAATCACGTTCATAACGCTCACGGGCTTCACATTGCAGGCGGACACGTTCATCGGCAGTAAGTTCCTGAATGGTACAAACGGCATCACTTATAGTTGTATTATTTTGTGCAATCATCTTCAATTCCTCCCATGTGGTGGCAGAAAAAAGCTTTGCCCATTGATACAGGCCGCTGTCATAATCTGCCTGGGTTGCATGTTCTATATGTTTTAAGCATAGCACATAGATACCGAGTTTGTCACTATAAATTCGCCGGGTTATTGTATCTGTAAAAAAGTTCTGAGAGTAGAAAATCTGCTCATCTGGAAAGAGTGGGAAGTCAATAATGGCAATATGTATTGTTTGCATCAAAGTGTCATAATTTTGTCCCTTTTTAAGTTGGTTTGTAAATGTCTTACATGCATAACCGAGAGAACGTTCAGGCCAAAAGGATTGATGTAATATCTGAAGTTCAATATTAATTCGACGTTCATGGTTGAGGGTGACAAGTAGATCAAGAATCATATCTTTGTTTGTGATATCGGCTCCAATCTGAATGGGATTTTCGATATGAGTATGGGTGATATCTGTAATGGGGATATTTAAGAGGCTTGACAGAAAACCATGAAGGACGTGTTGATTTTTTTGAAAAGTAGCTTTGAAAAGATAATCGTTTTTTAGTGTGTATTTTAATGGACCTGAGAGCTGTTCAATGGATGCTGAAAATGAAGCTGGACTGTCAGGCGGGTTTTGCTTTGGTGGCGTGTTAGATAAAGATGCATATGTAGAATCTATATTCATAATTTCTCCTAAAATAAGATGCTATCAGGGTTAATAGATATTTCCCCGAACTCGATGTTACAAATTACTCCGTAGCGAATGCTATTCCTGTAATTCTAAAACATAAAATGTTATCAATAACCGCGCGCTGAAATCAATTGATAATGACATTTTATAGCGCAAATAGAAGAAAATCAATTATTATTGCTCGACAAAAAGTGACACCTTTTTCAAACGTTCGCGCTGATCCGCCCCAACACATGAAAAAAGCACCGCCCCCGCAGCTCCTAAGTCTGCAAAAACAGTGCCTTTGTGTGCGCCTCCAGGGGCTCGAACCCTGGACACCCTGATTAAGAGAAAATCTTATTTTTTGTATTTGTCCTGGATAGTTTTAATATGTTCTTGTTTCTGTTCTTCTGTCACCTGTGTTAATGGTAACAATGTGTCATAAATCTTATTAATTTCTTCGGATGTCAGACAGTCAGGTCTGGCTTTTTCTTTCTCAAGAAAAGCAGAAAGATTATTATAGGCAATAACATGGATGTTTTCACTTTTGACAGTGACTTTCTTTAAGTCTGCGGCGAGATTGAATGTAATTAATGAAGTGTATTTCTCATTTCCGATTTGTAATAGATTTTCAAGATATTTAATGTGGGTATTGTTTTGTTTTATCGGATTGTAAAAAAAGTATTTTTTGCCTTTCAGTGTTTCACACCATTTCTGGTCTTTTTCATTTCCAAAAATCCAACCTGCATAGTTTTTATTTTCAATAACGTAAATACCTTTAGAACTAATCATTATAATATCAACTTCGGTGGTTTCGCCTTCTTTCTTCTTTGGAAGATAAACATTATAAATAAGCTTCTTTTCAAATGGTGTGGTATCAAGAACTTGCGACATTCGATATTCGCCATGAGTTCCTTTGTCATTGATAACTTTCCAGAAGGTGGATTTGCTTTGCTTTCCATAACTGGATGTTTTAAATTTATTGTTCTCTAAATATGCCGCAATACCTACGACAACAACAGTGATAATAATGGCATACTTTAAAAATTCCATTCCCATTACTTTCTTGTACTCCCTCGTATATCTTTGTATTTCCTCATCCAACTTTTGAAGTTGATGACTTACCCGGCATTGATTCCGGTGTAAGATTTTTAACTTTTTCCTCAACTATTCCAATAACTTTAAGCTGTTCACGTTCTGGAAGTTGATTAAATAGTTCCAGAAGTTCAGATTCGTTAGGGCTGAGTTTTGGTGTGACCTCCTCTCCTGATAATAAATAATTTGCAGAAACATTCAAAAATTCGCAAATGCGTAACAAATAGTCGGAAGGCGGATTTGTTCCGCGGCTTTTCCATGTGCAAACGGTCGAATCTCGAATATTTAAACAACTAGCTAAATCTGATGATTTAAGGTTTCTTTCTTCTAACAATTTAAAGATACGTTGATTAATAGTCATAATAATCTCCTTAAAATTATACGCAAACGCGTAAAAATATATTGACAACTACGCATTTGCGTAATATAATCAAACTATAAAAGTGATACCTTTTCACATATATTTTTTACTTTCATAATATCACTTTTTAAGGTTGTTGTATAGAAAAATGTATCGCTCTTATACGGTACAAGTTTCAGAAAGAAGGTGCAAAAAATGTTTAGGTACATGGTTTATTGTAATGGTAAATTTAATGCTCAGTTTGTGGAATATTATGGCGCGTTAGTGTATGTATTGGCTGTAATGTCAGATGGTTTAACATATGAGATTTACCAAGAAGATGAACGATATAATAAAACTGTAGAACGCAAATTAGTGTTTAACAGTTGCAGATGTAGATATGAGGGATAGTAATGGATGATGAATTTATTAAACGAATGCTATTGTATTATCTCAGACATTCCCCGGCGGTGCAGATTCAGGATGAATCGGCACTTAATAAATCACTAGATGCGGCGATAGCCGACATACAGTGGACTTATAGCATGATACAGGAAGAAAAACAAAGCTTGATAGTGAAAAGTTTGAGAGCATTGGGCAAACGGCTACACAATTTCATAACACGGCATAGTTGTGTAGTGGAATGATAGTGGTGTAGCCTATGCCGTCCCTTCTCCTTCGGTGTAATCTTTTTACACTAAAGACGATTCAAAGACTTGACCGCGAGGCAAGGTTGGAAGGTAGGCGCGGCAACTAATGTACAAGAACGGCGGTTATAAAAATAGAGAATAGAAGAAAGTAGAGGATTTAAGAATGAAGTCAAAAATTTTATTAATGTATGCAACAGAATATGATATTAAAGGTGAAGATGGCAGACAGGTTACAGGCTGTACATTAAATTATTATTTTTATGGTGAACATGGTGAAGCGTTAAAAGCGATAGTCGGTGATAAAGGCTCAGTTGGCTATCAGCGTGCAAAATGTAGTATTGACTATGTAAAGCGTGCGGCAATCGTCAAAGCCCCGGCAATCTATGAAGCAGATTTTGCAATGGTTATAGGCTCAGACGGTAAGCCTGTGATGAAAGTTGAAAATTTACAGTATGTTCAGGATGTTAATTTTATTCCTGTTGAGCGTAAATAATTATGGATGAAGACGTTGAATTATTGGAAGCGGAAACATCCGAAACTAAATTACCGGAATATAAAGAGGACATCCAACAATTGCATGAAGACCTTGTTAAGGTACAAGAGCAATTAGCATTATTGCAAACCTCTGGTGATGAAGCTGTTGATTTAACAGAATTGTATGAACGTATGAATGATCTGCAATTGTTTTTATCGACAAACCTTTCAGAGGACGGTCAGAAATCATTGTATGACACAATGACAGCCATAGAAGAACAGCTTGTAACTATACAGGAATATCAGGAAAAACTTCATGAAACAGAGGAAGAAAGTGAAACAGATGGTTTATACCTTGAAACAAAAAGCAGTATGGAGATTGTTGTGGATGACCTTGAAAGCATTAACGCGAATCTCGAAAAAATGATGATATATCAAAGAAATCAACAAAATGTATTAGTGCCAATGATGGCAGGTGTTGCCCTTATATTTGGTGGTGTGCTTGCGTTGGTGCTTGCAAGATACTTTAGGCATTAAGGGGTGAAGTATTTGGAAACAGAAACAATTGAAACAGTTGAACATATTGTTGAATCTGTGAAAGAATTGCCCCTTGGTGATGTTATTCATTTATTTGTGTCATTTATTCCAGTTGGTCTACTTATATGTATATTGGTTATACTTATAGGACTGGGCATTTCTGGAATTATGAAAATATTTAAAAAGATTTGAAAGGAGTAATTGATTATGGAAGAAATCGCAACAGCTTTAACAACTCAAATGACAAGTATTGGTACTTCTGTCACAGATATTCTTTCTAAAGCATTACCTATTGCACTTCCAATTATTGGCGGTGTATTAGTAATTGTAAAGGGTATCGGTATCTTTAAAAAAATCATGGGCAAAGCATAATAATTTTGTCAGCTTTTTTGGAAGGTGGAAGGGTTCGCTTCTACCTTCTTTTTTTATTGCAGAAAGGGGGACATATGAAGAAAATATACAAAAGAATTATAACGGCAATGCTTGCACTTGTAATTTTTGTATCAACCTTTTTAGGAGTTGGACAAGAAGCAAAAGCCGCTGCTACAACAACAGCAGTAACATGGGGTATTGTAGAAGTATTGGAAGCAATATTTGCAACTTTTGGTATAGCGATTTTAACGGATTCAATGCTTAACACAACAGGATGGACAGATGGCAGCTCAGCACTGGATGATGATTGGCAAGATATTTATGATTCGATGGAAGAAGAATATGAAAACCAAAGAATTTATTTATATGGTGGTGGTGGGGGCAATGAGCCGGAATCTGGAGATGATAATAATAACGATGAAAAGCCGCCGCACTTTGATGAAATCATTAATACTGCACTTAGTAAGAAATCATTGGAACTTTCCAAAGAAGCCTATAACTGTATGAATGGGTGGATAGATAAATATATTCAGAAGTCTTATGAATTGGGAGAAATTATTTGTGATAAGACTTTTCCCGATGGGATAAATGTTGATATGGATAATGTTTGTCGTTATTCGTCTTTTGCTTATATTTTTCAGGTTAAACAATTACGTTATTATACTGATTCAAATTATGATTTTTCTTCGTCTGGTGAATTATTTTCTGATGGTAGTTATCATGATTTTTCAATGTTAGTAAATTCAACATTGCCAATATGTATATATAATGATGGGTCTTATAATTGGCTTGTGTATGTGGATTATGCAACTCGTTTTTTTGTGTCTTTAGGTGGTGATTATATTGGTTATAATATTGATTATGCTGAAAGTTATAATCAATATTTTTCGTATTTCCGCAGTAATATATCTTCTTTAAATCGTATTGCCTACAGTGGAAAAACTGCAAATTATGCATCTGTATGCCGTGTTAGAATTAACAATGAATTTAAACTTTTAAAATCAGTCCCAACATTTACAGATAGTCAGAAAGCATGTGATTATTTAAAGCCTTATATATTCAACAATCCGGCAACAAATGAAATTCCCGAAAATAAAAAAATTGCCCTTAGCAAATTACAGAAAGAATCATATGATAAAACCGGTAAAATTGAGTATCCAAATGCGCCGACTTTTTCGCCTAATCTGCCTTCGCTTGATACGCTTCAAGAACTTGCTAAGCAGTTAAATAATGCTGCTGTGGATGCAGATGCTAGAGCTAAACTAATTGAGGATTATATTGAAAATTTAAAACCTTCTGTTACTATTGATCCGGCGCCTAATCCTGAACCTTCACCAAGTCCAGACCCTGAACCTTTACCAGATCCAGATACTCCGAATAATCCAGATACAGGGGATAGTGATAATCCTGATGATTATACAGCGGACTTAACGCAGATTTTCCCGTTCTGTATACCTTTTGACCTGATTCATGCTTTTAATGTCTTGAATGTACCGGGAGAAGCACCAGTATTTGATATACCATTCAAGTTGGATTATGGGACAGTGCATATAGATGAGCATTGGACGATAGATTTTTCGGATTTTGAAACAGTTGTACAGATATTCAGAGTCATGGAAACATTGGGCTTTATCGTTGGTCTGATATTAGTAACGCGTGCACTGATTAAGGGGTGATTTTATGGAGTTAGTAACCAAATTTCTAAGCAAAGTCTTGGCAGTGTTGCCGACAAGCCCTTTTACAGCATTTATTGATGCTCTCGGGCATATTAAATATTTAGCCTGGCTTAATTATTTTATCCCGGTGTCAACATTTATCGGTATTGGTGAAGCCTGGCTTGTTGCTATCGGTGTTTTTTATCTGTATTCCATTATTATGCGTTGGATCCGCATGATAGAGTAGGAGGTACACATGATTTTATTTTATTCTGGTACACCCGGAAGCGGCAAGAGTCTGCATGTGGCTAATGTCCTTTATTGGTGGCTTCGTGGTGGACATCCGGCGATTGGTAATTTTGATATAAACGTTGATAAAATCGGCGGCAAAGGAAAAAAGAAATACACTTTTTTGCGAAATGATGAGTTGACACCCAAATACCTGATTAATTATGCAAACGAAATAATAAAAGAACGTGGCAAGGTCAAAGAGGATAGTATATTGCTTGTCATTGATGAGTGCCAGCTTTTATTTAATGCGCGTGACTGGTCGCAAAAAGGTCGGTCGGATTGGCTGCATTTCTTCACCCTGCATCGCCATTTAGGTTATACCGTTATACTGATAGCGCAGTTTGACAGGATGATAGACAGGCAGGTGCGAAGTCTTATTGAATATGAATATATTCACCGTAAGGTTTCTAACTATGGATGGAAAGGCAAAATAATTTCTTTGCTTGCTTTTGGTAATCTTTTTGTGAGTGTCAAAGTGTGGTACCCGATGAAAGAAAAAGTCGGGTCGGAATTTTTCCGGGCAAAGAAACTTTATTATCAACTTTATGACACATATGTATTATTTGATGGACAAGCAGACAGCAACGGGGGATAAATGGAAGTCGGGGCGGACTGCCTGAGGATGGGGACTTTAGGGGCCCCCGCCGAAGAAAGCCCGGCGCGGCTCACAGGTTGACCCACGTATCTGTAATACGTGGTCTGAAGATACGTACACAATTTGCCTAAAACCCTTATAAATACTGGGGAAAATGGCAATAAAAAAAATTGGCGAAATGACGTTCTCGCCAAAAACTTTAGCTAATTAAAGTGAGGACTTAAGATGTTAGATAAACGTATATTAGCCAGTACAAAAATTTATCAGGAATTGGACGATGATAATAATAAATACTGGTTTGATTTTAACAAATCAAAATTTTTACACAATATAGATACTTTCTATTACAGCGTAAAACTTGCGGAGGATTTCACAGATGATTCAACAGACAAGTGTGTGCACAAGTTACGGCAGTTTTTCGATAAACACAAGAAAAACTTATCGTACGAAAACACAATACCTTTACATTTTGGCAATAATGAACGATTTCTCAATTATCGGTTTGGTACATTTGCAGGTTATTTTAACGTGTGCTTACAATGCCCTGAATGGTTTGATGTATTCATTGCTCCTGTTGTTCCTCACTCGGCTGACGGTGGCGCATCTGTCACAAGTGAAATCGTTGTGCAAATAAGGTCTTATATGCTTTGGATGTATGGAGTACATGAAGCATTTGAACGGTCATATCAATACATTAAAGATATTTGTGATTACTTTAATTTGCATATCCTTTACGCTCAGGAAAACAGAATTGACTATTGTTGGCATAGCAATTACTTAAGTAATCCCGAAAAATTCTTTGCACCTGAAAACTTTTATAAAATGCGAGTGGATAGATTTAAAGACGCTTTAATACATACTGCAAAACAGGGCTCGGATGGTTATGAAATTGATTATGTAGCCATGGGAAAAAGGTCGGATAAAGTATTTATAAGAATCTACTTGAAAAGCAAAGAAGTTATCCAGAAAAATTATAAACCATGGTTTTTTAAGGTCTGGTTGTTCAATGGATTGATTAACAGATATGATTTTTATGTTTACGAGAAAGCATATTTAAAACGTTCCTGGGATTATCTGGATATGGCAAGGCTTGAATATTATATTGAGTATGGACAGAGCGCATCAGTAAAGGAATACTGCAAGATGATTGTAGATGGCAATGTAACCATTTCTCCGGATAAGCTGCATAAGCTTGCTGATGAGTTGACACCAAAGATAAACTTGATAATGAATGTTGAGTATCAGACGATGCGTAAACATACAAAGACATATCAGCTTGTACCGTTTCGGGATAATTCAGCAAAGGACACAGCAAAGCGGATTTATGATTATCTGGATAATCGTAAACTTATAGCTGATTATCTGACACAGTATGTATTTAGATTGGTACAGCCAACAGGGGATTCAAATAAATCAAGACGTGATTTGTGTGCATTTTGGAAGGCTTTAAGGTCTTGCAAGATGGTTGATGTAAATGTACGCCAAAAGGATGTTAAATTGATACGTCAATACTGCCGCAGGTTGAACAGTGACATTATGAAAAAGCGTGTTATTAATGCGGCCGTAACGCTTGGCATTTATACACGCGGTATTAACAGTGATGAGATTGTGCAAGATTGTGTAGAGGCATTATGTCAATTAAATGATAATGATATACATGATGCATTTGTTTACAAACAAAAAAAGGTCCGCCAATTCAACGCGGATGAGTTGGCGGAAACCTATGAAAATAGTAAACTGCATCAATATGAAATTTTAAATATTGATACTGGTGAAGTTTCTACAACAAGTATAGCATGACTTTTCATTTATGAAAAGGGGAAATATTATGAATTATACAACATTAGATAGGGCTTATCAGTTATTTTTGCTTGACCGTAAAACTTTTTGTGCTGATAGGACTTGTAAATATTATGAAGAAAATATAGAAAAATTTCTCGAATATGCAAAATCAAAAGAAGTTGTTTATGTAAATCAAATAGACACATTATTATTATCTGGATATATCATGGAACTTCGTTCACGTTATAGATTTGAAGGTCATCCTGTGTTAGAAGGTGTTACAACGCATAGACCATTAAAAAATACATCAATACGTGCATATGGCAGGGCTGTCAAAGCTTTTGTTAATTTTTGTAAAGAAAATTGTGATTTAGATATGCAGGTGAAATTTCCTAAAATGCCAAGAGATGATTCGCAACAAGTTGTTCCGCTTTACCAATTTGAAGTTGATAAGATAGATGAATTATTTAATGACCATACAGAGTATGGAATCAGAAATTATTGTATATTTCATCTAATGCTTGATGCTGGCTTTCGTTGTCGTGAAGTGGTAGCTTTGAGAATATCGGATATTTTGTTTGATAAAAATTGTCTTGTTGTTAATTATAGTAAAAGTCGTAGTCGGGTCGTGCTCATGGCTTCATGCTTACAGTATGCATTACGGGATTATATAAATTGTTATCGTCAAAATGCTAATATTAATGAGCCTGTTTTTAAATCAATACGGACAGATGACTATATCAATAACAATGTTATTAAGCAACTATTTGCACGTCTTAAGAAAAAAACGGGAGTAGAGCGCTTGCATCCGCATTTGTTACGTCATACATTTGCTACGTCTTATATTATGGGTGGTGGCAATCTTGAAATGCTTCGGATTATGTTAGGACATTATGATTATAATGTGACTAAAAACTATTTGCATTTAGCAAGTCAGTACAAGATGTTACAAGCAGACATATATAAGTTAGACCCGGTATTTTTTAAGACAGGGTATTAAAAAGTGATACCTTAATTTTAAGACGGGATTTCTAATTGTAAAAAGAGCTCTGGTGTAGTTGCCAGAGCTCTTATAATTCGACAAAAAGTGATACCTTTTTTCGCACGTACTCGCTTCATCCGCCCCAACACATGAAAAAAGCACCGCCCCCGCAGCTCCTAAGTCTGCAAAAACAGTGCCTTTGTGTGCGCCTCCAGGGGCTCGAACCCTGGACACCCTGATTAAGAGTCAGGTGCTCTACCAACTGAGCTAGAAGCGCATAAATCATTCATTTCTTAACGACAAAATGTATTATATAACACAATTATAAAAAATGCAAGATGTTTTTTATAAAAATTTTTAATTATTTTTCGCTTCAGCATTATTACTCACTTGCAAAATTAAATTCCCCCTCTTATGGAATTTAATCTTACAAAAGATTACAAATGTTTTATACGCTTTTTTAGGATTATTTTTAAATTACCTGCAGAGAAAAATGCAGTGCCTTCTAATTAATCGTCGGATTTGTAAAGAAATGTTTGCCGGAAATTTAATAATTCTTAAAAGTATTTAAAATGCTTGTATGCCATACATTTGTGCGGTAAAATAAACATATTAAGTTTAGCGGTCGATGAAGCTATTCTGACACCTCAAGCAGGCAGATGAAAAATATGCTTCGGACACTTATGATTATATCATGATAGCAGGTATGATATATAAACGCAGGGAGGAAGAATTATGTTTTGCAAATATTGTGGACGAAAGATACCAGAGGGTTCGGTATGTACATGTCAGCAGGCTCAGGTGGCAAGAGCGCAACAACAGGCCAAGTCAGAACAACAGCCGGCCAATTCAGCGCAGCAGCAGACAACAGCCGGCAACAATCAGCCAGCCCAAAGCTATTCAAATTATAGCAGCCAGTCTGCACCAAATTATCAGGCAGGCGGTAATCGCCAGCAGGCATACAGTGTCAATAACGGCACACCAAATTCAAACCGCCAAATGAACGGTCAGCCAATGCGCGGACAACAGTCACAGATAAATGGACAATTGCCGAATCAGTCACAGATGAATGGACAAATGCCGAATCAGTCACAGATGAACGGACAGATGCCAAAACGTTCGCAGATGCCAAATTCTGCACCAGTGCAGGATAAAGCGCAGAAGAAGGATAAGCTTGGAATGATGATGTTTATCATTTCGCTGGCAGTGTCTGTTGTTGGAATTATTGCATTTGTTTTGTTGAGATTTGTGCTGGCAGATACATTAACAGATAGGGTAGGGGACATTATTCAGTATCTGATGTACATTATTCCGGGTATTTTAGGCATTGCAGGTTGCGTGTTTGCTGTATTTTCACTGCAGAGCGATAAAATCCGCATCATGTCCATTATTGCCATTGCGGTGGGCGCGATTGTGACAATTTTTGTCATTGTATCCATGATTGTATTCCCATATGAGGGCAAGACAAGTCATACAAAAAATGATGATCAGGATGCATTTGCCATAGAAGAAACAAAGGATGCATCAAATGAGGCTGATACCGAAACAGATGCAGAAGAAACACAGAATGAAGGCACTGCAGCGATTGATGCGATGCTTCAGAATTATGAATTGAATAAAGATTATGCGCAGGCTAAGCAGGCGCTTAATGCATTAGATGTCAATACGTTAAGCGGTGATGATGCAAACCGCGTGATTGATTTCCAGAATACGATTGAAAATGATTTGAGAACAGAGATGCAGGGTTATGCAGATTCATCGGATTATACAAGCTTATTCTCCAAATTACAGACTTATGAGATAACACTTGGAAGTGATTCTTTATTAGAAGAAATCCGCAATACATATGAAGCAGATTACATCGTTTATCTGGATGAACAGACACACGCACTTGCAGAAGATGGCAAGAAAGACGAAGCCCTTTCAATGCTCGAACAGGCAAGAACTTATCTGTCAGATGCTTCCGTTGTGGATGATATGAAGGAAACTGTCGAAAAACTGGGATCTGATTATATTATTCCGGACAGTGACAGCAGATATGTGAGCCGTTCAGAATTAGCAGGCTATACATTGCAGGAAATTAACTATGCAAAAAATGAAATTTATGCCCGCCATGGACGTCAGTTTGCATCTAAAGAACTGCAGGATTATTTCAACAGTAAATCATGGTACAACGGCACCATCAGCCCATCATCTTTTAGTGAAAGCGTATTTAATGATTATGAGCGTAAAAATATTCAGACATTAAAGGAAGAAGAATTTTCAAGAGATAGCAGAGGCTACCAGTTAGATCAATAATTGGAAAAATCAATCCTGATATGGGCCTGTAACAACCAAAGAAAGGACTGTGTATGAAGAAAAAATTGCAGGTAATTTTAATTTCTGTGATTGCAGCGATTGTTGTGATTGTGGGTGTAATATGTTTTATAAATATTCAAAATAACAGTCATCAGGCAAATAAAGGCAATACGCTTGAATCGAAGCTTAAGGATTTGGAAACAATTGAAACAGAATCGGTTTTTCCGGAAACTGAGAGTGAAATTCCGGAGACAGAGTCTGAGACCGAAACTGAAACAGAAGCAGGCAACGGACACATTGTGGCGTTGGATCCGGGACATCAGAGTTTTGAAGTGGATATGTCAGCACCGGAACCGATTGGACCTGGGGCTTCGCAGACGAAGATGAAAGCAACGACAGGAACGGCTGGCAAATTTACAGGCGTGCCAGAATATCAGCTTGTGTTGACAATTGGTCTGGCTCTCAGGGATGAGCTTGAACAGCGCGGCTATGAAGTGGTGATGACACGCGAGGACAATATGACTGCCATCAGCAATAAAGAGCGTGCGGAGCTTGCCGCGAATGCGGGGGCTGATATTCTTGTCAGAATCCATGCAGACGGCAATAATGATACAAGTGTGCATGGGGCAATGACGATGGTGCCATCCGCAAGCAATCCTTATGTGGCCTATTTACATGATGACAGTTACAAGCTCGGTGAGCAGATCATTAATGCATATTGTTCACAGACCGGTATGAAAAATAATGGTGTTGTCCTGTCGGACAATATGTCAGGCATTAACTGGAGTACCGTACCTGTCACGATTCTTGAGATGGGCTTTATGAGTAATCAGATGGATGATGAAAATATGCAGGATGCCGCATATCAGAAAAATATGGTGCAGGGCATTGCTGATGGAATTGATGCTTATTTTGAATTAAAGGATTCAGAAAATGCTTCAGAAAGTGAAAATCAGAATACATCAGAAAATACGGCAGACAGTAATTCTGCTAATGACAGCAATGCTTCACAAAATCAGCAGACAACCGATGCAGATATGATAGCATTAAAGGCAAAGATAAAGTCATTGATTACAGATAATGCCAGTGCACAGGATAAATGGGCTGTGTGTGTTCTGCCGTTAGATGACCGGGACCCGGTTGTTGTAAATAATGCACAGATGCAGGCGGCAAGCCTGATCAAGCTTTATATTATGGCTGCAGTGTATGACAGATACAGCAATCTGACGCAGACTTATGGGCAAAGCAATGTGGATGCATTGATTTATTCAATGATTACAGTCAGTGATAATAATGCTGCCAATACGCTGACCAATTATCTTGGCGGCGGCAGCAATACAGATGGTCGCGCGGCGGTGACGACATTTTGTCAGAATAATGGCTATACGCAGTCAAGTATGGGAAGAATGTTGCTTGAGCAAAATCCAAGCGGCGAAAACTATACATCTGTTGCAGACTGTGCAAATTTTCTTAAAGACATTTATAATGGAAAATATGCATATTCATCAAGTATGATTGATGTGTTAAAACAGCAGCAGCGTACATCAAAAATTCCTGCAGGGATACCTGCGGGTATAACAACAGCAAATAAAACCGGAGAGTTATCAAATGTGGAAAATGATGCAGCCATAATATATGCATCAGGTTCTGCATATATTATGTGCGTTATGACTGAAAATTTATATTCCCCTGCAAACACAAGAAATCTCATTGTGACGATGTCAGGTGAAGTTTATCAGTATTTTGAATGATGCAGGTGGCAAAAGTCTAAAATACGGTTGGGATAATCAAATAATGACGGAAAAGAGGAACAGCATATGGCAGACAATGATATCTATGAAGACAAAGAGAAAATGAAAGGCGAACATGGAATGAAAGATAAATATGACATGCAAACAAATCATGATTTAGAGGAGCAGGAAAATCATTGGAAATTTAAGGCAAATAAAAAATATTTTACAATATGTGTTTATGCGCTCGTCACGTTTACGATAGGTGTTTTGATTTATCGTTTTATCAGTAACTGGGCGGCGGCAAAAGAACGTATTGCAGGTATTACATCAATGCTGGCGCCATTTTTGATTGCATTTTTGATCATTTATTTTGTGACACCGATGACAAAACACATCGACCAGTTTCTGTTTGGTAAATTAAAAATCAAGCAGTTGAAAAACGCACATAAAGCGGTGTCACTGATTATTTCATATGCAGTAATTATTGGTTTCCTGATTGCAGTGATTACATTTATCGTACCGCAGATTGTGACAAGTATCAGTGAAATGATTGTGATGCTACAGAATCTGGTAAATAATTTTGGTACGTTATTTGAGGGATTTCAGGCGAAGTATCCTGATATCGACCTGCAGGCAATAGGTAATCTCATTAATGACAATATGAAGATTTTGAGTCATATCAGTGAATATATGTCCAGCCTGATTCCAATGCTTTATGAAACGGGACGTTCGATTGTGAGCTGGATTGTAAATATTGCTTTAGCATTTGTTATTTCGTGTTATCTGCTCTGGGATAAAAATGGTATTTTAAGTGGTCTGAAACGACTGGTCAGTGTCTTTTTCAATGAACGGCATTCAAAAATCATTTTCAGAACGACTAAAGAATGCAATCGGATTTTCAGCAAATATATTATTGGTAAAGCACTGGATTCCCTGATTATCGGTATTTTATGTTTTATCTGCATGAGCATCTTAAAGCTGCCATATGCTTTGTTAATCAGTGTGTTTGTCGGCATTACAAATATGATTCCTTATTTTGGACCGTTCATCGGTGCTATTCCGGGTGTATTATTACTGTTAATTGTGAGTCCGAAAATGTGTATTATATTTGCGATTCTCATTTTCCTGCTTCAGCAGTTTGATGGTTCGATTCTTGGACCAAAGATTATCGGTAACTCCACAGGTCTTGCACCAATCGGCGTTATTTTCGGTATCCTTGCGGGCGGTTACGTTGCAGGTGTTGTCGGTATGTTTATCGGTGTGCCGGTGGTAGCAGTGTTGATATATATTATTAATAAATTAATTGATACACACATTTATCATCGCAAACTCAGAGAAGACCCAAATTATGTTGAACCGAAATTCATCATGCAGATGACCGATGAAGAACTCGGATTTGAGTATGATGCACAAGAATAGTGTTTGCGCATCAATAACGTCCATCAGCGATATTTTTCCCGATAGTCTTTTGGTGATATGCCATATTGCCGTTTAAATAATTCATAAAAAAAACTATTATTTTCATAACCTACACTTTCAGCAATCCGGTGGATGGAATCATTTGATTCACGAAGCCGGATTGCTGCTTGTCTGATACGCATTTCCTGAATATAAGTTTTCAGATTTTTATCCCGATATTTCTTAAGCAGCAGATTATAGTAATTACGATGATAGTGAAAATGAGCTTCAAGTGCCTTGGCAGAGATATCTTCCAGATGAGTGCTGATAAAACGTTCAAGTTCATAGAGTAGAACTTTTTCTTTGCTGTCCTTATCCAGTCCATGAAGCTGTAGTGCATAATCCAGACAAAGCGTATGCAAAATACGCAGCAGATAAAATTTCTGGATTTCCCTGTAACCGATATTTCCTGCATATTCCTCCTGAAGCAGTTGTTCAAATAAATGTTCAAGCTGTGCGTTGCCCTTTTCCGGTTTTAACTGCAAAAAACGCTGCCCTTTTTGGTGACTTCTAAGAGCATCAAAAAGGAAATGCAGCAAATCGTCAGTGCCGTCATAGTAATCCAACAGCTTATCCATAAAATCAGGATTAATGGATAAAAATAAAACCTCCGTATCCTCACCGGAGAGATAATCGGCGTGCTCACAATTCTGGTCTGTGATGACAATCTCACCTTCTGAAAAGGCGCGGTGTTCACCGAGTAAAATCTGTTCAAAGGTGCCGCGAAGCACATAAAATATTTCGATATACTGGTGTTTATGAAAATCTCCCTGGGAAGGATAAGCCTGTTGGAAAATCATAATCTGGTTTTTGTGGATGTTATATTCAAAACCGTCCTTGCTGTAAAAGCAAAGCAGAGATTCAATTTCACCGTGCATACGGCGGTCATTAATATGAAAATCCAGTTCGTCAAAGGATGCAGAAGGTGTGTGTTTAAGGTGGCGGCAATAATCCTGCATATAGTCGGCGCGTTCCCGCAATGTATGAAAATAAGGCATATTCTTGTCCGAAAATGCTGGTGTATGCAGTGTGTAAAAAAAGCGTTTCACAGGGGAAATCCTCCTTCTTAACAGATTTATTTTTGCAGGTATGAAGTTATTCGTAACTGCTATCTGAATTATATAAAAATCGTGCGTTTCGTCCTTGTTTATCATTATAGCATTAGATGCCGTTCTTGTCACAGAGATGAATCAAATTTAAAATAAAAGATATCAGGGAAAATATTTGCGTTATTTCATTATCAGGAGGAGAAAGGAATGGCAGAAACAATTTTTAAACCACAGATTAATGTGCGCAGTCAGAGTTTGAACAGAGATTGGGTGTTCTCAAAAAAACCATACAACGCTTTGGAAGAAGTCATGGGGAAAAGTCAGGGAAGAATCGTGCAGCTTCCGCATGATTACATGCTTGAGGACAATGCAAAACCAGAAGCTGTGTCAGGCCCGGCCACAGGTTATTATGATGGCTCAGTAGCTTATTATCAGAAAAAAATTATCATGCCAATGGAATGGAAAAACGACCAGGTTATTTTACATTTTGATGGTGTGATGCAGAATGCAACGGTGGAATTAAATGGTGGATTTATAGTGATTCATCATTATGGCTACACACCATTTGATGTGGATTTGACACCATATATTTACTGGGGACGTGAGAATCGTATTTCTGTGATGGTTAATACGAGTATGCAGCCATGCTCACGCTGGTACACAGGCGGCGGTATCTATCGTCCGGTGACATTAATTCATCGCCCGAAAATCCATGTGGCAACGGATGGCATTTATACATATACAGAACGACTTGAATACGATGAAGCCAAAAATGTCACAGAAGCTTACATGGTGACTGAAACAACAATTGAAAATCAGACACCGGAGGATCATGTTGTTAAAGTGACAATGACATTAACTCCTGAAACATTTGCAGGTGAAGCTATATCAAGAAGTACAGCAATTCTTGTAAAAGCAGGTCAGTCTGCAGTTGCACGTATTCCGGTAACGGTGGATCATCCGGTGCTTTGGGATGAAAATCATCCTGAATTATACACTGCATCAGCAACCGTTGAAGATAAAGGTACATTTGGTGTCGTTCTTGAAAGCGACAATGGAAAACGTCAGAAAGTGACGGACAGTGAACAGGTACTTACAGGCATTCGTGTGATTACAGCAGATGCCCGTCATGGTCTGCGCATCAATGGACGAAATGTTAAATTAAAGGGCGGCTGCATTCATCACGACCATGGTATTTTAGGTGCAGTGTCACTTTATGACAGTGAATACAGAAAATTAAAGAAAATGAAGGACGCCGGCTACAATGCGGTACGTTTGGCACACAATCCTCAGTCTGCCTGGATGTTGGAAGCCTGTGACCGACTTGGTTTATATGTATTTAATGAAGCTTTTGATGCATGGGGCATTGCAAAGCAGCCGGGAGATTACAGTCAGTTCTTTAAAAATGACTGGGCAAAAGATATGGATGCCTTTATTTTGCGCGACCGCAATCATCCATCTGTGATTTTCTGGTCTACAGGCAATGAAATTTTTGAACGTGGTGGCCTGGGTAATGGTTATGCACTTGCAGCAAAACTCGCGGAACATGTGCGCAGTCTTGACCGTTCACGTCTGGTGACAAATGGACTGTGTTCTTACTGGTCAGGCCTTGATGATGAAACAAATGCGGAATTTACGAAGCATTTTGCTAAGAGTCTGAGTGGTGACAGTGATACGGTGCTTCAAAATGCATCTACTGGCAGCGGGGATACAAGCTGGGAAGAACGTTCAGAAGCGTTTGTCAGTGCACTGGATGTTGTTGGCTATAATTACATGGATGACCATTATGAAATGGATGGCAAAATGTATCCGGAGCGTGTGATTGTCGGTACGGAAAGTTATCCATCCCAGATGGTTCCTTTGTGGGATTTGGTTGAAAAACTGCCATATGTCATTGGTGATTTTACATGGACAAGTTATGATTATATCGGTGAAGCCGGTATTGGTAAGAGTATTTTTGTGGATGAAGGTGACCCTCGATTAAAGATGGGACCATTTGCACTGATGTCACACAGTTCAGAATATCCATGGCGCCTTGCAAATGATGCAGATATGGATATTAACGGCGGCACATTGCCTCAGGGTGCGATGCGTCAGATTTTATGGGGATCAGATAAGACATTCGTTTATTGTACAGACCCTGCCAATTACGGTAAAATCGAGCTTGTCAGTGCATGGGGCTGGCCGGATTTATCTGCAAACTGGAACTGGGCGGAAGCTGTTGGCAAACATGTGCAGGTGACAGTTTATTCTGCTGCAGACAGCGTAGCACTTTATTTAAATGGTGAACTTGCAGGTACACAAAAAGCTGGTAAAGTCAACCAGTATAAGACGGTGTTTGATATTGTGTATGCACCGGGTGTGCTTGAAGCCGTGAGTGTAGCCGCGGATGGTACAGAGATTTCAAGAGAAAAACTTGTAACATCAGGTGCACCTGCAAAGCTTCGATTGACACCTGAAAAACAGACAATTGCCGCAGACGGTACAAGCCTTTGCTATGTGGCAGTTGAAGTGCTGGATGCCAATGACCAGCTTGTGACAGACGGTGAAGTGAAGTTACAGGCAAAAGCAGAGGGTGCAGGTTTCCTTGCAGGCTTTGGTTCAGCAAATCCAAAGACAGATGAAAACTATACAACAGGTACATTTACAACTTACCGTGGACGCGTGATGGCTGTGATTCGTTCCGGCTATGAAGCCGGAACAATCACATTGAAGGTGGATGGCGAAGGCTTGAGTGAGAGCGTTACAGTTGAAGTGCAGGCTTAAAATCGTGCTATTGTTTAGTAAGTCAAGAATCAAATAAGATCACATACCAATATCCGAAATCATTATCGTGGTTTTGTGCATCGGCATGAATAGGTTTAAAATTCGAAAAACCAAAGTTTTCGGCCATGTAACGGTCTTTTTCGCGATGCAGACCCGGCACACATAAAAGATATTGACCTGCGTGAGTTTTACATAAAAGCAGGTGGCGATAACTATAATATTGATGCAGGACAAAGCTGTTTCCGGCATACATCCAGAATTTGACCGGAAGCAGCCCGATATCCTGTAAATCCAGGCGGACGCAGGTATCCATAGTGTCATCTTCAAATGGATACATATGTTCTGCCTGGGCAATCACCCTTTCGAGTCGTTCCGGGAGGGTGTATTTTTTTGAAACTGTATTTTTCAGATTAGACAGAGCCGGAATGAGGTCAGATAATTCCGGAACACCGCCAAAGCAAGGCGCTGCAGCGATTTCTTCCGCGGAGACGGCAGAGGACGAAGCTGCAGGTGTTTCCTGTGATGCACCTGTTTCCTTAGTCACATCCATTTCCTGCGATGCATCTATTTCCACTGGTGAAATCATTTCCTGGGTCTCTGAGTTTTCTTTTGAGATAATCGTTTCTTGTGCCGCGGATTCATCCTTTGTGGTGGTCGTTTCCTGTAAAATTTCTTTCTCCATCTCCACAGGTGTGCGCATCTGCCCGGCGGGTACAAAGGCATTCATATCCAGATTATCATCATCCCAGCATGTACCATATTGCTTGCCGTTTTCCCCAAAAACAATAATGCCCGCCATATCGGTAAGGGGTGTTTTGGAATGCTCGATATTATCCGGAGTGGTCTGATAGAAAAATTCGGCAGGCTGCTTCTGCGTATTCATATCTCCAAGAAAAATCCCCTCAAGCAAATGGTTGCGCCGACGCACCATATATACCTTTAATGGCTGCCCTGCATCTGTAAAAAGATTTTTCATATGTATATAGATAAAACATCGGTGGTCTTTGGTTTCAACCCTGACAAAGCCATTGTTTGAAACCTTGGTATTGTTTTCGTAAACATACATATAAGATACAAAACGATTATATTCAGACATAACGCGCCTCCTTTATCATTATCTTATGAACGGCATAGGAAGAACATGACGAATTAATGTTCAATGACTGTTCGCAGGCAAGTATTTTTTTGTACCCTAATCATGCGTAATATAGTAACGGCAACAGTAATATTCTTTATGATGCAGGATGAAAATATTATTACTAGATATTGAGAAAAAATCTGCTTTGTGGTATTCTATAAACAGAAAATTTAGAAAAGAGGGATAGAGATGAAAACTTGTCCAACATGTGGTGCGACACTTGACGATGCGACAATGTTCTGTACGCAGTGCGGTACAAACCTTCAGGGTGCTCCAGATTTTGCAAACACTCAGGGTTCAGCATCAAATCAGGATACAGTAAATCAGGATGTAACTCCTAATCAGGGCGCAGCAAACCAGAACGCAGCTCCTAATCAGGGTATGCCAAACCAGGGAATGCCAAATCAGGGACCTATGCCAGGTCAGGGTGCACCATACCAGCAGTATGCTCAGGCACCTGTATTTGATCCATACGATCATACAGCAGAGTATTCACCAAAGGATATTTCAGATAACAAAGTCATTGCAATTTTAGTTTACCTTATGGGAACAGTTGGTATTATCATTGCATTACTGGCTTCAAAGGAATCTCCTTATGTAGCATTCCATTTAAGACAGGGACTGAAGTTCCTTGCTGTGGAAGTGCTTGTGGGTATTGTATCAGCTGTGCTTTTCTTTACATTAATCGTGCCAATCGCTGGAGGTATTTTCTTAGTTGTTCTTTGGGTAATTAAGATTATCTGCTTCTTCCAGATTTGCAGCGGTAAAGCAAAAGAACCTGCAATTATCCGTAGCCTTGGTTTCTTAAAATAACATACTAATTTTAAGAATAACAGGTTTTAAGAATAACAGGTTATTCTAAGGAATACATAGATAAAATTCCGAAGGCAGTATCTGAAAAGTTGAATAAACGACCAAAATAAAAGCCGGTTTATGAAGTTTATATGATTTCATAAACCGGCTTTTTATTTACGCGAGCAACGAGCCAAAGTCCATGCTCGCATGAGACCTTGGCGACTGCCGCGATAACTTGAGAAACTCGCGGAGCGTGTTTCTCATAGTTTGTGAAAACTAAGCCTTTTTTAAAAAATTTATGCAAAATTTCTCTGTTTACTATTATAAAACTTTATGTTAAAAATTACTTGACAAAAAGCATATGACATGTATAATGTAGATTGTTTAGTATTAGTGAACAAAAAGTTTAAAAACTATACATGGGCCGACAAGGCAGCAGTGTATGACAGAATTGAAAGAAGGATATATATGCAGATTGGGGAGAAGATCAAGCAGCTCCGGGTGAAGAACCAGTTGACGCTTGAAGAACTGGCAAACCGGAGTGAGTTGTCAAAAGGCTTCTTATCTCAGGTTGAGAGGAATCTCACATCGCCATCCATCGCAACATTAGAAGATATTCTGGAAGCACTGGGAACCACATTGGGAGAATTTTTTACTGAAGCCAAGCAGGAAAAGATTGTATTTACTTCCAATGATTTTTTTGAGAATTTTCAGGAGGATTATGACATTTATTATGTCGTTCCCAACGCACAAAAGAATATGATGGAGCCTGTTTTAATGCGGTTAAAAGTGGGCGGCAAATCGCAGGTCATTCGTCCGACGGAAGCGGAAACTTTTGGTTATGTGCTTTCGGGCAGAGTGAAGCTGCATTATGGCAAACAGGAATATATCGTCAAAAAAGGACAGACATTTTATATTTCCTGTGACCAGAGTCATTATTTGACAAATGATTGGGAAAGTGACGCGAAAGTGCTGTGGGTATCCACACCGCCGTCATTTTAATAGAAACGGAGGAGATAAGAGGGATGAACAAGCTAATTGAGCTGAAAAGCCTGACAAAGAATTATGGTGAACAGCAGGTTTTAAGAGGTATTGACCTTGATATTCATGAAAATGAATTTTTAACACTTTTAGGACCGAGTGGCTGCGGTAAGACAACCACACTTCGTATTATTGCCGGATTCGAAGAACCAAGCGGCGGACAGGTATTATTTAACGGCCGGGAGATTTCCAAACTGCCGCCATACAAACGTGAAGTCAATACTGTTTTCCAGAAATACGCATTGTTTCCACATATGAACGTATATGATAATATTGCTTTTGGCTTAAATCTTAAGAAAATGAACAAAGCGCTGATTAAAGAAAAGGTTGCCAGGATGTTAAAGCTTGTGGATCTTGAAGGTTATGAGAAGCGCGATGTGACACAGTTGTCTGGTGGCCAGCAGCAGCGTGTGGCGATTGCAAGAGCCCTTGTCAACGAACCGAAAGTATTGCTTTTGGATGAACCTCTTGGTGCGCTTGATGCAAAACTTCGTAAAGAGATGCAGATTGAGTTAAAGAAGATTCAGAAGGAAGTCGGCATTACATTTATCTTTGTCACACATGACCAGGAAGAAGCATTGTCTATGTCAGATACAGTTGTTGTTATGAATGATGGTGAGATTCAGCAGATTGGTACACCGATTGACATTTATAATGAACCTGAGAACAGATTTGTGGCAGACTTCATCGGAGAATCCAACATCATTGAAGGTATCATGATTAAAGATTTCCTTGTGTCCTTTGATGGTTTTGAATTTGAATGTGTAGATAAAGGTTTTGATGATAATGAAGAAATCGAAGTTGTCCTTCGTCCTGAAGATTTGGATATTGTGGCACCTGAAAAGGCCAAAATCACAGGTACAGTAACTTCTGTGACATTTAAAGGTGTACATTATGAGATTTTAGTTGAAACATCTGAACGTACTTATATGGTACAGACAACAGATTTTTCTGAAGTCGGCAGCAAAGTGGGCCTTGCCTTCGGTCCTGAAGATATCCATGTTATGTACAGAATGGGCAGCTATTAATGAAGCATTTTAAAAACCTCACAAAACCGTATCTTGTATGGTCACTGCTTTTGATTGTCATACCGTTGGTCATGATTGTGCTTTATGCATTCATGGGTGAAGGCAACTCGGTGCTGACATTCGAATTTACATTTAAAAACTTTGCCAAATTTATTGAACCGACTTACTTAAGTGTGTTTGTAAAATCCTTAAGAATCGGTATTTTGACGACACTGTTATGTCTTATTTTAGGTTATCCGTTGGCGTATATCATTTCTAAAATGAATGAAAAGACACAGGATTTGCTTATTTTGCTTGTGACAATCCCAATGTGGATTAACACACTGCTTCGAACTTACGCATGGATGAATCTGCTGTCAGATAATGGTATTGTTAATTCACTGCTTGGTTTGCTTGGTATTGATCCAATCAATATGATGTACACAGATTTTTCAGTTATGATTGGTATGGTCTGTGACTTCCTGCCATTTATGATTATTCCGATTCATACATCCCTGCACAAGATGGACAGATCATTACTTGAAGCTGCAGGCGATCTGGGTGCGCATCCGATTCAGGCATTTTGGAAAATCACATTCAAGCTTTCTATTCCCGGTGTGTTAAACGG
>CAKRHR010000009.1 GCA_934339005.1 uncultured Catenibacillus sp. | reverse complement strand
TGGCAGGAGAAAGGGATGATTGTGGCAATGACTGGAGATGGTGTAAATGACGCTCCGGCATTGAAGCAGGCAGACATTGGTGTTGCAATGGGAGTGACCGGAACCGAGGTCGCAAAGGATGCCGCAGCGATGGTACTTACAGATGATAATTTTGCAACAATTGTAAAAGCAGTGGAAAATGGACGAAATTTGTATCAGAATATCAAGTATGCGATCCAGTTTCTGCTGTCAGGAAATTTTGGCGCAATTCTGGCAGTTCTTTGTGCATCGCTTACAGGACTTCCGGTTCCTTTTGCACCGGTACATTTATTGTTTATTAATCTTTTGACAGATAGTCTTCCAGCAATTGCATTAGGTGTGGAGCCTCATAGTAGTGAGGTAATGAATGAAAAACCAAGACCAGCAAATGAGTCGATATTGACAAAGGATTTCCTTAGTAAAATTGGTTTGGAGGGCCTGGTGATTGGTGCGGTGACGGTAATCGGATTTTTGACAGGATATCACCAGAATGGTGTGCTGCTGGGAAGTACGTATGCATTTGGAACACTTTGCCTGGCACGTTTGTTTCATGGATTCAACTGCAAATCGGATCATCCGGTTATCTTTACAAAACGATTCTTTAATAATAAATGGCTTCAATGCGCATTTGCACTTGGTGCAGTACTCATTACCGTTGTACTGACAGTTCCGGGACTTCAGTTCCTGTTTAAAGTAGAGACGTTGAATCTGATGCAGCTTGGTTGTGTATACTTGTATGCGTTTGCCAGTCTTCCAATTATTCAACTGCTCAAATGGATACGCATGAAAATAAGAAAAAGAGGAGAGAGATAGTGGATCTAAGCAAATTATCTATAAAAAAAATTCGGAATCTTATTGTATTTACAGTATTTCTTGTGGTTGCTTTGTGGAAGTTCGGTGTAGTGCTCGATGTGCTAAAAACAATATGGGGGATTATATTTCCGTTTGTACTTGGCGGAGCAATCGCATATGTGATCAATGTACCAATGAGCTTTTTGGAAAAGAAAATTTTTAAAAGAGTAAAAAAAGAAAATAAGACAGTTGGAAAACTGGCAAGACCGATAAGTTTGTTTCTTACGATTGTATTGGCGGCAGGCGTGATCGCACTGGTGATATTCGGTGTGATTCCGCAACTTACGAGAACAATGGGAACTCTGATGACAAGTATCGCTGATTTTATTCCGCAGATGCAAAGCTGGATTCGGGAATTTTTCCATAATAACCAGGAAATTATGAAGCTGTTAGAACAGGTACAGTTTAACCCGGATCAGGCGATTAAGTGGGGAATAAATTTTCTTGGAAACGGTGCAGGAAATATGATAAATACGACAATGTCAGCAGTGGGTTCCATAGTCAGCGGATTAGCAACATTTTTTATTGCTTTGTCTTTTGCCTGTTATGTTCTTTGTCAGAAAGAAAAGCTGCATGTGCAGATCAGAAAAGTATTGTTTGCTTTCCTTCCAGAGAAAAAAGCAGATACTGTTCTTAAAGTCTGTTCTCTGACTTATCGGACATTTGCAAACTTTCTTACAGGGCAGTGTCTGGAAGCAGTAATCCTTGGATGTATGTTTGTTGTTGTCTTGAGTATTTTGAGAATACCATATGCACTTTTGATTGGAGTGCTAATTGCGTTTACGGCATTGGTTCCTGTTTTTGGAGCGTTCATTGGATGTGCAGCAGGCAGTTTTTTAATCTTTATGATTAGCCCAAAGCAGGCAATTGTATTCATTATAGTATTTCTGGTGCTGCAGCAGATTGAGGGAAATCTGATTTATCCACATGTTGTCGGCGAATCGGTAGGGCTTCCGTCAATCTGGGTACTGGCAGCAGTTACGATTGGTGGAAATCTAATGGGGATTGTAGGCATGCTCATTTTCATTCCACTGTTGTCAGTGTTCTATACTATTTTTCGGGAATTCGTATATCTGCGTCTGAAAAAGCAACATATCAAACAGGTGACAGCAACAGAAATAATAAAAAGTGATATTGATAAATAATATCAATTAAATGCTAGCTTAAGTGTTAAAACACTATTGACATATAAGAATGATGAATCTATAATACAATTAAACGAGAACTTAATTGTTTAAAGATGAAAATTATTTTTCGGGGACAGGAGTTTTGATGATACTTAAAATTCTTGATTTTATCAGAAAAATGATTTTACAAAGGAGGTTTATTGATGGAGGAGATTAATGATATGCCTGTGTGTGAAGAAAAGCATGCGCAGCATTTAAATCTTGAAGAAACCTTAAATTTGATGCCAAGCGATGATTCATTCATTGAAGCGGCAACAATTTTCGGTCAGTTGTGTGACAGTACACGATTGAAAATTTTGTATATGTTATGTCATAACAGTGTATGCGTATGTAATATCGCAGATGCTATAGGTATGAGTGCTCCGGCGGTGTCACATCATTTGCGTTCATTAAAACTTTTGGGACTGCTTGAATTTAAACGTGTCGGCAAGGAAGTTTATTATACATTGGCAAATAATGAGGATGCAGTGTTAATACACAAAATGATTGATGATATGTTTGGAAGGAGTTGTATGAAATAATGTTAGAGATGAAACATAGACTCCATGAGGGAGAAGATGAATGTAGTTGTGACTGCGGACATCATCACGACCACGAAGAACATCACGAACATCATCACGACGAAGATGTGAATATGCATGAAGAACATGAACATCACCATCATGACGAAGACGACGATGAATGCGATTGCGGATGTGGACATCATCACCATCATGACGACGAAGATGAGCATGAAGGCCATCACCATGGGGAACATCACCATCATCATGATGGCGAAGAATGTAGCTGTGGTTGCGGCCATCACCACCATCATGACGAAGACGATGATGAATGTGGATGTGGATGTGGCCATCATCACCACCATGATGAAGAAGAACATCATGAACACCACCATGTATCAAAACATGTGGATGGAAATGTGACGAAGAAGGTTTATATTCTTGAAAATCTTGGCTGTGCAAACTGTGCGGCGAAGATGGAAAGTAAGATTAATGCACTTCCGGATGTGGCAGATGCTGTGATTGTATTTGCAACAAAGCAGTTAAGGCTGGAAGCAAAGAATCCGGATGCATTAATTCCTGAAATTCAGAAAATCTGTGCATCTATTGAATCCGAGGTGGTTCTTAAAGAAAAGGATAACGGACCGGCACATAAAGAAAGTGATAAACAGCCTCAGGAAAATAAAAAAGGAAAACTCAGTGAAAATGCAAAAAATCTGCTGGCAATTATTTGCGGTGCAGTATTATTTGCCGCAGGTATGATTATTTCACATACAAGTCTGGCAAATGGTATTTCTGAAATTATTATTTTTGTCATTGCTTATTTAATCCTTGGCGGCGAAGTTGTTCTGACAGCAGTTAAGAATTTGTTCAAAGGTCAGATGTTTGATGAAAACTTCCTGATGAGCGTGGCAACTTTAGGTGCATTTGCCGTTAAAGAATGGCCGGAAGCCGTTGGGGTTATGTTATTCTACCGTATTGGCGAATTCTTTGAGGAGGTTGCGGTTGAGCGCAGCCGTTCACAGATTATGGATGCTATAGATATGCGTCCGGAGGTTGTAAATCTTGTTGATGGCGAAGATGTCCGGGTGATTCCTGCGGAAGATGCCAATGTTGGAGATATCCTTCTTGTCCGCGCAGGCGACCGTATACCGCTGGATGGTACAGTCATTGAAGGCGAAAGCCGTATCGATACATCACCGGTCACAGGTGAACCGGTACCTGTTCAGGTAGGCGTTGGTTCAGAACTGATTTCTGGTTGTGTCAATACAAGTGGTGTGTTAAAGATTCGTGTTGAAAAAATTCTTGAAGAATCAATGGTGACACGTATTCTTAATTCTGTTGAAAATGCAGCAGCAAGCAAACCAAAGATTGACCGTTTTATTACACGATTTGCAAGAATTTATACACCGGTTGTAGTTGGTGTAGCTGCGGCAACAGCGATTATTCCATCCCTTGTATCTGGTAACTGGCATTATTGGATTTATACAGCATTATCCTTCCTTGTTATGAGTTGTCCTTGTGCACTGGTTTTAAGTGTGCCGCTGGCCTTTTTCTCAGCCATCGGTGCTGGTTCCAAACGTGGTATTTTGTTCAAGGGTGGTGCTTCTGTTGAAGCGATGTCAAATGTCCAGGCGATTGTCATGGATAAGACAGGTACAATTACAAAAGGTAATTTCGTTGTTCAGGATGTAATTGCAGAGAAAAATGCAGGTATTGCAGCAGATGAACTGCTTCGCATCAGTGCAGCGTGTGAATTGTCCTCAACACATCCGATTGC
This sequence comes from uncultured Catenibacillus sp., assembly GCA_934339005.1. GTDB lineage: Bacteria > Bacillota > Clostridia > Lachnospirales > Lachnospiraceae > CAKRHR01. The sequence continues at coordinate 79,594 of CAKRHR010000009.1, read as the reverse complement.
TGTAAGTATTGTAGATGCTGCAAAAGCAAAAGGTATTGCGGTTGAACGTCCGATCAGTCAGGAAGAAATTGCCGGACACGGTATTAAAGCCGTATTGCCTGAGGGTGAAATCCTTTGCGGTAACCGCAAATTGATGGACAAGTATCATGTGGATATGAGTCAGTACAAACCAAAGAAATTTGGTACAGAAGTTTTACTTGCAAAAGATGGTAAATTTATCGGTCATATTGTGATTGCAGATACATTAAAACCGGATGCTTCAAGTGCAATCCAGGCATTAAAGCGTCTGGGCAAAACAACTGCTATGCTGACAGGTGACGGTGAAGAAAGTGCGAAGGCTGTTGCCAAAGAGGTTGGTATTGATGAGGTTTATGCAAAACTTCTGCCGCAGGATAAATTGCAGAAATTGCAGGATGTGCGTCAGGCACATGGTGCAGTCATGTTTGTTGGTGATGGTATCAATGATGCACCTGTACTTGCCGGTGCCGATGTCGGCGCTGCGATGGGCAGCGGTGCCGATGCAGCGATTGAAGCTGCTGATGTGGTATTTATGACATCTGAAGTTTCAGCCATTCCACAGTCCTTATCCATTGCAAAACGCGCAACACGCATTGCTGTACAGAACGTTGTATTTGCTTTGATTATTAAGGTTGCAGTCATGATTCTTGGTCTGTGTGGTTTTGCTTCTATGTGGCTGGCGGTATTTGCCGACACAGGTGTTGCCATGCTGTGTATCTTAAACTCTATCAGAATTTTATATAGTAAAATAAAATGATGTATATTATAACAAAGCCGAAGTTTTACAATGAAAGAAAACATTGTGAAGCTTCGGTTTTTGGCTTATAATGAAATAAGATTCGATGGATTTGAAGGTATGGAAAATGTATAAAAAGAGATCTGTGTGTATAAAACACAGGCTATGCAGAGGTGGGGATGTATATGGATTCAAGGACTGGAAATCGCAGAAAAAAGATAGATTTGCACTGTCATCTGGATGGATCGATTCCTGTAGAAACATTTATAAAACTTGCGAAAGACAGTAATATTGAATTGCCGCAAATATGTGATATAGAATTTATTCAAGCAGATAATATCAAGACACTGGAAGTGAAAGATATAGAATCCATGCAAAAGGAAAATATCAAAAAGTTAATATCTGCCCCAAAGGATTGCCAGAGTCTGAAGCAATATCTGGAATGTTTTGACCTTCCGGGAAAGTGTCTTCAGACAAAAGCACATTTATATGAAGCGGCAAAATCAGAAATTCTAGCGGCAGCGCAGGATGATGTTGTGTATATTGAACTTCGCTTTGCACCACTTTTGCATACACTTCAGGGGTTAAAGGTACCGGAAATTCTGGAGAGTGTCATTAGCGGTGTGCGTGATGGCAGCGCAGAAGTTAAAGCAACAGGACATTATATAGAAGGCAACGTGATTGTGTGTGGTATGCGGCATGAACCGGTGGAGAAGAATGTTAAGATGCTTAAAGGATGTGCTGATTTTATCGGACATGGTTTGTGTGGTGTAGACATTGCCGGCAATGAAGCAGATTTTCCGCCACTGACACAAAAAGCACTATTTGATTTGGCAAAAGATTTGAAGCTGCCTGCGACCATTCATGCAGGTGAATGCGGCAGTGTGTCAAATGTATTAGATGCAGCAGACCTTGGTGCAAGACGCATCGGACATGGCATAGCACTGGCAAAGGATGCGAAAGCACGGCAGTTTTGCAGGAAACGAGGTATTATTCTGGAACTTTGTCCGACTAGTAATTTGCAGACAAAAGCAGTTAGAAAATGGTCGGAATATCCATTTAGATTATTTATGGCGGAAGGTCTTGGAGTAACAGTTAACACGGATAACAGGACAGTCAGCCAGACAACGATGAGAGAAGAATATGAACTGCTTCGGAAGCATTGTGGCATGACGCCGGAAGATGAGGCAATGATTTATCAAAATAGCGTAGCGGCGGCATTTGCAGATGATAATGTGAAGCACATGCTTCTTAAGTTGACATAATATTAGCGGCAAAATATTTTTGTACACTAATATCATCATAAAAAGCTATAGAAAAATTGAAGGAGAAAAATAAACATGGAACAACATACAGCAATACACACGCATGAACATACACATGGGCATGAAGAACACACACATATAGAATCAAAAATTTTATCCCCGCTCACAGCCGCAGTCATCACAGTCAGTGACAAAGGCTACAGAGGGGAACGTAAGGACTTGGGAGGACCGTTGACGGCGCAGATTTTAACAGAGAATGGCTATCAGGTTATTTATCAGACAATCGTACCGGATGAACAGATGATGATTGAGACAGAGTTAAGAAAATGTGCGGACGAGCTTTGTATAGATTTTGTGGCAACCACAGGCGGCACAGGCTTTTCGTTGCGTGATGTGACACCAGAGGCAACACTTGCAGTGTGTGACCGTATGGTGCCGGGGATTGCAGAGGCGATGCGCGCTGAAAGCTATAAGATTACGAAAAAAGCGATGCTTTCAAGAGCTGCATCAGGTCTTCGCAAAAAGACGTTGATCATCAATCTGCCGGGAAGTCCAAAGGCTGTCAAAGAAAACCTTGAAGCAATTTTGCCAACTCTTGAGCATGGCATCCGCATATTAAAGGGTGAAGATGGTGAATGCGGTGCGCCTGCAGCTACAAAGTAAAATTTATTTAGAAAATCTTAAGAATAATTTTCGTGCTTTTTCCAAAAGCACACCACTTCTTTTTTGAATTTATACGGTAAGATAAGTTCAGAAAGTGAGGTGAATGACAACTTTCAGAAAACGACGAGGGGGCACAATCTGTGAATGACTGGAATGTATTAGTAGTAGAAGACGATAAAGAGATTCTTGAGGGTGTGGCAATTTACCTGAAGAATCAGGGCTACCATGTATTTAAAGCAGAAAACGGACGCAAAGGACTGGATATCATAGAAACAAATCGCATTGATCTGGCGATTGTAGATATTATGATGCCGGTTATGGATGGCATTACAATGACAATGCGGCTCCGGGAAAAATATGATTTCCCTGTTATTATGCTTTCAGCCAAATCCGAGGAAATTGACAAAGTGACCGGATTAAATATCGGGGCAGATGATTATGTGACAAAACCTTTTGCACCGATGGAATTGCTTGCAAGAGTTAATTCACATCTGCGCCGATATGAGCGATATCGCAAATTAGCTGCAGTGCCGGAGGTGAATGAACATATTTACAACATTGGTGGGCTTGAAGTCAATGAAGATACAAAAGAAGTTTTTGTGGACGGAAATCTCGCAAAATTGACACCGCTGGAATTTAAAATTTTAGCATTGTTGATAAAGCATCCGGGAAGAGTTTTTTCGGCAGAAGAAATCTACGAGCGTGTTTGGAATGAACGTGCGATTAATACAGAAACCATCATGGTACATGTGCGGAAAATCAGGGAAAAAATAGAATATGACCCTAAAAACCCAAGATATCTGAAAGTTGTATGGGGAGTTGGATATAAGATTGAAAGACAGTAACGGAAAAATTGTTTTAAAACGACTATACTTATGGATACTGGTTGTGATGGCTGCGGTATCACTCATAATTTCATGTATCAGCAACGTTATTGCAGGAAGCATGATTAATTCATATAGAGAGAATACAATCCATGACGAGATACTGCAGGACGGTTATGCCGATAAACTTGAGCAATTTACTTCAGAACTATACGATGCAGGTTTTTCATTTTATTACCTTTTACAGCAGGAAAATTCAAAATATACATTGACACCGGGGAATGTATTTTTGCCAGCTCAGGATTCAATACAGGATACAGAGACATCAGATTATGGTACAGACAATACGGATACAACATCTGCAGAAGCAACTTTAGGTTCAGCAAATGACAGTGATTCTGGTTTGATGCAGATGGAAGATACAGATTTCACAACGGCAGAACTTAACAATTTCACAACGGCAGAACTTAACAGTATGATTAAAAATGCATATGCCACATCTTCAGATACAATGAATCATTACAATATGCATTATTTTGTAATTTCAGATGATTTAAAAATGAGTGATGTTGAAAATGCAACTGCTGAAACAGTGTTAAAATCATTAAAAGATGATGGATTTTATATCCGTGCGAAGTTTCGTGAAGATGGTACGATGAGTATTGCCGGTCAGGATACACATTGTAATCGTAATCTGAATGAAAACATTAATGCATATGACTGTGAAATACTGAATTGGATCAAGACATATTCAGCGGATGAAAATATTAATTTTATGAATCCGATGACCATTTATATTTATTCTGATTCAGACCAGTATTATTTGGATATTGAAAATGAGATGTACGCCAATGCAAAGGCAGAACAGTTTTATATGACAGAGTTTTTTGCTTATATCCTGCCGGATATTTTAGCCGCTCTTGTTGCAGTTGTGGCGGCATGGGTATTAATGGGGATAGCTTCGACAGGCTTTAGAAACAGTAAAATCACTCAAATGCCACTTGAAGGTTCAATACTTTTAGTGTTGCTTGGCATGTTTTATATAGCATTTGCACCGAATTGCATTTATGCACAGTTCTCATCAGAAACTAATGTATTTCATATCAAACCGTTATATTTTGTAGTAAATACACTGGCTTTGTTTATCTGTATCATTTTCTTATTCATTGCGGCTGCAGGTGTGGCACAAGTTGTCATTTTAAAGCCTAAAAAATATTTTAAAGAACGCTGTATTTGTGTACATCTGGTATGCTGGCTTCAGAAGAAACTAAAAAAACGTTGTATACATCTGAAGGAAGAAATTGAAGCAATTGTGATGAAAGGGGATTATCATCGCGCAATATTTATTGCTGTTTTAATTAATGCGGCTATTTTGGCAGTATTGCTGATCATTGGCGAATTGCTGTTTTCTTTCAGATATGTCGAAGCAGTGTTTGCCGGAATGTTAGTTATTCTGATTTACAGCTTTTTCCTCTACCGAAAAGCAGTACGGTATGTAGATAAGTTGTCAGTACAGTATGATTGTCTGAAAAATGGTGTGCAGATGATGGCAGAAGGCAATCTGTCTGTGAAATTTTCAGAAAATATGGGGGTTTTTGAACCGATTGCGAACAATCTGGCAAGAATCCAGGATGGCGTAAAGGTAGCTGTGGCAGAAGAAGTGCGCAGCCAGAAAATGAAAACAGAGCTGATTACAAATGTATCTCATGATTTAAAAACACCGTTGACAGCAATCATTACTTATGTAAATTTGCTGAAGGAAGATAATATTTCTGAAGAAGACCGGAAAAAATATATTGATGTATTGGATACAAAATCCCACCGGTTAAAGAAATTAATTGAAGATTTGTTTGAAGTCAGCAAAGCTGACAGTGGTAATGTCAAAGTTGAATTATCCAATATTGATGTTTCGGATCTGATCCGGCAGGCAGTATTTGAATATGAGGATAAGTTAAATGAGGCAAAAATTCAGATGCGGCTGCAACTGCCGGATAATAAAGTTATGTGGATGCTTGATAGTCAGAAAATGTATCGCATTTTTGATAATCTGATTGGTAACATTGTTAAATACAGTGTGCCGGGCACAAGAGCTTATGTGATTGTCGATGCCACAGAAAATGAGCTTGTAATTACGACAAAAAATATTTCTGAGCAGGAATTGCCTGAGGATATATCTTTTCTCACAGATCGTTTTGCCAGAGGTGAATCTTCCAGACATACGGAAGGTTCTGGACTTGGACTTGCCATTGTACAGAGTTTTGCACAACTGCAGGGCGCTACATTTAATCTGAGTGTGGATGGTGATTTGTTCAAAACAGAACTCCGGTTTATGAGATAAAAGGAAGGATTGACTTTAACTCAAAATTCTGCTATGCTTTTCCAGATATGAGGAAGGAGTATACAATTTGAAATTTGAAGAATTAAACATTGACAGCAGAATTTTAAGAGCCATTGTAGATATGGGCTTTGAAGAAACATCACCGATTCAGGCAAAGGCCATCCCTGCCGTAAAAGAGGGCAGAGATGTCATTGGACAGGCACAGACTGGTACAGGTAAGACAGCCGCATTTGGTATTCCGATGCTTGAAAAGGTTGACCCTAAAGATAAACATGTACAGGCAGTTGTTCTTTGTCCGACAAGAGAACTTGCCATTCAGGTTGCAGATGAGATTCGTAAACTTGCAAAATATATGCACGGTGTCAAGGTACTGCCGATTTATGGTGGCCAGGATATTGTGAAACAGATCCGTTCATTAAAGAGTGGTGTGCAGATTGTGATTGGTACACCGGGCCGTGTGATGGACCATATGCGCAGAAAGACTGTAAAGTTTGATCATGTGCATATGATTACACTGGATGAGGCCGATGAGATGTTAAACATGGGCTTTCGAGAGGATATCGAAACGATTCTGAAGGAATTTCCGGAGGAACGTCAGACTGTTTTATTTTCAGCCACCATGCCACAGCCAATCATGGAAATCGCCAGAGATTACCAGAAGGATGCTGAACTGATTAAAGTTGTACGCAAAGAACTGACAGTGCAGAATATCCAGCAGTATTATTTTGAAGTTGCACCAAAGAGTAAAGAGGAAGTATTGTCCAGATTGATTGATATTTACAATCCAAAGCTTTCTATAGTATTTTGTAATACAAAGAAACAGGTGGATGATCTGACATCCGCACTTAAAGGTCGGGGATACTTTGCAGAAGGACTGCATGGTGATCTTAAACAGCAGCAGCGTGACCGTGTCATGGATAATTTCCGCAAAGGCAGAGTAGATATTCTTGTGGCAACGGATGTAGCTGCCAGAGGTATTGATGTGGATGACGTAGATGTAGTATTTAACTACGATCTGCCACAGGATGAAGAATACTATGTACACCGTATCGGCCGTACAGGCCGTGCAGGCCGTGAAGGTCTTGCATTTTCCTTTGTTGTTGGCCGTGAAGTATACAAATTAAAAGAAATCCAGCGCTACTGCAAGACAAAGATTATTGCAAAGAAAGTACCTTCATTAAATGATGTTATGAATACACGCATCGAGAATATTTTCGAGCAGGCAGGCGAGCTGATCGAGCAAGAAGACTTGTCAAGACTGATCGGCCTTGTTGAAGAACGCATCAATGATGAAGAATACACAGCCATGGATGTGGCAGCAGCACTGATTAAGATGATGCTTGGAGAAAATGGTACGGTCGAAGAACCGGATTACGGTGAATTTGGCAATACTGGCGCCAGAGATGGCATGGTGCGTCTGTTCATCAATATTGGTAAGAACCAGAAAGCAAGACCTGGTGATATCCTTGGTGCTATTGCCGGTGAATCAGGCATTCCTGGACGTCTTGTAGGAACAATCGACATGTATGATAAATACACATTTGTTGAAGTTCCTCAGGAACATGCAAAAGATGTCTTAAAGGCTATGAAAAACGCAAAGATTAAAGGCAAGAGCATTAATATCGAGCCTGCAAATCAAAGATAAAGTTAATAATTTAGAATTTTGCACAGTCAAAGTCTGCACTTTACCAATAATTCGGTCAAAGTGCAGACTTTTTTGTATGAATTGAATAGCAATATACACAAAAGAATTTTGATATAACCATAAAATATTCAAGATTAATCAAAAAATATTCTATGTAATCTTTGCTAAAAGGCAATTATAATAAAGTCACAATAAAACATGAAGCATTTGCAATGCAAAGTGAACAAAAACGGAGGAGTAAAAATGAAGAAGAGTAAAGTATTGGCAGGTATGATGGCATTGACAATGGCATTATCATTAGCAGCATGTGGTGGAAATTCCGGAAATACCGGTACAACAGATTCAGGAAATGCAGGCACATCAGATGCAGCAGGCGGTTCCACAGGCGGCACAGTAGAGAACAAAGACAAACCACTTTGCTGGTTTAACCGTCAGCCATCAAACAGCTCAACAGGTGAGTTGGACATGGAAGCACTGAACTTCAACAAAGATACATATTATGTAGGCTTTGATGCAAATCAGGGTGCTGAATTACAGGGACAGATGGTTGTTGATTACATCACAGCACATGCAGATGAGATTGACCGAAATGGTGATGGTGTTATCGGATATGTCCTTGCAATCGGTGATATCGGACATAATGACTCAATTGCCCGTACACGAGGCGTTCGTAGTGCACTCGGAACAGGCGTTGATGCAAGCGGAAGCGTTGAATCTGCACCAGCAGGCACAAACGTAGACGGTAGTGCAAAGGTTGTTAAAGATGCAGAAATCGAACTCAACGGCAAAAAATATGTAATCCGTGAGTTGGCTTCACAGGAAATGAAGAACTCTGCAGGTGCTACATGGGATGCAGCTACAGCAGGTAACGCTATTAATACATGGTCAGCTTCTTTTGGAGAACAGATTGACGTTGTTGTTTCTAATAATGATGGTATGGGTATGTCAATGTTTAATGCATGGGCAAAAGATAATAAAGTTCCTACATTCGGATACGATGCAAACAGTGATGCTGTAGCAGCAATCGGCGAAGGCTATGGCGGAACAATTTCCCAGCATGCAGACGTTCAGGCTTACCTGACACTGAGAGTTCTTCGTAATGCACTTGATGGTGTTGATATTGATACTGGTATCGGTACAGCAGATGAAGCAGGCAACTGCTTAACAGAAGGCGAAGATTACAGATACAGCGCAGAAGATCGTTCTTACTACGCATTAAACATTGCTGTAACAGCAGATAACTACACAGACTTTACAGACTCAACAAAGGTTTACGATAAAGTAGCTAAACAGCTTGATGCTGAAAAGAGCCCATCTAAGAAAGTTTGGTTAAACATTTACAATGCATCCGATAACTTCTTAAGCTCTACATATCAGCCACTTCTTGAAAATTATGATGATCTTCTTAATTTACAGGTAGATTACATTGGTGGCGATGGACAGACAGAATCCAACATCACAAACCGTCTTGGTAATCCAAGCGAGTACGATGCATTCGCAATCAATATGGTTAAGACAGATAACGCAGCATCATATACATCACTTCTCTCAAAATAAGAGATTAAATATTGGTAGCTCAAATTGATAAAATGCAGGGGGGTGTCAGTAATGATACCCCTCTGCCACATAGAAAAGGAAGCAGGACTATGGCAGAGGATAAGAATAAATACATCTTATCGATTAATGGCATGAGCAAGTCATTTGGCAGAAATAAAGTTCTGAAACATATTGATTTGAATGTCAGACCCGGAACTATTATGGGACTTATGGGTGAAAATGGTGCCGGAAAATCGACAATGATGAAATGTCTCTTTGGAACTTACAAGAAAGACGAAGGGACGATTATACTGGATGGCAGAGAAGTAGATTTCGCCGGACCAAAAGATGCACTGGAAAATGGTGTGGCGATGGTTCATCAGGAATTAAATCAGTGCCTTGAAAGAAGTGTTGTGGATAACTTGTTCCTTGGACGTTATCCGAAGAATTCACTTGGTATGGTTGATGAAGGCAGAATGAAAAAAGAAACATCTAATTTATTCAGACAGCTTGGAATTACAGTGAACCTGACACAGCCAATGAAGAAAATGTCTGTTTCACAAAGACAGATGTGTGAGATTGCAAAGGCAATATCTTACCATTCCAAAGTGATTGTACTCGATGAACCTACATCATCACTGACAGCACCGGAAGTTGAAAAACTTTTTAAAATGATGCGCCAGTTGAAGGCGCAGGGTATCTCATTGATTTATATTTCACATAAGATGGATGAAATTTTTGAAATTTGTGATGAGATATCCGTACTCAGAGATGGCAGCCTGGTTATGACAAAAGCCAGTAAAGATACCAATATGAATGAATTGATATCAGCCATGGTTGGTCGTTCTCTGGACAACAGATTCCCACCTGTGGATAATAAACCGGGAGAAAAAATTCTCTCTGTACAAAATCTTTCAACAAAATATGCACCGAAAATTCAGAACGTATCCTTTGATATCCGAAAAGGTGAAATTTTTGGATTTTATGGTCTGGTTGGTGCCGGACGTACAGAATTACTGGAAACAATATTTGGCATGCGTACCAGAGCAGAGGGTAATGTCTTTTATAATGGAAAAATTATGAATTTTACATCACCTAAAGATGCGATGGATCATGGATTTGCACTGATTACAGAAGAAAGAAAAGCCAATGGTCTGTTCCTGAAGGGTGATATTACATTTAATACAACAATTGCCAACATGAGTCATTATGTTCATGGCATTGCATTATCCAAGGATGAAATGGTGCGTGCAACATCTGAAAAGATTAAGATCATGCATACAAAATGTATGGGACCGGATGATATGATTTCAAGTCTTTCCGGTGGTAATCAGCAAAAAGTAATCTTTGGTAAATGGCTGGAACGTTCGCCTAATATATTTATGATGGATGATCCGACACGAGGTATTGATGTCGGTGCAAAATATGAAATTTACGAACTGATCATTAACATGGCAAAACAGGGAAAAACAATCATTGTTGTTTCTTCTGAAATGCCTGAAATTCTTGGTATTACAAACCGCATTGGTGTCATGTCAAACGGACGCCTTGCAGGTATTGTCAATACAAAAGAAACAAATCAGGAAGAATTGTTAAGACTCAGTGCGATGTATTTGTAACAGAGAGGGGTATAAAAGATGGCAGAGAACAGTAAAGTCTTTTCGGCAAAAGAAGCTGAGCTTTTAAAGCCAATTGACGCATATGTTGAAAAAATACAAAAACAGATAGACGCACTTCGTGTGGACGGCTCTGATAAAGTCAATAGTTTAAAAAATCAAATTGCAATCACAAAAGAGGATAAGAATTTATCCAAAGAACAGCAAAGCAAGATTATTGAAGACTGCAAGCGGGAACTGGAGAAAGCAAAGAATGTAGAAAATACAAATAAGCAGCAGATTTCCAAACTGATCGCAGATGCAGAAAAATATCTTTCAGAACATTATAATAAAGAATATTATGATGTTGTTGTGAAAAACTGTAAAGTTGAAAAAGCTGCAGAGAAGAGCAACTATGAAAAAGTAAAAGCAGATCTTCAGGCTGAACATAAAGCAAAAATCAGCAGTCTGAAAGATGCGGAAGAAATTAAAGCGGAAAAATATACACTTAAAAATAAATTATTTGATGCACAGATGGCACATGAGTCCAGACTTCAGGAAATCAAAGACAGAAAACATGATGCCTATATGCACAAGTTCCATTTAATTGACATGTTAAGAATGTCCAAGTTTACATTTGGACAGAAAAAAGCACAGAGTTTTGAAAATTACAGATATTCATTTAATCTGACACAATTCCTGTACAGAAATGGTTTGTACATTGTCATCATCCTGATTTTTGTTGCCTTGTGTATCATTACACCCCTTGTGAAGAACACACAGCTTCTGACAGTGACAAATATTTTAAATATTTTGCAGCAGGCTTCACCTCGAATGTTCCTTGCACTTGGTGTTGCCGGATTAATCCTGTTGACAGGTACAGACCTTTCTGTAGGCCGTATGGTAGGTATGGGTATGGTTACAGCAACCATTATCATGCACAAAGGTATCAATACAGGTGGTGTATTCGGACATATTTTTGATTTTTCAGGTATGTCACCGGTGCCAAAGGCGCTGTTTGCATTAATTGTATGTGTTATTCTTACAACAGTTTTTGCAATGTTTGCAGGATTTTTCATGGCTAAGTTTAAGATGCATCCATTTATTTCTACAATGGCGAATATGCTGATTATCTTTGGTCTTGTAACTTACGCAACAAAGGGTGTATCTTTTGGTGCGATTGATTCAGAAATCCCTAATACATTTATTCCTCAGATCGGACGCTTCCCAACAATTATCCTTTGGGCAGTAGCAGCCATTTTCATCGTATGGTTCATCTGGAATAAAACAGTATTTGGTAAGAATCTGTATGCTGTTGGTGGTAACCCTGAAGCGGCAGCAGTATCCGGTATCTCAGTTTTTAAAGTTACACTTGGCGCATTCATTCTTGCAGGTATTCTTTATGGATTTGGTTCATGGCTTGAATGTAACAGAATGATTGGTTCAGGTAGTGCTGCTTATGGACAAGGCTGGGATATGGATGCGATTGCAGCCTGCGTTGTTGGTGGTGTATCATTTACAGGTGGTATCGGTAAAATTTCAGGTGTTGTGACTGGTGTTCTTATTTTTACATCCTTAACATACTCTCTGACAATTCTTGGTATTGATACAAACCTCCAGTTTATTTTTGAAGGTATTATCATTCTTGCAGCAGTTACACTTGACTGCCTGAAATATGTCCAGAAAAAATAATGAATAAATAATAATTAAAATTAAAAACCGTTCTGTTTGCCGTCTCGGTGGATGGAACGGTTTTTGTGTATTTTATTTGTAAACAATGTTCGCTTTAGAGAGCAATATTTGATATAATAAAACCAGTAGATATGATGTCAGGGGAATTTTCCGTTTGATCCTGACATTTTGGATATGTACGGAGTAGATATGGGGAAGGAAATTGAGATGGACTTATATAAAGTAATTCTGGTGGATGATGAGGCTGAGGCCATTGATGCCATGAAAGCGAAAATTCAGTGGGGTGAATTGGGTTTTGAAGTGGTTGGGAGTGCAACAAATGGAGTAAAGGCATTGGAACTGGTGGAAAAACTGCAGCCGGATATTGTTCTGACAGATATCAAAATGCCATACATGGATGGCTTGGAACTGTCAAGAAGGCTTAACAGAGAGTATCCGAATATTTATATTATCCTTTGTACAGGTTTTGATGAGTTTGAGTATGCAAAGGAAGCGGTACATCTGGAAATCAGGGAATACATGCTAAAGCCCATCAGTGCCATTGAACTGACAGAAAATTTAAAAGAACTTAAGAAAACACTGGATAAAGAACGCGAAGAAAAATTAAATGTTAAAAAGCTTCAGAATTATTTTCAGGAAGCATTGCCGGCACTGCAGTCAAATTTATTCATATCTTTACTGGAAGGCAGAGTCAGTGAAAATGATTATGAGCGGTTTTTAACAGCCTATCAGTTGGATATGAAGGGACCTCTGTTTTGTTGTGTTGTATTTCACACTTCAGAAAATCATGTCCCGGAAGGCATGGACCCATTGTTGCTGTCAATGTCTGTGGAAAGAGAAATAAGACAGAGATTGGTCGAACGGTGGCATTGCAAGGAATTTCTTTATCTTGGAAATACAGTGCTGATTCTGGAGATGGATTCGGAAAAACAGATGGCTCAGATTACCGATGAGTGTGACCGTTTTTGCCGGTGGGCGTACCGTATTATGGGGGCAGTTGTGACTGCGGGCATGGGTACAACCTGTGATAACCTGTTTAACATTCACCTGTCCTATGAAGGTGCAAGAGAAGCTGTTTCATACCGTGTTTTATATGGAACGAAGCGTGCGATCAACATCAGAGAGATTGTGCCAAAAGAACAGAAAGCGATAAGTTCATTGGAAGAAAGCGGAATGAGTGAGCTTTTTCGGGCAATACGTGTAGGAAATTTGACAGAAATTGAAGCATCTGTTCAAAAAGAAATTAAAAAGCTGCATGAAGATAATGCAAACATCGGACAGTATCATCTGGCAGCCATGGAGATTGTGAGCAATTTCTGCAAGTTTTGCACGAATAATGCCATGGATGCAAATACAGTTGTGGGTAATGCGCAGACCCTTTACGAAAAAGTGCCGCAGATGGATGAAAGTTCGCTGACAATCTGGATGAATGAGAAAGCGAAGCTGATTAGTGAACAGTTAAAACTGGTAAGAAATAATACATCACATCGCCTTGTTACAGAGGCAAAGGCGATTGTGAAGGAAAAATATATGGATCCGGACATATCTCTGGATATGGTATGTACGATTCTTAAAGTATCCAATTCCTATTTTTCATCGGTGTTTAAAAAAGAAACAGGAAAATCCTTTATTTCTTATCTGACAGATTATCGTATGGATATCGCAGCAGAAATGATATTAAATACGGGAGAGAAAAGTTATATTGTTGCAGAAAAAGTCGGTTATCTGGATGCAAATTATTTCAGTTATGTGTTTAAAAAGAGATTTGGTACATCCCCTTCAAAGTACCGGACAAAATATTTACAGAAGGAATCTGTATAAGAAAAACTGAGTATGTGAGATGAATATAAAAAAGAGTGAAAAAAGAGTTTACAAAAGAGAATTTAGTATACAGTCTATCATTATGTTTGTGCTTACAGTAATGACACTGATTACCGTTGTGATTATGGGCGGGCTGCTTTATCATCGTTTTAAACAGACGATGGATGAAACGGCTGCTTCTAATACGAAAACAACAGTAGAAAATACAGTGGAGCGTATCAATTCAAAATTTTTGGATATACGGCATATTTTTAATGCGGCAAGTTATAATGTTATTCAGGAGTATGATATTTCCAGTCAGGAATTTGACAAGCAGTTCAGTTTACTGTATGAGATTAATTCAGACAAGCTTCAAAGCATTGCGTTATATCGAAAAGACGGAACCTTGATAGCATCTGAACCGGTGGCTGTGGAAAAAGAAAATGCAGATGTCAGAAATCAGGAATGGTACAGTCATGCAGAGAATGATATTGAAAATATTCATTTTTCAATGCCACATACGCAGAATCTGTTTCAGGATGGGAAATTTCGGTATTACCGTGTAATTTCTGTGAGCCAGTCAGTGGACATTAATGATGGTGGAAAATCCGAAAGCGGTGTTTTATTAATTGATATGAAATGCGATGTGGTTGAGGATGTGTTAAAACAAATCAATGAATCTGCGGATGGCATTTATTATTATATGTGCAATCGCGAAGGCGGGATTTTGTACCATCCAAGAAAATCAGAAATAAGCCGTGGATTATTTACAGAAAGCAGCAGTCAGGCAGCAGGGTATGAGGATGGTGTTTATACAATTGCATCGGACAGTGGACAGGTACAGGTGGTTGTAGGCAGTATTGCTTATACAGGCTGGAAAGTTATAGGCGTTATACCAAAAAACCAGGAAACAACCATTGGCTATGACTTGAGATATTATATTCTGGTGACGATTATTGTACTCCTGATGATGTTATTAGCGTGCAACAGAGTGATTGCCAGAAAAATATCCAATCCTATCAGGATACTGGATGAATCTGTGAAAGCGTATGAGGCTGGCGGAAGACAGGATATTTATATTGGCGGTTCCTCTGAAATCAGACATCTGGGGCGTTCTGTCCGGAAGTCCTACGCACAGATAGAAAAACTGATGGAGGAGATTATACGTCAGCAGAATGAGCGGAGAAAAAGTGAACTGGCGGCATTGCAGAGTCAGATTAATCCTCATTTTCTGTACAATACGCTGGAGTCTATTACATGGATGGTTGAAGCGCAGAGGAATAATGAAGCTGTTTTTATGATTTCAAAGCTTGCAAAGTTGCTGCGTATCAGTTTATCCAAAGGTAAAACCATCATATCGATTGCGGATGAATTGCAGCACAGCAGAAGTTATATGGATATTCAGAGTGTGCGCTATAAAGAACGATTTAAGACAGAATTTCTGATAGATGAAGACATCGAAAATTATTCAATCGTGAAACTTGTAATTCAGCCGATTCTTGAAAATGCCATTTATTATGGTGTGGGTGATATGGAAGAGGATGAAGGTGGAAAGATTACAGTCAGAGGCGAAATAGTCGAAGGAGATATTTATATAAGTATTGAAGATAACGGTATGGGTATGCGGGAAGATGTGCTGGAAAATATTTTGACAAATAATGATAAGGTGCCAAAACATGGTTCCGGTGTTGGTGTGATTAATGTACATTCCAGAATCCGTCTGATGTTTGGTGAAAAATACGGACTTCAGGTGTACAGTGAGCCGGACGAAGGTACAAAAGTTGTGATTCATATTCCTGCAATTCCTTATACAAAAGAAAATGTAGAACAATTAGAAACACAATCATTAAGGCTGGGGGAGAGAAAAAATGAAAAAGAATAAAAAAACTTTTTTTATAGTCGAAATTCTTCTGCTGATTCTGGCTTTGGTTTGTGTTTGGAAAATATTTAATCAGAATGTGCCTGAAAAAAGAGTCGCAGTTATTTTGCCGGAAGTGGGAGATAATCGGTGGGATTCAATGATTAAAGGAATGAAACAGTCTGCAGAAAAAAACCACATTCATTTGATTATATGTAATACCGATGAGGTGGAAAGTGCAGAAGTAGAAAAAGAGATTATCAAGGAACAGCAAAATAATCATATTGATGCATTTCTTGTATGGCCTGCAGCCGGAAAAGAAACAGAAGAGATGTTAAAGGCAGAATGTGCCAACATTCCTGTAATTTTGCTTGTAGAAAATGTTTATAGCGATAACAATCTTAAATCAGATGCATTTTCTAAAATCGGTCCGGATTTTTATGAGATGGGAGCTTTACTGGCAGAAAAAATCAGCAGTACCGGTGGAAGTATTGGCATTGTTGCCGGAAAGAAAGAATCCGAAGCAAGTGCCAGTGCAGTGCAGGGATTTATAGAAACACTTGAGCAGACCGGCGGTCAGGTAAAGTGGTGTTATTACCAGACGGAAGATACAGATGTATTTGATGAAATCAATGCAAATCCTTCAGTTGATCATCTGGTTGTTTTAGATTCGGGAATGTTAGACAAGATTGGTGATGCTGTAGAAGGTGATGGTTACAATGGCTCGAAAGTCTGGGGTATTGGATTTAGCGTTAAGGCCATTGCAATGCTGGATTATGGGAATATTGAAGGACTCGTTGTTCCAGATGGCTATGAAATAGGGTACAAAAGTGTAGAGGCAATGGCAAAGCGATTACAGAATAGCTTTGACAAGGACGAAAACACTGAGATTACGGTAAAAATGCTTCAAAAAGAGGATTTGTTTTTGGATGAAGATACAGAAAGGTTTTTGTATTCTTATGAGTAAGATGGGGATAAGAAAAAGGTGCATTCTGGCTGCAGCGGCAATGTTGGCGCTCATCAGTTCAGGATGTCAGAACAAAAATATGGAAATGACAAAAGTTTTTCAGGTGGGTGTTGTTATTTATTCACAGGATGACCCGTTTATCAATGCGATGGCAGATAAGTTAAAGGAAAATTTAAAATCCATGGAAACAGAGAATATGAAAATTATCGTGTCGGTGAAAAGAGGCAGTGATGACCAGCAGGATCAGAATGAAACTGTGGAGGAAATGATAGATGCCGGCTGTGATGTGCTGTGTGTGAATCTGGTAGACCGTACGGCACCTTCCAGAATTATCAAACTTGCAAAACAGAATGATATTCCGGTGATATTTTTTAATCGTGAACCGGTGCCGGAAGATTTACTTCAATGGGATAAACTGTATTATGTAGGGTGTGATGCGGAACAATCCGGCATATTGCAGGGTGAAATAGTGGCAGAGTATATTAAAGATCATCCTGAAGTAGATAAAAATCAGGATGGAAGCATACAGTATGTATTGTTAGAAGGTGAAGCAGGACACCAGGATGCTATCAGCAGAACGGATTATTCCGTGAAAACTCTGATTGAAAACGATATCCAACTGGAAAAGCTGAGTTATCAGTTCGCGGACTGGAACAGAGGTCAGGCTGAAAACAGAATGACCCGTTTAATCGGTCAGTATGCGGATGGTATAGAACTTGTGATTTCCAATAATGATGAAATGGCACTTGGGGCTGTGGAGGCATATCGAAAAGCCGGATATGAACGGGCAGAATGGCCGGTTATCTTTGGTATTGATGGTTTGAATGATGCGCTGGAAGCTGTAAAATATGGAGAAATGCAAGGTACTGTATATAATGATAAAGAAGATCAGGCTAAGGAAATAGCCAGATTGGCGATGGAAATTTTTAATGGCGATGATTATTACCGGAGTCGCTTAGAAGATGGAAAATATTATGTTTCGCAGTATCAGCGTGTGGACAGTAAAAACGTAGACTGGTATTTAAGACAGTAAAGCATAAAGAGGGGTAGTAAATGGAACAGACATGGACAGAAAGTTTTTATCAGGAAACAGATGCCGTCAAAAGACAGGAATTATTGACACAAAACAGAACGAATGAACAGACAGAGGCAGATGCATTTAGGGAAAAGTTGTGGATAGCCAGATATGGTAAGAAAAGTCCGAAGAAAGATATATTTGTAGGTTGTCTGATGGAAATGAAATATCTTTCGGAGGGACAGACGTTTGATATTGGCGGCAAAAAAAGAAAACAGGCAGCACAGATTATAAATACACTGTGTTTATCAGAAATCGAGGGGCGACCGGAGGAGTGCCGGGAAATTTTATTATCTGAACTGAAAAATGTATTTTTAAGTTTTATCAAAGTCAGCAGAGAAGGGCGGGGATTTACTTCTCTCATATTTGGTATGGGGCAGTTATCAGAGGAAGGTGTGGCTAAAAAGGTTGCAGAACAAATCAGTGCAATCGCATTTCGTACACCACATTTTCTTCATATGGACAAAGAATTTGCTCTATTGCAGGAAGCGGCATTACTGGCATTTCGTCAGGAGTATCCAAACAGAGAACATTTTTTAAAGAAATAGTATTTTTAAAATATACAGAACAGGTATAATCGTGTTTTAAATATATTTGTTTGAATAGCGGAGGCAGACATCATGGGAAAAACGAAACAAAACCAGACAGATATTGAAAAGCTTGTCAAGCTTCAAAGATGTTATTTCCATACAGGACAGACACGCAGCATAAAGTTCAGGCTTTGGGCTCTTGAACAGTTAAGACTGCAAATTATGGCGATGGAGAATGAGATTTGTCAGGCACTGCAAAAAGACCTTGGCAAATCTTCAACTGAAAGCTACATGACAGAGATCGGCATGGTATTATCAGAGATTAATCATATGCAAAAATATTTGAAACTTTATGCGGCAAAAATTCATGTGATGACACCGTTGGCACAATTTCCGGCAACAAGCTATAAAGTTGCAGAGCCTTATGGTGTTGTACTTGTGATGAGTCCATGGAATTATCCGTTTATGCTGGCGATGGAACCTACCATTGATGCGATTGCGGCGGGCAATACTGTTGTCATCAAACCGGGCAATGCAGCACCGGCAACCTCTGCAGTGATTAAAAAGCTTGTGGAAGCCTGCTTTAAGAAACGCTATGTGGCTGTTGTCACCGGTGACAGAGTGGTGAATCAGAAGCTGCTGGACCAGAAATTTGATTATATATTCTTTACAGGCGGGAAAAAGGTCGGAAGATTTGTGATGGAAAAAGCGGCAGCACACCTGACACCGGTTACATTGGAACTTGGAGGCAAGAGTCCGTGTATTGTGGACCCTGGCGCAGATATTAGGATGGCGGCACGTCGGATTGTTTTTGGAAAGTTCTTAAATGAAGGACAGACATGTGTGGCTCCGGATTATGTACTTGTGCATCAGAGCGTTAAACGACCGCTTGTCAAAGCGATTTGCAAAGAAATCGACAGACAGTATGGTAATGCTTATTTTGAAAATGCAGAGTATCCGCATATGATTAATGAAGCACATTTTAACCGGGTGATGAATCTGTTAAAGGGTGCGCATATCATCAAGGGTGGCAAATGTAATCAGTCCTTAAAGATTGAGCCAACAGTTGTTGATGGTATTACGATGAAGCATCCGCTGATGCAAGAGGAAATTTTTGGTCCGGTGCTTCCGATTCTGACTTATAAAACCCGTGAAGAAGCGGTGCAGATGATTCGTCAAAATGAAACACCGCTGGCATTGTATTTATTTACCTCAAGCAGCAGGAGCAAAAAATATTTTCTGAAAAATGTCCGCTTTGGCGGTGGTTGTATCAATGACACGATTATTCATCTGGCAACAAGCTATATGGGCTTTGGCGGTACAGGACAAAGTGGTATGGGCAGCTACCACGGCAAAGCCGGATTTGATACATTTACCCACCGGAAAAGCATCGTAGACAAGAAAACATGGCTTGATTTGCCACTCAGATATCATCCATATAATGGGCTTAAAGATAAGATAATTCGTAAATTTATGTGATAGGATGGCATTTTTATATATTTTTATAGAGAAAAATTCCTAAATTTCTTAAAATAACTTGAAAAAATTTACGAATTGCACTACAATAAAATTGTTAGACATTTGACAACATAGAAAAGGGGGATAATAATGAGCAACAAGCTTCCTATTGGTGTTCAGGTATATGGTTTGAGAGATCTTCTTGAAAATACACCTGACAATTTTAAAAATGTTATGCAGCAGATCAAAGACATGGGTTATGACGGTGTTGAACTGGCAGGTCTTTATGGACTGACACCAGAATATGTCAAAGAAACACTTGATGAAATCGGTCTTATCCCAATCAGTGCACATGTTGCATTCGCAGAGATGATGGAAAACCTTGACCAGATTATCAAAGACTATTCCGTAATTGGCGTAAAATATCTTGTTATGCCTTACATGGCAGAGGAATATCGTCCGGTTAATCCAGAAGGATTCAAGAAGTTCCTTCCATTATTAGACGAAGTAGGAAAGAAAATTCACGATGCAGGTATGACATTCCTGTACCATAATCATGATTTTGAATTTGTTAAACTTGAAGATGGCAAATGGGGTTATGACGCAATGTTTGATGCCATTCCACATGATCATTTAATGTCAGAACTTGACACATGTTGGTGTGACGTGGCTACAGGTGAAGCACCTGAATTTATCCGCAAATATACAGACCGTATTCCAGTTGTACATCTTAAAGACTACATCAAAAAAGGTGAAGTCAAGAACATGTACAAACTGATCGGTATCGATACAGACGAATCAGAAGAAGATACAGGTTACTTTGGCTTCCGTCCGGTTGGCTTTGGACAGATGATCTGGGAACCAGTGCTTGAAGCATCACTTGATGCAAATGCTAAATGGGTTATCGTAGAACAGGATGAACACTACGAAACAGATCCTCTTGAATGTGCAAGAAGAAGCCGTGAATATCTTAAGATTCTTGGCTGGTAGTCAGTAATTACCAGTTACAAATAAATATAAGGAGAAATGAAAATATCATGAAAGAAATTAGAATTGCCATTATCGGAACAGGTATGATTTCCCACAGACATATGACAGTTATTAAGAACCTCCAGAAAAGAGGCGAGGCTCTTAAAGTTGTTGCTGCAGCAGAAATCGATAAAGACAAACTTGAAGCATTCGGAAAACAGTATGGTATCCCAGAAGATTGCCTGTACCAGGATTTCCGTGAGATGTTAAAACGTGATGACATCGACGAAGTTGAAGTTTGTGTACATAACAACTTACATACATCTGTAGCTACAGCTGTTATGGCTGCTGGTTTTGACTGCTACTCAGAAAAACCTATGTCAGCAAGCTACGCTGATGCTAAGATTCTTTACGATGCTCAGAAGAAATATGGCAAGAAACTGGCTATCCAGATCAGCTCTATTTACAACCCACAGACACGTATCGCTAAGAAGATGCTCGAAGAAGGCAAACTTGGTAAAGTTTACCATGCAAGAAGCGTTGGTCACAGACGTCAGGGTCGTCCTGGCTACGATATGCCAATGTTCAGCCCTGCTTTCATCGATCCTAAGATTGGTGTTCATGGTCCACTTTTCGATTTAGGTATCTACCATCTTGCTCAGATGCTTTATGTTCTTGGTATGCCTGAACTTGAAAGCGTTTACGGTGTACAGTCATGCGATTACTGGACACATCCAACAATCGATAAACTCGTTAACCGTGTTTGCCCTGTAGAAGACCTTGGTGTTGGTATCGCTCGTTTCAAAGGCGGCCTTTCAATGGATATTTATGAAGACTGGGCAATTCATATGGATGACATCGGAACAAGCTTCATCGCTGGTTCTAACGGTGGTCTTAAGTTCATCGATGTTGATACAACAGGTGGCCCTCTTGCAGTTCCAGAAGGCGGTGCTATCGTAGGTGGCGGTAACCTTCAGAAACCAAGACTTGAATGGTTCGGCGTTGACGAAAACGGTATGCTCTTTGATAACAAACTTGACTGTGCAATCGGTGATATCACAGGACAGCAGGAACTTCTCCTTCATCCTGAAATTGCTAAATACAATGATAACCAGTTACAGTGGTATTCATACCTCAGAGGCGAATTAGACGACACAACAAGAATTGATTCTCCATACATCGCTATGCAGACAGCATTCCTTTCAGAAGGTGTTGTTATTTCTAACGACCTTGGCAGAAGTGTTACAGCTGATGAAATCAAAGCTATGTCTAAATCTATCGCTCTGCGTGAACAGGAAACACCATTCGGCACAATCAAATACGATTTTGACGAATACAAACCAGAATAATTCTTTTAGAAAATTTAGGTTGAGTGTTTATAAAAAAGACCCATCGCACATCGTGCGGTGGGTCTTTTACATGAAAGATAGATATTTAGGCATATAAAAAGCTTCGTTACAGGAAAATTTATCTGATAACGAAGCTTTTTGTAGTTTAATTTAATTGCGTTGATTTAGTTTAATCAAGTTGGATTAAGAAATTTAATTGAGAACATTTCATTCAAATCAATTTTCAACTGCATGTCCTTTAGCTTTGATAACTTCTACGACCTGATTAACATAAGCATCGCACATCTCCTGTGTCTTAGCTTCAACCATGACACGAATCACAGGTTCTGTACCGCTTTCACGAACGAGGATGCGGCCTGTTGTGCCAAGGGCATTGGCAACAGTGTCAACTGCAGCAGCAACATCCGGGTCTGCCTGAGCAGCGGCTTTGTCTGCTACGCGTACATTTGTTAATTTCTGTGGGTAAATTTCTACAGGTTTTGCAAGTTCTGACATAGTCTTCTTGGTTTCCATCATGACTTCCATCAGCATAATGGCTGTGAGAATACCATCACCTGTGCGGGCATGTTTGCTGAAAATGATATGACCGGACTGTTCGCCGCCGAGAACATGACCATTTTTTAGCATATTTTCATAGACGTATTTGTCACCAACGGCTGTTTTTTCATAGCTAATGCCTGCTTCGTCTAAAGCAAGATATAAGCCGAAGTTTGACATAACAGTTGTAACAACTGTGTTATTTTTCAGCATGCCGTTATCTTTCATATATTTACCACAGATGTACAAAATCAAATCACCGTCAATAATGCGACCGTCTTCTGCGACAGCCATACAGCGGTCAGCATCGCCGTCAAAAGCAAAGCCGATATCAAGCCCATTATTGACAACATAACGGCGGATGGTTTCAACATGTGTGGAACCACAGTCGCGGTTGATATTTGTGCCGTCCGGTTCGGCGTGGATGACAAATGTCTTAGCACCAAGGGCATCAAATACACTCTTGGCAATGGCTGAAGCTGAACCGTTAGCGCAGTCAAGACCGATTTTTTTGCCTTTGAATGAA
Organism: uncultured Catenibacillus sp.; assembly: GCA_934339005.1. Lineage (GTDB taxonomy): Bacteria > Bacillota > Clostridia > Lachnospirales > Lachnospiraceae > CAKRHR01. Next base: position 56,213 of record CAKRHR010000009.1, on the reverse strand, counting down.
CGAGTGGCAATCGAAATCAGATATCCGATATAGCGGTTACGACCCATGGCGTAATCTACTGTACGACCAATGTGCTCGCCGGTTGCCAGAGGAATTTCAGGATAGTTGCCGTCAATATAATCTTCAATTAAGTTTTCAACATCAGCTTCCATCTTGTGGCCCTGTGCATTGATGACTTTAAGGCCATTATCATAGAATGGATTGTGACTGGCGGAAATCATCACGCCGCAGTCAAAATCTTCTGTACGGATAACATAAGATACACTAGGTGTTGTCGTTACATGCAGAAGATAAGCATTTGCGCCGCTGGCTGTAATACCTGCTGCAAGAGCATATTCAAACATATAGCTTGAACGTCTTGTATCTTTACCGATGACAATATTTGCCTGATGGTCACGACCAAAATAATGACCTAAGAAACGGCCGACTTTAAATGCATGTTCTACAGTTAATTTTACGTTGGCTTCACCACGGAAGCCGTCTGTTCCAAAATATTTTCCCATAATATAATCTCCAATTTATTTTTGTAATATGATAATGTCAGCGCCCAAAGTCAAAACATTGTTTATATTTTTGTGATAAAAAGAGTGACCTTTAGACGTTCATATCATGAGCACATTCAGTGTCAGATGAATGTGCATTTTGTGTACAGTGTGTTTGGATTTCTATATGGACAATGATAACTGTCCATAATTATTATAAATATAGCACAAAATAGCTTTGTAATCAAGATATGCGGCAGATATTCGGAAAGTGCAGGGAAAATATTGTATATATTGTTTACAGATTATGTTATTCAAGTGGAAGATTGCGATGCTCAACGCTTGTAGAAAAAACAATGAGCGTTTTTGTACGTCCAAACTGCTGAAGTTCATTGATAAAGTGGTCTAATTCGACAGTTGAACGGAAAGCAACTTCGATCAACATAGAATAGTCACCAGTAACACAGTTGCATTCAATGACATTTGGAATTGCCTGAACAAAAGGATAAAACTCTTTTTTCTGACGTGGCTCGACTTCAAGATTGATAAAAGCTTTGATATGATAGCCAAGAAGAAGGGGATTAACCTGTGCGTGATAACCTGTAATCAGACCATTTTTTTCAAGATTTTTTATTCTGGCAGAAACAGCAGGGGAGGAGAGAAAAACTTCTTTTGCAATTTCTTTTGCAGGCGTACGGGCATTTTTCAGGAGCATTTCAATAATTTTGCGATCGATATTATCCAGTTTATATTCCATGTGGAAAGCCTCCTTTGCTTTAGTCCAAGGTACTTATCTGTGAAATCCCTATTGGGTTTAATTGTAATCTTAAATTGAAATTAAGTATACTGCACAAATTATCATAATACAATAAACAAATTAAAAAAATTAAGTATAATACAGAAAATTCTTAATAAAAATAAGCAAAAATATGCGAAAAAACGAATAATCATGGTTTTTCTCAAAACTATTTACAATCAAAAGAGAAAGTGCTAATTTCTTATGCATCAGAAAAATAGCTGCTGATTGAATAAAATGACAACAGCAAACGTGCATAGACAACTACGCAGAAAGAAGAGGAATGACAAAATGATGAAAAAAACACGTCTTGAGGCAGATTCAATTGGAACAATGGAAGTATCGGCAGAAGCATATTACGGTGTACAGGCATTAAGAGCAAAACAGAATTTTCAGATCACAGGAACAAAGCTTCATCCGGTATTTATTAAAAACCTGGCACAGGTAAAAAAAGCGGCAGCTATTACAAATAACTATGCAGGACTTCTTCCTGTGGAAAAGGCAGATGCTATTATCAAAGCCTGTGATGAGGTTATTGCCGGCAGATGGGCAGATGAATTTATTGTGGATGCCATTCAGGGAGGTGCCGGAACCAGTGCAAATATGAATATGAATGAGGTTATTGCCAACAGAGCGGGAGAACTGCTTGGCAGTCCAAAAGGAAGTTATGTACTGATTCATCCTAATGATCATGTAAATATGGCACAGTCCACAAATGATGTAATCCCTTCGGCAGGTAAACTTACGGTTCTGGATCTTTTAGTGCCATTGGAAAAATCACTGGCAAGACTTGAAAAAGAACTTTCAAAAAAAGCAGAGGAGTTTGACGATGTCATTACAATGGGGCGCACTCAGCTTCAGGATGCTGTTCCTGTACGTCTTGGACAAGTATTTCATGGTTATGCATCTATGGTTTTCAGAGATAGAAAACGTATTGAAAAAAGTCATAAAGAAATGTACACAGTTAATCTTGGCGGAACGGCAGTAGGTACAGCCATCAATGTATCGGATGAATATTTCTGTAAAATTGTACCAAATCTTGCAGCACTTACAGGATATCCTCTGAAACAGGCAGAAGATCTTTTTGATGCAACAGAAAACCTGGATGGATTTGTTGCGGTATCTGGTGTAGTAAAAACCTGTGCAGTGAATCTCTCCAAGATGTGTAATGACCTTCGTCTGATGTCTTCCGGGCCAAAAACAGGGTTTGGAGAAATTAATCTTCCGGCAAAACAAAACGGTTCATCAATTATGCCTGGTAAGGTAAATCCTGTAATTCCGGAAGTTGTCAGTCAGGTTGCTTTTCATATTGTAGGGCATGATACAACAATTACGATGGCTGCAGAAGCCGGACAGTTGGAGCTGAATGCCTTTGAACCTGTTGTGTTCTGTAATCTTTTTGAATCTGTTACAACTCTGGAAAATGCCGTTGATACGCTGATTGAAAATTGTATTACAGGAATCACTGCTAATCGCAGCCACTGTAAAGAATTGATGGAAAGTAGTGCGGGTATCGCTACAGCACTTTGTCCTTATATTGGTTACAAGGCATCGGCAACCATTGCAAAAACGGCAGTTAAAACAGGAAAATCTGTGAGAGAGCTTGTGTTGGAGAAGAATCTGCTTACAGAGGAAGAATTGGAAACTGTTCTGAATCCATATCTTATGACAGAGATTGGAGAAGACCGAAAAAATGGGAAAATGAGAAGAAAAATAGGCTGACAGACAAAATGAAGCAATGCAAGCGGATATTTTTGTGCAATTGGGACTAGTCGATATGCCGAAGTCTTGGTACAATAATAGACAGTAGAATATAACAGATGAGGTGACATGATGGCAGATGACATGAAGATAAAGACGGTTGCAGTTTTAGGTGCCGGGGCGGTTGGTTCATATATTGTCTGGGGTCTTGCAAATAAAAAAGATGTGCGTCTTGGTGTGATTGCCGAGGGTGAGCGTGCAAAACGCCTGAAAAATAATGGTTGCCTGATTAATGGCGTGACTTATCACCCGGAGGTATGGACACCGCAGGAAGCACAAAATATAGATTTTTTAGTAGTTGCGTTAAAATATGGTGCATTGCAGACTGCGCTGGACAGTATTGAAACTATTGTTGGTGAAAATACAACAGTCATGAGTCTGATGAATGGTGTAGACAGTGAAGAAATCATTGCTGAACGTATTGGAGAAAAGCATTTGATTAATTCCGTGATTAAAATTGCTTCACATAAAGAAGATGATGGTTATCACTTTAATCCGGAAACAACCATGGGGATTATATTTGGTGAAACTAATGCACCATTTGAAAGCCCAAGGGTGCAGGCCATTAAGGTATTATTTGAAAATACAGGTATTCATTTTCGCGCAACAGAATATATCCGTGAGGAGATGTGGAGTAAGTTTCGGTTAAATGTTTGTAATAATCTGCCACAGGCTATTCTTGGAGCGGGTGTTGGGTGTTATCAGGACAGTGTGCATATGAAAGCCATCAGTGATGGACTGCGTCATGAACTGGAAACAATTGCCCTTGCTAAAGGAATTGATATGCAAAAAACTGAGGCATCGTCAGGTCATGGCAGTGCAGTACCTGCTTCAGCAAGATATTCCACATTACAAGATTTGGATGCAGGACGGCACACAGAGATTGATATGTTTTCCGGTGCGCTGGTACGCATGGGGAAAGAATTGGGCATCCCAACACCATATAACGAATACACATACCACATGATTAAAGCCATGGAAGAAAAGAATGATGGTAAATTTGATTATAGTGGTGCAAATGATAGAACCACCTGGGCGAAATAACGGCAAAAAATAGCAAATAGATAATGAAAATCAAACAAAACTGAAAATTGTAAAAACTGAAAATCGGAGGAATGATCTATGGCAAAGATGATTATTTTAATGGTTTTAGGGGTGGTATCCCTGATAATCAGTGTTTTTTCCTTTATGGAAAAAGGCTTTTTATTCAATAACGCATACATATTCGCATCCAAAGAAGAACGTGAAAAAATGGATAAAAAACCACATTACCGCCAATCAGCCATTACGTTTTTATTTCTTGGACTGGTCTTTGTATTGCTGGCGATTTATTTATGGGTGCATCAGCAATGGATATATTATGCTGCTGGCGCAGTAATTGCAGTCATGGCAATTTATGCAATCAGCTCATCAGTGCGCAGTGAAACACGAAGAAGAAAATAAATTACAAACTGAAATGTTCCGGCAGAAGTTCAGCTAATGTATATACTTTGATTTCTCTGGCATCATTCATCAAAACAATTTCAAAATCTGCCTCGCAAAATTCGGCTAAAACCTGTCTGCATGTACCACATGGCGGGCAAAATTGCAGAGGTTCGTTTTCTTTGTGGCCGATAATGGCAATGACTTTAAAATCGGTGCAGCCTTCGCTGACAGCTTTAAAAATTGCTGTGCGTTCAGCACAGTTTGTTGCGGAATAAGAGGCATTCTCAATATTGCAGCCTGTATAAATCTTTCCATCTGCAGTCAGCAATGCGGCACCGACTTTAAAATGAGAATAAGGCGTGTAAGCATGGCCGGAGGCTTCAACAGCGGCATCCAATAAAAGCTGATAATCCATAAAATCAGTCCTTTCCTGCGAAATATTGGTGAATGTAGCATTTTTCAAATAAATTGATTTTGTGCGGCATCGTAGGAATAGTCAATCGTTGCCAGCTTCTGAATAAGTTCATCCTTATTCAATTCTAAATCTTCACACATCGCATCAAGTGTACTGTACATATCACGCAGTTTTAAGTTGACATAACTTAAAAGCATGACGGGGTCTTTTGGGATTGTATTCATAAAAATCGTCCTTTCAATAAAACTGTTATTGATTTAAAATTTTCAAATTTTTTCATAGAAAATAATACCCTCCCGTTCAATAGATTCTAATAATTCGCTTCTTACAGGCTTATCTAAATTGATGATATCAAATTCAAGCTCTATCTGATATTTTTTAGCCAAATCAATGATTTCAGCAAAAACCTTTGGATTGATGCCGGATTTTTTGGCCAATTCATTTATTGTCATAAATTATCCCTTCTAAACCTGACTTAGATTCAAAATTTCTGTTTTTAGATATTTACATCATACTATACATTTTTACTTATTGCAAGTTGAGCCAAGGACCGATGGAGAGGTTTATGTGGATAGAAATCATGAAGTATTATGCAGCAAAGTATAGCAACAGTCTTATGTAGCTGTAAGTTCCAAAGCAGTCTTTATCCTTGTGAGAAACGGGGGTTTGTGATAGAATGTACGTAGATGTTTTCTGAATTAATTTATAGATTTATATAGAAACAAGGCACATTGAAATAATGTGCATAGATGATAAAAGAAAGGCAAAAGAAAATGATATTAGTCACAGGTGGAAGCCGAAGCGGAAAAAGTGAATATGCGGAAAATCTGGCAATGCATTATCCTGCGACAGCGTGTCAGGAAAAACCACAGAATTTATTGTCCCCTGAATATGCAAAAATACTGCAGAACAAATCAGAAAGTCCAAATAGACCAGATGCAAAGAATAAATCAGAAAGTCAAATTATAAATGGTGCCCGCTACGCCTATCTTGCCACGGCAAAGATTACAGATGATGAGATGGCAGAGCGTGTGCGCAGACATCAGGCAAGACGTTCTGAGGTATGGCAGACGTATGAAGGTTATGCGCATCTGGAAACGCTTTTGTATGAAATTCAGGGAAAATACGAGGGTATCCTGTTGGACAGCGTATCGACGATGATTACTAATTTATTATTTGATTTTATCGGTGATGTGGACTGGAATATATTTGATTTTGCAGATGTTGATTATAAAAGCGCGGAACAGGAGATTTTAAAACAATTTGGATTGCTTGCAGATGCGGCAGAAGCAACAGGTGCACCGTTAGTCATTGTGACGGATGAGATTGGCCTTGGCGTGATTCCTGAAACACCTCTTGGACGGGCGTTTCGCGATATGATGGGACTGGTGAATCAGGTGCTTGCAAAGCGTGCAGAGGCGGTTTATTTTGTTGTCAGCGGTATTCCTGTGAAAATTAAGTGAGGTATGCAGAAAAAAACATGAATACTTTAATACTAACAATACAATTAATGACAAGAATTCCCATCAACAAACAGATTGACGTGGATGACAAGATGCTTTCCAGAGGGGTTGCTTACTGGCCCATGGTCGGGGGAATCATTGGATTATTTCAGGCGGGTATCTTCTGGCTGTGCATACATATTTTTCCGATGAGTATAGCAGCGCTATTTGCAGTGCTTGCAGAATTGTGCATTAACGGCGGATTTCATCTGGATGGTCTGTGCGATACGGCAGATGCGATTTATTCGGCGCGTACAAGAGAACGCATGCTTGAAATTATGAAGGACAGCAGAGTTGGTACTAATGGAGTGATTGCAGCATTTTTTGATTTAGCCCTTAAAATCCTGCTTGTGATGCATGTGGCGCATCCGGTGCTGATACTGATTCTGGCGCCGATTGCCGGGAAAATGGTACAGGGTATTTTGATGTACAAAGCCATTTATCCAAGAGATAAAGGCCTTGGACACAGCTACATCGGACGTATCAGTCTGGCAACCTGCCTGTTGTGCACCTGCATTGGCGGCGGTGTGATTGTGGTAGTGATGGTGCTTACAATGCACTGGTGGATGGCGGCTGTTGTGCCGATTTGTCTGCTGGCGGCATTTGGCTTCAGACGCTATATCGAGAGTAAAATCGGTGGTATGACCGGTGATACGTTAGGTGCCGGTTCGGAAGTGATAGAGATTTTATTTTATGCACTGTGTGTCGCTGCCACAACGCTGAATATTATAAAATAATACAGACATGCAAATATTTGTATAATTCAAGCATGGAAAAACTTGAGAAAGAAGGTACCTACATTATGAAAATATATCTGGTCCGACATGGAGAAACAGATGGCAATGTCCGTAATTTGTATTATGGCAATATGGATTTACCGATGAATGCAAATGGCATGGAGCAGGTCGAAAATGTTGCACGGATACTGGCAGGCGTGCCATTTGACAGTGTATATACAAGCGATCTGGAACGTGCAGAAACAACGGCAGAAATTATTTTACAGAACAATTATTTCCTGGACAGAAATGAAAATATTATTTTATATCCTCATATGTCTGTGATGCCTTCCATTAAAGAATTGAATTTTGGTGACTGGGAAGGACTTACATATCAGGAGGTCATGGAAGCGTGGCCGAAGGAATTTGAACTCTGGGGCAGAGAATGGAAGACGACAAGACCACCCCATGGCGAGTCCTTTAATGATTTCTTTATTCGCTGTAGGGAAGGTCTGGATCAGATTATTGAGGAAACAAAAGGTCAGGAAAATATTTTGATTGCTGCGCATAACGGTACTTTCAGATGCATGCTGGCAGCGATGTTGGATATGCCGATTGACGGCACCTGGCATTTTGATTTTGAGCAGGGGGCGTACACTCTGATTGAATATACTGATGACTATTTTGTTGTGCGCCGCATCAATTCAAGAGAGGTCATTTAAAAATGAATTTGGAAGAAACGATACGGACAATTACACCTGCCAGTCAGGCAATGATGGCGCGTGTTTGGAAAGTCTGGGATAATAAATGTATACCGCTGAGAAGTCTTGGCAAGCTGCAGTCCATGATAGTAAAACTTGCGGGCATACAGAACCGTATAATGCCAGAAATCCACAAAAAAGCAGTGATTGTCATGGCGGCGGATAACGGCATCATCGAGGAAGGTGTGACACAGTCAGATAATCATGTGACAACGACAGTGACATGCAATATGACAAAGGCCAATGCAACGATTTGTGTGCTTTCAGGTGTGGCAGGCGCAGATGTATTCCCTGTGGATGTCGGGATTAAAGATGATTTTGACTGCCCGGGTGTCAGAGATTACAAGGTGATGCATGGCACTAATAACATGACGAAAGGCCCGGCGATGACAAGAGCTCAGGCAATACAAGCTATGGAAGCCGGGATTGATATGGTGGAGAAGCTTGTAAAGGATGGCTATGATTTATTTGCCACAGGCGAGATGGGGATTGGCAATACAAGCACAAGCAGTGCGATTGCCTCAGTGCTGCTGGGCGTGTCACCGGAAATTGTGACAGGCCGTGGTGCCGGACTGTCCACTCCGGGACTTGAACGCAAAATCAAAGCGATTACAAAAGCGATTGAAGTAAATCAGCCAGATGCAGAGGATATAGTAGATGTGATTTCAAAAGTCGGAGGCCTTGATATTGCAGGTCTGTGCGGATGTTTTCTTGGCGCAGCCGCTCACAAAGTCCCGATTTTGATTGACGGATTTATTTCATCAATTGCAGCATTATGTGCGGTGCGCATGGTGCCGGCAGTGAAGGATTATCTGTTTGCCTCCCATGTATCTGCGGAACCTGCAGGACAGATGGTGCTTGAAGCACTTAATCTTTCAGCATGTCTGCATGCGGATATGTGCCTTGGAGAAGGCAGTGGCGCAGTGACAGCCATGTCATTATTTGACTATGCCCTGACCGCATACGAACAGATTCCTTCATTTGAGAAAGCGGAAATCCCAACGTATATACCGCTGACATAAACATAATAAAAAGCTGTTAAAATATATAAAAACAAGAGTGCTATAGAATATAAAAATAGATATAACTAAAAATAAGTATAACTTTAAATTTGACAAACCCTAAATATAACGGAGATGATAAAAGACAATTATGGATTTATTTGATTATATGCGTGAAAATAATAAAGACAAAGAATCGCCGTTAGCCTCAAGGCTTCGTCCACAGACGCTGGATGAGATCGTAGGGCAGCAGCATATTATCGGCAAAGATAAATTGCTTTACAGAGCAATTAAAGCCGATAAATTAAGCTCTTTGATTTTGTATGGACCTCCGGGCACCGGAAAAACAACGATTGCCCAGGTCATTGCAAAAACGACAAAGGCAGAATTTACACAGATTAATGCGACCTGTGCCGGCAAAAAGGATATGGAACAGGTCATTGAAAATGCCAGGCAGACCCAGGGCATGTATGGACGCAAGACGATTTTATTTATCGATGAAATTCATCGCTTTAACAAAGGCCAGCAGGATTATTTGCTGCCATTTGTGGAGGATGGTACAGTCATTTTGATTGGTGCAACCACAGAAAATCCTTTTTTTGAAGTCAACTCGGCGTTGATTTCCCGGTCCATTATATTTGAACTGAAAGCTCTGTCCACAGAAGATATCAAAACATTGGTTATGCGTGCAGTGTATGACAATGAACGTGGAATGGGCAGTTATGATGCAGTAATTGAAGATGACGCGGCAAATTTTCTGGCAGATATTGCCAACGGCGATGCCAGGCAGGCACTTAATGCAGTTGAACTTGCAGTTTTGACAACGGACAGGGCGCCTGACGGTAAAATTTACATAACTTTAGAAGTAGCTTCACAATGTATTCAAAAACGCGTAGTAAAATACGACAAAGGTGATAATCATTATGATACGATTTCTGCTTTTATTAAAAGTATGCGGGGATCTGATCCGGATGCAGCAGTCTATTATCTTGCCAGAATGCTTTATGCAGGTGAGGAAGTGGCTTATATTGCGCGGCGTATTATGATTTGTGCGTCTGAGGATGTTGGCAATGCGGATCCGATGGCACTTAATATTGCAGTGTCTGCGGCACAGGCGGCGGAACGTCTTGGAATGCCGGAGGGACAGATCGTGCTTGCACAGGCTGCAGCTTATGTGGCATGTGCGCCAAAAAGTAATGCAGCGATTAATGCGATTGAGGAGGCTATGGAAGTTGTGCGTAACAACCGGACAGCAACGATACCGGCCTATTTGATGGACAGCCATTATAAAGGGGCGCAGAAGCTCGGACATGGTATTGGCTATCAGTATGCGCATAATTATAAAAACCATTATGCAAAGCAGCAGTACCTGCCGGATGAACTGGTAGGCTCAAGTTTTTACAGACCAGGTGATTTAGGTGAGGAAGCCAGAATGAAAGCATGGTTAAAGAAAATACGAGAGGAGTCATAAACGATGGAATTATACATTTTCAGACATGGCCAGACCGTCTGGAATGCCGCACATAAAATTCAGGGAAGTACAGATATTGAACTGACAGAAGAAGGCAGACATATTGCACAGGTGACAGCTAAAGCTATCAAAGATATTCATTTTGATGCTATCTATTCAAGTCCGTTACAGCGTGCCTATGAAACAGCCTGCATCTTAAAAGGGGACAGGACACTGCGGGTTGTTAAGGACAAGCGTATCAGGGAATTGTGCTTTGGTATTTTGGAGGGAACAGATTTTGATAATATCAAGAGTCCGGACTGTGACCCGCGTTTCAGTGTTTTTTTCTCCCATCCGGAGAAGTATCACAGACCGCCAAACGGTGAATCACTAAAAGAATTATGTGACAGAACTGCAGATTTCATAGAAGATATTAAAGACCTTTATCCAAACGATGCACGTATTATGATTGTGGCGCATGGAGCTGCGGATAAGGCGATAATGAAGCATATTAAAGGGCTTGAAATGAAGGATTTCTGGAGTGGTGGTCTGCTTCAAAACTGTGGAGCGGTAATTGTGGAGGTTGATGGTAGTGACTATCACATCAAGGATGAAAATAAGGTTTTTTATTAAACTAGCCATCTGATAGATTGGAAAGCGAAGGAGGTGTGAAAATGAAAAATACGAAAAATAGAAAAAATGAAAAAAGTGTACAAAATACAAAAAATGAAGGCACAGGCAGTGCATGTGTCAGAAGGATGCTTGTGATTTCGCTGGATGCAGTTGGCGGTGCAGATATGGAATATATGAAGCAACTGCCGAATTTTGGCCGGTTTCTTAAAGATGCCAGTGTTTGTACAAATGTAGAGAGTGTTTATCCTAGTATTACGTATCCGGCACATACAACCATTATTACAGGTCGCATGCCGAATAAGCATGGGATTATCAATAATACGAAGGTACAGCCTGGGCTTGCATCACCGGACTGGTACTGGCAGCGCAAGTATATCAAGGGAACGACGTTATACGATGAGGCTATTAAGTCAGGTATGAAGGTAGCGGCACTTCTTTGGCCGGTCACTGCAAAATCAGACATTCAGTACAATATGCCTGAAATTTTTGCAAACCGTCCATGGAGTAATCAGATTATAACATCTTTAATAAATGGTACACCTGCTTATCAGGCAGTGCTGAATCAGAAATTTGGACATTTGCGTGATGGAAAACGTCAGCCTGAGTTAGACAACTTTGTTCAGCAGTCACTTTTATATACATTGCAGCATTACCGACCGGATCTGACACTTGTACATTTTACAGATGTGGACACACACAGACATTTGTATGGCGTACATGCGCCGGAAATTAGGGAGGCACTTGAACGGCATGATGCCCGTTTGGGTCAGATTATGTTTGCACTGGAAAAATTGAATATGGACAAAGATACAGATGTTATCATTCTTGGAGATCATTATCAGAAGGATGTGTCAAAGATTGTATACCCTAATCACTTTCTGAAGGAAAAAGGACTCTTGGAAGTTGAAGGCCAGGAAGTGATTGCGTGGAAAGCAATTTGTAAAAACTGTGATGGAAGTGCTTATATTTATGTCAAAAATGGTTATGGTCATTTGCAGGAAACACTGTACAGAATGTTTGACAAGTTAAAAGAAAATCCGGAAAGCGGTATTGCAAATGTATTTACGCGGCAGGAGGCTATTGCACGGGGTGCAGACCCGAGGTGTTCGCTGATGCTTGAAGCGAAAGATGGTTATTTCTTCTTAGATGAATGGCGTACTTTCAGTGAAAATGTTATTGCGGACGAGCGCCAGATTGAGAAAGAGCATGCGATGAAGGCAGTGCATGGTTATCTGCCGGAGGGCGAGGACTACAGTACATTTTTTATGGCAAAAGGTCCTGGTATTGCAAAAAATGTCAGTGTGGATAAGATGCATCTTGCAGATGAGGGTGTGACAATGGCAGCACTGCTTGGCCTTGATCTCGGTGCGGATGTGGATGGACACGTCATTACAGAAATACTTGAATAAGTGGGGGTAGCTTATATGCTAAAAAATATATCTAAAAAAGAATTGAGCTGGATTTTTTATGATTGGGCCAATTCAGCTTACACAATGGTTGTCACATCAACCATTATGAGTCTTTATTTTCTTGATTCTGCCGGTACAGCTCTGGCAGGCAAGGTTGCAGACCCGGCAGTCACAGCCAATGCTTACTGGGGGTTTGGTAATTCCTTTTCAACGATTTTGCTTGTCATTTTGTCACCAATTCTTGGCACGCTGGCAGATTATAAAGGAAAGAAAAAACGTTATTTTAATTTCTTTTTATGGACAGGTCTGATATCGACATTGCTTTTAGCTTTTGTGCCTTCAACATGGTGGATTGGTCTGCTTGTGATGTATGTGATTTCGGCGATAGGATTTGCAGGTGCAAATATTTTTTATGACGCATTTCTTGTGGATGTCAGTAAAGACGAAGATATGGACAGAGTATCCAGTCTTGGTTACGCCCTTGGTTACATCGGCAGTACGATTCCGTTTATTATTTGTATGGTAATTGTTATTCTGGCAATGTTTAATATCGTGCCAATGTCAGTAGCAACAGCATATAAGATATCTTTTGTGATCACTGCGATATGGTGGTGTGTATTCAGTATTCCGATGATTCGCGATGTGCATCAGAAATATGGTATTGATCCGGAACCGCATTATGTTAAGCAGAGTTTTGTGCGTATTTTTACTACATTAAAAGAAATCAAAAAGCATAAAACAATCTTTATTTTCCTGTTAGCTTATTTTTTCTATATTGACGGTGTAGATACAATTATTAGAATGGCAACATCTTATGGAAGTACTGTGGGCATAAGTAGTGTCATGCTTTTACTGATTTTGCTTGTGACACAGTTTGTGGCATTTCCATTTGCGATTATCTATGGCAGGGCTGCAGAAAAGTATGGTACACGAAAAGTATTGTATTTCGGTATTCTGACTTATTGTGTGATTTGTATTGTGGCATTTTTTATGTCTGATGATAAATCAGTGACAACGCTGACGGTGATGTTCTGGGTTCTGGCAATGCTTGTAGGTACAGCCCAGGGCGGTATTCAGGCTCTTAGCCGTTCTTATTTTGGACGACTTGTGCCAAAGGACAGAGCTAATGAATTTTTTGGATTTTACAATATCCTCGGTAAATTTGCCGCAGTTATCGGACCGATTCTTTTCGGTGCGATTTCACTGGCAACTGGCAAAGTCAACTACGGTGTATCCAGTATCATTATCCTGTTTATCCTCGGTGCCATCATATTCCATTTTGTGCCGGATGTAGATAAACAGAAATCTGCAAAGTAAAAGAAAATATAGAGTTGACATAAGATGTTACAGGAGGAAAAGCAAATGGCAGAAATGAATTGCGATTTTTGTGCCAATTATGTATATGACGATGAGGATGAATGTTATTACTGCGATGTCAACATGGACGAGGATGAGTATTACCGCTTCATGTCATCACATTACAAAGAATGTCCGTATTATAAATCAGGTGATGAATATAAGGTTGTCAGACATCAGATGTAACAGCAATTAAATATTTGAACTAAAACAAGACCGTCCATTGCGTTGATGAGACATACGCGATGGACGGTCTTGCTGTGTTTATTTAGTACTTAATTCTGCATTAATCGACTGTCTGTAGAATACGAATGAGAGGATTGTGGCGATGGTCCAGCCTACCGGCCAGGAACACCAGATACCGACAGAACCAAGCATAAGAGATAAAACGATGGACAGTGCAACACGAAGAATCAGGTCAGTAAATGTACTGATCATGAATTTTCCCATGATGCCAAGACCACGCAGTACCCCGTCAGCAACCAGCTTCAGGGAAACAACGAAATAAAATGGTGCGACAATATGTAAGAACTGAAGTCCTGTTGTCATCGCTGCCGAAGATGTCTGGTCCATAAATAAAAGCAGCAGATAACGTCCCACAATCAGGTAAAGGGCAACAATTGGGATACATAAAAGCCATACAAGCTTCACACCAGCTTTAAAACCAGAGCGTACACGTTCTGGTTTGCGGGCACCAATATTTTGAGAAGTAAAGTTTGAAATACCATTGCCAAGGGTTGTAAATGATGTAATGACAAGGTTGTTCAGTTTGATGGCTGCGGAATAACCGGCAACGACATTTGTACCAAATCCATTAATAACACTCTGAATAACGATATTACCAATGGAAATAAAGCTCTGCTGTAAAATACTTGGAATAGCAATCACAGCAATTTGTTTGAAAATCGGCATTGAAAACATCTGAGTTTTGCCTTCACTTTCGATGCTGTGAATACGTTTCAGCACCAGAATAATGGAGAGGATGCAACTGATACCCTGACATAAAAATGTTGCCCAGGCAACACCGGAAATGCCCATGTTGAAGGCTTTGACAAACAAAATGTCAACAGCGATGTTGGCTGTTGATGAGAATGCCAGAAAAATAAATGGTGTTTTTGAATCGCCAAGGGCAGAGAAAATACCTGTAGCGATGTTGTAGAAAAACAAAAACGGCAATCCCAGAATGTAAATATACAAATATAATAAGGAATCATCCAGAATTTCTGCAGGTGTCTGAATCAGTGTCAGAAGACCTTTGCAGGAAATAAAACCAATCAGCATCAGAATTGCACACAAGACCGCACTTGAAATTAATGTTGTGTGTACAGCAGTTTTCATGTGGGCATATTCTTTGGCGCCAAAATAACGCGAAACGATGACAGAGCATCCGATATTACATCCAAAAGCGAATGCAATAAAAATGAGTGTTACTTCATAACTGTTACCAACGGCAGCCAAAGCGCTTTCGCCAATAAACTTACCGGCAACAAGGCTGTCAGCAATGTTGTAAAGCTGCTGGAAAATGATACTGCCAAACATCGGCAGACAAAACAACCACAATATCTTTGTCGGTGAGCCGGAGGTCAAATCCTTATTCATAACAAATTCCCTCTTTCAATTAGTATATGAGACGAAAACAAAGTGTTGTTCCGGTTTTCGCCTTAAAATGATGTCAGCGCTGCATGAAAATAGAAATGCGAACGCACTTCATATAGTATAAAACAGTTTGAAAATACCGACAATCCATAAAATGCCAAAGGTTGCCGGGAAAAATGGCAGATTTATAGACACTTTGTCATGGCAGATACTTAGATGCGCAGGGATTAATTTTGCCATATAAAAATGATGGTTCAGTTTCGTCATTATAAAATGGCTCATAGTTCAATTTCGCCATCATAAAAATGATTGACTTTTTAGTTAGGAGAGTGTATCATGTCTAAATGAAGCTTAATGAAACTGAGTTTCAATAAGAGAATGAGAGGTAAATATGAGAATAAAAAGATTATCTGATACAAATCAGAAAATAACTTCACATAAAAGCAAGTGGTGGTTTGCATGTTTATTGTGTCTTGTGACAGTATTGACGGTTGGCGGCTGTCAGGCGGCAGATGCTTCGGGTGCAACCGACAGTAAGGCTGATATAGCAGATGCGGATACACAGACAAAACCTGTGATTATATGTACTTTATTTCCACAGTACGATTTTGCCCGTCAGATTTACGGTGATGAAGCAGATGTGCGCATGCTGCTTGCACCTGGTCAGGAGAGCCATATGTATGACCCAACACCGCAGGATATGATTGAGATTTCTAATGCGGATATGTTTATTTATACAGGCGATGAGATGGAACCATGGGCAGCACAGATTGTAGAGAGCCTGGATGGTGTAAAGGTTTTGGATTTGTCAAAATATGTTGATCTTGAATCAGAGGAAGAACATGAGGAAAATGAAATTCAAGAGGCTGATGAAGATGTACATAGCGATGATGAAGATGTACATAGCGAAGATGAAGATGTACATGGCGATGATGAAGATGTACATGATGAAGTAGATACACATGAAGATGTGCATGAAAGTCATCATCATCACAATCATGAACACAGCTACGATCCACATTTCTGGTTGAATCTTGATAATGCAGCAAAGATGGCAGAGGCGATTGCGGATGCATCCGCAGAACTTCCGGTGAAGGATAGAGCGGCACTTGCAGACCGTGCCGGAGATTATGTGGCGCAGTTACATGCAATGGATGAAAAATACAAGACAATGATTGCAGACAGCAGTCGTACAGACATCGTATTTGCAGGACGATTTGCTTATGGTTATCTGATTTCACATTACGGGCTGACATATGAAACTGTATATCAGTCCTGTTCAGCGGAGGCGGACCCGAGTATCTATGATATGACCCACGTGATTGATTATATTAATGAACATCAGGTGCACACGATTTTTTATGAGGAATTGTCCTCAGGCAGAGTCGCACAGACGATTTCGCAGGATACAGGGGCATCCATGAAGGTGCTTTCAACTGCGCACAATGTTTCAAAAGAAGATTTTGAGAATGGAATTACATTTTTGGATATTATGCAGAGAAACTATGATGTATTAGAGGAGGCATTAAATTAGTATGGCAGAAGCAAACAACAAAATACAGCAAACGATTCTGGATATCGACCACGTATCCATCGCCTATGACCGTGCGCAGGAATATGCAGTGGAGGATGTATCCTTCAGTGTACACCGCGGCGAATATATTTGTCTGATTGGCAGTAACGGTTCAGGAAAAAGTACACTGATGAAAAGTATTGTCGGTCTTGTGCCAATCAGCAAAGGCAGTGTCAACTTAAAGATTGCACCGGATGCATTTGCCTATATGGGGCAGATAAATCAAATCGAAAAAGGCTTCCCGGCAACGGTGTGGGAAGTTGTATTATCCGGTACACAAAAGCGTGAAAAACGCCTGCCATTTTACACAAAAAAAGATAAAGAAACAGCCAGACAGGCCATGGAAACTTTTGATATTTTACCGATGGCAAATCGCCGTATCGGCAATCTTTCCGGTGGCCAGCAGCAGCGCGTGCTTCTTGCGAGAGCATTTTGCAGGCATCCGGAATTACTGATTCTGGATGAGCCTTGTGCAGGACTTGACCAGAAGATTACAGAAGAATTTTATGATATTCTTGACCGTTTAAATAAAGAAAACGGCGTGACGATTTTAATGGCATCACATGATATGGCGCAGGTTGGCTCTTATGCCTCAAGAGTCATTGTGATGAATCAGAAAATGGAGTTTGACGGTGATGCCAAAGAATGGCTTGGGAGGAACAACGCATGACAGAATTTTTTGAAATATTTTCATATGCCTTTATACAAAGAGCACTGATTTCAGGTGTGCTGATTTCGCTTTGTGCGGCACTGCTTGGAGTTATTTTAGTACAGAAAAGATATTCACTCATAGGTCATGGACTTGGTGATGTCGGCTTTGCTTCCACATCACTTGCCGTTGCACTGGGCCTGCCGATTTTATCTGTATCCATTCCTGTTGTTGTCATTGCGGCGTGTCTGATTATGTTTTACAGTCAGAAAGTGAAGGCTGGCGGTGATGTGGCGATTGGTATGGTAGCTACAGTATCATTGGCTGCTGGCGTGATTATCACAGCATTATCTGGTGGTTTTAACGTGGATGTCAGCAATTATATGTTTGGTAGTATTCTTGCAATGAGTGAAACGGATGTAGTGATGAGCATCGTATTATCTATCGTGATCGTGCTTTTATATGTATTATTTTATAACCGTTTATTTTTAATTACATGCGATGAAACATATGCAAAATCTGCAGGCATTAATGTGGGATTCTATCAGTTCTTAATTGCCCTTTTAACAGCACTCACAGTTGTACTTGGTATGCGTATGATGGGAAGTCTGCTGATTTCCAGCCTGATTATTTTCCCTGCCATCACTGCCAGAAAGCTTGTTGGCAGTTTCAAAGCCGTTGTTGTGACATCCGTGATTATTTCAATTGTATGTTATGTGATTGGTATCTGTTGTTCATTCCTTGTAAACCTGCCAACAGGCGCAAGTATTGTCCTTGTGGATTTGGTGGTACTGATTGTAGCTTCAGTGATAGAGTATTTCAGAAAGAAATAATTTGGCTGTTTAGAAAATCTTTAAAAATAAATGCCTTAATATTTAAGAATAAAAGGTTTCGGATTTTTTTTGAATATGATACTATAAAAGAGTGAATTTAATCAATATTTTGATGTTTGATATTTTGCGAACACAGAGTAAGCTATTTTCAAACTCTGTGAGCACAGAAAGGATGAATATAATTTTGAAAATCATAACATTTGCAGTACCATGTTATAATTCTGAAGCTTATATGGAAAAGTGTGTTGATTCACTGTTAAAAGCAGGCGAGGATGCTGAGATTTTAATTGTTGATGATGGTTCGTCAGACCGTACAGCCGAGATTGCCGATGATTATGAGAAGCGTTATCCGACGATTGTCAAAGCAATCCATAAGCCAAATGGCGGACATGGTTCGGCTGTGAATACAGGCATAGAGCATGCGAAAGGCGTATATTATAAAGTTGTGGATTCTGATGACTGGCTGGATGAGGAAAGCCTTAAAAAAGTGCTGGAGACAATCAAAGATATTATTGCGCAGCATAAGCGTGTGGATATGTTTGTCTGTAACTATGTGTATGAGCATGTGGAGGATAATTCACAGCGTGTTGTTAAGTACAATAATGCTTTGCCGGAAAATGAAATCTTTGGCTGGGATTCGGTCAGATATTTCAGACCAGATCAAAATCTGTTGATGCATTCTGTAATTTACCGGACACAAATTCTCAGAGATTGTGGATTAAAACTTCCTGAACATACATTTTATGTGGATAATTTGTTTGTATATGTTCCATTGCCATATGTGAAGACACTTTATTATGTTAATGTGGATTTATATCGCTATTTTATCGGACGCGAGGATCAGTCTGTGAATCAGCAGAATATGATTAAGCGTATTGACCAGCAGATTCGTGTCAATAAATTAATGATTGACGCCTATGATTTGCCGGAGGATGTGGAAAATAAACATCTGAGCAGATATATGTTAAGCTATCTGGCAATGATTTGCTCTGTTACCTCTGTGATGCTTGTATTGGCAAATAACGAAGAAGCAGATGCCAAGCGCAAAGAATTATGGCTATATTTTAAAAATAAAAATGCAAAGATGTGCAGACGCGTGCGTGTGGATGTGCGCGGTATGTTGTCAAACCCACACAGCGCGATTGGTAAACAAATTTCAAAGGTTGGGTATAAGATTACGCAGAAGATATTTAAATTTAACTGATATTGAAATTAAAAATAATAGTGCAAAAAAACAGTTGATAAAAATTTTCATATCTTATTATAAAAAAGCGGTTGAGTAAAAGGTTTGAAACCTTCATGCTCAACCGCTTTTTACACAGGGAGGAATATGACCTGTGATATAAACTTTTGAAAAATAAACAACGAAAAGAATTAAAAGTAATACGGCAGATACGATAGCAACCTCGATATCCTGACGGGCAATTGAGCCGATCAGTGCGGCTGTACAAAGTGCGCCGCCGACACCGAGAAACAGATTCGCTGTGAATTTCTTACCGAATTTACCGACAATCTTACAACCATGTTCATCATTTTCAATCGTTCCGTTAAAATAGAGTCCAAGACTCATAGATTTAATCTCGCCATCTTTATGATGACAGATGGTAAATTCATTTTCCATTCCTTTGGGGTCAGATGGCTGATAATTGTAACATTTTCCATAGGCACGTTCGTTTATGCCAACAATGGTACTAAGAAAAGGAAACCAAGTGCAGTAATGATACCGGATACAATCAGGACGATTGCACAGTAACCCATGATGTCTCTTGCACCAAGACCTGCGATACCAAGTGCCGGTAATGCCCAGAATGGCTGAAGCATATTTGTCCATGCATCACCCCATGCAATACCCATAGCTGTAACGGCTGGTGTGACACCAAGCTCTAAGCCTGCAGGCATCATGATAGGACCCTGAACTGCCCACTGTCCGCCACCGGATGGTACGAAGAAGTTAACGATACCGGCTGCCAGGTAGCAAAGTACAGGGAATGTACGTGGTGTAGAGATGCTTACGAAGGCGTTACTGATAGCGGATGCAAGGGAAACGCCGTTGGCACCAACAGTAACCATCATACCCTGAATACCAGCATAGAATGGGAACTGTAAAATAATACCGCCTGCACTTTCAGCAGATTCCATAATCGCCTTAACGTAACCAATAGGTGTTTTGTGGAAGGCAATACCAAGAATTAAGAAAATAAGGTTTACAATATTTAAAGATAATGCGTTCAAAATTGAACCGGCATTGATAAAGTAATAAACCAGGTAAATTGCACCTACTAAAACAACGATGTAAGAAAGAATCATGCTGTTTTCAAGTCTTTCTGCAGGTGTCATATCTTTCCTTGATTTCTTTTCAGGTGTAACAGGAATTTCTTCTAAAAGTTTAGGATCAATGGATACAACATCTTTTGCGTGTGGATGCATCTTAGCATTCACGAACGCAACAACAACGACAACTGCAACAACCATGATCAGGTTCCATGCAGAGAAAATTGTCTGGGATGTAGGAACAATCGATGTAACGGCACTGCCTGTGTTTTCAACGACACCGTCAGCATTCAGTGCTGTCATACTTAAAGGAATTGAACCGGAAATACCGGAATGCCAGATAACAAAGCCTGAATAAGCAGCTGCGATGATCAGACGATAATCAAGACCTTTAATCTTCTTGGCAACTTCTTTGGCAAGTAAAGCGCCGATGATTAAGCCAAAGCCCCAGTTGATGAAGCAGCAGATTGCTGAAATCACTGTAACGAAGGCAACAGCAGCGGCAGGTTTCTTTGGAATACCTGCAAGTTTGACAATCAGTTTTTTGATGGCAGGTGCATTGGCAAGGGCACTACCAAGGACGAGTACAAGAGCCATCTGCATAGAGAATGCTAACAGACCCCATACACCGGAACCCCAGGCATTAGCCACTTCGATAGGATTCATACCTGCAACAGGCATTGCTGCGATGAATACGACAATTGTCAGAATAATACAAAAGACAAATGCGTCAGGCAGGAAGCGCTGTACAAGCTTTACACACCCGTTTGTGAATTTTTTAAACATAACTTTTCTCCTTTCAAATCCACACAGCATTGACATGATTATAACAAAGTTTTACAGAAGTTACCAGTAGGTAATTACTAAAACCTTGTTAAAAAACAACAAAAATTAGCAACAAAAACTGTGAAAAATGCTTATAAAAAACACCCGATAGATATATATTAATTATATAATCTTATCGGGTGTTTTTAATCATAACATATTCAAAAAATAAATTGTTAAAGAAATGTCATAATTCTCAACTTGTGATTGTTAATTTATTGATTATTCGCCTTTGTGTGCGCTGATCAATTTTGTAATCTTGTCGATTGGATCAAGCAGATCGCTGATAGAACCGTCATGATTCAATGTATCAATTAAAAGTGCAACATATTTGCTTAAATCAACATTCACATAGTAAGGCTTTTCAAGCAATTCTGGTGTCTGGTAAATGACATTTGTTGTCAGAACTTTTGAAATCAGGCCTTCTTCATAATATTTATCAAAAGAATCAAGACCGTTTGTGAAAAGACCAAATGTTGCAGCAACAAAAACACGACGTGCTTTGCGGGCTTTTAATGCTTTGGCAACATCAAGCATACTCTCACCGGATGAGATCATATCATCAATGATAAATACATCTTTACCTTCAACACTTGAACCAAGAAATTCATGTGCGATAATAGGATTACGACCATTGACAACCTTTGTATAGTCACGTCGTTTATAGAACATACCAACATCAACACCGAGAACGTTGCCAAAGTATACGGCACGACCCATAGCACCTTCATCAGGGCTGATGATCATCAGATGTTCGTTGTCAAGCTGGATATCAGGTACATTTTTGCATAATGCTTTGATGAACTGATAAGATGGCATGATATTATCAAAACCACTGAGTGGAATAGCATTCTGAACACGTGGATCATGTGCATCAAATGTCAGGATGTTTTCAACACCAAGTGCATGAAGTTCCTGTAATGCCATAGCGCAGTCAAGAGATTCACGGGAAGAACGCTTATGCTGACGGCTCTCATAGAGGAAT
This sequence comes from uncultured Catenibacillus sp., assembly GCA_934339005.1. Taxonomy (GTDB): domain Bacteria; phylum Bacillota; class Clostridia; order Lachnospirales; family Lachnospiraceae; genus CAKRHR01. The sequence continues at coordinate 33,774 of CAKRHR010000009.1, read as the reverse complement.
GGCATAATGACATTGATACGGCGTGCTTTGCCTGCAGCTGCTGCAATGATACGTTTCAAATCGCTATAATGGTCATCTGGTGACATGCGGTTTTCATGGCCGCAAAGGGAATACTTAATATTATAGTTAGTCACATCAACTAAAAGATACAGGTCTTTACCACGAACAGATTCATTGATTGTACCTTTAGCTTCGCCTGAACCGAAACGTGAACATTTGGTTTTGATCAGATAGTTTCCTTTAACATAGCCGTTGTAGTGGAGTGATGATAAATGTTCTCCTTCACGTTTCTCACGCCATTCCACAATGTAATCATTGACCTTCTGGCCAAGACCTTTGCAGCTTTCAAGGGCAACAATACCAAGTTCGCCCACAGGAATGGAATTCTTAAATTTGTCTTCTTGATTCATGATATACCTCCGAAGTATAACGTAAAAAAGTTAGTTTATTCTCAGGTTACATTGTAAACATAAAAACAAAATAAAACAAGTACTTTGTAAAACTTTGTCGAAAAATTTTATATTTTGCACGATATTATGATATAGCCTTTTGCACACGAATATCGTCCCCAAGTATCAGTGTAACCTGATAATTGGAGATTAAACGTGAAAAAATACGCTCGCTGTAAATATCCTGAAGTTCATCCAGTGAAAGATTCGTGGAAATAATCGTGGATTTTTTGCGCAGCAGACGCTCATTCAGACAGGAAAACAGTCTGGAGGTCGTAAACGAATTTGTCAGTTCTGTGCCAAGGTCATCGATAATCAGCAAATCACAGTCTAAGATATAGCTGTACATATCTTCGGAATCTGCATAGTCATCCTCACTTCTGTGGAAAGCAAAATCCTCGAGCAGTTGTACTAGCTGAAGTGCAGACTGATAAATAACAGTGTGTGCGGAGTCCAAAAGCTCTTTTGCAATACAGTTTGATAAAAATGTCTTGCCGACACCCGTGTTGCCATAAAAGAGCAGGTTGGAAAACTCTGTATCAAAATATTTGATAAAATGCATGCACTGATTCAATACCTGCTCCATATTTTCGCGCGGACTGATATCCATGCGGCTGTCTTTTTGAGTAGAGTAGTAGGCGAGGTCAAAGACATCGAAGTTTTCCTCGGTCAGTTTTTCTTTGATGTTGGATTGTGCATATACTAAATCTACAACTGCCTGTTTAAAGCAATGGCACTTTTTCGTGCCAATAAAACCGGTATCTTTGCAATCAGGACAATGATAGACCGGTTCAAGATAATCTGCGGGATAACCTGCGGATTGAAGCAGTCTGGCTTTTTCAAGATTAAACTGTTCAAGCTGTTCATGCAGAGCTTCTTTGGATATCGGATGACCGGAAATGGCAGCTCTGGCTCTGTCAGCGGCAAATGAAGCAATCTGACTGTCAATTTTGGCAAAGGCGGGAAGTTTTGCATAGATTTCATTGCGTCGTTCAGTCTGGTCTGCAATCGCCTGTTGTTGCCGCAGATCATATTGCCGCATGACAGCATTATATTGTGCATTTTTTAATGACATCATCCTGAAAGGTCCTCCTTGTATTTATTTAAATAGGATTTATCAGATAAATAAACCCCAACAATAATTTGATATGTAAACATTTATTATGGTTTATTTATATAAAATTTTGAACACCTCAAATTTCCATTAATTAATAGTAGTATTTTCTAAATATCTATATCGAATACAGGCATATTCAAGGTTTTGGTATCGTCTGGCGTTTCTTTGCAAGCTTTTGTTCAAGATCCGAGTAGTTATACGTCCTCTGATTAAAGTTATGGAAACGATTTGAGCTTGAAGGTTTGGGCGTTTGTCCTGCGACAGTCTGTGTGGCAGGCTTGCGCTGTGCTGTATTTTTCGCGGCGGCCTGACGTTTCTGTTCAAACTGTGTATCAAGTGCCTGAATATCTTCGATATGATGGACTTTGGCATCATGCCAACCGCCTAAAATCTTATCAGCATAATTAAAACTTGGTTGATGAATCTTGGACATCGTGCGGTTGCATGCCTCAAGAATAATACTCTGGGAAAATCCATAAGTTTCGGCCCATTTCTTAATATAATCAGCTTCTGCGGCCGCAGGACCGCGGTTGTGAATGCCAAAAGCCTTTAATACATCGTAATAAATGCGGCTGTAGCCCTCTGTGTGCCGTTTGGCTTTCTCGACAGTATCAATGCCTGCCTGCGCCCAGCTGATGGCAACCTTTTCCATATAGCGAAGACTGCGGTGTTCGTTGCCAACACAATATTCAACGAGATATTCAATTAATGAAGGCGAGAAACCAAGCCGTTCGTAAAAGAAGATAATCGTATTCATATCGTTCTGGCTGAGGGGCTTGCCAATATATTGTTCAATAACAAGAAAAATCTGCTCATCCTTCGTCTGCTCGTTAAATTCCTGAATCTGCTGCATCGTGTAAGATGGTTTGACATAGTCATTGACTGAGGAAACCATGCTGTTTTGCATGCCGATGGATGGATTTATACTGCCTGTAGGATTTATGTTCTGCGTAGAACTTATAGTGTTCATATTGCTCATTGAATTTGCTGAGTTCATAGGTTTTGTTATGTTCAGATTGGTATTTCCAGTGTTGACATTTGTGTCAGAACGTGCATTGCCGGAAACACGCATATTATCCGGCACAGAATTGGCGGGTATTTCTACAATCTCCAACTCAGTTGGCTGTCCTGTGGCATCTGTACTGATTCTGATGAGACCCTCACTTTGCCAGTAGCGCAGCGCGCGCCAGACATCGCTTTCTGTCATCGAAAGTCTGTCTGCAATCGAGGACAGGGAAAAATCAGCGCCAGACACTTTGCACCAGCGATAAAGATAGAGATAAACTTTTAAAAATTCACCGTTGGCCCGAAGCATATAGGTGTCAAAAAAAACATCGGGAATGGATGTCACAGACTGAATATGCGGGCTATGTATGTTGAATGATTTCATATTTTCTCCTGTAAATAATAATGTATAGTTATATATACGAACTCTTATATCTGATATTATATCTTTTTTTGTGCCCAAGGGCAAGCACCGACATTGTCCGGATGAAAAATGTACCGGTTTTGTGGATAATGTGGATAATGTGGATGATTAGTGGACAGGTTGCCATAATTATTTTGCAGAAATGCCTTATTTACAGGGAAAAAGGGGATTATTGTCGAAAAGGGAAGAATAGTTTATGTAAACAAAATATCCACCATGAAACACACATTTAAAATGTGTATAACATGGTGGATAATGTGGATAACTTATTTACCAAGCAGGTGTTCGCCCACTAATACGATATCTCCGGCCCCCATAGTTATCACCAGGTCACCGTGGATACATTTTTCTAATAAAAAGTTTTCAATCTCATCAAATGAAGGGAAGTAGTAAGCCTCGCCGCCCTTTTCATTGATTAATTTCTGAATATCTGTTGCATGAACATCACCGGGGTCTTTTTCACGGGCAGCATAAATATCCGCCAGAACAACCTTGTCGGCAAGGGATAAAGCATCAGCAAAATCATTTAAAAATGCTTTGGTTCTGGAATATGTATGTGGCTGGAAAACACACCATAATGTTTTGTGTGGATAATTCTTGGCAGCAGTCAGTGTAGCCTTAATCTCTGTTGGATGATGTGCATAGTCATCAATGACTGTGATGCCTGCAACCTCGCCTTTGTATTCGAAACGGCGGTCTGTACCTTCAAATGCCTGAAGCCCCTCTTTGATGGCTTCCATAGGAATATGAAGTGCACGGCATGTGGCAATTGTTGCGAGGGCGTTGGACACATTGTGCATGCCCGGAACGCTCAACTGGATATGGTCGATGACTTCGCCATGGTAAACCAAGTCAAAGGACGGTGTGGCTTTATCAGACATTACAATATTTGTGGCTGTATAATCTGCATCGCCCTTCAAACTGTAAGTAATCACCTGACAAGACAGGTCGCTAATAATATAATGAAGATTTGGAATCTCTCCATTGATGACAAGCAGACCGTCATCCGGCAGAAGATTTGCAAATTTTTTGAAGGAATGACGGATATCATCGATATCTTTAAAGAAATCCATATGGTCTTCTTCGATATTCAAAATCAGTTCAATGCGAGGATGAAACTTCAGAAAGCTGTTTGTATATTCACAGGCTTCTGTAATAAAATTCTGGGAATGACCGATACGGATATTGCCATGAATCGCTTTTAAAATACCACCGACAGAAATCGTAGGGTCTTCCTCGGCTGCCAGAAAAACATGTGAAAGCATGGACGTAGTTGTCGTTTTTCCATGTGTACCGGAAATGGCAATAGAATTTTTATAATTTTTCATAATCTGTCCAAGCAGTTCAGCACGATCCATCATCGGAAGCTGTCTGCGGACACATTCTGCAAATTCAGGATTGTCCGGGTGAATTGCTGCAGTGTAAACGACAACGTCGATACCGTCCTGGATGTTTGCAGCACTCTGAGGATAGAAAATACGAACATTCTGATTCTCAAGATGCTTTGTGATCGCGGAAGGACGCATGTCAGAGCCGGTGACAGTAAAGCCACGATTTAAAAGGACTTCAGCAAGTCCACTCATGCTGATACCGCCAATACCTATAAAATGTATATGCACAGGTTTATCAAAATTAATATGGTACATAATTACACATCCTAATCTTTTTATTTTTGTGGTATCAGAAACAAAATACTTTTGATATCCAATACCATTTTTATTTACAGAAATATTATAAACATAGTTGATAAAAAAATCAAATAATATCACAGTTTTTTCATGTTTTGGCATAAATTTTATTATTGCTTTTATATTCTGCAAATGATAACTCAACTGTCCGGTGACTATAAATGTCGTTTTGACATGACAGTCATGGGCAGATATGTAAATATATCGTCGAATTGAAAGACGATAAAAGATGATAAATGTCAAAATGCTCAAAAATATGTGTAAAAATATCGAAAAATAGTAAAATACTGTGAAAATATATCGTGCACGATATATATAAATTTATGAGCAATGCATAAAAAACATTGGAAAAAATAAAATAAATTAGTAATAAGTGTTCACATTTGCTCTGAAAGGTGCTATAATTAAAAAGCAAAATATTTTGACTAACAACAAGAGGTGGTAACGTGATTAAAAAAGAAATGATAGCCATGCTTTTAGCAGGCGGCCAGGGTAGCAGACTTGGTGTATTAACAGCAAATGTAGCAAAGCCGGCAGTTTCATTTGGCGGTAAATACCGTATCATAGATTTCCCTTTGAGTAATTGTATTAACTCGGGTATTGATACGGTTGGTGTTCTGACACAATACCGTCATCTCAGATTGAATACACATATTGGTATTGGTATTCCATGGGATTTGGATAGAAATGTTGGTGGAGTGACGTTGCTTCCACCATATGAGAAAAAGGAAAATACGGATTGGTACACAGGTACAGCCAATGCAATTTTTCAGAATATTGAGTACATAGAAGCATATAATCCAGATTATGTATTGATTCTTGGTGGAGACCATATTTATAAGATGGATTATGAAGTGATGCTTGATTTCCATAAAGCCAAAGGTGCAGATGTAACGATTGCATGTATGCCTGTACCATGGGAAGAAGCAAGCCGTTTTGGTGTTGTTGTTGCAGATGACAACAGCAATATCAAAGAATTTGAAGAAAAACCGGAAAAACCTAGTTCTAACCTTGCATCAATGGGTATCTACATTTTCAACTGGCCAGTCTTAAAAGAAGCCTTAATTAAATTAAAAGACCAGCCGGGATGCGACTTTGGTATGCACGTTATTCCTTATGTACATGAGAAGAACCATAATTGTTATGTTTATGAATTTAACGGTTACTGGAAAGATGTAGGTACACTCGGTTCTTATTGGGAATCTAATATGGAATTGATTGATATCATTCCTGAATTTAACCTTTACGAAGAATTCTGGAAGATTTATACGAACACTGATGTTGTTACACCTCAGTATTTTGGAGCAAACTCCAAGGTTGAACGGTGTATTGTCGGTGAAGGTACAGAAGTTTACGGTGAAGTTGTCAACAGTGTTATCGGCAGCGGTGTAACGATTGGTGAAGGTACAGTTGTCAGAGATTCCATTATTATGTCAGGCGCTCAGATTGGACAGAACTGTCAGGTGGACAAGGCTATTGTTGCAGAGAAAGTTGTCATTGGCGATAATGTCAAACTTGGCGTTGGCGAATTTGCACCAAACGTTCTCAATCCAAAGGTTTATGCATTTGATCTTGTAACAATCGCAGAAGGTTCTGTGATCCCTGCAAACGTATCTGTAGGTAAGAATACAGCTATCGTAGGCGAAACAACAGCAGAGGATTATCCGGATGGATTACTTGAAAGCGGACATTGTATAGTTAAGGCAGGTGAAATCTAATGAGAGCGATTGGTATTATTTTAGCAGGCGGCAACAGCAACAGAATGAAGGAACTGTCCAAAAAAAGGGCGGTTGCAGCAATGCCTACAGCAGGCAGCTACAGAGCGATTGATTTTGCACTGAGTAATATGACAAACTCCCACATCAAACGTGTGGCTGTATTGACTCAGTACAATTCAAAATCTTTAAATGAACATCTGAATTCCTCCAAGTGGTGGGATTTCGGCAGAAAACAGGGTGGCCTTTATGTATTGACACCATCCATCACTGCAGAAAACAGCAGTTGGTACAGAGGTACTTCCGATGCGATTTATCAGAATATTGATTTCCTGAAGGAGAGCCATGAACCTTACGTTGTGATTGCATCAGGCGATGGTGTATACAAGATGGATTATGGCAAGATGCTTGAATACCATATCGAAACAAAAGCAGATATCACAGTTGCTTACAAAGAGATGGCTGAGGGTGAAGATGATTTAACAAGATTTGGTATCCTGAAGATGAATCAGGATGGCAGAGTGACAGATTTTGAAGAAAAACCGCTCGTAGCCACAGCCAATTATGTGTCTACAGGTGTTTACGTGATTCGTAGACGTCACCTGATTGACCTTGTTGAAAAAGCAAATTCTGAAGGTCGTTTTGATTTCGTTAAAGATATTTTAATCCGTTACAAAGACCAGAGAAAGATTTATGGTTATAAGATGGATGGCTACTGGAGAAACATCGCTTCAGTTGAATCTTACTACAAGACAAATATGGATTTCCTCAAACCAGAAGTCAGACAGCACTTCTTCAAGGACTATCCACCGGTGCTTTCAAAAGCATCAGATTTGCCACCGGCAAAATATAATCCGGGTGCATGCGTTAAAAACAGCGTGATTTCCAGCGGTTGTATTGTGAATGGACGCGTTGAAAATTCTGTCCTGTTTAAGAAAGTTTATGTGGGCAATAATTGTGTAATTAAAAATTCCATCATTTTAAATGATGTGTATATTGGAGATAACACAGTCATCGAAAACTGTATCGTGGAAAGCAGAGATACAATTCGTGCCAACACTTCATACATTGGTCAGGAAGATGACATTAAAATTGTTATCGAAAACAACGAAAGATATATCATTTAATATTACATAATTACGAACTATAAGGGCAGTAAGGGGGATACATCGTATGCAGATTACAGATGTCAGAGTCAGAAAGGTTAGCAAAGAAGGCAAGATGAAGGCCGTCGTATCAATTACATTGGACAACGAGTTTGTTGTGCATGATATCAAAGTTATTGAAGGGGAGAAGGGACTTTTCATCGCAATGCCGAGCCGAAAATCCGCTGACGGTGAGTACAGGGACATCGCTCATCCGATTAATTCAGATACCCGTGAAAAAATTCAGTCAATTATTTTAGAGAAGTACGAAATTGCTGCTCTGGAAAATGAAGACACAGAATAAAGAGAATTTAATAATTGGGATTTAAAATGACCGTCCATGGATGCTTCAGAGTGTTCATGGACGGTCATTTTGCGCTTGACAATAGCTCTGTAATATGAGTATCATCATATAAGACAGCTGGTTAAAGTGCAGTGACCGGCATATGCGTTAAATAAAATGTTGATAATATCTGAAAATAAGAATGTAAAGTTATAAAAAGAAAGCAGGTTTAAATATGATTATTATTGCTGGACTTGGTAATCCTACAAAACAGTACGAGGGCACACGACACAATGCAGGTTTTCGTGTGATTGACAAAATTGCCGATGACTATGGCATTTCTATAAATAAAAAAGAATTTAAGGGTTTATGCGGATCAGGTTATATTGAAGGTCAGAAGGTTTTATTGTTAAAGCCTCAGACATTTATGAATTTAAGCGGTGAGAGCATCCGTGCTGCAGCAGATTTTTATAAGGTTGAGCCAGAGGATGTGATTGTGATTTTCGATGACATCAGTCTTGATGTCGGTCAGCTTCGCATTCGTGCAAAAGGCAGCGCCGGTGGACATAACGGTATCAAGAGTATCATTGCACATCTTGGAAGTCAGGATTTCCCAAGAATCAAAGTAGGCGTTGGTGAGAAGCCTGCAGGATGGGATCTGGCAGATTATGTACTTGGAAAATTCAGTGGCGAAGACCTGGTAAAAATCAATGAGGCGGCTGCAGATGCGTCAAATGCAGTGAAATTAATGCTGGCAGATGGTATTTCAGCAGCCATGAACCAATATAATGCTAAAAAGAGTAAGTAGATGATGAAAACGATTATTGAACCAATGGCACAATTAAATGAGGTCAGTGAGCTTCGGCAAAATATTGTCCGGGGTGAACTGCCGGCGGTGATGGATGGCTGTATCGATGCATCAAAAAGCCATCTGGCATATACGTTGGCAGAAGGGTACCAGAATCGATTGATTGTGACCTATAATGATGTGAGAGCCCGGGAACTTTATGAGAGTTTCCGTTTTTTTGACAGAGAAGTATATAACTATCCTGCGAAGGATTTGATTTTTTACAGTGCGGATGTGCATGGCAATCAGATTGTCCACGAGCGTTTGCGGGCGATCCGACGCTTGCTTGATAAAACTCCTGTGACGATTGTGACAACAGTAGATGCGCTGATGGATTCTGTAATGCCACTGGAAATTTTGCGGGAAAAAGTCTGGACGATCAATGTGGGCGCTGTAGTATCACCGGATGTTCTTGCAACGACACTTAGCCATCTTGGATTTGAGCGTGTGGCACAGATTGAAGAAGCCGGACAGTTTTGTGTGCGTGGCGGTATCGTGGATATTTTTAACGTATCTGATGATTGTCCGTACAGAATTGAGTTCTGGGATGATGAGGTGGATTCTATCCGAAGCTTTGATGTGGATAGCCAGCGTTCGATTGAAAACTGCGAGTCCTTTACGATTTATCCGGCATCAGAATTTTTCTTTTCAACTTCTGTGATGGAACAGGGGTTACGGAAAATCCGTGATGAGGCGGAGAGTACGATTAAGAAGTTTAAAAAGCAGGGCAAACTGGAATCCGCAGACCGTTTAAGACGGACAACGGCAGAATTTGAAGAAGATTTCAGAGCACAGCTTGGCTTTGCTAATGTGGACGCTTATATCGGTTATTTCTATGATAATACAGTATCATTTCTGGATTATTTTGCAAATGAGGACGGCATTATTTTCCTGGATGAGCCAAACCGTATGGAGGAAAAGGGCAAGGCTGTGGAGTATGAATTCCGGGAAGGCATGACAGGACGACTGGAAAAAGGTTATATTTTACCGGGGCAGATGAATGCGCTGTATGAGATGAAATCACTCTGGCACAAATTTGACCAGATGCGCACAATTGCCTTTGAAACATTGAATCAGCGCCAGAAATTACTCAATGTGAAACATCAGTACAATGTGACGGTCAATTCCATTCACACTTATAACAGTAATTTTGAAATGCTTGTCAAGGAGCTTCAGACATGGAAAAAGGACAAATATAAAGTTGTTTTAGTATCCGGTTCAGAAACAAGAGCAAAGCGTCTGGCACAGGATTTAAGAGATTATGAGTTGTCGGCATTTTACTGTGATGATGCAGAGCGTATCGTGCAGGATGGCGAAATCATGGTTGTGACCGGGCATTTGCGCCAGGGCATGGAATATCCGATGATCAAGCTGGCGATTGTGGCGGAAAGTGATATTTTTGGCGAGGACAAGAAGAAAAAACGCCGTAAGAAGCAGTACAGCGGACAGAAGATTCAAAGCTTTGTTGAGTTAAATATTGGCGATTATGTCGTACATGAAAATTATGGTGTCGGCATTTATCGCGGTATTGAAAAAATAGAGGTTGACCGGATCCAGAAAGATTATATTAAAATCGAATATGCGGATTCAAGTAATCTTTATGTCCTTGCAACTCAGATGGATGCGGTGCAAAAATACGCAGGTGCCGATGCGAAGCGTCCGAAAATTAATAAACTTAACGGTCAGGAATGGCACAAGACAAAGACCCGTGTGCGTGGTGCGGTTAAAGAACTCGCTGGTGATTTGATTAAGCTGTATGCAGCGCGTCAGGCACAGGAGGGCTATGCATTTTCTGAGGATACGCTGTGGCAGCATGAATTTGAAGAAATGTTTCCTTATTCGGAAACGGACGACCAGTTGAATGCCATTGAAGATACGAAAAAGGATATGGAAAGTCACAAAATCATGGACCGTCTGATTTGCGGCGATGTGGGTTACGGCAAGACAGAAGTTGCGATTCGTGCGGCATTTAAGGCAGTGCAGGATGGCAAGCAGGTCGTTGTGCTCGTACCGACAACAATTCTTGCGCAGCAGCATTACAATACATTTGTCCAGCGTATGAAGGATTATCCGGTGACAGTGGATATGATTTGCCGTTTCAGAACAAAGACACAGCAGGCAAAAACTATTCAGAATCTCAAGCGTGGACTTGTAGATATTTTGATTGGCACGCATCGAGTGTTGTCAAAAGATGTCGAATTTAAGGATTTAGGCCTGCTTATTGTGGACGAGGAGCAGCGTTTTGGTGTGGGCCATAAAGAAAAAATCAAGCAGATGCGGGAAAATATCGATGTGCTGACGCTGACGGCAACACCAATTCCAAGAACACTGCATATGAGCCTGATTGGTATCCGTGATATGAGCGTGCTCGAAGAACCGCCTCAGGACAGAATGCCGATTCAGACCTATGTTATGGAATATAATGACGAGATGGTACGGGAAGCAATTTTACGTGAGCTTGCCAGAGGCGGTCAGGTGTATTATGTGTATAACCGTGTCAATGGCATTGCAGAGATGGCAAATATGATTGCCAAACTTGTACCGGAGGCTGAGGTTGGTTTTGCCCATGGACAGATGAGCGAACGTGAGCTTGAAAAGATTATGTTTAAGTTTATTAATGGCGAACTGGATGTACTTGTGTCTACGACAATTATTGAAACCGGACTGGATATTTCAAACGTGAATACGATGATTATTCATGATGCGGATAAACTGGGGCTGTCCCAGCTTTATCAGCTTCGCGGCCGTGTGGGACGTTCTAACCGACTGGCGTATGCTTTCTTATTATATAAGCGTAACACTGTGCTTCGTGAGGTGGCAGAGAAACGTCTGGCGGCGATCCGTGAATTTACAGAGCTTGGCTCAGGTTTTAAAATCGCCATGAAGGATTTGGAAATCAGGGGTGCGGGTAATCTGCTTGGGGCACAGCAGAGCGGCCATATGGAATCCGTGGGTTATGATTTGTATTGCAAGATGCTTAATGAAGCGGTCGTAGAACTTAAAGGCGGCACGCCGACAGATGAAACATTTGAAACGACAGTGGATATGGATATTGATGCATTTATTCCGGCTTCTTATATCAAAAATGAAATGCAGAAGCTTGAAATTTATAAACGTATTGCCGCCATTGACGGGGATGAGGCTTGCGATGAAATGACGGATGAACTCCTTGACAGATACGGTGAACTGCCGCGTCAGGCACAGAATCTGTTAAATATTGCATTGCTTCGTACACAAGCCCATGCAGCCGGCATTACGCAGGTGATTCAAAAAGGGCAGGAAACAAAATTTGTCATGTATAAGCGGGCAAAGGTGGATATTAACAGAATTCCGCCACTCATTGAAAAATACAAACACAAACTTAAGTTTACCCCTGCAGAAGAACCTTATTTTACTGTGCAATTTAAGAAAATGCCTGCAGCAGATATTCTAAAAAGTGAAAAAATTGTGATAAACGATTTAAAGACATTGCTAGATTCTGAAAATTAACTTATAATAATAAGATGAGTCAACAATTTGGATGTGTTAAATGCGATAAGTTGGAGAAGTTTTATCCGGTAAAAGACTCACTCGATAAAAAATAAGGAGTAATACAACGATGAAAAAAGGATTTTATAAACGCAGTCTTGCGGGAGTACTTGCAGCAGTGATGGCTGTAGGACTTGCAGCATGCGATGGTGGTGTTAAGGGAAAAATGGATGCATCAGAGAGTGAATCACAGGCAGCAAGTGAGAGTACAGAAGCACCTGCAACACAGGAAGCCATTGATCCGAACACAGTGCTGATGAAGGTTGAGGACATTGAAGTGCCTGCCTATGAAGTATTTTATTTTTATTCATCTGCCAAGAACTATTATGAGCAGGCCGGTTATGTGACAGACTGGACACAGGCCTACAACGACAGCATGACTTTAGGTGATTACCTGAAAACACTGACAGAGGAACAGGTGCTGGAATTGAATTATTATCTTTTAAATGCAGATAAGTACGGCGTAGAACTGACAGATGAGGATAAGGAAAATGCCAAGACTTCTGCACAGCAGTATATGGATTCGCTGGACAGCGAAACAGCAGAATTTTATGGATTTACAGTGGACAATCTGACAGATATTGCAGAAAAATATACGATTGCCAATGGTGTTTATCAGAAATTAGTGGAAGAAAAGGAAGCTGCGATGACAGATGAAGAAAAAGCTTCCTGTCAGTACAGAAAAATCCAGCATATTCTGATTTCTACAATGGACGGTCCTGCTTCAGAAACAAGCGCATCTGATGAGAGTGATGCAGAAACGAAAGACAGTGAGGCACTTGATCTTGAGCAGCAGGCTTATGAAGAAGAACAGTATGCATTAGCTGAAGAAGTACTTGCAAAAGCAAAAGCAGGGGATGATTTTGAAGAACTTGCAAAAGAATATACAGCCGACAGCGGCGTAGAGTATTCCATCAATGACCAGGGTCAGACGATTGACGGTGCAACGATGGTCACTGAATTTACAGAGGCTGCAGTAGCACTTGAAGATGGTGAGATCAGTGATATCGTTAAGACACAGTTTGGTTATCATATCATTAAATGTGTGACAACAAATGATGAAGATACAACTGCACAGGCGATAGAAAAGCTGGCAGCTCAGAAAGCTAGTGAAGATTATCAGACATGGTATAATACAACACCATATGAATATATGGATATATGGACAAATTATGTTGTAACAAATCCTGTCATTGAAGATACGACAGAATCTGAAAGTACAGAAGAAAATGTGACAGAATCTGTCAGTACAGAGAATAAAGCTACAACAGAATCTGACAGTGCGGATGCAGAAACCAAAGCACAGTAATCAACACATTCAGATGTTGCTTTGTCACAGAAGTTAAGATATAGCGGATGTCAGAGTATTGAAACAATGTAAAACAACAGGCAGCAGTTGCAATGCAGCAGGGCAAAGCAATTGTATGCGGCAATGCGAGGGGTGGCCATGAAATCTTATGAAGAACCGCAGGAACAAAACGGACAGAAGCGCCGAAAAAAGAAAGAAAAGCGTCGATCGAAAACTGCAAATATTATTATTAATTGTATACTTGTGCTTGCGCTTCTTTGTTTTGCGGGAAGCGCAGGATACCTGATTAAGTATTATTACACAAGCTACAGCGCACAAAAAGCCATTTCAGATGTGGCGCAGATGATTAAGATTGAAAATGCCGGGGAAACAGTTGTAGAGACCGATGCCAAAGGCGAAGAAGTTGTCATTGATGCGAAGTATCTGGATTTATATGAGAAAAATCATGATTTTATCGGATGGATTGAAGTGGCAGATACGTCGTTAAGTTATCCGGTCATGTATACACCGGATGATGGTGAATATTATCTGCATATGAATTTTGATAAAGAGTATGATTATAGTGGTCTGCCGTTTGTGGATGCCAGGTGCAATGTGAAGGATGCCAGTGAAAATATTATTATTTACGGTCATAATATGAAGAGCAAGACGATGTTTTCAACACTGGAAAAGTATAAAGATAAATCCTATCTGGAAGAACATCCGGTGATTACATTTGATACGATTTACGGATCTGCGCAGTATGAAATCGCTTATGTGATTTTGCCAACTTCAAATTCTGGTGTGTACGATTTTATCGATGCCGAGGATGAAGAAGCATTTGACAATTACATCAAAGAGCTGGAAGCATTGAAGGTGTATGATACAGGTGTCAGCCTTACAAGAGAAGACAAGCTGATTACATTATCCACCTGTGAATATTCGCAGACCAACGGACGTATGGTTGTTGTTGCAAAGAAGATTACAGAATAATATAATCATTTAAATGCCGGAACGAGCAGCAGTTTGTTCCGGCATTAGTTTAATTACTTTGCGTATGTACTGAAAACAGAACAGGATAAATTTGAAAAATAACATAGGAACACTAGTTATTTTTAAACGATTGTGCTAAAATAAAAATAGATATGCCTTGCTGGCGAAGTGCCGGGCATTTTGGCGGCGGGCGATGATGTTATGAAAACATTAAGGAGGATTATATAATGAATGTTTTAGTTATTAACTGCGGTAGTTCTTCTCTGAAATATCAGCTCATTGATTCAGAAACAGAACAGGTACTCGCAAAAGGTCTTTGTGAAAGAATTGGTATTGAAGGCAGCCGTATCGTCTACAAACCTACAGGTAAGGAAAATCAGACAATTGAATCTCCTATGCCAACACATACAGAAGCTATTCGCCTTGTGCTTGATTGCCTGACAGACAAAGACAACGGTGTGATTGCTTCCCTGAAAGAGGTTGGCGCTGTTGGACACAGAGTTGTTCATGGTGGTGAACAGTTCTCAGAAGCTACTCTGATTACACCAGAAGTACATAAAGCTATTGAAGGTACAGTTGACCTTGCACCTTTACATGTACCTGCAAACTTAATCGGTATCGATGTTTGCCAGGAATTAATGCCAGGTACACCTATGGTAGCCGTATTTGATACAGCTTTCCATCAGACAATGCCTGAAAAAGCATACTTATATGGTGTGCCTTACAACTACTACACAGATTACAAGATTCGTCGTTACGGCTTCCATGGTACAAGCCACAGCTATGTATCAAAGAAAGTTGCTGAGATTCTTGGTAAAGATAAAGAAGATTTGAAGGTTATCGTATGCCACCTTGGCAACGGTGCAAGTATCTGTGCTGTTGACGGCGGCAAATCTGTAGATACAAGTATGGGCTTTACACCAATCACAGGTCTTGTGATGGGTACACGTTGCGGTGATATCGACCCTGAAATCGTTAAATTCATCGTTGAAAAAGAAGGATGCACAGTTCAGGAAGTTTTAAATACTCTGAATAAAAAATCAGGTCTTTACGGACTTTCAGGCGGTCTTGTTGACTTCCGTGACCTTGCAGCAGGTTATAAGAATGGTGATGAAAAATGCAAACGTGCAGTTGATGTATTCGCATACAATGTGGCTACAAGAGTAGGTGCTTATGTAGCAGCTATGAACGGTGTAGATGCTATCGCTTTCACAGCAGGTATCGGCGAAAATGCTGCACTTGCACGTAAAGAAGTTTGTAAGTACTTTGGTTACCTTGGTGTAACACTTGATGAAGAAGCTAATGAAGCCGGTAAAGATGATTCTTTCATCTCCACACCAGATTCAAAGACAAAAGTCCTCATCGTTCCTACAAACGAAGAATTAATGATTGCCCGCGAAACAGTTGAAGTTGTTGGCAAAAACTAATTGGATTTGAAAAACTAAGTTTGAATTTTTTAGTTATTAAAGCATTAAAAAGTATTAATGGTGAAAGCTATTAACAGTGAAAATGACTGATAAGTTCAAGTTTAAGAGGCCTTGGCAGGTGTTTGATTGTATATTCACGCTGCATGGCCTCTTTTTTTGTGTCAAAAATTTCAAAATAAACCAATGTCACCGGGCGGCGTGCGCGGGTGTACTTGGCGCCCTTGCCCTCGTTGTGCATGCGGATGCGGTGCTCAAGGTCGTTGGTCCAGCCGGTGTACAAAGTGTCATCACTGCATCGGACAATGTATGTGTAATTCATGGGCGATAACCCTCCTTGTGTTTGTCTGTCAGACTTAGTATAACAAAAAATGCCCTGAAGGAACAGGGCATTTTTCTATATGTGAAGCAACCGGATGAAAGCTGTTATCAGGCAGATGATCTGCTGTAAAATGAACGGCTGCATATTTTTCAATATGTACCGTAATTTAAGTTATCCGGTTAATTCATCATATTCAGAGATTAAAAATGTGTGCATGGACTGCTTTGTGCTGTGCAGGATACTATGAGTGGCAATAAGTCAAAAGTGCTGATTTGTGCAGGCACAATTGCATATTAAAGATGGTATTATGAGTTTGTATCAGAAGTTTCCAGATAGAGTTTTGGATCTACCGGGATGTCATCTCGGGTCATTGCAAAATAGAGATGAGGACCTTCTTCAAGATAGTAACGTGTTGGCTGTGCCACAGAACCAAGAACACTTCCTGCAGCAACAGCCTGTCCTTCGGTTACAGGAACATCTTTTAACTGACCATAAATCATGCGGTAATCATTGCCGGCATTGATCGTGACACATAAACCAAGCTCGGCTGTATTTGAAATACTTTCCACAGTACCGCTGTAAGCACAGTGAACTTCTGAATTGACATCGGCGGCGATCAGGAGGGCTGGATTGCACTGATACTGATTCAGTGTTTTAAAGTAAGTGGTGCTTGTCATGCTGTAATCCATAAGAATTGAACCATTCACCGGCCACGGCAATGTCTGTGTGTCATCAAAAGCTGTAAATACATTGTTGGCATTTGTGCTGATGACATCTTCATGGGCGTCAGAATTATCATTGGAATTGCTGTCATTTGTATTTTTACTGTCATCTGAAGCAGTTTCATTTGTTTTTTGATTTGTATCTGTGCCTTCCGGAATCTGAATATGCGTATCATTGGCTGCCACATCTTCACTGCCATCGGTTGTGGTAGAAGTCGCTATGTTATCGGAAGTGTTTTGGTTATCAGATGTTTTTGAGGATACGCTGATGAGTCCGATTGCTGCAGCCAGCGCGGCAACACAAACACCTGTCAAAATGTAAAAGCCATGTTTTTTAAATAAATTTGAAAAATTGTTTTTCAACATCATCACCTCTGGTCTAATTCTGACCACAAATGTAATGATTTATACACGGTTATTAATTTTTATGCCAAAATAAAGTGCAAATAGCTGGTCATTTTGATTAAGGTCAATATCTGTCAGTGCTTTGATGCGGTCAAGAATCCTGTAAATAGAACTCTTGGACAGGCCCGCCAGTGAAGCGGTCAGATAAACATTTTTCCCGCTTTCCACATACAATTCAATGACCTGACAGTAATTAGTGTTGTGGGTTTTATCATAATCCATCAAAACAAGTAGTTCAGGTGTCAGGTAGGAGAGATGATTCTTATCAACAATCTGTTGAATCAGTTTTGGCACTACAATACTGTCATAAGTCAGCAGACCTGTATGCTGTGTGCCGTCAGAACCTGCACTGTTCATAGCGGCACTGGCCTGCATAAATGCACAGGGAATATCACTGATTTGGCGGCACATATAACTGATGCCGCCGCACAGTCCATAAGTGTCCAGATATTCTAAAAGTGCGCGGCGATTCGGTGTATCGGTGACAAGATTGCGGATGCTGCCCTGCACGATCAGCACAATGGTTTCCTGATAAAATGTACTTAGTGTCGCACCAGTCAGTTCACTCAGATTATCCCTGTAAATAGAATTAGGCTTGTTGGCACGGGAATAGTAGGACATTTTAAATGTCAAAATATAAAAATGGCTCTGTTTATTTAACCCAAGCTGGATAACCGCATCGGCATTGCTCATCAGTTGTTTGGAATCGTCAGACAAAATCGAGTTCAGCAGGCGCTGTGCCGGGCTTGTGCTTCGGAATATCAACGCATTATCCTTTAACAATTCACTTTCAATGACAGTGCGAATCAGTTTGACGAGGGGACTGATTTGCGGGTCGTAATCCTGTTCACAAAAAAAGATACTCATATAGCCGACAACTTCGCCATTTTGGGAAAGTCTGGCAAGCAGCGTACGGTAGCCGCCCCATTGTTTGTCGGTCAGAATCGGTTCCTCGCTGTAAAATGCCGCTTCATTAAAATGAATAAAACTCTGTTCATTTGTAAAATCCGGTGGAATGATGCCTGGTTGGGCCATCGGCACCTGTGCCGGCATATTGTGTGACGTATATAAAACTGTCAGACGCACTGTGCCTACAGCCACCGGATTGCCAAGATATTTGGCGGCAAGCTCGACAATCGCCTGCATGCCTGCATTGGAAAACAGAGCATCCAAAAGCCCCTGACTGTAATATTCCAAAGAATGTGTCATTTCTTAATTCTCCTGTAAAAATGATGATGTTTAGAATACTTTCCCCTTCAACCGCAAATATTTAAAAGACAGATATAAAAGCAAAAACTGCGCGCTGTCCTCCAGTGAAAAATCAAGCATCTGTTCAATCTTTTTGATTCTGTATTTTAAGGTGTTGTAATGAATGTTCATTTGCTGGGCAGTGTCTTTCATGCTACGAAAATTCATAATATAAGTGTACAGTGTATGAGTGCAGTCTGTGTGATGCAGCATATCATAGGCCTCCAGCTCATAAATACACGGATGACAGAAATTGTGCTCATCCTGAATCTGGGTCAGGGCGTGATAAGGCAGGTAGTCCTGATATAAGTAGAGATTCGTATTGTCATCCAGCAAAAGCCCTTCATCCAGCGCCTGAAGTGTCTGCGCATAAGCATTTTGCAGCTGCCCCATGTTTGTAAAAGGCAGACTGATGGAGGCGGTCATATGATATTCATTTAAAAACTGCATAAATTCAGCATTCTCAAAAAGATGGCGGCCGGGCAGCTTTTTAATGCACAGCATTACAAAGCGATTGTTGTGAATTGTAAAAATACTTCCCGGGAAAAGCTGCTCAAGCATCATGTGTGCCATATGAAATAAAGGTACATTGGTAATATTTTGCGAATTACATAAAGTAACAAGCTGAAAATCCTGCTGAAACGGAATAGCAGAAATACGGCAGCGCTCTGAAAGGCTCTGACTGCGTCTGACCGGATTTTCGAGCAGATCATAAAATAAAAACTCTGCCGCTGTGTGGCAGTGTTGTGGTTCCATCGGTATGCAGCAAAGCCGAAGCGCCTGCAGGATTTTTGCGAGTATGTTTTCGGAGGTTTCCGGTAATACTGGTATATCAGAATTTACTGTCACGTAAAACAGGCTGGCATTTTTTGTGTGCAGTGAGTAATAAAGAGGCGTACGCTGCAAATTGGTGTGTGCAGATGGCACCTGACTCTTTGCAATCTGTTTCCCGGTGATGTCCATCAGGCAGACCGTACACCCAAGCTGTTCGCCCGCAAAATCAAGCAGGGCCTGTACCGGATTGGCACGTCCTAAAGCTTCAACGATTTGAAATGATAGTGTATCGCTTGACATGATTGCAAAACCTCCTTTCGATTTTCTTCATTATAGTATACCGTATTTGGTGCATTGACGCCAGTAAAAATAGGTTTTGTGAAAAATGCACCAAAAATAATGTTTATTTTTGTGACATAATTTGAAAGAAATTGATTGATTTTGACCGAATCTGGGTGTATGATAAAACCATAGAAAGACAGATGGGTCAATCAAAAATAAGCAGATACAAATTGCCAGAACAAAGATAAAAACAAAGGCAAAACGCAGAAAAGTTCAATCACTGAAAATACAGAAAAACCAGTAAATATCGTGATTAAAGCGTGTGTATCCGACAAAATGATGTGTGAAGCTTTTTACAGGATTTTGATTTTTAAAAGCTCCAAATGTGCCATAAAAATTAAAATACGAAGCGAAAACAAGTTTTGAAAACTTTCACACAATCAATCAATTTTAGACAAAATCAAAGACAAACAGTCAAACAAAATCAAACACAGTCAGGGAGGTGCTTTTGAATGATTTATACTGTAACGTTTAATCCTTCACTGGATTATATTGTTTCAGTGGACAATTTTCAACTTGGAATGACAAACCGGACAAGCTCAGAGCTGATGCTTCCAGGAGGCAAAGGAATCAATGTTTCCACAGTGCTTAAAAACCTTGGTATCAGAAGTACAGCGTTAGGATTTTTAGCAGGCTTTACCGGTGAAGAGATCAGACGACAGCTTGAAACACTTGGTGTTAAGACAGATTTTATTACATTGGATGAAGGATTATCAAGAATTAATCTTAAATTAAAATCTATTGATGGTACAGAGATTAACGGTAATGGTCCTCACATTAAGACAGAACACATGGAACAGTTGATGACGAAACTTGAAGCATTAAAGCAGGGCGATGTGCTCGTGCTGGCAGGCAGTATTCCATCGGATGTATCAGATGATATTTATGAAGTTATCATGCAGATGCTTAAGGATAGAGGTGTCATGATTGTGGTGGATGCGACAAAGAACCTCTTATTAAATGTTTTGTCACATCATCCGTTTTTGATTAAACCAAATAATCATGAGCTTGGCGAAATCTTCAATGTGAAGCTGACAACAAGAGAATCTGTTGTACCTTATGCCAAGAAGCTTCAGGAGATGGGCGCACAAAACGTCTTAGTATCTATGGCAGGCAGCGGTGCGGTACTCTTAGCTGCAGACGGAAGTGCTTATATGACACCGGCACCAAAGGGTGAACTTAAAAATGGTGTAGGCGCAGGTGATTCGATGGTTGCAGGTTTTGTTGCCGGATGGCTTGAAAAACAGGATTATGAATATGCATTCCGCATGGGCGTAGCCACAGGCAGTGCAAGCGCATTTTCAGAACAGCTTGCAACGGCAGCACAAGTGCAGAAAGTATATGAACAACTTATAAATATGTAAATGGGGAGGAGAATGATAATGCGTATTGTAGATTTATTGGATAAGAACAGTATCAAACTTGATGCGTCACCAAAGAGTAAAAACGAAGCATTGGACGAAATTGTAGCCCTGATGGGCCAAAGCGGTAAGATTAATGACCTTGCGGCATATAAAAAACAGGTTTATGCCAGAGAAGAAGAAAGCACAACAGGTATTGGCGAAGGCATTGCGATCCCTCACGGCAAATGTGATGCAGTTAATGCACCGGGTCTGGCAGCAATGGTTGTACCTGCAGGTGTTGATTTTGATTCACTCGATGGTGACCCTGTCACATTGATGTTTCTGATTGCAGCACCAAACACAGAGGACAATATTCATCTGGATGTTTTAAGTAAACTGGCAGTACTTTTGATGGATGAGGATTTTACAAACGCATTAAGACATGCCAAATCTGCAGAAGAATTTCTTCAAATCGTGGATAAAGCAGATTCAGAGGCAGCAGGCATTGATGAACGACTTTCTGACACAGGTATTGATGCCGGCGAAGCGCAGGAAGATACACAGAATACAGACACAGCCTTAAAATCCAACATTAAATTGCTGGCAGTCACTTCCTGCCCGACAGGTATTGCACATACTTACATGGCAGCAGAAGGCCTTGAAAAAGCAGCAAAAGCTGCAGGCGTAGCCATTAAGATTGAAACAAGAGGCTCAGGCGGAGCAAAGAACGTGATTACAGGCGCAGAAATCGCCGCAGCCGACTGCATCATCGTTGCGGCGGATGCACAGGTACCGATGGACAGATTTGACGGAAAGAAATTGATCAGTTGTCAGGTTTCAGATGGTATTAACAAAGCTGATGAACTGATTGCAAGAGCCGTTGCAGGTGATGCACCGGTTTATCATTCAGCTGAGGGTGAAAAGAAAGAAACAACAACTAAATCCGGAGGCAGCTTTGGTCATAAGATTTATACACAGTTGATGAACGGTGTATCTCATATGTTACCATTTGTTGTCGGCGGCGGTATTTTGATCGCGATTGCATTCTTGATCGATGGTCTTAGCGTTGATATGAACACACTGGCACCTGAACTTCGAAGCAACTTCGGATCTATTACACCAGTGGCTGCATTATTTAAGAGCATTGGCGATGTGGCATTTAAATTCATGCTGCCTGTACTTGCCGGCTTTATAGCGATGGCGATTGGCGACAGACCAGCACTTGCACTTGGTTTTGTCGGTGGCATGATTGCTTCCAGCGGAAAATCAGGATTCCTTGGTGCATTAGTTATTGGTTTTGCAGCAGGCTATCTGATTGTTTTACTTCGCAAGATTTGCGAGAAACTTCCTGAAGCTCTTGAAAAACTTGCTCCTGTACTGATTTATCCGGTTGTTGGTATATTGATTACCGGACTTGCCATGAACTTTGTTGTTGAGCCTGTCATGGGCTTTATCAATACAGCATTAAATAACGGACTTGCAAGTATGGGCGGCACAAGTAAAGTTATTCTTGGATTTATTCTTGGTGGTATGATGTCTGTAGATATGGGTGGCCCATTCAATAAAGCAGCTTATGTCTTTGGTACAGCATCTATTGCAGCAGGTAACTATGATGTGATGGCAGCCGTTATGATTGGTGGTATGGTGCCTCCATGTGCGATTGCCCTGGCAACAATGATTTTCAAAAACAAATTTACAAAAGAAGAACGCGACGCAGGTCCTACAAACTTTATTATGGGTCTTGCATTTATTACAGAAGGTGCTATTCCATTTGCAGCATCTGATCCATTACGTGTGCTTCCATCCTGTATCGTCGGTTCAGGTGTAGCAGGAGCATTATCCATGCTGTTTGGATGTACATTGATGGCACCTCATGGTGGCATTTTCGTATTCCCGGTTGTAGGCAACGCATTATTATATTTACTCTCACTTGTTATTGGTACAGTGATTTCAGCATTACTGCTTGGTGTGCTTAAGAAAAGAGTTGCTTAAGCGGCATGAAAAAATAAATTAAATCACAGCATATGCTGCAAAAGGATTGAACAGCCTGCAGCATATGTTGTATAATAAAAGAAGAAAAATATCGGTTTAAAAATATATAAATGAAAATGCAAAGCTGGACTTTTTAAAGTAGAGCTTTGCAGAACAAATCGAAATAAAATTCAAGAATAATTAAAAATATGAAATAAGAAAGGATGTAGAACAATGAAAGAATTTACTTATGTGATTACAGATAACGAAGGTATTCACGCACGCCCGGCAGGTGAACTTGTAAAATTAGCAAAAGGCTTTACATGTGAAATCAAACTTGCCAAAGACGGCAAAGCAGCAGATTGCAAAAAGATTTTCGGGTTAATGGGGCTTGGTGTTAAAAAAGGTCACGAAGTGACAATGACATTTAATGGCGATGACGAAGAAGCAGCTTTTGAAGCTGTTCAGAAATTCATGCAGGAAAACCTGTAATCGTCACGGCGTTGGAAACATCATTCTGAACAGACAGTCATTTGGAGGAGATTAGCCATGAAGTTTTACCAGGGAAAAAGTGTTTTTGGCGGCATTGCCATTGGTGAAATCAGAGTATTTAAAAAGAGTGAGCAGCAGGTCAAGCGTGTTCGCGTTGAAGATACAGAAGCTGAATTAAACCGTTATCACGAAGCAAAAAAAGAAGTGTTAAATCAGCTTGAACAGCTTTATGAACGTGCGCTGAAAGAGGTCGGCGAAGCCAATGCAGCGATATTTGAAATTCATCAGATGATGCTGGATGATGACGATTATAATGAATCCATCGAAAATATTATCAGTATGCAGCAGGTCAATGCAGAATATGCCGTTGCAACAACAGCAGATAATTTTGCTCAGATGTTTGCAGCCATGGACGATGAGTACATGCAGGCACGAAGCGCTGATGTTAAAGATATTTCAGAGCGTGTTGTTAATGTACTTTTGGGTGATGGCGATGCAGGCTTAAAGCTTGACAAACCGGTCATTTTAGTTGCACAGGATCTTGCTCCGTCAGAGACAGTACAGCTTGAAAAAGACAAAGTGCTTTCATTTGTCACAAGAGGCGGTTCAGTGAATTCACATACAGCTATTCTTGCAAGAACCATGGGAATTCCGGCACTTGTAAGTACAGACCAGATGGATGAGGATTTTGCAGACTTAAATGGCAAGATGGGTATTGTCGATGGCAATGGTGGTGCTTTTTATGTGGCACCGGATGAAGAAACGATGGCACGTTTTACAGAAGCACTTGAAAAAGAACGTGAAAAGAAAGCCCTGCTGTTACAGTTAAAGGGCAAGGAAAATGTCACCGTTGACGGACATAAGGTCATGTTGTATGCCAATATAGGAAATACAAAAGATCTGGCGATGGTACTTGAAAATGATGCCGGCGGCATTGGATTATTCAGAAGTGAATTTATTTATCTTGAACGCGAGCAGTTCCCGACAGAGGAGGAACAGTTTGCGATTTACAAAAAAGTGGCGGAAACGATGGCCGGCAAACGTGTCATTATCCGTACACTGGATATCGGTGCAGACAAGCAGTGTGATTATTTTAATCTTGAGCATGAAGATAATCCTGCCATGGGTCTGCGTGCGATTCGTATCTGCCTGACACGCCCTGAGATATTTAAGACACAGCTTCGTGCCTTGTTCAGAGCAAGTGCTTATGGCAATATCGCAATTATGTATCCGATGATTACAAGTGTTTCTGAAGTCAGACAGATCAAAGCGATTGTTGAGGAAATCAAACAGGAATTAACTGAGCAGGGTATTGAATTTGGCAATCCTTCTCAGGGTATAATGATTGAAACTCCGGCAGCAGTCATGATGAGTGAAGAACTGGCGAAAGAAGTTGATTTCTTCAGTATTGGTACAAATGATTTGACACAGTATACATTGGCAATTGACCGTCAGAATGCACACCTGGATGCATTTTACGATCCACATCATCCGGCAGTGTTAAAGATGATTCAGATGGTCGCAGAAAATGCACACAAAGTAGGTATCTGGGCAGGTATTTGCGGCGAGCTTGCTGCTGACCTGGAGCTGACAGAAACATTTCTTGCAATGGGTATTGATGAATTTTCTGTTTCACCGGGTAATGTATTGCCATTGAGAAAGAAGATTATTGAAACGAACGTTGAAGAAGTCAAAAAAACACGGAGGATATAAATTATGCTGACAGAGCAGCGATATGACATTATTTTAAAACTTCTGCAGGAGAAAGGCACAGTGACTATCGGAGAGATTCTTGAGATTTTAGATGCCTCAGAATCCACAGTCCGCAGAGATATTACAGCATTACATAAAGCCGGAAAGCTTGTCAAAGTGTTTGGTGGCGCTGTAGCTGTAAATCACAATGTGGTTTCAAATGAACCGACAGTGGCCCAGAAGGTTGAGATGAATATGTCAGAAAAGAAGAAAATCGCTGCTTATGCGGTGTCGCTGATTCAGGAAAATGAATTTATTTTCATGGACGCAGGGACAACGACAGAATGTATGATTGATGTCTTACCCACAAAGAATATGACGATTGTCACAAATGGTGTTGTGCATGCCAGATTGCTTGCAGCAGCCGGACACCGGGTGATTTTGCTTGGCGGTGAGCTTAAAGGTTCAACAGAGGCGGTTGTAGGTAACGCAGCACTCAGACAGTTGATGGATTATCATTTTACAAAAGGATTTTTTGGAACAAATGGTGTGACACGCACAACAGGAATGACAACGCCGGATGCGGGTGAGGCTTTAATCAAGCGGACAGCGATGGAACACTGCAGAGATTGCTTTGTACTGGCTGATTCAAGTAAATTTGATTTTATCAGCTCAGTGACGTTTGCACCATTTGACAGACCGGTCATTATCACAGACCGCGAAATCGAAGGTTACAAAGACTGCAAGCATGTGATTGCGGTCAAATGACGATTTGCGCCAAAGATTTTGCCAGACATCACAACTTTTAGATACCCCATTTATACTTATATATCGGACGCTTCTCTTGCGAAAGCACATTTTTGTGTGCTATACTTGGCAGGAGAGGCGTCTTTGCGTTTTATGGATTCTATAGTCAGCCATTTTGTCATACAAGCAGAAACATAATTTTGAGTGTTGGACTCTGACGTCATGATAAAAAAATAATAAGTATAAAATCAGAAATTGAGGAGAAATGACATGAAGATTGTATTATCCGCAATCAATGCAAAATATATCCATTCCAATCCTGCAATTTATGGGCTTAAAGCTTATGCGGGAGCACTTGGGAATATGGTGAAATTAAAAGAATATACGATAAATCAGTATACAGATGAGATTTTTCAGGATTTATATAAAGAAAAAGCAGATGTGGCGGTATTTTCATGTTATATCTGGAATATTTCCATGGTGCTTGAACTGGTGGATTTGTTAAAAAAAGCACAGCCAAAACTTCAGATTTGGCTTGGTGGTCCTGAGGTGTCTTATGATACGGCAGAGCTGATGCAGCAAAATCCTGCGATTGACGGCGTTATGCGCGGTGAGGGGGAGGAAACCTTCAAGCAGATGCTGGCGTACTGGAAATGTCAGGAAACATATGAAGCGGACTTAAAAAATATTCTTGGTATTACATGGCGGGCTGGTGATGAGATTATTGAAAATGCACCGGCGCTGCCTGTGGATATGAATACGCTGCCATTTATTTATAAAGATATGTCTGTGTTTGAACACAAAATTATTTATTATGAATCCAGCCGTGGCTGTCCGTATTCCTGCAGCTATTGCTTATCTTCCATTGATAAACGGGTGCGTTTTAAAGATACTGAGCTTGTCAAAAAGGAACTGCAGATTTTTCTGGATGCAAAGGTGCCTCAGGTCAAATTTGTGGACAGAACATTTAACTGCAGACACACGCATACAATGGAGGTGTGGCGTTATATTCATGAGCATGATAACGGTATTACGAATTTCCATTTTGAAATCACGGCGGATTTGTTAAACGATGCGGAAATGGATTTGCTGGCGCAGATGCGTCCGGGACTTGTGCAGCTTGAAATCGGCGTGCAGTCTACTTATCCTAAAACTATTGAAGAAATCCATAGAAAAGTGGATTTTGACAAACTTAGTTACGTTGTAAACAGGATTCATGCGGCAGGCAATATTCATCAGCATCTGGATTTGATTGCGGGGCTTCCTTATGAAAATCTGGAACAGTTTAAGCAGTCCTTTGATGATGTGTATCATTTGCGCCCACATCAGCTTCAGCTTGGTTTTTTGAAGGTGTTAAAGGGCTCTTATATGCATGAAAAGCAGAAGGATTATGGGCTTGTCTATCGGACAAAGCCAATGTATGAAGTTATTTCCACAGACTGGATGAGCTTTGATGATATTTTATATCTGAAAGACATCGAGCAGGTGCTGGAATTGTTTTATAACTCACATCAGTTTGATATGTCAGTGGGGTATCTGGAATGGTTTTATGACAGACCATTTGCATTATATGATGCGCTGGCAGCCTATTTTAGAAAAATGGGCTGGTTTGGTGTCAACTGCAAACGTCAGCAGCGTTATGACCAGTTGCTTGAGTTCGCAAAAACGGTTGTGCCGGATGTGGATTTATTTAAAGAATTGCTTGTGTGGGATTTGTATGCCAGGGAAGCGGTCAAGACAAGACCGGATTGGGCACGGGATTTGACGCCGGAGAAAGAACGGATTGCGGAGATGTTTAGTGAGGGTGCATTTATTGAACGGTATCTGGCGGATTATACAAAAGAAAGCTATCGGACAATTCGTCATTATACGCATCTGGAACCGCTGTATTATGATTTGGAGGCTGCTGTCAAAGAAGGTCAGATTGTCCGAAAAGACGAGGATGTTTTATTTGATTACAGAAAACGAAGCCCGTTGACGGATGAAGCCCGGACAGTTAAAATTGAAAGATAGAAAAGATTGAGAGAAAATCATGTTAAAAAATTATGTTGCATTTGATTTGGAAACGACAGGTTTAAGCTGCGATACAGATGAGATTTTGGAAATCGGAGCGCTTAAAGTGCGGGATGGAAAAATTGTCCAGCGCTTTAATCAGCTCATTCATCCGAAAAAGGCGATTTTACCCCAGGTATCCGAGCTGACTGGCATTACAAATGAAATGGTGTATCAGGCACCGGAGGTATCGCAGGTGATTCCTAAATTTCTGGCATTTTGTGAGGATGATGTTGTCATCGGTCATAATGTGATGTTTGATTTCAGATTTACAAAAACTTTTGCAAAGCGGCAGGGGCTTGCCTTTGAACATCAGGGGTTGGATACATTAAAAATTGCCAGAATCGTACATAAAGATTTTGATTCAAAAAGCCTTGGGGCATTGTGTGAATATTATGGTATTGTCAATGAAGCGGCGCACCGGGCATACCATGATGCGCTGGCAACTGCCAAGTTGTATCAGATATTGGCACACCATTTTGAGGAAGATTACCCTGAAATATTTGTGCCGGCACCGTTAGTATTTAAACCGAAAAAGGTACAGCCGGTGTCAGAAAAACAAAAAGAGTACTTGATGAAATTGATTAAATATCATAAAATAGACTTTAACAGTAATCTGGAGGAAATGACAAAGAGTGAAGCCTCCAGAGCTATTGACAGAATTATACTTCAATATGGAAAACTGTAAAATAAAGATTAGATAAAAATTCAAACTTTTGGGAACAGTGAGTTTGAAACCAGTAAAATTATAATGTAATTTATGACAGCAAGTCAGAGGTAAGTTCCTTTGTACTCTGACAGGTTGATATTGAGAAAAGAGGCGCACATTATGAGCAGAAAGCAGAAAAAGATTTTTTCATCTGTGATTGTGATTGTTTTAATTATTGCGATGCTTATGGGCTGTATTGCTTCATTTGTATTGTAATATCAGGGGCAGGCGGTTAAAATGCTGTTCGTGACTGCACGATAAAGTGTTTGACTCTGAGGCCGCAAAACATGGAGGCATGGGTTTTAATGAGAGGAAAGTCTATTTGTTTGTCACTTTTATATGGTGTGACATGTCTGGCTTTGGGAGCATGGACATTGAAATCATCTGCAAATGCAGTCGGTACATATAGTGTCGATGAAGCTGCTGACAGTTCAGATTATGGTGATATGACGTATTCAGGCGATGAAGATATGACAGGGGCAGGTATGACGGATGTAGCAGGAAATGCTGTAAAAATTCGTACAGGTGTCAGTGTGGCCTCCGTTAATTTGTCCGGTATGTCTGAAAGTGAAGCAAAGACAGCACTTGAGGGCTATATGCAGGAATTAAATGCAGGTAACCTGAATCTGACCTGTCAGAATGATGTGGTGACGATTCCCCTTGAAGAAATCCAGATGAATGCAGATATTGATGCTGTCATACATCATGCGCTTCATATCGGAGAACGGGGCAATATCGTAAAGCGATACAAAGAAGCTGAGGATGCTGCCCGTACAGGAATTAATCTGGATTTGCCGGTATATTGTGATGCCAGTCATGTGCAGCAGGCACTTGAAAATCATCTTGACGAGTTAAATACAACACCTGTGGAGGTGTCCATGGTGCGTAAGGGTGGTGAATTTATCATTTCTGAAAGTCAGGATGGACGCACACTTCGGATGGATGAAACAGTGCAGGCAGTTGTGGATGCATTAAATACCCATGATTGGACGCAGACAGAAGCTGTAGCAGAGATGTGTGTGGATGTGACACCGGCAACTCATACGACGGAGGAACTGGCGGTAGTCAAAGACTTACTTGGCAGCTATAGTACGAGTTATTATGGTTCATCCAATAACCGTATTGCCAATATTGAAACCGGTGCGGCAAAGATTGATAATTATGTGCTGTGGCCGGGAGAATGTTTTTCATTTTTAAGTATGACAGTACCATTTACTGAGGATAATGGATATCGGATGGCAGGCACTTATGCCGGCGGCAAGAGCGTTGATGGCATGGGCGGTGGTATTTGTCAGGTGTCATCCACATTATATAATGCGGTGTTAAGGGCAGAACTGACGATTGTCAATCGTATGAATCATATGATGACCGTAGGTTATGTGCCGATTTCAGCGGATGCGACCATTGCCAATCCAGATACCGATTTTGTTTTCAGAAATGATTATGAATATCCTGTATTTTTGGAAGTTTATGCTTATGGTGGCTGCCTGTATGCCAATGTTTACGGCGTGGAAACCCGACCGGTAAAACGAACGATAGATTTTGTCAGTGTGACAGAACAGACGATTGAACCTGGGGATGATGTCATTACATATGACTGGTCAAAACCATCCTGGTATACAGAGGTCACACAAAATGCGCACACAGGATATGTGGCTGCTTTATATAAGCATGTATATGTTGATGGTGTGCAGACAGAAGAAATTCTTGTAAACCGTAGTACATATGGTGCATATCCGAGATATATTACCAAGGGTGGTCAGACAGATTCGACCACTGATAACACAAATAATTCGGGTGATACATCAGGTGCAGGAGGCACAGATGGCACGACCGATAGTACAGGTGTGCAGTAAAACGAAAAATTCAGCAGGAGGAAAGCAGATGAAAGTGACAGGTCCATGTCCGGAAAATGTGATGAGCCGGGCAGTGTATAAACAACTTCATAAACATAGAACAGATGTCAAGCGTTGCCTGTCCGAAAGGTATCCTGCTGTCGCGGCGATGCCGTCCGACAGTAACAGTAACGGGCGGCTGATATTAAAATCAGAAACATTGACAGGACGGGCGGCACATATCGGACAGATGCTTGCTGACCGTGTGGCAGCACAGATTCTGGCTGCCGTTGCAGTGCCGATGTACATGACATTGGCTGTACTTATGCCTGTAGATGTGGAAGAACAGGAACTTCGAGTACTTATTCGCGAGCTTGAAGCAGCATGTGAGCGTTATCAGACAGACCTTTTAGATGTGCAGGTGAATGTGACAGAGGCTGTAAATCAGATGACAGTGACGATGACCGGTGCAGGTTTTGGTGCGGTGGTGCCGGAAACAAAAGCCCAGGAGGGTGATGCCCTTGTGATGATTGGCTACGCCGGTTATGCAGGAGCAGCATGCATTGCAGATGTCAAAGCGGCACAGCTTCATGAACGCTATCATCCGGATTTTATTGATAAAGCGGCAGATTATTTAAAAACTGTATCTTTGGCAGAGCAGATAGCATTGCTTCACAAAATGCCAGAGGACAGCATCCATCAAATCGCGGTCTGCGGTGAGCAGGGGGTATTTGGTGCATTGTGGCAGCTTGCAAGAATCGCTGATGTGGGTTTTGAAGTGGATTTGAAGAAGATTTTATTAAAGCAGCAGATTGTGGAAATATGTGATTATTTTGATATCAATCCGTATATGCTGGAGAGTCAGGGTGCGATGCTTGTGTGCACAAACAGAGGCGAGGCACTGACTGAACTTTTAGAGGCTGCAGGATACGAGGCAGCAGTGATTGGGTATATCAAATCCGGTCATGATAAATGTATTGTAAATGATGACGAGGTGCGTTATCTCGATATGCCAAAAGGCAGTGAGATAGTAAAGGCGCAGTTATGACAGGAGGCAATTATGAAAGAGAAAATATTATCTATCATTGAAAAAAACAGCAGAATCAGTTTAGAGGATTTGGCAGCACTTTTGGGTGAAGATCTTGAAGCAGTGACTGCTGCTGTGATGGAAATGGAAAATGATAAAATTATCTGCGGTTATCATACTATTATTAATTGGGATAAAGTTGAAATGCAGAAAGTCAATGCACTAATTGAGGTGCGTGTGACACCACAGCGTAATCTTGGTTTTGACAAAATTGCAAGAAGAATCTATAACTATCCGGAGGTTACATCTGTGTATCTGATGTCCGGCGGTTTTGATTTTGCCATCTTTATTGAAGGCAAAACACTTCAGGAGGTTGCTGAGTTTGTATCCTCAAAATTATCTGTTATGGATTCAGTGTTAAGCACAGCAACACATTTTGTCCTTAAAAAATACAAAGACCACGGCACAATTATGACACCTGAGCAGAAAGAAGAAAGGCAGTTGATTACTCCATGAGAAATCCGTTATCAAAAAAAATAGTTGACATAAAACCATCAGGCATCCGAAAATTTTTTGATATTGTAACTGAAATGAATGACCCGGAAGTGATTTCCCTTGGTGTTGGCGAACCTGATTTTGATACGCCATGGCATATCAGAGATGAAGGTATCTATGCACTTGAACGCGGCAGAACATTTTACACATCAAACTCAGGTCTGATGGAGCTTCGAGAAGAAATTTGCAGATATCTGGCACGCAAATGTCAGGTCACATATAATCCAAATGAAGTGATTCTGACTGTCGGCGGTTCAGAGGCGATTGATATTGCACTGCGCGCCATGCTTGACCCGGGCGATGAGGTGCTGATTCCTCAGCCAAGTTATGTGTCTTATGAACCGTGTACGATTCTTGCAGATGGTGTACCGGTGATTATTGAATTGAAAGAGGAAAATGAATTCCGCCTGACAAAACAGGAAGTTCTGGATGCGATTACAGATAAGACAAAAGTGCTGATTTTGCCATTTCCAAACAATCCGACAGGTTCAGTTTTGCGCCGTTCTGATTTGGAGGACATTGCGCAGGTTTGTATTGAGCATGATATTTATGTGCTTTCCGATGAAATTTACAGTGAACTGACTTATGGTGATGCAGAGCATGTAACGATTGCATCCCTGCCGGGTATGAAAGAACGTACGATTTTAATTAATGGTTTTTCAAAGGCATTCGCTATGACCGGATGGCGTCTTGGTTATGCATGCGGCCCACAGGTGATTATCAAGCAGATGCTTAAGATTCACCAGTTTGCGATTATGTGTGCCCCGACGACAAGTCAGTATGCGGCCGTTGAAGCACTTAAAAACGGTGATGAGGATGTGGCGATGATGCGTGAATCCTACGACCAGCGCCGCAAATTCCTGATTAAGACATTCAGAGATATGGGATTGGAATGCTTTGAACCATTTGGCGCATTCTACATATTCCCAAGCATCAAGAGCCTTGGTATGACATCGGATGAATTTGCCAACCAGCTCTTAAAAGAAGAAAAAGTGGCAGTTGTACCGGGCAATGCCTTTGGTGACAGCGGCGAGGGATTTCTGAGAATTTCCTATGCATATTCATTGGAAGAACTGAAAGAAGCGACAGACCGTATTGCACGATTTGTTGAACGTCATAAGAAATAATGGGATATATGGATGAATAGAAATAAAAGGGCACATTTAGATGTGTCCTTTTGAAGTGAAATTTTTGCCGAAAATTATAAATAAATATAAACAAGTGGAGAGGTTATCAACAGTTAAATATAAAATATAAAATTATATAAGCGGATGTTGAGTTTTATAAGATATTAGACTAGAATATTATTGAAAGAAGTTGATACTTTGAGTAAATATTATTCTATACATGAATTAAATGTAAAGCCTAAAAACCGCATTACAATTGGATATTGTCGCGTTTCCAGCCATAAACAAAAAGATGATTTGGAACGACAGATTGATAATACTGAAAGATCTGAACAGCAGGAACTTGTTGAAGATCTGGTTCAAATAATTACCGTATTCAGTTGCAAATTACAAGGAAAACGAGCGAATAAAGCTAAGCAACTTATCCGGGAATTGATACAGGAGGAAACAGATGGTAAAAGCCATAAAAGTAATGTTGATACCAAACAACGTACAGAAAACTAAG
>CAKRHR010000008.1 GCA_934339005.1 uncultured Catenibacillus sp. | reverse complement strand
CTTGGTTTTTGTTCTTAAAAATTCTCATTTAGAATTTTCGGGATTGTGTTATTATTCAATTATCAATGTTCTTTATTCATTTGTCGTTGTCAGCTTATCGCCAGCAACTTTTATATCTTAGCACATCTTTCGATGTTTGTCAACAACTTTTTAAACTTTTTTAAAGTTTTTATTTCGTTGTTTTTTCGCTGTCGCAACAGCTTATCTAGAATATCACATCTTCAAGCGTTTGTCAACAACTTTTTTCATTTATTTTTCTCTTTCGAGAAGCGGAGAAAGAGGGATTTGAACCCTCGCGCCGCGTGAACGACCTACACCCTTAGCAGGGGCGCCTCTTCGGCCTCTTGAGTATTTCTCCGAACTGATAAAAACGTTATTTATTTTTACCACACTTCACAGTGCTTGACTATTATAATCTATTTACAGCTGGTTTGTCAACACCCTTTTTGAATTTTTTTATTTTTTCTTTCATTTAATAATTACACTCATTTTAACAGACAAAAATGGCAGCTA
Organism: uncultured Catenibacillus sp.; assembly: GCA_934339005.1. Classification (GTDB taxonomy): domain Bacteria; phylum Bacillota; class Clostridia; order Lachnospirales; family Lachnospiraceae; genus CAKRHR01. Next base: position 83,466 of record CAKRHR010000008.1, on the reverse strand, counting down.
CAATATGCATTATAGCTGCCATTTGACATTTTTCACAGAAGTCTTGGAAAAGGCATCCTTTACCGACATGATAATTTTCTGAGCAATATTATCATATAAGCATTGCCTATAACCCTAATAACTTTTTCTTCTTTTCTTCATATTCCTGTTCTGTAATAATTCCCGCATCCACAAGTTCTTTATATTTTTTCAGTTCTTCTGCCAATGTGAGTACCTGTTCTGCACTTTGCACATTTGCCTGCATTTGCTGATTCTGATTTGTATTCAACATTTGTTGATACTGTGCCTGTTTACTGCTTTGTATTTGCTGATACTGCGCATTTGCACTATTTGATGTCTGCTGATACTGTGTCTGTGCATTACTTTGTGTTTGCTGATACTGCGACTGTGTATTATTTACTGTTTGTTGGTACTGTGCACTATTTGGTGTTGTCTGATATTGTGTTTGCTGATTCGACTGTGGCTGTTGGTATTGCGCTGTATTGATATTTGGCATTTGCTGATATCTCTGTTGGGTATTACCTGCCATCTGTTGATGCTGCATTTGCGGATTACCCTGTTGCACGTGCTGTCCTGGTGCATTGCTCATTGGCTGCTGTGCTCTGTATGGCTGGTCCTGATATGTACGGGACTGATTATTCACATATGCTGCATTTGGCACACCATTCATGTTCGGAACAACTTTCTTCTCTGCACCAATTTTCATTAAATCCAATCCTATAAACAACATTCCTGCAATGCGGAATAAAATCGGTAACATAATTGCCATATTATATGCAAATTCGCTATATAATATGCCAATGCCAATTACCATCACTGTAAATATACCTGCAAACAATGCACAACCAGCCGGAATATACCATATATACTTCAAATTTTTTGATTTTTCACACTTTAAAATAAATACAAACAGCACAACGGCTGCTGCCAGACAAAATATATTGATAAGCAGATTCACCACACCATAAAAGTCTTCGCCTCCATCTATTCCTGATAAACTGTTATATGTAAATATAACTTCGCATAACATATAGGCAATGCTGCCAGACAACATAACTGTTTTTGCCTTGGCTAATCTTCCTATAGCTATTACAATCAATCCAGCAGTACCTATACCTTGTATAATTATATATGGTAAAAATCCATTAAACATGTATGGAACATAATATTTTGCAATACGAACAATATCTGTAACTGCAAGCAGCATCAAACAGATTGCGCCTACAATTGCATATCCACTTATTTTTCTCCCTCTCATTTTACCTGATATACCTCTTTCTTTTTACTTATAAATTCAACAATTGTTTTTTCTTTGCATTAAAGTCGTCTTCTGTAATCAAGCCAGAATCAAGTAATTCCTTATATATTTTTAATTGTTGTGCGATGTTTTCAAAACTTCCTGAAGTTGTTCCTGTTGTTTGATTCATCGCCATATCCCCACCATTGTTCTCTGTATGCGCAGGAATTGTTCTGTACGACGCACTAAACTTCAACGGTGAAGATGTCTGTGGTTGCGCCGGTTTTGTATATGCCGGCTGTGGTGATGGTGCCGGATTCGTATACACTGGCTGCGGTGATGGTGCCGGTTTTGCATATGTCGGCTGTGGTGATGGTGCCGGATTCGTATACACTGGCTGTGGTGATGGTGCCGGATTCGTCACTGGCTGTGGTGGTACTGGCTGCTGCGTATATGCTTGCTGTGTCGGAGGCACAGTATTAAATCCTGTGTTGGCTGGTGCAGGAGGTTCTGGCGCATTATTTACTGTATTAGTATTAACCACCGTTTTCCCAGGCATTTTTACTGCTTCACTCAGGAATTTTTCTACTAAATCATATTTATCTTTTTTGCCAAGGCCTGTAATACAGAAATAAAATTTATTTGAATCATTTAAGTCAATCCAAAAACTGCCTTTTTTATCATGTTTATAGCCAACAATCTGTTCCTTTGTGATTTCTGCTTCATATTTGCCTTTTCCGGACATAGCGGAGCCTATAAGTCCAAATGCCTGTTTAACAACTTTACTTTTCTTATATAAAGTAATTTTCTGGTCATCCATTTCAAATGTACCTTCCGGATTACCATACCATTTAAATTTTGTAATTTCTTTTTCTGTACCTATACAAAATGTACAACTGCCTTCAACCATTTTTCTTTTCCTCGTCTTCAAATATTGAGCTATCGCACAGAGTTAATCAAAGTTTTTAAAAATCATGCAAACTACTTGCATCCAAAGATTAATTCTGAATAATTATATCCCATGTTAAATATGTCGGTAAGTCTTTACAACTTCTTCGTAAAGGTTATTGCCATCTTTATCGATGACAACGATTGCAGGGAAGTTTTCAACTTTCATCTTTCGAATCGCTTCTGTGCCAAGGTCATCGTATGCAATGACTTCTGAAGATTTGATGGCTTTGGATAATAATGCACCTGCGCCACCAACGGCTGCAAAATAAACACAACCATTGCGCACAATAGCTTCTTTGACTGTATCACTGCGTTTTCCCTTACCAATCATGCCTTTTAAACCGTTGTCCAGTAATAATGGCGCGTATTTGTCCATACGGCTACTCGTTGTCGGACCCGCTGAGCCGATTGGTCTGCCTTCTCGAGCAGGTGATGGTCCCATATAATAAATAACCTGCTTTTCAAGCGGCATTGGCACTTTCTCGCCCTTTTGCATGGCTTCATACATTCTTAAATGTGCTGCATCTCTTGCAGAATAAATTGTTCCTGTAATATAAACATAATCACCGGATTTCAGTGTTTTGATTTCATCGTCACACAGTGGTGCATGAATTGTCTTACTCATCGCATATGCCTCCTCTATTAAATCTCACGAACCGCATGTCTGTTGACATGGCAGCATATATTCACAGCAACAGGCAGTCCTGCAATATGTGTCGGATAAGTTTCAATATTAACCGCCAGAGCAGTTACCGTACCACCAAGGCCACCAGGTCCGATGCCAAGCTGATTGATTTTGGTCAGCATTTCTTTCTCAAGATCTGCCACATAAGCAACTTCTGAATGTGTACCTGCTGCCCTCGTCAGTGCATGTTTTGCCATGAGAGCGCATTTTTCAAAATCACCGCCAATACCAACACCGACAACAAGCGGTGGACATGCATTGGGGCCTGCTGCTTCAACTGTATCTAATATAACTTTTTTGACACCCTCGATGCCATCTGCAGGCTTAAGCATCACAACACGGCTCATATTTTCACTGCCAAAACCCTTTGGTGCCAGCGTCAGTTTAATCTTGTCCCCCGGCACAATGCTGTAATGAATGATGGCTGGTGTATTATCTTTTGTATTTACACGTTCAATCGGGTCTTTCACTACGGATTTTCTTAAAAATCCATCGACATAGCCTCGACGCACACCCTCATTGATGGCATCACCAATATTGCCGCCAACAATATGCACATCCTGTCCAATCTCGGCAAATACAATCGCCATACCTGTATCCTGACAAATCGGAATCATGTCTTCACCGGCAATTTTAAGATTTTCCTCCAGAGAGTCTAAAACCTGTTTACCAAGGGGTGATTCTTCCTTTTCAACAGCCTGTTTTAAAGCCTGTTTCATATCCTCTGAAAGAAAATGCGTTGCTTCTATGCACATTTCACGCATTTTTTCAATAATCTGAGTGCAATTTATTTCTCTAATCATTTTCCTGCCTCCTGCGGTATGTAAATTTTAACTCAAACAACACCGTTATTTTTTCTTCAAATCAAAAAAATCAAATGGTTCGCTGTCCGGTATTTCTTCAAATGTCATCCTTTTTTTGCTTATCGGGTGCTCAAATGATAATTTGTATGAAAACAATCCAATCGGAAACCATCCTTTGACATTTTGAAAGTCCGGATTGTATTTTGTATCACCGTAGATACCTGCGCCTTCGCCAGCCATCTGCACCCGAATCTGGTGGTGACGGCCCGTCAGCAGTTCTATATCTACCAGACTGTATAGCTTACCATCTCGTTCAATCTCATCTTCAACATGATAGTTTAATCTGGCAATTTTTGCCTGAGTATCATCTGCTGTAGTAATTTTTGAAAGGTTCAGTCTGGCATCTTTTTTCAAATAATTTTCAAGACAGCCATCCGGTACGCTTAAGCGTCCTGTCAGAACAGCTTTGTAGTGTTTGGATATATCTCTGTTTTGAATCTGCACACTTAATCTTTTGGCTGCCTCAGGACTTTTAGCATATACCATCACACCACCCACCGGTCTGTCCAGGCGATGCACAACAGCTATGTATTGTGTCCGGTTGCCTTTTTTTCCATAATAATTTTTCAGATAACTCACCATATCAAGTGCAGATGAGCGCTCGCCCTGAGAAGGCATTCCCGGAGGTTTGACAACAACAATAACGTCTTTGTCTTCATATAAAATCTTTACATTTGTCATATTTTTCAATGTAACTATGCATCATTGCACAAATGCCAGAATCCAAAGGTATTTGCCTCTGACATATGCCTGTAGTTACTGCTCCATTTTTTCATTTAAGAAAAATGATATTGTTCATGTTCTCTCTTTACTATCATAGCCACCCAACAAAAAAACGTCAATAATAAAGATGCTAAAAGAACGACAAAAGGCAGGAAAATATCCCTGCCTTTTGTCTGTAGACGTGTTACTCGTATTTAATTTTGTAGCTGATTTATAGTTTCATGCCAGGTTCAGGACATTCAGTGAATATCTGCCCTGCGCGGATTGAAACAGAACGTATACAATAAGGATTTACAGTGTAAATCAGTTCTGAATGCTTCGGACATAGCCTGTCAGATTGTCACCGGCACTGTCCACATCAATCACAATCGTATCCTGTGGTTTAACCTCATCTGCAAGAATCATACGACCTGCAAGTGTTTCCACATGCTTCTGAAGGAATCTCTTCAATGGTCTTGCACCGTACAGTGGGTCATAGCCATGTTCAACAACAAAATCTGCTGCCGCATCCGTCAGTTCGATGCTAATCTCTCTGTCTGCAATACGTTTGTTAAGATTTTCCATCATAATCGCAATGATATCTTTGATGTTGTCCTTAGCCAGTGGCTTGAACATGATAATCTCATCAAGTCGGTTCAAAAATTCAGGTCTGAAATGACGTTTCAAATCATCCATAACTGCATTCTCTGCATCCGGTTTAATCGATCCATCCTCGCTGATACCTTCAAGCAGATATGATGAACCAATGTTAGAGGTCATAATCAGAATCGTATTCTTGAAATCCACAGTTCTGCCCTGTGAATCTGTGATACGACCATCATCCAATACCTGAAGCAGGACATTAAATACATCCGGATGAGCTTTTTCAATTTCATCAAACAATACAACTGAATATGGTTTTCTTCGAACAGCTTCTGTCAGCTGACCGCCTTCTTCGTAACCAACATATCCCGGAGGCGCACCAATCAGACGAGACACCGAGAATTTCTCCATGTATTCACTCATATCGATTCGTACCATATTATTCTCATCGTCAAACAAAGCCTCTGCAAGTGCTTTGGCAAGTTCTGTCTTACCTACACCAGTTGGTCCAAGGAACATAAATGAACCGATTGGCTTGCTCTCATCCTTAATACCTGCTTTGGAACGGATAATCGCTTCTGTGACCTTCTGTACGCCCTCATCCTGACCGATGACACGTTTATGAAGGACTTTGTCAAGATTCAATGTCTTGTTACGTTCGCTCTCTGTCAATTTTGCAACAGGAATGCCCGTCCATCTGGATACAATCTTTGAGATTTCTTCATCTGTGACCTGTTCACGGACAAGCGAATCCTCTCTGCCGTGGATGTGTGTTTCTTCTTCCTCCAGACGGCGTTTTAATTCAGGTAATTTACCGTACTGCAATTCAGCAGCCTTGTTCAGGTCATATTCTCTCTGAGCCTTTTCAATCTGTTTATTCAGATCTTCAATCTGCTCACGTAATGTCTGAACACTCTCAACGGCTTTCTTATCTTCATCCCATTTAGCTTTCTGAACCTGGAACTCATCACGCAACTGCGCAATCTCAGCCTGAATAGCTGCCAGACGTTCCTTACTTAAATGGTCATCCTCTTTCTTCAAAGCAGCTTCTTCAATCTCAAGCTGCATAATCTTTCTTGAAATCTCATCCAGCTCTGTCGGCATGGAATCAAGTTCTGTCTTAATCATCGCGCACGCTTCATCCACAAGGTCAATCGCCTTATCCGGAAGGAAACGGTCACTGATGTAACGGTTTGATAATGTCGCTGCTGCAATCAGTGCATTATCTGTAATCTTAACGCCATGGAATACTTCATAACGTTCTTTCAGACCACGTAAAATTGCAATCGTATCTTCTACGGTCGGCTCGTCAACCATAACCGGCTGGAAACGACGTTCAAGAGCTTTATCCTTCTCAATATACTGACGGTATTCATCCAAAGTCGTCGCACCGATACAATGCAACTCGCCTCTGGCAAGCATAGGTTTAAGCATGTTGCCGGCATCCATCGCACCGTCTGTCTTACCTGCACCGACAATCAGATGCAGTTCATCAACAAACAGGATAATCTCGCCCTCACTCTTGCGGACTTCTTCAAGAACGGCTTTCAAACGTTCCTCAAACTCACCACGATACTTCGCACCTGCAACAAGTGCGCCCATATCCAGTGAGAAAATCTTCTTGTTCTTAAGGTTCTCAGGTACATCACCGCGTACAATACGCTGTGCCAGACCTTCGATAACTGCTGTCTTACCAACACCAGGTTCACCGATTAATACCGGGTTGTTCTTCGTCTTACGGGAAAGAATACGCACGATGTTACGAATCTCAGAATCTCGGCCGATTACAGGGTCAAGTTTTTGATTTCTTGCTTTTTCAACAAGTTCTTCACCGTACTTCTTCAGACTGTCATAAGTTGCTTCAGGATTATCACTTGTCACACGCTGGTTACCTCTGACTGTGGATAATGCCTGCAGGAATTTATTTCTCGTGATGTCAAAGTTCTTAAATAACTGCTTTAATTCGTTGTTTGGTTTTGCAAGTAATGCCAGGAATAAGTGTTCAACAGATACATATTCATCATCCATCTGTTTGGCTTCTTCCTCTGCCTGCATCAATGCCTGATTCAGGCTGCTGCTTAAATAAACCTGTACCTGACCGGATACTTTAACTCTCTTGGCAACTAACTTCTCTGCCTGGTTAATGAATCCCTGGTCGTTAATCTCCATCTTGCCAATCAACTTGGCAATCAGACTATCTTCCATCGTCAGAAGGCTGTAAAGCAAATGTTCCTGGTCTATCTCCTGGTTACCATATTCATAAGCCAGCTTCTGGCAATTCTGAATGGCTTCTACAGATTTTTGTGTAAATTTATTCAGGTCCATAGGTCATCCTCCTATCTATGTCAATGACTTATTGTCATGTTATATTTGTTCTACTAGTAATATAACAAACATATTTTTTATTGTCAACACCTTTTTTAAATTTTTTTAGATTTTTCAGCCGACTTTTTTATCTTTTCTTGTTTTGCGCTATATATGGCGCAAAATATTAGGTTTTAAAATTTATAATCTTGCTTAACGAATAATTTTTAGCAAATGGTAAAGGCTATGTAGCATAGACCTATTTTACAGACAGGAGATTTACAATGGAAGAACAGAAAATCAGACAGGACCGGTTATTCTTTGCCGAAAATTTAAAACGCCTGAGAAAATCTCATGGTCTGACTCAGGAACAGGTCGTTGCCAGAATGCAGTTAATGGGCTGTAATCTCAGCAGAAGTATTTACTCGAAGATTGAACTTGGCACTTACACCATTCGTTTAAGTGAACTAGAGGCGCTACACGATATTTACAATGTCAGTTATGACGAATTTTTCACACATCAAAAATAAGCACTGCTATCCAGTATATCGGATAACAGTGCTTATTTTATTAAAGATATTTCTTAAGATCTTCTACTTTATCAAGTTTTTCCCATGGCAGGTTAAGGTCATTTCTTCCGAAGTGTCCGTAAGCTGCTGTCTGTTTGTAGATAGGACGTCTTAAGTCAAGCATCTTGATGATACCTGCTGGTCTTAAGTCAAAGTTTTCTCTGATAATTTCAACCAGTCTGTGGTCTTCAAGTTTGCCTGTACCAAATGTATCAACCATGATAGATGTTGGATGTGCAACACCGATAGCGTAAGATAACTGAATCTCACATTTATCTGCAAGACCTGCTGCCACGAGGTTCTTTGCAACGTATCTTGCTGCATAAGCTGCAGAACGGTCAACCTTTGTACAGTCTTTACCTGAGAAAGCACCGCCGCCGTGACGTGCATAACCACCGTATGTGTCTACGATGATCTTACGGCCTGTCAGACCACTGTCGCCGTGAGGTCCGCCGATTACGAAACGTCCTGTAGGATTGATGAAGAATTTAGTTTCATCATCCACCATATCCTGTGGAAGAATCTCATCAAAAACGTATTTCTTGATATCTTTATGAATCTGTTCCTGTGTAACATTCTCATCATGCTGTGTAGATAATACAACTGCATCTAATCTGAATGGCTTGCCATCTTCATCGTATTCAACTGTGACCTGTGTCTTGCCGTCTGGGCGAAGGTAAGTCAGTGTACCGTCTTTACGAACTTTTGTAAGCTGAAGTGCAAGTTTGTGAGCTAACATGATTGGGTATGGCATATATTCTTCTGTTTCGTTTGTTGCATAACCAAACATCATACCCTGGTCACCGGCACCAATGGCGTCGATTTCTTCATCGCTCATCTTGTTCTCTTTAGCTTCAAGGGCTTTATCAACACCCATAGCGATATCTGATGACTGTTCATCAAGTGTTACAAGTACACCGCAGGTTGTGGCATCAAAGCCGTATTTTGCTCGTGTGTAGCCAATCTCTGTAATTGTATCTCTGACAATCTTCTGAATGTCTACATATGCGTTTGTTGTAATCTCACCCATAACCATAACAAGGCCTGTTGTTGTACATGTTTCACAAGCTACGCGGCTCATAGGGTCTTTTTCCATTAATGCGTCCAGAATCGCATCTGAGATGGCATCGCACATCTTATCTGGATGGCCTTCAGTAACGGATTCTGATGTAAATAAACGTTTTTCCATGTTTTCCTCCTTAGAAAATCGTGTATGGTGCGCTGGCAGAAATTTAATTTTTGATATCAGAGTCAAATATTCAAAACTCCGTTCGTGCCTGCACGATAATGTCTTTGCCAGCATCATAAATAAGTTATCAGGTTAAATAGTTTAAAAATAGTATTAAAAAAGTCCGTCAAAATGACGGACTTGATAACGTATCAAATCCTATCATTGTTCGAGGTTACTCGCTCAGGTTGGCACCTTCCGTTGCCGGGGTTGCCGCAATTTCTTCGATCCTTGGTCTCCATTGCTCTGAATAATAGGGTTTTATCTTTATGTTGTTCCACAGTGGTTTTCATTATATGCCTTTTATAGCATAAAATCAACCTATTTTTAATTTAAATTTCTGAATATCTTTCTCATCATTGACTTTCTCGATGATGCCTCCAAGGCTGCGAATCTTGCCTTCAAAATTCTCATAGCCCCTCTGGATATATTCAATGCCGTCAATGCATGTAAATCCGGACGCTGCCAGACCTGCAATGACAAGTGCTGCACCTGCTCTTAAGTCCGGTGCACTGATGTTGGCGCCCTTTAAACCCTCAACACCTGCGATCACTGCTGTGTTGCCTTCAACTTTAATCGTACCGCCCATGCGTGTGAGTTCATCCACGTATTTGAAACGGTTCTCAAAAATACTCTCTGTCACAATACTTGTGCCATGCGCCAGTGCCAAAGTTACTGCCATCTGCGGCTGCATATCTGTCGGAAATCCCGGATATGGCAATGTCTTGATATTCGTCGGTCTTGTTCTCTCAGGCGCAACAACACGCACTGCATCATCCATCTCCTCAATCGTTGCACCCATCTCGTACAGCTTCGCACTGATAGATTCAAGGTGTTTAGGGATAACATTTTTCACTGTAATATCGCCTTTGGTCGCAACGGCTGCACACATAAATGTACCTGCTTCAATCTGGTCAGGAATAATCGTGTAATCTGCACCGTGAAGCTTCTGCACACCACGGATACGAATCACATCTGTACCGGCGCCCTTGATGTTGGCACCCATACTGTTCAGGAAATTCGCTACATCCACGATATGTGGCTCTTTAGCTGCGTTCTCAAGTATCGTATAGCCATTAGCCAATGTTGCTGCAAGCATGACGTTAATCGTCGCACCTACAGTCACAACGTCAAAATAAATATGTGCGCCTCTTAATTCTTCGGCATCGGCAATAATCATACCGCCTTCAATGCGCACATTTGCACCAAGTGCTCTGAAGCCTTTTAAATGCTGGTCAATTGGTCTGCTGCCGATATTGCATCCACCTGGGAGTGCAACTTCTGCATGCTTGTATTTTCCAAGACAGGCACCAAGCAGGTAGTAAGATGCTCTGATTTTACGGATAAAACCATCATCAATACTTGTCGGTGCTGCATTTTCTGCATTAATCTTTACTGTATTATCATCAACTCTATGCACATCTGCACCAATTGAAGCTATAGCCTGCAACAAAACATTTATATCGCGAACATTCGGTAAATTATCAATATTGACTGTCTGATCAGTCATCACTGCTGCTGCAAGAATACCAAGTGCTGCATTCTTCGCACCACCGATGGTAACTTCGCCGACAAGTGAATTGCCGCCTTTAATTATATATTGTTCCATGACATACCTCGTAATTATCTCTTTTTATTAAGATTTTTCTTTTCAGGGTTTTTCTCTAGTCTTTTCTGTCATTCCTTATAAGTTATCTGCATAACTGCATAGTCATCCAATTTAGATATCATTTACAATTTTACTGGTATCATTATAACACATCTTCTTCATTTGTAAATCTTATTTTACTTTTTTATTAAATATGGTTTTAAAATTCTTTACTTTTTCTTATAATTCGGTAACATTTTCACAGAATTTTTTACGTCTGAAACCTATAACAATTAAAATAAACAGGCATCCCGCCGATATCATCAGCCCCGGAATAAAGCCCTGAGGGATAAATGACATCTCGATTTCATGCGTACCGGCATCCAGTTCAATATACATTAAACTGCCATTTAAGGACTTCGTTTCAACCTTTTGTCCGTCTACACGCACTGTCCATCCGGCATCATATGGAATGGATGTGTATAAAATACCATTTTCCGCCACATCAATCGTGCCTTTGAGGGAAGTTGCCACGTTATCCACAATGTTTAGTGTTTCCTGACTCAGTTGTCCCCATACCTGGCGGTAAATATCCTCATTTAACCCAAATAACACCATTTCCACATCCGCACTTGTATAACCGCTGTCTAATGTCAGTGTCAAAGTCACGGTATCCTGCGGTCCGATATCGCCCAAATCCACAATATGTCCGCGGGTATCGGAATAAGTTCTGATATTGCCGTTGATGCTGACTTTGAGTTTGCTCATATGCGGTGCTTCATAATAAATATAACGTTCCTTCTGATAGGTCGGCTGATACGTGTATACAAGCAGTGCGGTATCCTCTGTGCCATCCTCCACAATATGATACGAAAAATCACTTTGCTTGCTGGCAATTGCACCGGTTGCCTCTGGCTCACCTGTCATATATTCCAGACTGAACAGTTCATCTGTCACACCGGTTGCGGCTTTGGCAAAGCTGTTTTGATTTTCCCATGGATACTTGCCGTCTGCTGTCCAGTCGGCATATGAGTCTTTTACCATAAACGCAATCGGCAGCGCCTCATTATTCTGGTACAGATATTGTCCGTCAAATTCCCCAAGATATTCAAACGCGCGGATATTTTCTTTTTCATCCTCACTCATCAGATATTTAATGTCAAACATCGCATCTGTCAATCTGGTTGCGCCCTCATAGCTGAATTTGTTCACTGCCGCAAAGTAGCCCATATTATCAAGAAATGTATCCAGTCCGTCACTGAGCGTAGATGAAAACATTGACAGACTCTTAAAACCAAGCCACATAGCATTATTTCTGCCATTAAATGTATCAAGCTCTGTTCTGCACAGTTCATCACCGACATACTTGCGCACAGACTGTGCCGCTTCAAGCTTACTGTTATAATTTGTCCGGTTGATGCTGCCATTTTGAATCAGTCCAAAAATGCCATTCGCCCCGGCCTCAAGCACTAAAACTACACACAAAATACCGCCAAAAAGCTTTCGCTTGTTGATATTTACTTTGTACAGGCACATCAGCAATAAATACACCCATAATAAACCCATGGAAATAAAATAAACATACAGACCATAGCTTTCATTGCCCTGGTAATAAACAGCCAGCACAAACATCATGCTGCCTAAAAATGCCACTAAATACTGCCACAAATGATACTGATGCAATGACAGTATCACTTCATAGGCAATGGTCAGCAATACAAAAATATAAATAAATGTAAATCGATTCGGCAGGCTGTTCGGATAATGAAATCCGTGCCATATGTAATCGAGTACATTGACATTGCAGCTAAAAATCAAAAAAACAAGTAAAAGCAATCTTGAAATTTTGTATTTAAGCGGTGTCTTTTTTCTGAAAATGTACAAAATAACACACATCAGCACGATAATACCGCAAAACAGATTTGGCAGACCACTCAAATCTGTCGGTTCGACAAATGGAAGCTGTTGTCCGAGAATATCTAAGAAATTCTCATAAAATTTCCATTTAGTCGGAAAGCTGGAATCTGCGGAATGTGTCTGCATCAGCGTGTACATTTCAGGAAGCAGCATCACAGCTGCCATACCGCCTGCAAGCAGCGAATAACCTGCAAATGTCAGAAATCGTTTTACAAACAGTTTCAACGTTTTTGTCCGTTTCTGGAAAAATAATACAAAAAAGTAAATTACCAGAAAGATACATATCATAATCGAAATATAATAGTTAAAGAAAATCGACAGGCCAAGCATGACTGCATAAAACAGACCTTTGCCGTCCTTCACAAGCTGCTCGATGCCAAGCATCACAAGAGGAAACAGAACAATACAATCCAGCCACATGATATTCCAGTTATAGCCAAGCACCCAACCGCTGAGGGCATAAAAACTGCTGAAATACACGATGGACAAATCGTATTTTCTGTAATGTTTTCGAATATAATATGCAAAACTCAAACCCGAAAGGGCAATTTTGAGCATAATAATCAATGCAAACGCTTCCAATAAATAAGCTCTTGGAAAGAGTAAGACAATGATATTTAATGGACTGGACAAATAATAGGCCACAATTGACCAGAAATTAATGCCCAGGCCACCATTCCATGAATAAAATAAACTTTCTCCATGGACAACTTTATCGTAAAATTCCGAAAAAAACGGCGCATACTGGTGAAAGGAATCAATAACATTGACACCACGTTCACCAAATGGATACACACCCATGCTGATATTGGCAATGAAAACGGATAAAAATGGTATTATAAATGCCAGAATATAATATCTGTATTTCCATACAATCTTTTGTGGTCCCGAAAAGTCAACCTTGAACTTTGATTTCACGCTAATGCCTTCTCCACTTCATTTTTAATCTTTTCGATTGCTGCCTCAATGGACATGTCTGTCACATCCACAATCACATCGGCATATTTTTCATATAAAGGTGTTCTTTCTTTATACAAATCCAACAATGTGGAACCTTTGTGAATGACAACACCACGCTTTGACAGGTTGCCAAGTCTGCGCTTGAGGTTTTCGTAAGATACTTTGATATATACAACAATACCCTCTTTTTTCAAAGATTTCATGGCGCCATCACAATAGCACACACTGCCGCCTGTGGAAATCACTGAATTTTCCACATGAATATCTGAATTGACCTGGTTTTCAATCTCCAGAAATCCGTCAATACCGTGATGCTCAATCAGGTATTGTAAAATGTGTCCCTCCTGATTTTGAATCAATAAATCAGAATCTATAAAATCATAGCCTAAAATTTTTGCAAGAACAACGCCAACTGTGCTTTTGCCTGCACCCGGCATGCCTGTTAATACTACATTTTTCAAGATGACCATCTCCTGTTTTGTTTCTATGTCTATACTTGTCTATATTTCTTCATCATCATTTTATACAATTTTGCGCGATGATTGATAATTTTTCTTTTCAGTCCTCATCCCCCATATCCGCCTCGGCTTCCCAGCCAAATCTGGCATCTGTCTTTTTGACAGCACTGCCGCGCATGATTGCTGTTTTGCCAAAACGGTTGCGGATTTCATCCAGAGCTTTATCTAACTGCTGTTGTTTTTGCGCATCTTTTCCGCCCATATCAAAAAGATTGAGTTGCTGTCCATATTCCTCGGTAAGTTTTGACAAACGAATGCCAAGCAGCCGAATCGGCACGCCTGTCCATATTTCGTCAAATAAGCGCTCTGCATTTTTTAAAATCACAGCGGTATTGTCTGTCGCCGTCAGCAGTGCCCCCTGATGGGATACGGACTGAAAGTTAAAATATTTGATTTCCACACAAATTTGACCTGCAAGCTGATTCGTCTGGCGCAGTCTGCTGCCTGTTTTTTCTGCAAGACCCTGCAAAATTTTTGACACCTCTTTGCGATCCGTCACGTCATGGGCCAGTGTTGTTGAATTACCGATACCTTTATTATTTGTATCTGCTTTTGTGCGCTCATCTAACGGCGTGATTTCAATGCCGTTTGCATAGGACCAAATTGTGCGTCCGTGGCTTTTTAAGTGAGACTCTATAATCTCCGGATCCATCTTTGCCAAATCACCAATAGTCTTAATACCAAGGAGTCTCAGCTTCTGTGCCGACATTTTGCCTACCATAAATAAATCCGATACCGGCAGAGGCCACATCTTTTTCTGAATTTCATCCTGGAACAGTGTATGTACTTTGTCCGGCTTTTCAAAATCCGATGCCATCTTTGCAAGCAGCCGGTTGTTTGAAATGCCGATATTGACCGTAAATCCAAACTGTGTTTTGATTTCATCTTTAAGCGCAATCGCTGCCTCCACAGCACTTTGTCTGCGCATGGCTTCGGTCTGATTTTTCTGAAATTCAGGCAAATAATGCATAAAACATTCGTCAATGCTGTACTGAATAATCTCCGGCGAATGCTGCTGCAAATGCTGCATCAGCCGATGACTGTATTCACTGTATTTTTGATGATTTGGCGGCACAAGCACAAGGTTTGGACATTTTTTCAATGCATCTGTCACCGGCTCTCCGGTGCGCACACCGTAAGACTTTGCAATCATAGATTTTGCCAGCACAACACCATGTCTGGTTTCTCTGCTGCCGCCGATGATGGCAGGCATCGTCCGCAAATCCCGCTGCGCTCCGTTTGCCAGTTCATCCACCGCCGTCCAGCTTAAAAATGCATTATTGACGTCGATATGAAACCATATTGGATTGTTCATGCTGCATCACCGGCTTTCGTAGGGTTTAGAATTATGGAATCATCCAATTTATTTTTTTGTCTTCTTTGCCGCAGGTTTCTTCTGCACGGAAAATCCGAATTTACCGATATGTTTGCCAACACCGTAATACTGTCCGTGAGAATATACAAGCGGTTTGGCTTTTGCCAAATCAAATTTGCCGTTGGCATCCATATATTTTTCATCAGCGTAGACATTTTTAACACGCGCGATAAACATATCGTGGCTGCCAAGTTCTAACACCTGTTCAACGATACATTCAATACATACCGGACTTTCATCAATCATCGGAGCATACTCTAACGTACCCATAACCGGTGTCAGATGCATTTTTTCAAATTTATCTTCATCTTTACCTGAACGCACACCCACATAATCTGTGGCAAATGCCAAATCTTCTGTTGTCAGATTGATGACATATTCGCCAGTTTCTGAAATCATGTGATGTGAATATCTGCTTTTTCGGATAGACACGTAGACCATCGCCGGGTCAGAACAAATCGTGCCTGTCCATGCTGCTGTCAAAACATTTTTGTGTCCTTCTTTATCGCCACAGCTTACCATAACTGCGGGCAGCGGATAGAGCATGTTGCCCGGTTTCCATTGTTGTTTTGCCATTTTCCTATATCTCCATTTATACTTTTTTTATTTATATCTATTGCCTGCGAAATATTTTCTGCATATTTAGTTCTGCAATACCGCCATCAACTTCGGAATCAACTGCTTCTTACGTGACACAACACCTTCAAGATAAATGGCTGTGCCGTCGCCTTCCACATCAAAAGCTTCCACTGCTGCTTCATAAGCGCCATGACCCATGCACAGAAGTTCTGTGGATTCTTTGAGGATATCTGTCATCATAAAGAATACCATGCCAACACCATGTTTTTCGCCTGCAGTCTGCATATAATCAATCATCTTCTCGCGGATTTCATCAAGTTCTTCATGATTAATGGATGTAATCTGACCCACACCATATTTACGGCTGCCCGCATTGAATTTTTTGAAATCCTGATAGAAAATTTCTTCGGCAGATTTGGATTTAAGGTTGCTGCCCGCGCCAAACATTTCCATAGCATAGGATTCAATCTCAATACCAGAAATTTTAGCCAGCGCATCCGCCGCCATTATATCCAGCGCTGTGCATGTCGGTGAGCGGTACATCAATGTATCTGAAATAATCGCCGAACACAAAAGACCTGCAATATCTGCCGGAATTTCTACACCTTTTTCTTTGTATATCAAATACACAATCGTTCCTGTACAGCCCACAGGCTGTGCTCTGAAATATACCGGTTTTAATGTTTCCACATAACCTAATTTATGATGGTCAATCAGCTCAAGAATTTCTGCATCCTCAATACCGTCTACTGCCTGATTTTTCTCATTATGGTCCACAAGAATCAACTGTTTTTTCACCATATCAATCAGACTGTGTCGTGACAGAAGTCCCACAAATTCATCACGATGGTTAATGACAGGAAAATCACGATGACGCTTTGTTGCCATTACCTTGCGCACATCTTCAATAAATTCTTCCGGTTTAAATGAAATCAAACCGTCCTTAACCATAAAAAATGAAATCGGGATACTCTGGTTCATCAGTCGGGCTGCAATAAACGTATCGTAATTTGTCTTAATGATGGCACAGCCTTTTTCCTCTGCCAGCTTCTTAATGCCTTCTGATACATACGCACCAACGCAGACAATAATACAGCTCGCATTCATCTCAATAGCACACAACTGAGTTTCATAACGGTCCCCAAGAATAACAATATCGCCATCCTCAATATATTCTTCCATTAAATCAGGATTTGCCGCTGCAATGAGAACTTTACCATGTTCCACGCACTGATCAATATCACCGACAAGCAGCTCGCCTTCAACGGTTTCTACAATATTTTTATATGGGGTTTTCGCATTGGATAAAATCTGATTGTCGTACACGCCCATGAAAGAGCGGGCAATATCACCGACTGTAATCAGACCCTCCATATGTTTTTGTTCATCCACAACTGTTAATGTAGACAAATGATTTTCTTTAAGCACATTCCATGCATTTTTCAATGACATATCTTTGGATACGCAAATACTTTCATCCAGTTCAGCATCCTTAACCTGACTGCGCACATCATTGATATATCCCGGTGCTTCATGGTGAAAATAATTCAGTACAAATGACGTTTCAGCACTAATCTGCCCTGCACGCATCGGCACGTAATCTTCCTGTCCTTTTGAAAGCTGATTCTTCAAATGTGCATAGGCAATCGCAGAACATATGGAATCAGTATCCGGATTTTTATGTCCAATTACAAAAATATCTTTTTTCATCGTTCTGCCTCCTACTGCTGCAATGTTGTCATGATTGGTGGAATGAACTGTTTCTTTCTGGATACAACACCCGGAAGTGCCAGATAGCCTTCGTTCATAGTTCCGTCAACAAAACTGTCTTCAAGCACCTCTTTTGCCCTTGCACCGTCAAATAAAATTTCTGAACTCTCTTCGACAATGTTTGTGAGCATCAAAAACATCATATCAAGACCTTTATCTTCTCTGGCCTTTTTCACATAATGCATAATCTTTTTGCGCACTTTTACAAGCTCATCTTTTGACATGACAAGTACCTGTCCGACACCGAAAGTTATGCCGTTTGAAATGAATTTCTTATAATCCTGATAAAAAATTTCTTCCTCTGTCTTTTTGTCTAAGTTGCCACCTGCACGGAACATATTTTCCGCCAGTTCTTCAGGTGTAATCTTTGCCACAGATGCAAGATACCCAGCCGCATCTTTGTCCGTCTGTGTGCATGTCGGTGAACGGAACAGTAATGTGTCTGACAAAATCGCCGCACATAAAATACCTGCAATATTTTCAGGGATTTCAATACCATTTTCCATAAACATATGGTAAATAATCGTTGCCGTACATCCCACCGGCTGATTGCGCACATTGACCGGCTTCACTGTTTCAACAGTACCTAATTTATGGTGGTCAATGATGCCAAGCACCTCTGCCTCATGAATACCATCAACCGCCTGGTCGATTTCATTGTGGTCCACAAGAATAATACGTTTTGTCGGCATATTCAGCAATGAACGTCTGGAAATCATACCGATAAATTTACCATCCTTTGTGACAATCGGAAAATCCCGGTGTCTTAATTTCGTCATAATACCTTTGATATCATCGATAAATTCATTTTTTCTGAATGTGATTAAATTCTCTGAGGTCATAAAATAGCTGACCGGCACACTCTGTGTAATCAGTCGTGCCACCGTATATGTATCGTACGGTGAACTAATAATCTTACAGCCGGCTTCTTCTGCCAACTTGCGGATCGTTCTTGATACAGGCGCACCTTCACAGACAATAATACAGGAAACATGATTTTCAATGGCAAACAATTGTGTCTCATAACGGTTGCCAAGGATAATAACATCATCCTGACCGATGCGATCTTTCATTTTTTCATTGTTTGCTGCCGCAATAAAAATCTTGCCTTTTAATACAACATGTTTGGCATTACCAACAACCATCATACCGTCAAGGGCATCTAAAATATTTTCATACGGTGTCTGGGAAGAACTTAAAATATCCGTGTCGTAAACTGCCATGTAAGCTCTGGCAATATCACTCATCGTAATCAGGCCTTCCATCACCCCATTATCATCCACGATTGGCAATGTCGCAACATTGACCTCGCGCATGATTTTCCATGCCTGCTTCAGTGAAAGGTTTTTGTGAATACCATTCACTCTGCGGATGCTGATATCCTGCACCTGTCGTCTGACATCCGGCATGTATCCCGGCGGAGTCACCCCAAAGCGTTTTAAAACATACTCTGTTTCCGGGTTAATGACACCCGCACGTTTTGGAATATATTGTGCATCTTCTTCAACTTTGCCAAAATAAAGCAGTTCATTCTCGCTGCATCTTTTTGCCATCTCATTTTTGAGATAAGCACATGCAATAGCTGAACAGATGGAATCTGTGTCCGGATTCTTATGTCCAAAAATGTAAATTTCTTTCTTTTTCATATAAACTCCATTACCTTATTTAAAAAAATGGGGAAATTCCAACTGCATCGCGCACTTCACGCGATAACACAGAATTTCCCTCCCAATCTTTCTGTTCAGTTTTATCATACCATTTCATCAAAAATATGACAATCAAATTTTGAATTTTTAAGCATTTGAATTTCTTTTAAATATGGTGCATAAGACTTTTTCGGATTCTCTTTATCTTTGATGTATGGTGTTTCCAAAATTTTGGGAATGACTTCAAAATCAGGATGATGCACAATATAATTTAATGCATCAAACCCAATGTGTCCAAAACCGATATTTTCATGTCTGTCTTTGGCTGCACCCGGCACATTTTTGCTGTCATTAATATGAAAAACAGCAATTTGATTTTTCCCGATGATGCGGTCGAACCGGTCAATCACACCGTCAAAATCATGGATAATATCATAACCGGCATCACTTGTATGACATGTATCAAAGCAGACTCTTAATTTGTCATTGTACTTGACGCCATCGTAAATTGCCGCCAGTTCTTCAAATGTTGAACCAATCTCACTGCCCTTGCCTGCCATCGTTTCAAGGGCAATGTTGACTGTGGTGTCTGCTGTCAGCACTTCATTTAAACCTTCTATGATTTTTTTAATGCCAACCTCTGTGCCTTCACCCACATGCGATCCCGGATGCAGCACCAGTATTTTGCTGCCCATTGCCGCACTTCGTTCAAGTTCTTTCTGAAGAAATTCAACACCGATTTCAAATGTTTCTTTTTTCACTGCATTGCCGAGGTTGATAATATATGGCGCATGAATAACGATTTCATGCATATCATGCTCACGCATCAGTGTCCAACCAGCATCAATATTTAACTCACTGATTTCTTTTCTTTTTGTATTCTGTGGCGCACCTGTGTACACCATAAATGTATTGGCACCGTAAGACAATGCCTCCTTCACTGAGCCAAGAAACATCTCTTTTCCGCTCATACTGACATGTGAACCTAATAACATGATTATTCTCCTTGTATTATCTTCTAAAATCTCACTACAGTAAATGTTTTTGCTTTTAATGTCAGGCTGCCTTTAATATTGATTTCTGCTTCACGGATGTGTGATGGCTGTGGCATGTTTTCGGTATTTTCTCCGGTGGCTTCCAAAATCCATGCACAACCTGCTGCTTCAATCGCCTGACCTGCTTCATCTGTCAGCGGCAATTCAAAATCTTCATCTCCGGCATTGACCGCCTTAATAATGATTTCTGATTTTTTGCCATCCGCAGGGGCAGTTTCAGACACAGAAATATATATGTTTTCTTTTCTAAGCGCTGTTACTACCTCATCCATTTGCAGCGTATGATCACCCAAATGATTTGCGTACATTTTCTGGACATAGTAATTCGGTGTCAGATAGACATCGGCATCATCAAACCAAATCATATCCGGCTGCCACTGGCTGTGTCCAATACGGTTAAATAACGGTGCATAGGAAGCCAGTTTGACAACATCCGCATTTTTCTCAACACCTGTCAAAAATGCTGCTTCTGCCAGTGCACTTTCCATATTATTTTCTTTTTTCTCTGTATGCGCTGCATATTCACCTGCAAATACAGCCACATTTCTCGGATAATTATCGTAGAAATCAATATTTTCATACATCCACTTGTGCGGTACATAATAATGTTCGTCTACCGCATAGCAGAAGCCTTCTTTTTCATTTTCACCCTGACGGTAAAAATTCCAGGCTTCACTAAATACAGGCAAATCAATGATTGGTCCGGCAGAACCGATTAACTTCATGTCCGGTGCAACCTCATGGATGGCCTTTTCAAAACGGCAATGGCGCTCATAAAAATCTACACGCTGTGTTTCCCACTGTTCATTGCCGACACCAATCATCTCCAGATTGAAAGGCTGTGGGTGTCCCATCTTTGCTCTTAAGCCGCCCCAGTGACTGTCCACAGGACCATTGGCAAATTCAATCAAATCCAGCGTATCTTGTATACATTGGTTAAATTCTTCACTGTCAATGTCAAACATCTCGGTTGAGCGGAACTGGCAGGCCGCACCGATACCAACAACCGGCAACGGTTTTGCACCCAAAAGCTCACACAAAACAAAATATTCATAAAAGCCCAGTCCATAACTCTGTCCGTAATGCGCAGATGTCGGACGCATCACATCCAGGTCTGTTTTACTGCGGTCATCGTCAAATGCCCACAGATTCGGCATGTATTTTCTGTCTTTTAATTCACCAACTGTCTGCTTCCACTGGTAACGGTTTTCAAGGCTGATGCCTTCCACAATACAACCGCCCGGAAAACGGATAAATCCTGGTTGCATGGATTTTAATGCTTCAAATAAATCTTTTCTGAAAACACCTGTCACGGCAGATTTCGGCATCATGGAGATTAAATCAAATTCAACAACACCCGGCGCGTCCAAAGCAACCACAAATTCTGCTCCACGCACAGATTCTTCTGCCACCAGTTCAAGTTCATAATAATTCCACTGATGTTCCCTGCTCATGTCGGTAGTGTCCATCTTTTTGATTTCTGCCATCTTCTTTGCAAAATCACCGTACTTAAGTTCAAAATCCATCTTCAAGTCCGCAAACGGCAGATATGGAATCTGCTGTACTGCCTTTATCTGACCCTGTGCATATTTTTTACCATTTTTTCTGATATCAATATCGAAGTTTTCGCCCTGATATCTGACGCATCTTGCATAAAAAGAAACTTTGTAAGACTCGCCTTTCTCAAGATAAATGCCATCATATGCCTGGTTTGCAAAGCCCTGCCCTGCTGCATTTGCCGTAAAACGCAGGTAATGTGGATTCACAGTCGATAACGGTGTACCTGTCACATACTGCATCACAGGTGCAGCTTCTCCATCTTCATAAACAGGCTTCCACGCATATCCACAATCATCTACAGCATAAAAATTTCCCGGTGTCCCATGTGCTTCTCTTGCCTCAAAAGAACGGTTTTCGATCATTTCCGCATAAAGCCCGCCATCCGCAGCAAAATTAATATCTTCAAAAAATAAACCTATCATTTCCTGAGAAATCTTTGTTCCATATTTTCTTTCAATTTTCATAGGTAAATCCTCCTCAAATTCACTATCCCCATCAGCATTTCTCCCTGCCAAATACCGTTGCCAGAAACACTTGATTTTTATGATTTAATTATAATATAGAAGATTGGGCTTTGCAATTTAAAATGGATTTATGAAATTTATTCAAACTATAATCGTATTCAATGACTACTTTTCAAAAACCTCCAAAAGATATTTTTTAACAGCCTCCGCCGCATATTTTATTTTTGGTACGGATATGGTCATTTCATTTTCGTCAAAGTTGATAAAAAGAGTGATGTCTGCCCGATTTTTTGCTACCATCAATGCCGGAGTTGTTTGCACAGTGTGTATGATTTCATCGGACACATCATTATCATGTAATCCCCCAGCAACGTATATCGCTTCCAAATCACTTATATTTAATTTTGTAAGCAATTTCAGAAATATTGTCTTATCACAAATCACAATACTGGTTGTTTCAGAAACAGACAATATATCTATGTATGTGCGCATATTTTCATCTATCAGTGCTGATAACTGCTGACTGTCAAACTCCGCTTCGATAAGTGCAATTATCTTTGAATCCGGGAAAATATCAAAGACCTTCTCCCATGCATCTGATAAATTATCAGATAAAAATTTCATTCCATACACATCAATATCATCATATTTTTTAGAAAAATACCTGTTGATTTTTATCTTTTTCATTTTAGATTTCTTCCTCAAAAAATGTGCTTTATTTTTATACCTTCCTGTACACCTTCCCATTTTCCAAGATAATACCATGGTCGGCGAACATTTTTTCTACGGTGACGAATACATAGCCCTGCGCCTGCATGCGATCGATTGCCATTAATGCGCCCTGGACACTGTTTTCATATATATCATGCAACAGAATAATATCTCCGGCCGTTGCTTCACTTACGATATAATCTGCGATTTCGTCCGCTGTTTTTCCAGTCCAGTCATTTGTATCCACCGACCATAAAATAAGCGGCGCACCAATCCACGCACGCAAACATTCATTAACTTCTCCATAAGGCGGCCGCACACAAACCTGCTCTCGCTCAACACACTGCCTGATATTTTGACTGCACATTGTAATTTCTTCATTTTGTTTATAAGCATCTAATGTATTCAAATTCACATGGCTAAAGGTATGGTTACCAATCTGATGACCTTCTTCAGCCATCCGCTGCACCAAATCCTCCAGCCCGCTCACCTGCATACCTATTAAAAAAAATGTGGCACTGACATTTCTCTCCTTTAAACCATCAAGGAGAACATCTGTCGTACCACGTTTTGGTCCGTCATCAAATGTAATTGCAATTTCTTTCTGGATTTCTTCAGGCATCTGCGCCGTCACTTCATCCCGCATCATAAGCATTGTTTCTGTCGCAGCAAGCTGACGATATTTTATCAGAGCACCTGCGCCAATTACCATACACATACCAATGATTATCCATGAAACTGATTTTTTCAATGAACTTTCCGCCCTTTATATGTATTTATAATTTATATGCATTGTTATATTTCAGATATGCAAATGGATGCAAACTATAATTCAGTATCTTTACATCAATCATTTTATCTGCACTTTGCATATGAAAAAGCAGCAATTATATCCGTCTTTACTATACAAAAATATGAAACCGACAACGAATACCGATTGTGTTACAGCGTATTGCGATACACAACGCTGCCCTGCATCCATATATTGCCCCTGAATCTGCGTCCAACCGCAGGCTCGCCATATAAATCTGCGGAATTAATACATATATCAAATACAAGGCTGTTACATTCAACTTTTAACAAATAAAGCTGCTCGCCTGTATATTTATTTACTGTCGTATTGACATCCAATATAGTGCCTAAAATCGAATACTGATCACAGGCAATCCCATACGGCATAAAATAAGTTTCCACAATAGATAAAACATCTTCTTTGCGCGCACGCTTCACTGCCATGGCAAACTGGTCCAAATCCTCCAGTGTCAGGCTGTCAATGGCATCCTGGTCACCATTTCTTGCTGCAGAAATCTTTGAAGTTCTGTCTTTTAAATAGATTTTTTCTTTCTGAACATCTTCATCAGATTTCATTAAAGGTAGTAAAATCTTACCGGATACTGATAACGCAGACAGACAAATATCTCTCATCGCTTCATCTTTATTCATTTGCTGCATATGATCCACATAGTCAACCATGTTTAACAAATGAAAGATTAAAGATACCCCTATATTTGGATGGTCTGTAATCCCAACAAATGAAAATCTGTCAGAATGTTTCTCTACACTAACACTTTCATTCATGGTGACATCATTGCTTCTGTAATACGGAAAATAATAATCTCTGCAAAATTCACCCTGCTCATCATATTCTCCACGCACATTAATGCCGATATTCTCACCAAAATCTATACTTTTTTCACCCAAAACAGGTTTTACCCCATCATCTGTGATAAAATCCATTTGTGGGTTTTGTTCTATATCTTTTAATATATTTTCAAATTCTGTCTTTGTCTGAATCGAGCTAAAGCCGATTGCTCTCAGATAATCATGCATTTTTTCGCCTTCCCTGCATCACTTTACACCTGATATATATCTATAATATTCTCAAGTGCCTCCGGTTTTTCCATCTGTGGCAGATACTTTGCTCCTTCGATAATTTCTGCTTCGATTGCCGGATTCATTGTCTGATATGTTTCTATGATTTGATTGATTCCCGGCACTTCGCTGCCACCGATAATCAATATACTGTGATTTTCGTCCTGAATGGCTTTATCTACAGGCAGATTCGTATAATTTGAACGAATGCTTGCATATAAAAATCTGGAAGCAGCACCGCCAATATGTGCAGCTTCATAATATGCATAAATATCCATTTTTTCGATATGATCATCTGCTGAAAAATACTTGTCTGCAAATGTCTTTTTTATAGAGAAAAATGCATTTCGTATATTATAAATTAATGTCCCGAAAACAGGGAATTCAATCACATATTTTAAAACTTTTCGTCCAAGTGTTGGTGTCTGGCGATAAACCTCCGGCATTTGCGGGTTAATCATCACAATCTTTCTGTATAATGAAGCATCCATATGACATGCCATAATCGCAAGTGGCGATGACGACGCTGTTGCCACAATGTCCGTCTTGCCTTTAATGACATCCTTCACAAAATCATTCAGTAATTGCACATATAAATAATTTGTATATGTCATCTTTGGTTTTGAAGAATGTCCACAGCCAAGTAAATCAATCGCATAAACTGTATGCTTCTTTGCAAGCCGGTTAATCATCATCTTCCATTCATACGAAGATGATGTGCTATTTAAATCATGTACAAGCAAAATCGGACTGCCCTGACCACATTTTATATAATAAATATCTCCAAAATGCCAGTGATACAAGCCACTGTGTTCATTGGAAATCAATTTTTTCATCGTTGATAAATGAAAAATCAATTTATTGGCTGCCCATGTCAACCCAACCACAGATGCCGACGCTGTCAAAACCGCCGCCAGTATTTTCTTACTACGCATATACAAAACCATCCTTTCTGTCAGTTTTATATTTCTGCTGCCACCCATAAAAGTCTGCTGTAATGCCTAGAGGCAAGAAGCCATCGACTTTTACAAATCATCTGGTGTGAGTATAACATAGTCAAAAAATGGTGTCAATTTATGTATAAACCCATTTTCAAGGACTTTTCTGAAACAAAAATTTTACATTGCAGCGTAATATAGTCATTTTTGCTTTAATATCGATATTTCTTCAAGTTTTTATAGATATTTCCGCGAGAATGTTGTAAAATATTATGACAGATTGCGCCTGATGACAGGTGTTGCCAACAAATACAGTGCAAAATTTGATTCGCACTTGCGTGATAAAGCATTTGACTTAATCATCAATAATTTTTAGCTTTTAGTATTTGTTAGTTTTGGTAAACTTTTTGTACGCAAACATTTTATATGTATATTTATTAATTTTGATGAATAATTATGCACATTGTGTTTTTTTATTCATTTGTTTTAATCCTTATTTTAATTATGAGTTTATGATTTTAATTATGATTTAAAACAATCTTCTATATCACCGGCAAACACCGCATTTAAATGGCACAAAGACATCTGATGCAGCTTACATTTGTGGCTTATCAAATAATTAATCACATTTAATTAAGTAATAGAAAGGACGTATTTTACTATGAAAAATAAAGTCATTGACTTATTAGCTCAGTATATCGATGGTTTATCCAGAGAAGAAATTGCTGCAGCGATTGAAATTCCACCTAAATCTGATATGGGTGATTTTGCTTTTCCTTGTTTCAAATTAGCAAAGGTTTATAGAAAAGCCCCTCCAATGATTGCTCAGGAATTACAGTCAAAAATCGAACAGCCAGATTTTCTTTCAGAAATCCGTGTTGTTGGCGGTTATCTTAACTTCTTTGTGGATAAATCTCAATTTTCAAAACAAATCGTGGATAACTACCTGAACGCAACTGATTTTGGAAGTTCCACAGAAGGTAATGGCAAGACTATTTGTATTGATTATTCTTCACCAAACGTTGCCAAAAACTTCCATGTAGGTCACCTCAGAACAACAATTATCGGTAACTCTATCAATAACAT
Organism: uncultured Catenibacillus sp.; assembly: GCA_934339005.1. GTDB lineage: Bacteria > Bacillota > Clostridia > Lachnospirales > Lachnospiraceae > CAKRHR01. The sequence goes on along the minus strand of CAKRHR010000008.1, from coordinate 56,285 downwards.
TTACCGCAAATTAGGTTATGATGTTGTTCGTATCAACCATTTAGGTGACTGGGGTACACAGTTCGGCAAGCTGATTGTTGCTTACAAAAAATGGGGAAGCAAAGAAGCCATTGAAAAAAATGGTATTTCTGAACTGATGAAGATTTATGTTAAATTCCATGATGAAGCAGAACATGATGACAGTCTGAACGATGAAGCCCGCGCATGGTTTACAAAAATGGAACATGGTGATGAAGAAGCATTAGCTATCTGGAAATGGTTCCGTGAAATCAGTTTAAAAGAATTCCTTCGTGTTTACGATATGCTTGGCATTGAATTCGATTCATATGCCGGCGAAAGTTTCTATAACGATAAGATGGCGGCCGTTATCGATGAATTAAAAGAAAAAGGTTTAATCACTTTAAGTGATGGTGCTCAGATTGTTAATCTTGAAGAATATAACATGCCTCCTTGTCTGATCACTAAAAAAGACGGAAGTTCATTATATGCAACTCGTGATATTTCCGCTGCTTTATACCGTAAGAAAACTTATGACTTTGACAAATGTATTTATGTCACTGGTCTTGAACAGAAACTTCACTTTGCGCAGTGGTTCAAAGTTATTGAATTAATGGGCTACGACTGGTACAAGAATTTAATGCATGTACCTTACGGTCTTGTCAGCCTGAAGGGCGGTAAATTATCTACACGCCATGGCAATGTTATTTATGCTGAAGATATCTTAAACGAATCTATTCATAAGATTGAAACAATCATTAACGAAAAGAACCCAGACCTTCCGGACAAAGAACAGGTTGCAAAACAGGTTGGCATCGGCGCTATTCTTTTCAATGATTTATATAACCAGCGTATTAAAGATGTTGTATTTGACTGGGATAAGATTTTGAACTTTGACGGTGAAACTGGTCCTTATGTTCAGTATACTTATGCAAGAGCTGCAAGTGTACTTAGAAAAACCGGTGATGTTTCTTCAGAGAATATTGATTACTCAGTTTTAACAGACGAATACACAATGGCATTATTAAAAGTTATCGACCGCTACCCTGCTGTAATTAAGGATGCTGCTGAAAAACTTGAACCATCTGTGATTGCCAGATATTCTATGGATCTTGCTCAGACATTTAACAAATTCTATCATGAATGTCAGATTATGGTTGAAGATGAAAATGTTAAAACTGCCCGTGTCAATGTCGTTAAGATTACCAAGAACATCCTCAAAGATGCATTAAGACTTCTTGGCATTTCTTGCCCAGAACAAATGTAAATAAGGCTAGATATTTACTAATCAAATATCATAAAATAGTACGATAAAGTTAAGTAAAATAGGATAAATGTTTCACGTGAAACATTTATCCTATTTTATTTTTCTATTCTATTTTTCTATTCTATTTTTCTATTCTTTTTTTATTTTTCTATTTTATTTTACTTTTCTATTTTATTTTACTTTCTATTTTACTAATTATATTTTTCATTTTTTTGCTTACTTTAAATGTTTCACGTGAAACATTTATTTACATATTATATATATTTGTTTACTGCCCATCTCCGTGCATTAATTCTTTTTCATTATTTATTCATTGTTTTTTGCAGTTATCCTTTTTTCATATATTTAACCCATTATGTATTTGACATATTTTTAGTATAAATTATTTAATTTGTAACGTAATATATGTATTCAAATGAAGTTTTAGAATATTTTAAATATATCATCCATTTATATTTTATTCAAAACAATATAATTGCAAATATGTATTTTCGACTTTATCACAATATGATATAAGTACCAAAAATATTTTTCTGCCTTGATATCACAAATTGTTCTGCAGGCAACGCTACTTCCATAATATAAAAACATTCAGAATACACTGATCTACTATAAAATCGCTACTGTCTGGATTTCACTTCTGTCCTCATAGATTCAACTTCTATCCTCATAGAACAGACATCCGTCGGATGTCTTGTACTTCCATATTTAACAGGTTTCAAAACCAAACTCCTTATTGCACAAGCATAAACAAAGTTTTAATTTTTCAACGCTGATATCATTATTGCGTCAAAGATATTTTAATATTAATATATTTGCTATTTTATTTTGCTATTTAACGTTTTTTGCAGTTTTCTTATATTTGTTATCCTATTCTAACTTTTTACATTACTATTTTAATATTTTTAATAAAGCATGATATATATACATATATTCAAAAAGCTATATTAAAATAATTTTATAATTGTTATGTTTATCTAACTTTTCATATATTATTGTGGTTATACCCTGTTAAATACTTTTCGTTTATTTCATGTTCTTTTATATATTTTTGTTCTTTCCTTGCCAATACATAAGATGATATTACTCATAAGAATTGTTTTCATTAAATGTTTCACGTGAAACATCTACTGAAATAGGTCATATTATAATATGATGATGTAAGTGTCATAAGTCTAAATTGCGATTGTGCTTGCGCAAAGAAACTAAAGCTTATTTTAATCAATTTGCCCTACTTTATTTATTCTATCAATCCTTTCTACTATTATGTACTTGCAAACACGATTTTTCATATTTTTTTTCTAAATTTTCCTATATAATTGTTTGATTAGACTATTCGTTTTTATTTTTTTGGTGTATAATAGTTTTAATCGAGTAAAATTATTATGATGCAAATGTTTCACGTGAAACATTGAAATGAGGTAGAAAAATTATGGCTAGAGTTATTGCTATTGCAAATCAAAAAGGTGGAGTTGGAAAAACAACGACATCTATTAATTTATCCGCCTGCTTAGCTGAAAAAGGCAAAAAGGTTTTAACAATCGATATTGACCCACAGGGAAATACAACCAGCGGTCTTGGAATTGATAAAGATGCTGCTGAAAATACAATATATGAATTATTTATTGATGAATGTAGCTTAGATGAGTGTATTACCGACAGTATTGTCGAGAATTTGAAGGTTATTCCATCAAATATTAATCTGTCAGGTGCTGAAATTGAACTAATTTCAGAAGAAAACAAAGAATTTTTGTTAAAGAATAAAATTGACACTATTCGTGATGACTATGATTTTATTTTAATTGATTGTCCGCCATCTTTGAATCTTCTGACAATCAATGCAATGACTGCTGCAGATACTGTTCTCGTTCCTATTCAGTGTGAATATTACGCGCTGGAAGGTTTAAGCCAGTTAATACATACAATTGATTTGATCAAGGAACGTCTGAATCCAAATCTTGAAATGGAAGGTATCGTGTTCACGATGTATGATGCCAGAACGAATTTATCAAATCAGGTTGTTGCCAATGTTAAAGAAAACCTGAATCGTAAGATATATAATACAATTATTCCGCGAAATGTGCGTCTTGCAGAAGCACCAAGTTACGGAATGCCTATTATTATGTATGATTCTAAATCTTCCGGTGCAGAAGCTTATCGCATTCTCGCAGAGGAAGTCATTGAAAGAGAGGACGAAACAGAATGGCTGTAAAAAGAAAAGGTGGTTTAGGCAAAGGACTCGATTCTTTAATCCCTGTAGTCAAAACAGATGCACCAGCTAAAAAATCTCCAGATGCACCAAAAGAAAAGGTGGTTGAAAAGATTGTTGAGAAGCGTGTAGAAGTACCTGTCGAGAAAATCGTGGAAAAACGCGTAGAAGTACCTGTTGAAAAAATCGTTGAAAAGCGTGTAGAAGTGCCGGTTGAAAAAATCGTTGAAAAACGTGTGGAAGTACCTGTTGAAAAAATCGTTGAAAAACGCGTAGAAGTACCGGTTGAGAAAATTGTTGAGGTACCTGTAGAAAAAATCGTTGAGAAACGTGTGGAAGTGCCGGTTGAAAAGGTCGTAGAGAAAATTGTTGAAGTGCCTTCCGATGGTGCAACATTGGTTAAAATTGATGAGATTGAACCTAATCGCACACAGCCTCGTAAGATGTTTAATGATGATGCGCTTCAGGAATTGGCAGATTCTATTAAACAATTTGGTATTATTCAGCCTCTTGTGCTTCAGAAAAATAATGATTTCTATGAAATTATTGCCGGTGAACGCCGCTGGCGTGCTGCAAGACTTGCTGGTTTATCCGAAGTTCCTGCAATTATCAAGGAATATTCCAATGAAGAAGTTGTAGAAATTGCCTTAATCGAAAATATTCAACGGGAAGATTTAAATCCAATTGAAGAAGCAATGGCATATCAGCGTTTGATTGAAGAATTCGGATTAAAACAAGATGAATGCGCAGAAAAGGTTTCAAAAAGCCGTACTGCTATTACAAACTCTCTCCGTCTGTTAAAACTGGATGACCGAGTAAAACAGATGGTGATTGAAGATATGATTTCCAGTGGTCATGCCCGTGCACTTCTTGGTTTAAATAAGCCAGAAACACAGTATACGGTTGCTATGCAGATTTTTGACAATAAAATGAGCGTCAGAGAAACAGAAAAGCTTGTTAAGATGCTGAATCAGAATAAGCCAGAGAAGAAACCAAAGGAAATTCCTCTGGAAACTCAGTTAGCCTGCAAAGAAATCGAAGAAAAGATTAAATCTATTGTTGGCACAAAGGTTAGCATTAAGCACAAAGAAAATAATAAGGGTAAAATTGAGATTGAATATTATTCGATGGATGATTTTGACCGTATTGTAGAAATGCTTGAGTCTATGAAACTCCAATAAATCTTAAAATTCCAATAAATTTTAAAATTCCAAGGATAACTAAACCTCAATAAATTTTGAAGTTTGAGTTAATCCTTGGAATTTAATCCTCGGAAGCTAATCCTTTGAATTTAAAATTAAATCATATCTCTGGTAAAATTCAAACTATAACCAAATATAATAACTAAAAAGTAAATCCCTGAATTCAAAATTCTGAATATCTAAATTTCAAACACCTAAACTCTAAAGATCTAAATTATTTTTCTGAAACCGTCATTCCCAAAGGTTCTTTAGATGGTTTACCGGCTTTTCTTGGGTATGTTTTGCCTGTTTTTCCGGTCTTATCAATGATTACCAATGTACGCTCTATATCCGTTTCCGGGAGTTTAAATGACTCTACGTGATTTAAGTGTCCACCAAGAATTTTAATGGCTTTCTGAGCGTTTTTAAGCTCATCTTTGATATCGCCTGACTTATACGGTATAAACTGACCACCAACCTTAACAAATGGCATACAATACTCACCTAATGTAGCTAACTGGGCTACTGCTCTGGAAACACAGATGTCATAAGCTTCCCTGTATTCAGAATTACGTCCAAAATCTTCCGCTCTTCCGTGCATTGCGTGGATATTTTTCAATTTAAGTTCTGCAATGACTTCATTTAAGAAATTTACACGTTTGTTAAGCGAATCTAACAATGTAATCTCTAATTCAGGAAACGCAATTTTAAGGGGAATACCCGGAAATCCTGCACCTGTACCTACGTCAATCACCTTAATATGGCCCTTTTCAGCCATATTCACTGCTTTATTCAGGCTAATGCTGTCTATGAAATGCTTGTCAATTACTTCGTCGTACTCTGTAATTGCCGTCAGATTCATATATTTGTTTCGTTCAACTAACATTTCATAATATGTGATAAACTGTTGAATCTGCGTATCACTTAATTCAACGCCTATTGCTTTTGCTCTATCTACAAATCGTTCTGTCTGATACATATTTCTCCTACTCTTAATATTTCGTTTGCTTCTCTCTAAAATATCTATACCCAAAATATCTATATCTCAAAATATATCTATATCTCAAAATATATCTATATCTCAAAATACATCTATATCGAATTGATATCACAAATTATATCAAAACTTTTGGTTATGCCGCATCTGCTCCATGTAAATCAACAATACAGATACATCTGCAGGTGTGACACCTGAAATTCTTGACGCCTGACCGACAGATGCAGGACGAATCATGCCAAGTTTCTGTCTGGCTTCGATTCTCAAGCCCTTAATCTCATCATAATCAATATCTTCAGGAATTTTCTTAACTTCAAGCTTCTTAAACTGTTCAACCTGTTTAAGCTGTCTTGTAATGTAACCTTCGTATTTGATATTAATATCCACCTGCTCTGTCACTTCTTTTGGCAGTGGCTTTCTGTCAGGGTCAATTGGTGCCAGCATATCATAAGATAATTCCGGTCTTCGAATCAGTTCGCCAAGGCTTAATGCAGTCTTTAAAGGTGTACTGCCATAGCTTTCAAGCAGTGTTTGAACCTCTTTATTGCCGCCAATCATGACTTTTTCCACACGCTGAACTTCTTCGTCAATCATCTGGATCTTTTTCTGCAATTTTTCGTAGCGTTCATCGGAAATCAGACCGATTTCATGGCCAATTGGTGTTAATCTCTGATCCGCATTATCCTGTCTGAGTAAAAGTCTGTATTCAGCTCTTGAAGTCATCATTCGATATGGCTCTTTTGTTTCTTTTGTCACCAAATCATCGATTAAAACACCGATATATGCCTCTGAACGTTTTAAAATAATCTGTTCACGTCCAAGTACCTTTAACGCTGCATTAATACCGGCAATCAGGCCCTGTGCTGCTGCTTCCTCATAACCTGAACTGCCGTTAAACTGACCGCCTGAGAATAAGCCTTCAATTTTCTTAAACTCAAGTGTAGCCTTAAGCTGTGTTGCAGGGATACAATCATATTCTATCGCATAACCGTTACGCACGATTTTGGCATTTTCAAGACCGGCAACAGAACGATACATCTGGTACTGCACATCCTCCGGCAGAGAACTTGACATACCGCCGATGTACATTTCATTTGTGTAATTTCCTTCAGGCTCAATAAATACCTGATGTCTGTTCTTATCCGCAAATTTAACAACCTTATCTTCGATTGACGGACAATATCTTGGACCTGTACCTTCAATCACACCCGCATAAATCGGTGAACGATCGAGATTTGCTCTGATAATTTCATGTGTTTTTTCGTTTGTGTATGTCAGCCAGCAGGACACCTGGGGTTTCTGTACATCTTCAGGATTCGTTGTAAATGAAAATGGTACGATTTCATCATCGCCAAACTGTTCTTCCATCTTTGAAAAATCAATGGTACGTTTGTCAATTCGCGCCGGTGTACCTGTCTTAAAACGTACAAGCTCAATGCCATGCTTTCTGAGGCTCTCTGACAGCGAATTTGCCGGTTGTAAGCCATTTGGACCTGTATAGGTAATTGATTCACCGCAAAGGCATCTTGCCTTTAAATACGTACCTGTTGCGAGCACAACCGCCTTACATGGATAAATGCCGCCTGTATGTGTAACAACGCCTGTGATTTTACCGTCCTCAACAACAATATCTGTAATTTCAGCCTGCTTCACCGTCAGATTTTCCTGATTTTCCATGATGTTGCGCATCATCCTGCTGTAATCGGATTTGTCTGCCTGTGCTCTGAGGGAATGTACCGCAGGACCTTTGGATTTATTTAACATCTTTGACTGGATAAATGTTGCATCAATTGTCTTTCCCATCTGGCCGCCCAATGCGTCGATTTCACGCACAAGATGTCCCTTTGAGCTGCCGCCGATGTTAGGATTGCAAGGCATCAGGGCAATGCTTTCGATGCTGACTGTAAATACAATCGTCTTTAATCCGAGTCTTGCGCACGCCAACGCCGCTTCACAGCCCGCATGACCTGCACCGACAACTGCAATATCATAATTTTCATATTTGTAAGCCATCTTTTATCATCCTCTACTATTTTCCCATACAAAAATCACTGAATATTGTGTCAATCAAATCTTCTCCTGTAGCTTCACCAATCAGGCTGCCAAGCTCATCATAGCAGTTCATCAAATCAATAGAGTAGAAATCCTCCGGCATGCCGCTGTCAATGCTGTTAAGCACCAGTTCAAGACTTTCCACCGCATTTGCAATCGCCGCCTTATGACGGGCGTTTGTGATGTAGATTTCATCGTTAAAGGACAGATGTCCGCCAAAAAACATGTCTTTTAACTTTTCTTCAAGCTGGTCAATACCGCTTTCTTCCTTTGCAGAAATCTCAATGACCGGCTTATCCAATAATTCTTTGATGATTTCAGGTGTTGTGACAATATCCAGATCAATTTTATTAATGAGAACAATGACATTCTTATCTTTGATCAATTCAATAATATCTTTATCATTATCATCCAAAACTGTTGAGCCGTCAACAACATAAATAATCAAATCTGCATCTGCCGCAAAATCTTTGGCTTTGCTGACACCAATTTTCTCAACAACATCATCAGTCTTTCGGATGCCCGCCGTATCAATAATATTTAATGGCACACCGTGAATATTGATAAATTCTTCAAGGGTATCTCTTGTCGTTCCTGCAATATCTGTCACGATGGCACGCTCATCACCAACTAAAATATTTAACAATGAGGATTTTCCGGCGTTTGGTTTACCGACAATCACCGTCTGAATGCCTTCTTTTATCATACGTCCATTGTCTGCGGAGGCCAGTAATTTCTTCAATGTCTTTAAATGCGTATTGATTTTTTCACGCAATTCTTCGCCAAAATCATCGGCATTAATATGCTCAGGGTCATCCATTGCCGCCTCAATAAAGGCAATCGAACCAATGATGGACTGGCGGATTTCTTTGATTTTTTCAAGAATATTACCTTTTAACTGACGCACGGAGTTATTTAACGCCATCTCACTCTTTGAATTAATGACATCAATGACCGCTTCTGCCTGTGTAAGGTCGATTCGTCCATTTAAGAATGCGCGTTTTGTAAACTCACCCGGTTCTGCAGGGCGCGCACCATATTTTATTACTGTTTCCAGGATTTTTTTCATCACCACAACACCACCGTGGCAGTCAATTTCCACCATGTCTTCGGTCGTGTAGCTTCTCGGCGCTTTCATAATCAATACAAGGACTTCATCAATCACCTGCTCGCCGTCATATATATATCCATAATGAATCGTATGGCTTTCTGCTTTTTTTATATCTTTGTGACCGCCAGGACTGCGATAAATCTTCGCGATAATGTCCATGGCTTCGCTGCCGCTCATACGGACTTTTCCGATACCAGAGTTGGTCATTCCTGTGGAAATTGCCGCAATCGTATCTTTTACCATTTTAAATCCTTTCCTGACGATGATTATTCAAAAACAATTTAAATATCATTGCTTTTTGAATAATCTCGCTAAATTTCAAAAATATTATTTCAAAAATATTTCAACAGGTTTACTTTTTCTTTTATTTAAATTTTTACTTCTACTTTAACTTTTATTTTTCCTTAAGCCTGCTTTGTTATAATGCACATTCTTGCATCTGCACTATAACAAAATAAGCTTACATATAACCCCATGCCTGCATAATCAACCACCTGAACAAGCCTTCTAACACACTTACCAACATTCAAATTACCTATAAAAAACCTGGCAGGCAAAACATCAATAATAAAACACTAATAACAAAACAGGGCTGTCAAATTCAATTGGCAGCCCCGTCGGTTTATGCTTCAGCGTTTGTATTATTCTTATGATAATCTCTGCGGTCTTTGTTGTATCTCTTTAATGTCACAACAACTTTACGATAAGGTTCTTCACCTTCGCTGTGTGTATCCACGTATTTATCATACTGAAGCGCCGAATGAATGATTCGGCGTTCATATGGATTCATTGGCTCAAGTGCCACAGAACGTCTTGTACGCTTTACTTTATATGCAATGTTCTTTGCAAGTGTTTCAAGTGTTTCTTTTCTACGTTCTCTGTAGTTCTCAGTATCTACTTTCACACGCACATAAGCTTCACTTTCTTTATTTACAACAAGACTGATAATGTACTGAAGTGAGTCAAGTGTCTGACCTCTCTTGCCAATGAGAATACCCATCTCATCACCTGCAAAAGAAATGTCCATATTTCTTGCTTCAGCATCATAATTAATATCAGATTTAACTTCGATTCCCATAGCTTTAAACATGTCATTCAAGAAATCATATGTGTAATCTACTAAATCGAATTTCTTTCTGGCCTTGATAATGGCCGGTTTCTTGCCGATAAAACCTAAAATACCTGTACTGCCCGCTTCGATGACTTCGTATTCAAGTTTATCGCTTGTTGTCTGCAGCTTAATAAGCGCTTCTGTGACTGCATCTTCAACCGTCTTTGCGCTGATTTCAACATAATCACCCATATACATGCAACCCTCCGAAACTATTTCTTCTTGTTATTGCTGCCGTCAAGCATATGCGCAATCTGTGCGATATTTCCGGCATCATTCTTGTTCTTCTTTCCGGACTTTGAAGCAGTTTCATCCTTCTTCTGTTCGGTCTGTGCTGGTTTATTCTGAGAATTCTGGGCTTTACTTCCGGAATTTTTTTCTTCTTTTGTCATTGTTGATGTTGCAGCAAGCTCTTTGATGGATTTTCTCTGAGGTGCAGCTTCATCATATTTTTTTGTACTCATCTTGGCATATTCTTCAAATTTTGAAGGTTTATCGCCGCGTTTTTCTTTCTTTTTCTTCTGTTTTGCCTTATTTTCTTCAATAATGGCATCCAGACCCTTCTTGTCGATAATCCGGTTTGTAATCACCATAACTATCGTACGCAGTACCGCGTTGGCAATCCAGTAAAGACCGATACCAATATTCAACGTGAAACAGATGTACACTGAGAATAATATCATTACAGCATTCATCACTTTCATGTTGCCCATCATACCGTTCTGATTTGTCTGCTGTGGCTGATTTGCCATAGAAATCTTCATGCTGACAAACTGTGATAAACCAGATAAAATCGGAATCAGAACGCCCGGCCACCAGCCATTACTCAGTGGAAGGTCTGAGATATTTAAAACACCAAAAATGGAGTTTACTCTCATAATCTCCGGCGAATACTGTGTAATTGCATTCACAACGTCCGGTGTTGCTTTAAATGTGTCAGAAACGATTGCCCAGTCTGATGTCTTTAATGCAGCAAGGAAATCAACAATACTGCTTGTGTTTGAGAAGTCAAAACCTGTGACTCTCTTAAGACTCAGGTCTGTAATCAATGTCTGAATCATATCTCCGCCGCCTGTCACCTGTGACAATGGTGTGGCAATATGCATATACAAATCATTGATTGGAGTAATGTAAGCTGGCACTCTGTAAATTACCTGATACAAAGCAAACAGGATTGGCAACTGAATAATCATATACAGACAGCCACCGGTTGGGCTTGTACCGTACTTTTCATAAACAGCTGATGTTTCAGCCTGCATCTTTCTTACGGAAGCTTCATCTCTTTTGCCCTGATACTTCGCCTGAATCTTCTGAAGTTCAGGATTCATCACCGACATCATCTTCGATGATTTTTGCTGTTTAATTGTCAATGGCATTAAAATAAGGTTGACAATTAAAGTAAACAAAACAATCGAAAGTGCTACGTTGGGGATACCAATAAATTCAAGGCCTTTGTAGATGTAATTGATAATAAAACCAAGTACTTCTGCAAAAGGAGCCAAGATTCCCCCTGCTTTCGTCAATACGAGAAAATCCAATGTGCTACCTCCTTCATCATGGCACTGGATCATATCCGCCCTTTGCAAACGGATGACACCTTAATATTCTTTTTATAGAAAGGAATCCCCCTTTCAGGGGTCCATATTTTTCAATAGCTTCTATGGCATACTGCGAACATGTAGGTATATAAATGCAATGAAATCTCTTATACGGTGATAATGCCCGCTGATAAAAACGTATCAGCATAATCATGACTTTTTTCACTATTTTTCCAATTTTCTTCATACAATCCACTTCTACTACGAAAGTCATGACAGTTTTAATATTTTAACCAAGTCATGATATCTACTATCTTTTCAACACATACTGTCTGACTTTCACCTATACTAATGTCACTCTACAATATGGTGTGTCGCTGCAAGTTTAAGTAATGCCTGCTCTATATCTCTATAAGTTGCATTCTTTGCTGAAACTCTCGCAATCACAACAATATCAAAGCCTTTTGAAAAATGACTTTCGTTTAACCTGTAGCTTTCTCTGATTAAACGGGTTAATCTGTGTCTTACGACACTGTTACCAACCTTTTTGCTGACAGAGATGCCCAATCTGTTGCCTGATGAATCGTTACCTAAAACATACATGACTAAATACCGGTTGGCACAGGATTTTCCATGTCCATAGACTGTTTTAAAATCCTGATTCTTTTTTAAGGACTCTGAAAACTCCATCTCTGTTCTCCTGTTTTTCTTTTCTGCTTAACCTATGTAACTGCTTTACCAGGTTCTGTGCCTGTCAACCCATATTTTCTGTATCTGGCACGCAAAGCCCCTGATGAAAGCAGTTACATTATTTTCATAAAGAAAAAGGTCACATACATGCGACCTAAGCTGATAATTTCTTTCTTCCTTTTGCTCTTCTAGCTGCTAAAACTTTTCTGCCGTTAGCAGTACTCATTCTTTTTCTGAAGCCATGAACTTTTGATCTCTGTCTTTTTTTAGGCTGAAATGTCATTTTCATGTCACAAACACCTCCTTCTACCAATAGCTAAAATATCTACTATATTATAGTAAGTAAGAGGCTTTCCGTCAAGCAAAATTTTATTTTTTTGCGATTTTTCTGCGGATTTTATGGGATTTCTACCTTATATCCATATGTAATCTGAACGTCTACTGTTCAAATTACTATCCTTCTTACCAAAATGATTGTCATAACTTCTATGTATTGTTTTTTTTAGCATATGACGGTTCAAGTTTTCAGGGGTGAATTCCTTATCGTGCTGAAAACGAACGTCATTCACCCCTGAAAATTTGAACCTGGTATTAAAATTACAATTATTTAAGCATAAATATAGAAACATCTTAATTTTACTTATTAAAGCGACCTGCGAATTCGTCAGGTTGTGGATAACTCCCAAACGTCAAAAATCCACTTATCCACAACTATGTTATCCACATTGACCTCATTTACATAATATTATCCACAAATTGTGGATAACTTGGGGATAACTTGTGGAAAACATGGGTATAACCTTGTTTTTTATAGGGTATTTTTGCAAAAGATCCCCATTTCATGCCTGTTTTTAAGGTGTTCATAACTTGGATAAGTTATCCACAGCTTTTTTACAGGTTACTTATTTTGCCATTTTATGTCTACCTCGTAACTATTTTTCCACTTTTATGTGGATAACTGCTTATACTTATAATAATGTTGTTTCTTTTCAAATTATCCACAAAAATTCCTTTTTATTCATTGTAAAAAAGCTGATTTTGTTATAGAATAGTTTCATAGTATATTTAAAATTAGGGGTAATATCGATGGTAGAATTAGTTAAACAAAATTGGAACGCCATTCTCGATAAAATGAAGAACGATTATGGCATTTCCGGCCCTGCTTTTAACACATTTGTTTCAAACCTTTATGTACTTTCAGTTAAAGACCATCATGTTTACATCAGTGTTCCTGAGAATCTGACGAATCTGATTGAGCATGTTTCCAAGAAGTATGGTGCTTATCTTACAGTTGCCATTAATGAGGTCATGGGAGAGGATACCGAATATGAAATTTCCATAGTTCCTCCGGACACTGTCATTGAAGTGCCAAAAGAGGTTGTTCATGAAAAAGTTCAGATTCCACAGAATATTTCGAACACCAATCTCAATCCTCGATACACCTTTGACACTTTTGTTGTCGGTAAGAATAACGAGCTGGCTCATGCCACTGCACTTGCTGTTGCAGAGGATCCTGGTAATTACGGAAACCCTCTGTTTATTTATGGTGGTGTAGGTCTTGGCAAGACCCATCTGATGCATGCGATTGCTTTCTATATATTACAGCAACGTGGCCACCAGAATATTTTATACGTTACATCAGAAGAGTTTACAAACGAACTTGTCAAAGCCATCAAAACCAATAAAAATGAGGAATTCCGCAATAAATACCGTAATCTCGATGTTCTTTTAATCGATGATATCCAGTTTATTGCAAACAGAGAAAGTACACAGGAAGAATTTTTCCATACATTTAATACTTTAAGGGACAATAACAAACAAATTATTATCACATCCGATAAAGTACCAAGAGAATTGAAGAATCTGCCGGACAGATTGATTTCCCGATTCCAGAATGGTCTGATTGTCGATGTGCAGGCACCGGATTATGAAACTAGAATGGCGATTTTGAATAAGAGAGCCGAACTGGATGATATTGATATCAGCCAGGATTGTATGCATTACATTGCAGATAATATCAAATCCAATATCCGAGAACTTGAAGGCGCTTTAAGCCAGATCAAGAATCTCGCAAAATTAAAACATGTTCCTATTAATATTGATATCGTTCATGAGGCGCTTGCAAATATCATCTCACCGGATGTCCAGAAGCCTGTAACGATGGAATCTATTATCAATATTGTCGCCGAACATTACAATATTACAGTTGATGATTTAAAGAGTACAAAAAAGAGTCGTGACGTATCCTATCCTCGACAGATTTGTATGTATTTGTGCTGCAAAATGACCGAAAACTCACAGCAGGCCATCGGTAAAGCACTTTGCCGTACAGACCATACGACTGTGCGCCACGGAAAGCAGAAGATAGAGAACGATATTCAGACAGATGAGGCATTAAAGAACACGATTGACATTTTAATTAAGAAAATCAATCCGCCGAAAAATTAATTTATCCACCATATATGCACAAGTTATACACAATTTTATCCACATTTATTAGATATAGGGATAAATTGGTGGATAACTAGGGAATAACATGCGAACAATATGTGTATAACTTTTTTCACATTTTGGGGTATGTGGATAACGGCTGAACTATCCACATGGTTTTCTTAAATTATTCACATGGTTATTCAATCGGCAAAGCCTTTTATTTTCTGACAAAAATGGGGTTATCCACTTATCCACAGCCCCTACTACGACTACTACTAAATAATATATTATTTATATATATCTATGCAGCACTTTTTTATTTTATGATTAACTTTCCACAAATCCATAATAAGAAAGTGTGATAACGGGAAAATCCTTATATAAGGACCGCTTATATAAGACTGAAACGTGAAATTTGAATGTATAATAAAAAACTTATACATTCACCTAAAGATACTATTTTTAAAGTTTACTATAGGTAAACAAATGTAACCATGTACGCATTTATAAACACTATAAATATTATATATGCAAAAAACGTTCTATAATTATTTAAGGAGATATCGTTAAGATGAAAATTATATGTAATAAATCAGAACTTCTTCGTGGTGTCAACAGCGTCTTAAAGGCTGTACCAGGAAAAACAACGATGCCAATTCTTGAATGCATTCTTATAGATACAACCAATGGTATGATTGAGATGACAGCCAACGATATGGAACTTGGTATCAAGACTATTATTAACGGTGATGTCCTTGATAAAGGTAAGATTGCTCTGGATGCAAAGTTATTTTCTGAAATCGTCAGAAAACTTCCTGACAGCGAAGTTTCTATAGAAACAGATGACAATTTAAAAGCACTGATTCGTTGTGAAAAAGCTAAATTCAATATTTCAGGTAAATCCGGTGAAGATTTTGCTTATCTTCCAGAGATTGAAAGAACAAATCCGGTTGTGATTTCTCAGTTTGCAGTGAAGGAAATTATCAGACAGACTATTTTCTCTATTTCTGATAATGACAGTAATAAATTAATGACTGGTGAGCTGATTGAAGTCAACGGCAATGAGTTTAAAGTGACATCATTGGACGGTCATCGTATTTCTATCCGTAAAATTGAGTTAAAAGATAGCTATTCACCGATTAAAGTTGTCGTTCCTGGTAAGACTTTAAGTGAAGTCAGCAAGATTTTGACAGGTGGTACAGAAGATGATGTGCATATGTATTTTACAGACAGACATGTAGTCTTTGAATTTGACCAGACAACTGTTGTCAGCCGTTTGATTGAAGGTGAATATTTCCGTATCGACCAGATGCTTTCAAGTGATTACGAAACAAAAATCAAGATTAATAAACGTGAACTGCAAAACTGTATCGAACGTGCGTCACTGCTTATCAAAGAAGGCGACAAGAAGCCTATCGTGATTCAGATTGGTGACCATTCACTGGAATTAAAGATTAACTCTGTGATTGGTTCCATGAACGAGGATATCGATATTGATAAAGAGGGTAAGGATTTGATGATTGGCTTCAATCCTAAATTTATCCTTGATGCATTGCGTGTCATCGATGATGAGGTCATCAGTATTTATCTTGTGAATCCGAAGGCACCTTGCTTTATCAGAGATGATAACCACAATTATATTTACCTGATTCTGCCGGTTAATATTAATGCAGGTGCGTACTAGGAGGTTCGATGATGGTAGAAATCAAATTAAGAGAAGAATTTATTAAATTAGGTCAGGCTCTGAAGGCTGCAGGTCTTGTAGGCTCAGGGGTTGAAGCTAAGATTGTCATTCAGGACGGTGAAGTCACTGTGAATGGCGAGGTTTGTACAGAGCGCGGAAAGAAGCTTCACGATGGCGATGTGGCTTCCTTTAACGGTGAATCTGTTAAAATTATAAAGTAGTTGGTGTCGGACTGTGATTATTAAATCTTTAGAATTAAAAAATTTCAGAAATTATGAGTCACTCGAGCTTGAGCCTTCACCGGGGGTGAATATCATTTACGGTGAGAATGCCCAGGGAAAGACGAATATTCTTGAGGCTGTGTATGTGTGTGCGACTACAAAGTCGCACCGAAGCAGCAAAGACAAAGAATTGATTCGTTTCGGGTGTGAAGATGCACATATTTGTATGAAGATAGAGCGCAGCAATGTGTTACATAAGATAGATATGCATTTAAAACGCAACAAGGTCAAGGGCGTTGCTGTGGATGGTATCGTGATTAAGCGGTACTCAGAGTTGTTTGGTGTTGTGAATGTTGTGTTATTTTCACCTGAAGATTTAAGTATTATCAAAAATAGCCCGGCGGGAAGACGTCATTTTATAGATATGGAGTTGTGCCAGCTCAATAAATTATATATGCAGTATCTCATCAAATATAACAAGATTGTGCTTCAGAGAAACAATTTGCTCAAACAGATTGCTTTTGACCGGAGTTTGAAGGAAACATTAGATATTTGGGATATGCAGCTGGCAGAGTGTGGCCGTTATATTATTTCGGAACGGCGCAAATTTGTGCAGGAATTAGGCATTTTAATTGCTGAAATTCATGAAAAGCTCAGTGGTGGGCGAGAGCAGCTTGTCATCAAGTACGAACCGAATGTGACGGAGGATGCATTTCTTCAAACACTTTCGGGGCATCGCGACAATGACCTGAGGCTTAAGACAACGACAGTGGGACCTCATAGAGATGATATCAGCTTTGAAATTTCAGGGATTGATATTCGGAAATACGGTTCGCAGGGACAACAACGGACTGCGGCACTGTCACTAAAACTGGCGGAAATTCGTCTTGTGAAACAGTTAATTCACGACCAGCCGATATTGCTTTTGGATGATGTATTGTCAGAGCTTGACAGCAACAGACAGAATTATCTGCTTGAAAGTATTGAGGATATTCAGACGATGGTGACCTGTACAGGTCTTGATGATTTTGTCAGACACCGGTTTGATATTAATAAAGTGTTTAAGGTTGTTAATGGAAGTATAGAGATATAGTAAATGTTTATCTGTTAAGGAGGAAAATTATGAGTGAAGAATATGGCGCAAGTCAAATTCAGATACTTGAAGGACTTGAAGCGGTAAGAAAAAGACCGGGTATGTACATTGGCAGCACATCTTCAAAAGGGTTGCATCATCTGGTGTACGAAATCGTCGATAATGCCGTAGATGAAGCCTTGGCAGGTTATTGCGATACAATCAGTGTGACTATTAATAAAGACAATTCAATCACGGTGGTTGACAATGGCCGTGGTATTCCTGTTGACATTCAGAAAAAAGCCGGAAGACCTGCAGTAGAAGTTGTATTTACCATCCTTCATGCAGGCGGAAAGTTTGGCGGCGGAGGATACAAGGTATCCGGTGGTCTGCATGGTGTAGGCGCATCTGTTGTAAATGCACTTTCCGAATGGCTTGAGGTTGTTGTTTACAAAGACGGTAAAAAATACAAACAGCGTTATGAACGCGGTAAGGTTATGAATGACCTTGAGATGGTCGGTGAAACGACACGCCGCGGTACAAAAGTTACGTTTCTTCCTGATAAAGAAATCTTTGAAGAAACTGTTTATGATTTTGATATTTTAAAAGAGCGTCTGAGAGAGATGGCCTTTTTGACAAAGGGCATCAAGATCGTGCTGATTGATGAGCGTCCTGAAGAACGTGTAGAACGCATTTTCCATTATGAAGGCGGTTTGAAGGAGTATATCCAGTTTTTAAATAAATCAAAAC
Organism: uncultured Catenibacillus sp.; assembly: GCA_934339005.1. Taxonomy (GTDB): domain Bacteria; phylum Bacillota; class Clostridia; order Lachnospirales; family Lachnospiraceae; genus CAKRHR01. The sequence goes on along the minus strand of CAKRHR010000008.1, from coordinate 37,972 downwards.
AGTGCCTGTATGAAGATATTATTTATTGTGAGGGCAAGAAGGATGACGTGTATGTAGAGGTAGCTCTGCAGCATAATGACACATATAATGAAACATGTTATAGTTTCGTTAATAATATCAATACACCTGAAGGCGGTACACATATGACCGGTTTCAGAAATGCGCTGACAAAGACATTTAATGACTATGCAAAACGTTCTAAATTGTTAAAGGATAATGAGCCTAGTCTTTCCGGCGAAGATATCCGGGAAGGTCTGACAGCAATTGTATCTGTTAAGATTTCTGAACCTCAGTTTGAAGGACAGACAAAGCAGAAGCTTGGTAACAGTGAAGCCAGAGGTGCTGTAGATGCAGTTGTCAGCGATAAGCTGATGATTTTCTTAGAGCAGAATCCTACGGTTGGTAAGACAATTGTTGAAAAAGCAGTACTTGCGCAGCGTGCAAGAGATGCGGCTCGTAAAGCCCGCGACCTGACACGTCGTAAGACAGCTCTTGAAACGATGGCACTGCCTGGTAAACTTGCGGATTGCTCAGATAAAGACCCTAGCAAATGCGAAATCTACATCGTCGAGGGTGATTCAGCCGGTGGTTCAGCTAAGACTGCACGTTCCCGTGCAACACAGGCGATTCTGCCGCTGCGTGGTAAGATTTTGAACGTTGAAAAGGCAAGACTTGATAAGATTTTGACCAATGCCGAAATTAAAGCGATGATCACAGCATTTGGTACAGGTATTCATGATGATTTTGATATTTCAAAGCTGCGTTATCACAAAATCATTATTATGACGGATGCCGATGTGGACGGTGCACATATCAGTACTTTATTATTGACATTCCTTTACAGATTTATGCCTGCTTTGATTGCGGAAGGCTATGTTTATCTGGCGCAGCCGCCGCTGTATAAAATCGAGAAAAATAAAAAAGTCTGGTATGCTTACGATGATGATGAATTAGATGCGATTCTCAAAGAAATCGGACGTGACCAGAATAATAAAATCCAGCGTTATAAAGGTCTTGGTGAGATGGACCCTGAGCAGCTCTGGGAAACAACCATGGACCCTGAAAAACGTATTCTTCTGCGTGTGACGATGGACGATGCAAAATCATTGGCCCTGGATGAAACATTCAACATCCTGATGGGTGACAATGTTGAACCTCGCCGTGAATTTATCGAAAAGAATGCGAAATACGTGAAGAATCTGGATACGTGATGCTTAAGATAAACTGTATACAGGGTGATTGCACAGACAAATGATGTATATCACCAAAGAAGTTATAGATTGGGGCGGTGGTTTTAGTAATATAAAACTGCTGCCTGATATGGAGGATTTGTAATGGATGACAGAAGTAATATCTTCGATAAAGTTCATGATATAGACTTGAAAAAAACGATGGAGCAGTCTTATATCGACTACGCCATGAGTGTTATTTCATCCCGAGCGCTTCCTGATGTCAGAGATGGTTTGAAGCCTGTACAGAGAAGAATTTTATATGCGATGATCGAGTTGAACAACGGTCCGGATAAGCCACATCGTAAATGTGCCCGTATCGTTGGTGATACGATGGGTAAATATCATCCGCATGGTGATTCTTCCATCTACGGCGCGTTGGTTAATATGGCTCAGGACTGGTCAATGAGATATCCGCTCGTTGATGGACATGGTAACTTCGGTTCTGTGGATGGCGACAGCGCTGCGGCGATGCGATATACAGAAGCCCGACTCAGCAAGATTTCCGTGGAAATGACTGCAGATATCAATAAAAATACAGTTGATTTCCAGCCAAACTTTGATGAAACAGAAAAGGAACCTAAGGTACTGCCTTCAAGATTTCCTAATCTGCTTGTCAATGGTACAACAGGTATTGCCGTTGGTATGGCAACAAACATTCCACCGCACAACCTGAAGGAAACGATTAATGCGGTTGTCAAAATCATTGATAACAGAGTTCTTGAGGACAGAGAAACAGATATTGAAGAATTAATGCAGATTGTGGTTGGTCCGGATTTCCCTACAGGGGCAACGATTCTTGGTCGTTACGGCATTAATCAGGCATACAGAACAGGTCGTGGTAAGATTAAAGTGCGTGCTGTGACTGAGATTGAACCACTTGGCACAAACCGTCAGAAAATCGTTGTGACAGAACTGCCATATCTTGTAAATAAGGCAAGACTTGTTGAAAAGATTGCAGAACTTGTCCGTGATAAACGTATTGAAGGTATTTCAGATCTTCGAGATGAATCCAGCCGTGAAGGTATGCGTGTGGTTATCGAACTTAAGAAAGATGCCAATGCAAATGTTGTATTGAATCATCTGTACAAGCATACACAGCTTCAGGATTCTTTCGGTGTAAATATGCTGGCGCTGGTGGATGGCAAGCCTGAGATTCTTAATCTTAAACAGATGCTTGAATACTACTTACGTCATCAGGAAGAAGTTGTTACAAGACGTACACAGTACGATTTGAATAAAGCTGAAGAACGTGCACATATCTTAGAAGGTTTGCTTATTGCACTGGATTATATTGATGAAGTTATCTCTATCATCCGTGGTTCAAAGAATGTGGCAGAAGCCAAAGAAAAATTAATTGCCCGTTTTGGACTCACAGATGCACAGGCACAGGCAATCGTAGATATGCGTCTGCGTGCACTGACAGGTCTGGAAAGAGATAAAATTGAAGCTGAATATAAAGAACTGGAAGAAAAAATTGCAAATTACAAAGCAATTCTGGCTGACCGCAAAGTACTTTTAAATGTTATTCGTGAAGAAATTATCTTAATCCGTGATAAATATGGCGATGACAGACGTACAGTCATTGGTATTGATGATGATGAAATCACAGACGAAGATTTGATTAAACGTGAGAATGTTGTTATTGCGATGACAAATCTTGGTTATATCAAACGTATGACAACAGATAATTTCCGCAGTCAGAACCGTGGTGGCAAAGGTATCAAGGGTATGTCTACTGTTGAGGATGATTTTATTACTGATCTGATGATGACCTCGACACATCACTATATTATGTTCTTTACGAACAAAGGCAAAGTTTATCGTATCAAGGCTTATGAGATTCCTGAGTCTTCAAGAACTGCCAGAGGTACGGCGATTGTCAATATTTTGCAGCTTGAAGCCGGTGAAAAGATTACAGCGATGATTCCACTGCAGGAATACAGCAAAGATAAATACCTCTTTATGGCTACAAAGAATGGTATGGTAAAGAAAACTTCTGTGATGGATTATCAGAATATCCGTAAATCAGGTTTGCTTGCTATCAGTCTTAAAGATGACGATGAACTGATTGAAGTGAAGTGTACAAACAATCATAATGATATTTTCCTTGTGACAAAGCATGGCTATTGTATTCGTTTTAAAGAAACAGATGTTCGCTGCACAGGCCGTGTATCCATGGGTGTTATCGGTATGAACCTTGAACCTGAGGATGAGATTGTCGGTATGCAGCTTGATGTTCAGGGCGAAGCTCTTCTGATTGTTTCTGAAAATGGTCTCGGCAAACGTACGATGATTGGCGAATTTGCAGTTCAGCATCGTGGCGGTAAAGGCGTGAAGTGTTACAAGATTACTGAAAAGACAGGCCATGTAGTTGGCGTGAAGTCTGTGAATGATGACCAGGAAATCATGATGATTACAACTGGCGGTATCATTATCCAGATGCCAGTGAATGGTATTTCTGTACTTGGCCGAATCACTTCTGGTGTAAAGCTGATTGATATCGATGTGGACAGTGATATCCGCGTGGCAGGCATCACAAAGGTGCGTGTTGAAGCTGAAAATGAAGTGGCAGAAGACGCTGAGGGTGAAGCTGCTGGTAGTATCGAGGATGAGGCTGATGGTTTCGCAGATGAAGATTCGGATGAATTTTTGGATGGTGAAACTTCAGATGATGCGGATATGTCAGATGACACCGATGACGAAGAATAATTTTCGGAGAAAGTCAAAAAATATCTGAATAAAATAACAAAGATATATAAACAACACAAAGGAGGTCGCAAGGGCATCAAAAAATAAGATGGTTTTGCGACCTCTTTTGAATACAGGAGGATATTCTAATGACAAATCAGGATATTCAATGTTTTTTGAAGCTGGCGCAGACATTAAATTACACAAAGACGGCGCAGTTGCTTTATATTTCCCAGCCTGCGGTGACAAGGCATATTCACAGTGTTGAAGCAGAGGTTGGGGCACAGCTTTTTGACCGTTCTGTGCGCAGAGAGGTGCAGCTTACAGAAGCCGGGGAGATGCTTTATCACGGTTTAAAACAGTGTGAGAAGATTTATGAGGACACGCTGAATTCTATTAAGTTACATACAGAGCAGGCACTGATTTTATTTAATCTGATGCGTGGTACGACCCTGCCGGACAGCTTCGTGCAGGCAACGACAGAATATATGCGTGAGCAGCCGGCATTTCGCCATTTTACAAACTTTATTGATTATGATAATTTCAGAACAGTCATGGACCGGGGAGAGATTCTGATTTGCGCCAAAGAACTCATGCCGCAGGAAAAAATTTATCAGTCCATGAAGTTAAACAGCCAGCCGGTGCCGTATTATATTGTGGCATCAAAGAAGCACAAGGCATTTAAAAACAGTCAGAACGTGCAGTTGGATGAGATAGCGTCCACATCATTATTTTTGCCAAAAACACTGCCGATGCACCTTAGAAATACATTTAAGGAAACGATGCTTGGACTGTTTGGCAAGCTGCCAAAGGAAACGATTTATCTGGACAGTACGGATTCCGTGTCATTATTTTTGCGTTCAAATGAATGTTTTACGATATGCACGGGCTGGAATACGGATGTATTTTCTTCGGATTTCAGATGTATCCAGTTGCCGCTGTTTACGGATTATTATGCGATGTGGCATGGGGATAAGCCAATTAATGCGATTGCGAGAGGGTATCTTGAGAAACTGCGAAAATCCGGGAGTTAAAAACAGATATAAAACAGAGCGATAAAAGTATATTTTAACAGAAACAGGTACCGCAAAGATATAAGCATTTATACAAAATAAAAATGACTCGATATAATAAAAACATTATAACGAAAATACGAAAGAGATATTGGAAAAAAGGGGCGGATTCTTTTATAATAAAATTATCGGGAGTTTGATATAGCTTTAACTGACCCGGATAATACAGTACTTTAAGACGTTTAAATCAGCGAAAAATTCCGCAGAAGGGATACACAGATAGTAAACGTCATGAACAAAAAATTATAAAAGAGATTATCAGGAGGATGGTAAAAATGTCAAGAGAAGAATTAGTAGCAAAATTATACGAATACGTTGCATCCACATATGGTGTAGATGCATCAACATTAAGCGAAGACACAGTTTTAGCTGATTTGGGTGTTGGCTCAAAATACAGTGTTGCAATGTGCGCATCAATCGAAAATGATTTTGATGTTATGATTCCTGTTGCAAGATTTGGTAAATATAAAACTATCGGAGAAGTTGCTGATTTTGTTGAAGAAGAAATGTAATCAGACATTTCGGAAAGGAATGGAGTATAGAAGATGCTGCATAATGTAAAAGTTGGAAAAACATTAAGAAGTGTATCAATTGTCGGTGTTGGTGCAACACCATTTTTCAGTGCGGTTGAACCGGGCTCACCATATAAAGGATTCACACATGGTGAATTATTCGGTTATGCTGCTTTGGACGCTATGAAGGATGCAGGTGTAGAACCTAGAGATGTTCAATATTTCTTCCATGGCGCTGCAAACCCACATGTACTTGAATCTGCTATTACACCTAACCTTCAGGTGGCTGACTGGTTCGGTATGAGAGGCAAAGGTTCTCTGTCACATTCAGAAGGCTGCTGTACAGGTTATATCGCTCTTGAAGAAGCTGTATTTGCTGTTGCAAGCGGTATGTATGATGTGGTTTTAACTGGTGCCTGTGATATGGGGACAGGTATGCCGGACGGCAACACACCTGCACACATGAGAGTGCCTCTGACACCAGAAGTACTTTTCCCTGATCTTGATTCTATCTTTGACCGTTCTTATGGACGTTACCTTGGTGGTGGTCCTGGTATGAATCATGATGACTGGATTAACTACTACGCTAAGACAAATAACTTATCCAAAGAAGTCATTGATGATGTCCTTAATCATCAGGCATATCATTTCAGACGTAACGCACATCTTTGCGAACGTGCCATGAAACGTGAACTTTACGATGATATCGCAAAGAAAGCCGGATATGATGATGTTTGGGAATATATGAAATCCCCTAAGAATCCTAAGATGACACAGTACCTGCGTACATCCAGTGATTCATGTGTTGCCGATGGTGCAGCATGTTGTATCGTTGTTCCTACAGAAATTGCAAAACAGTTTAATGCTAAACCAATCGAAGTTCTTGGATGTGGTGCTTCTGTACTTGATGCTATCGTACCTCATCTTGAAAAGAAAGCAACTGCTGAAGCAGCACGTCAGGTTTACGAACAGACTGGTCTTACACCAGATGATATCGACCTGTTATATGTTAATGACTTTATCGGTTCTTCTGCATTTCTTGCAGCAGAAGAAGTTGGTTACCTTCCAAAGGGTGAAGGCTGGAAATATGTATTAGATGGCCGTCTTGCTTACGATGGTGATAAGCCAATGAACACAAATGGTGGACGTACATCTTACGGTCATGCTTTCGGTGCATCAGGTATGGCAGATGTCTTTGAAGCTGTTCTTCAGATGCGTGGCGAAGCCGGTGCACGTCAGGTTAAGAAATTACCAAAACACACATTCTTAAGAGGCTTTGGCGGTGCTCAGAACGTTCGTGCCATTATCTTAGGTGCAAATTATTAATAGGGAGGGAAATCAGTCATGGAAATGGAACGTATTGTAGAAAAATTCTGGAAAGGCCTTGAAGATGGCGTTATCTATGCCAGAAAATGTAAAGAATGCGGAGCTATCGAATTTCCTCCTCATTTAGCTTGTAATACATGTGGCTACCATGAAACAGAGTGGACAACACTTACAGGTAAAGGCGAATTAGTATCCTTCGTATTTACAGGTGTATTGAACTCAAGACTTGAACTTGATGACATGGGTCTTAAATATGTCTGCGGTGAAGTTAAATTGGATGAAGGTCCTGAAATTAATGCGGTTATTCTTGGAATCAACAAGAAAAAAGCAAGAGAAATCGATGGCAAACTGCCTGTCAGAGTTCGTCCTGTATTCCAGAACATGGGCAGATATACAACATTATTCTTTGAACTTGATGAGTAAAAATATATAGACAGGGTCAAAAGACTTTTTGAACCTATGAACATTAATGCGTGTCAAAAATGATTTTGAAGCGCAGGGCATAATTTTGGACTAAAAAGCAAATGGTTTTAAAAAGTTTAAGACTGTTTGCTTTTTTGCAATGATGGGAAAACATATGGAGAAGATAAATTTACATTCAAGACAAAAGAAAATATTATCCATCCTGAACAGTAAGCATGGCATAGCGACAGGCAAGGAAATATCTGCGAAAATCGGTGTTTCAGAGCGTACTGTCCGAAGCGATATCAGCAATATAAATGACTGCCTGAAAGCATATGATATTCAGATTCTTTCAATTCACGGTAAAGGTTACACCCTTTCGATGAAGGACCGGTCGGTGTATCTCAAGCTTTTTTCTGAAAAGGAAAACTATGTAACGAAAGAGGATCGGCTGCGCACATTGATACTAAAGTTACTCAGAGAAAATGACTGGTGTGATATCGGTGATTTGGAGGACAAGATGTTTGTCAGCCATACAACCCTTGAAAAAGATATTAAAGGCATCAAGAAAATGATTTCCCAGCAGCAGCCGTTTCTGAAGGTTGAGCGCAAAGGCAACATGATTCGCCTTGAGGATGATGAGCAGAAGAAGCGTAATCTTTTTACACGATTTTATGTCGAAAACTGGGATTACGATTCAGAAGAAGGCATTGTCTTAGAGTATGAGGAAATCGGCAAGGAAACATTAAGCCAGATTCATCATACACTGCAGCAAAAAATCATTGAATACAGAGTTTATCTGGACGATTATGCCTTTATTTATCTGACCCTTGCCATCTATGTATCATTTTTCAGAATACAGGCAGGGCATGCGATAAATCTTCCAAAGGATCTTGCGCAAAGCCAGAAAATCACTGTAGATAAGATTATCAGGATGGTTGTAGATGAATTAAATCAGACATGGCAGCTTGAAATTTCAGAAGATGAATATTTGTATTTGTCGAAAATCAAAGAGCAGTTAGTGCTTTTGTCAGAACGTACATATTCAAAAAACTATGTGCTTTCAACGACGGACGTGGTCTGTCATCATATCGTGGATGATGTGATTAATGAACTTTTAGAGGAATACGGCATTGATTTTACGACAGATAATAAGCTGTTTGTGGATTTGACAAGGCATGTGCAGGCACTTAAAAATGGCATTGTACCGACCTCCAGCCAGAATCATGTGCTTGCGGACGAGCTGCGCAGAAAATATCCGTTTATGGGTAATATCGCGTATGTGCTGAAAAATAAACTGAGTGAAAAATGTGATATGGCACTTGGCAAAGAGGAGGACGATTACCTGTTGCCATTTTTAATTCTTGCAGAGGAAAGTCTTTACCGAAAACGAAGACACAAAGGGATTCCAACGGCGGTCATCAGCCATTATAACGAAAGCATGTCCCATTATCTGATTGAAATGCTGAAAAGCTGTTATGGTGATGTGCTTGAACTGCATGGCCCATATTCCATTCATGCAAAGAAGCTGATTGACCAGAAACGTACAATGCTTGTGCTGACGACCACGAAGATGAAGAAAATTGATGAGGAATTTAAAGCACCGGTGCTGACCGTATCGCCGCTTATTGGCAAAGAGGATAAAAAGCGCATCGACCTGTTTCTTGCCAATATGAAAAGCCGTTATTTATACGCATTTCCACAATTGCCGGCAGAGCAGTATTTTCCTGAACAGTTATGCTATACGATGGATAATAAAAACAATCTGCAGATGGCACTGTCAGAGATGCAGCAGAAGATGGAAAATTATATGGGTACGGATGAGCTTCCAAAGTTAAATCTTGAGCAGTCTTATTATTGTCTGCTTGAAAATGGATTTTTCTTCTGTTACCAGGTCTGTCCGACGGTTGCCCATGCGACTGCAAGCCTTGTGGAATTAAACAAAGAGATTTCATACAAATATGTGAGAAATATAAAATCGGTGTTGTATATGATACTGCCGCCATCTGACAAAAATCTGCTTGGATGGATTTATGATACGGCAATTTATCTGTCACAGCATCCGAATACCATAAAAAAAATATGATTATTTCTTTCCGTTGTCTAACGGAAATAGACAAATTGCGAAACTGTCAATGATTTTTATATACTATATACAGAAATAAGGAGAAAGTATTATGTCAGAAAGATTTCCAGGAAAAGATATTTATCCAAATTTATTTAAGCCAATCCGAATTGGCAATATTAAATTAAAAAACAGAATTATTGCGGCACCAACAAGCCCAAGTATGATTACAACAGAAGGACTTTTTACACCGGAAATGGCAGCTTATCTTGAAGAAAAAGCACTCGGCGGCTGTGCGGTAGTAACATATGGTGAAGCGATTCCTCATGCAAAGACAGGTAAGAGCCATAACAAACAGCTTCAGTTAGATGCTTTTGGCGTACGTCAGGGACTGACAGAATCTACACGTATGATTCACAATGCAGGTGGTCTGGCAAACATCCAGTTATCCCACGGTGGTATGTATGGCGGTCTGGCTTCTGTCGGCGGCGATATTGGTACATGTGATGTGGCTTACGGTCCAAGTGAGATGGATATGCCTGCAGGTCATGTGTATGAGATGCCAAAAGAATTGATTTATGAAATTATCGAATCTTACAAAAAAGCTGCAAAGCTTTGTAAAGATGTCGGTTATGATATGGTTCAGGTACATGCTGCACATGGCTGGCTGTTTAACCAGTTTTTATCCCCAGTGTTTAACCACAGAACGGATGAATTTGGTGGAAGCCTTGAAAACAGAGCACGTTTCCTGATGCTGACATTAGATGCTGTCAGAGCAGGTGTCGGACCGGGATTCCCAATCGAACTTCGTCTGAATGGTGATGACTTCCAGAAGGGCGGCATGACGCTGAATGATTATATTGAAGTGGCTAAGATGGTCGATGACAAAGTAGATATGTTTAATATCTCCTGCGGTAACCATGAAGACCCTGCGATGTTCTGCCGTACACATCCAAATTCATTCTTCCCAAGAGGCGTGAATGTGTATCTTTCAGCAGAAATCAAAAAGCATGTGAAAAAACCGGTAGCCTGTGTCGGATCACTGGATGACCCTGCACAGATGGAAGAAATCATTGCTTCAGGACAGGCAGATATGGTTGAACTTGGCCGTGCACTTGTAGCAGATCCATATTTACCTAAGAAAGCCCTTGAAGGTCGTGCAGATGATATTTCACCATGCTTAAGATGTTATGAATGCTTTGGTGCAACAGCACAGCTTGAAATGATTAAATGTACTGTAAACCCAACTCAGGGACAGCAGCTTGAAGAAAAATACGGTGTACCTGCACCAACAATGAAGAAAAAGATTTTAGTTGCCGGTGGTGGTCCTGCAGGTATGGAAGCAGCCATTACAGCAGCAAAACGTGGTCATGATGTGACTTTAGTTGAAAAAACAGATAAACTTGGAGGTAACCTTCATCCGGCAGGCAGCGCTTCATTTAAACGTGATATCTGGGATTTATGTGAAGTGATGAAACGTCGTGTAGACAGAGCCGGTGTTAAGGTTGTATTGAATACAGAAGTGACACCTGAATATGTGAAAGCATTTGCACCGGATGCATTATTTGTGGCTATCGGTTCAAATGAACTTAAACCACCAATCAAAGGTATTGACGGTGACAATGTCATTATGGCAATTGACGCAGAACTTAACCATGACAAGCTTGGCAAACGCGTAGTTATCATGGGCGGCGGTCTTGTCGGCGCAGAAGCAGCATGTTCATTTGCAGAAGAAGGACACGAAGTGTCTATTGTTGAAATGCTTGATGATGTGGCTTTAAATGTCAACTCCTTCTACCGTGGCGGCCTGATGCCTCACGTACATGAAAGTGCAAAATGTTATACAAAAACAAAAGTACTTGAAATCGTACCTGAAGGTGTCAAAGTTGAAAATGCAGAAGGCACATTTGTCATTGAGGCAGATTCTGTCGTATGCGCACTTGGTTTCAGACCAAAAACAGCAGAGGTTGACGCACTTTGCGACCTCGTTGATGAATATTATATTATCGGTGACTGCAATAAAGTTGCTATGATTTATCAGGCAATGGATGCAGGATACCATGCAGCCTACAGAGTATAAAATAAAAAAGGGAGAGAAGAAAAATGGCTTATAATTTTTTCGTACATAGTGATTTAGTATTTGGTAAAGATGCTGCAGCAGCACTTTCAGGAATCCTTGAAAATGAGAACATTAAAAATGTAATGGTGATTTATGATGGCGGTGTAAAGGCAGCAGGTATAGCTGAAAAAGTACTTGCCGAAGTCAACAAAGTTGACGGTATCAAGGTGACAACATTTGATGAGGTTGAACCAAATCCATCCAATCAGCTTGTCGAAAGAATTTATGCTATTGCCAAAGAAGCTGGTGTTGAAGGTTTCGTTGCTGTTGGTGGTGGTTCATCAATCGATGCGGCAAAAGCTGCCAATGTATTGATGACAAACCCTGGCCCTATCGGTCAGTACGGTGGTATCGGTCTTGTGAAAAATAAACCACTTCCACTCATTGCTATTCCAACAACAGCAGGTACTTCAAGTGAAATAACAAATGTTTCTGCACTGACAGATACAGAAGCTGTCTGCAAATATGTTGTGATTGACAATAAGATTACACCATCTTATGTTATTGCAGACCCTGAATATACACGCACAATGCCTAAGGGTGTGACAGCGGCAACCGGTATGGATGCCATTACACATGCTGTTGAATCTTATATTTCCAACATGGCAACACCACTGACAAGATATAACTCTATTCAGGGACTTAAGATTTTCTATGAAAATCTTCCAAAAGTTGTTGAAGATGGCAACAACATGGAAGCCAGAGAAAATATGATGATGGGCTGTGTAATCACAGGTTTTGGCTTCTCAAATGCAAACCTTGGTCTTGTTCATGGTATCGCACATACTCTTAGTGCACATTTTCATCTTGCACATGGCATGGCTAATGCGGTTGTGCTGCCTTATGTTATGGCATACAATGCACCAAGCTGCCCGGATGAGATGATTGAACTTGCAAAAGCTATTGATCTGCCGATGACAGGTGATAAAGATAGAGATATGTATGCACTTTCAGATGCACTGCTTGCTATGACAAAGAAGCTTGGCATCAAGACATTATCCGAACAGGGCATCAAGGAAGAAGACTTCGATATGCTTGCAGATGATGTATTAAAAGAGCCAGTACTTAATTTCAACCCTAAGCAGGGTGTGACTAAAGAAGATGTACTTGAACTCTTAAAGAAAGCATTCTAAACCCGCTAACTCTCTTAATATAAATATACCAATTTAAATGTGTGAAACCGCCTTAAATCATTCGATTTTAAGGCGGTTTTGCTGTGCTTTAAACATTATATTCTGCATGTAAAACAAGCGGAAAATGCCGCCCGGTTTTTAACAAATTTTTCACCTCATAAGAGGAAATTTGCGACGTTGTTTAGGGTGTTTGAAAGGGATATAATAAAATCAACAAAGAGAGAATAAAGCATTTTCAAAGGAGAGAATTATAATGAATTACGAATCTACAAGAAAAACAGTTTTACATGCTATTTTAGAAGCAGTTGATAAAGGTCTTATTAATGGTACATCAGGTAACATCACAATGAGAACACCTGAAGACCCAACAATCGTTTGTATCACACCATCAGGTATCCCATATGAAGGTATGACACCAGAAGATATCGCAGTTGTAAAGATGCATGAAGATGGCACAAACGAATGGATCGAAGGTAACTTCAAACCATCATCAGAACTTCCAATGCATACAGAAGTTATGCGCCGCAGACCAGAAGTCAACGCTACAGTACATACACACAGCATGAACGCTACAATCTGTGCAATGGGTCCTAACCCTGAGCTTCGTCCGATTACACCTCCACAGTGTGAATTCTACCCAGTAGGTATCGTAGGATTTACAATGCCTGGTTCAAACGATGTTGCTAAAAAAGTTGCAGATGAACTTGGTGAAGAAGGTCTTGTATGTCTGATTAAAAACCATGGTATGTTCGCATGTGGCAAGAATATGAAACAGGCTATGCACGCAACAATCTACACAGAAGAAATGGCTCATACAACAGTTGTTGCAAAGACACTTGGCAATTACGAACCAATGCCAATGGAAGCTGTTAATGCAATGATCGAACTCATCAAAGCTGACCAGGCAGTTTAATTTGAACCATCTTTTTATCAGGCACAGTTTCAGAGTGCGGCACTTTTAAACAATAGCAGATACAGGAGTTTTGAAAATGAAAAAATTAGCTTTATGTACAGCTCTTCCTGAAAAGGATTTGGAGATTATCAAACAGACATGTGAAGTGACAGTTTGCGGTGAATTAAAACACGGCAAAGGTAATGTCACAGAAGACATGGTAAGAGAAGAATGTATGGGCGCTGAAATCATCGTATTAGGTGATGAAGTTGCCGGTGAAGATACATTAAAAGCATGGATTGATGCCGGTATGAAATTTATCGGTGTTGCCAAAGGTACACCTGTAACAGTCAATAATGAAGTATTAAAGGCAGCAGGTATCCAGTTGACATACACACCGGGACGTAACGCAGTTGCAGTTGCTGAATACTGCATGGGTATGATGATTGCAACAACACGTTATATGGCTCGCGCAACAGCAGGTTTACTCCTTGGCGAGCACCTTGGACCAGCCGTAGATGACATCTACGATGTACCAGATGTGAAAAACGTTATCTGGGGACCTCTGGATGAAAATCATCCATACACAGATTACGGCATTGGCTTTGAACTTTATGGCAAAAAACTTGGTCTTGCAGGCTACGGAGCAATTGGTCGTGAAGTTGCTGTACGTGCAAAAGCTTTCGGTATGGAAATTTTAGCATATGACCCATATCTTGACCCTGCAAAGATTGAAGCAACAGGTGCAAAAGCTGTTGATTTGGACACAATGCTTACAGAATCTGATGTTGTAAGTATTCATCTTCCTGTACTTCCTTCAACAAGAGGTATTGTCAACAAGACATGGTTTGATAAGATGAAACCAACAGCATTTGTGATTAACACAGCGCGTGCTGCTGTTATCGACCAGAGAGATTTTGTCGAAGCACTTGAAAATAAAAAGATTGCCGGTGCAGGTATCGATGTTTACTGGCAGGAACCAGTTCCAGCAAATCATCCACTGTTGAAGATGAAAAATGTAATGTGTTCCCCTCATTACGCTGGTCTTACAACAGATGTGGATGGATGGTCAGGCAGAAAGATGGCAGAAAACGTACATGCTTATCTTGAAGGAAAACCATTCCCATATGTTTGGACAAAATAATTATTCAAAATAATTAAAACTTTTAAATCATCGAAATAAAATCATTATAATTTTACTTTACTAAAATTTTAAACATACTTGTTTAGAATAATACCTTAATAATTATCTCAAAAATAACCACCGTTTTATTTGACGGTGGTTATTTTTGAATCGGCAGTGTGGGTGCTTTTAACTAGTCGTGTGGTTATTTTAAGGCAATTTATATAGTTAATTTTAAAGCTATTAGGGGTTTGAAGAAAAAATAAATTGTGATATAATGAATGACTGGTAAAGTATGTGTGTGAGCACATAGGGTGAATTATAGAAATGGAGATTATTATGAAAGAAAAATACAACTTTAGTGCAAGGCACTGGAGTATGATTGGTATCTGTTTCTTATTGTGTTTGCTTGCAAATGCAGTAACATCTGATTCTGAAAATGTCATACTGCCGCTGTTGTCTGATGCAAATGGATGGGATTATTATGGAAAAGTGCTGACTTTTGCAACGATTGCGGGCTGCACCAGTATTGTAGGTAATCTGATATTAGGTAAGATATGTGAGAAAAAGGGCGCAAAGTTTATGACAGTATTAAGCCTTTTCGCAGCAGCTATTTTCGTATTTTTATATGGTACTGCAACAACATATCCTTTGCTTGTGATCGGTCTGATTGGTACAATCTGTTTTGGACAGAGTATTTCTTTCCTTGGTGCTAATGCGATTATCGCAAGCTGGTTCCCTTATAAAAAGGGTCTGGCTATGGGTTTTGTGACAATTGGTCCTCCGGCAGCAACAGTAATGATGGTATCTGCTTTGACATTTTTGATCAATCATGTAGGCATTAAAGGCGGTATTTACACAATCTGCGGTGTGCTGGTTGCTGTAGCAGTTTTATGTATTATTTTTGTACATAATACACCGGAAGAAGTTGGATGCACACCGGATAACCTGAGTAAACAGGAAATCGAAGCATTAGAGCGCGGCAAGAATGCTTTAAGCTCGGCGGATTCCAAAGAGCATAAGATGACTGTTAAAGAACTTGTAAAGACCAGAGCATTCTGGTTTATAGTTATTATCATTGGTATCTGCAGTCTGACGCAGACAGGTCTGATGGCGCAGTGGATTGTCAGATATCAGGGGACAGCCTTTGAAAGCAAAGCAGGTTTACTGATGTCTATCGCAGCCGTTGTTGGTATCTTTGGCAGTATGATTGCCGGTTATCTGGAGAATAAGCTGGGTACACAGAAAGCTTATGCTGTACTTGCTATATGGTTTGCAGTGGCTTTGGTGATGAACTTTACAAACATTCCGATATTGGTGTACATATCTGTTCCAATGTTTGGTCTGACCATTACCTTCATGCAGATTTTTATGCCTGCATTTGAACTGTCTGTATTTGGCAGAGCAAACTTTGCACAGGCAAATGCCATCATATTCCCTGTTGTCAGCATTTGCGGTCAGTTGACCTTCCTGCTGATTTCTGCCTGCAAGAGTATTTTTGGTGAAGTCAGATCTGTCTATATTGTGTTTGCAATTTTGCTTTTGATCACAGTTATTCTTGCACTGATGATGCCAATAAGTGCAAAGAAACAATCCAGATAGAATTTTTATGTTACCAAAAGGATGTATCTGAGTGCATATAGCGCGGATACATCCTTTTTTAGTTTAGCATTAAGAAATATACTGATTTGTTTCTTTCCAGACTTGAATGGCCTCTAAGACAATCTGAGAGGCTTTTTTTACGCCGTATACAGAACTGTCGATAGTCATTGTAAAGTGGCGGGATAACCCCCACAGGCTGCCTGTGAAGTGCTCGCAGTAATTTGCCCGGGCAATATCTTCCTTTTTAATCAGATGGAGGGCTGTTTCTTTGTCATAGCCGTATTTGTCCTGTAAAGATTTTGCACGATAATCATAGTCCGCAGAAACAAAAACGTTAAAGCAGTTTGGCCGCGGATTTAGAATGTGGTTACTTAAACGTCCAACAATGACACAGCTTCTGCCACTGTTGGCAATGTCACGAATGACACGGCTCTGTATCTTGAAAATCTGATCCTGATAGCGAATATTATGGCTGGCTTTAAATGTATTTTGAATCATACCAACTGGCAGTCGCTCTTCATGGTTTGTAATAATATCTTCAGATAAACCAGATGCCAGGGATGCCTTTTTAATCAGTTCAGAATCATAATAATCAATACCAAGTGCATCTGCAATATATTTGCCGATTTCGTGGCCGCCACTGCCATATTCACGCTCGATGGTAATAATCATAGGATATGAAGATGGATTTGTTTTCATTTTCTGCAAATCCTCTTTTGGTGAATCAACAAGGGCTTCCATTTCCGGTGATAGTCCTGGCGTGATAGCTGTGTAGATGTATTCGGATTTTTCTGTATTCAGCCAGCGATGGAAGAAACCAAAGAATTTATTATAAATCTGTACAAATACACCAACTAAAATAGCTGAAATAATCGTACCTTCTCTGATACCGAAAAAGCTGTGAAGAAAAATCAGAGAACAGATAGCTGCAATGACTACCTGAGAGCCGTCAATGATATTTTTGGTTAAACCAAAATCAATGTGAAATTTACTTACAATGGTGCTTGTCAGACCATCTGAGGAGAGTGTAATAAGCCCTGCCTCAACTTCAAAGTATACACCTAACCCCATCAGTGCACATCCGATTAATGTAAAAATCAGTTTGTATGCATAAGCGTCAATATTCATGAAATCCAGAAGGGACAATGTCCAGTCTGTAAAATAGCCGAAGATAAAGACAATGATTAACTGAAGCAGTTGGATCGGCTGAAAATTTTTTCTTAGTAAAAGAATCTGAAGCAAAACCATAAATACGTTGATGACAGTTGTCCATACACCCATGGATAGTGGAGTCATCTGGCGTAAAACATATGGAATAGCAGCAGAAGGTGCAACACCGAGGTCTGATTTTGTTGTCAGTGCAACACCGAATGCGATACAAAATAGACCTGTCAATAATACCAGTATACGAATGGGAAATTTAGTTGGTAATGTGAATGTTTTTTTTGTTTGTGACGCTGTGTCAGACTGAGTATTCAATTAAAATCCTCCTTTGATAAAAAATTATTTTTGAAAATGAATAGCCAAGTCGGAATGTAAACGACTTGGCTATTGTAGAATATATGAAATGAAATAAGGTTACTCCTCGTCTGGATTCATACCGTTAGGGAACAATACTACTTTAATAGCATCTTTACGTGTTAATTCAATACCATGATTGATTTCCTCAAGAGGAAGTCTGTAAGTAATGAAATCTGATGCGTTAAATTCATCTGAAATTGCAAGTTCGAAGGCTTTCTTGGACTGCATATAAGATGCACCGAAATGACCTTTGATCCAGATGTTATTGTAGTGAATCAGGTTTGTGTCTAATTCTGTCATAGCACCCTTTGGCACGCCACCGAAGAATACCACGATACCGCCCTTACGGACCATCTCTAAGGCTGGCTGCTGTGTTGCTGTGGATGGGTTGGCAGAAATAACCTTGTCTGCGCCCTTGCCGTTTGTGATGCGTTTAACGGCTTCTACAGGGTCTTCCTCTTTTGAGTTGATGATGTAGTCTGCGCCAAATGGCTGAACCTGGTCAAGTCTTAACTGGTTAATATCAATCATGATGACTGTCTTGGCACCACGAAGTTTTGCAAGTTTTGTCATGAAGCATCCGATAGGACCTGCACCGATGATAACGATCACATCACCGAAGCCAACGCCGATATTTTCTTCGCAGGCATAAACAGATGTTAAAGGCTCGCCAAGGGAAGCAGCTTCATATGGGATGCCTTCAGGAATCTTGTAGATGCCGCCGTAGTGAATCTTTTCACCACCGATAGCGATGTACTGGGCGAAGCCGCCTGTACCTGCAAGCTTGGCAACGTGTTCATTTTCACAGTTTTCAGAATGACCACTGATACAGTTATCACATTCCATGCAGTATGTACCTGGGAAAAGATATAATCTGTCACCAACCTGGTATTTTGTTTCTTTAGAACCGATTTCATCAACGACACCTACGATTTCATGACCGTAGATAAATGGGTATTTACCTTTTCTGGAATCGGAAGTCAGGTTACGGATATCTGAGCCGCAAAGACCGACTGCCATAATCTTTAAAATCACGCCGTCCTCAGGGCAGGCTGGTTTTTCAACATCTTCATAGCGAATATCACTTGGGCCGTACATAACGGCTGCTTTCATCATTTCTGACATAATTATTCTCCTTTTTGTGTTTAATGTTTTATTGTTGGGCTGGTTCAGAAGAAAAAAAACGAATTTTGCTACTCATTAAATATGTTTGATTTCACACTTAAAGTATAAAAAAAACAGGCTTTTGCTTCAAACGGTGTATTTCCGTTGGTGAGGGGAAATACACCGTTTGAAGCCGCATTTTTAGCTGTGTTATTATACTTACAGGGTAGAATATAGTGATAAAAAATGTCATGGGTAAGCGGTTATTCGTGACATCAGACGAATGAAAATTATAAAAAATAACATGTAGATTTAAAAAGTAAATTTTATGGAATGTGGCGGAGGCACTATATGAGTTTACAGAAAAGTTATCTCCTTGGTATTGATTTGGGAACTACAAATATCAAGGGAAATTTAATGGACGAGGATGGCAATCTGATATCGACTGCATCCAGACCGAATTCAAGAATTACGCCAAGTCCCGGACGTGTTGAGCAGGACCCGATGGAATGGTGGGGCAATGCATGCGAGATTTTAAAAGATATAACAGCACAGGCAGGAGAGAATGTTGTTGCCAATATTAAAGGTATTAGCATCAGTTCACAGTGTATTACGCTTTTGCCGTTGGATGAGAATGGAAATCCGTTATATAATGCGATTATTTATCAGGACAGCAGAGCGGCAAAAGAAACAGAAGAAGTCTGTCAGATGCTTGGTTTTGAGCGGTTTGTTGATATTGTCGGAGGTCTGCCAAGCGTTGGGTTTTTGCCGGGAAAACTCTTATGGTTTAAGAGAAATGAACCGGAAATATTTGCAAAAACACACAGCATTTTACAGGCAAACGGATGGTTGAATTATAAATTAACAGGGGTGTTCACGATTGATATTGATACGGCATCAAGGACCCAGTGTATGAATTTCAAGAAACTGGAATGGTCAAGAGATATCGGTGAGGCATTGGAGATTGATTTAAACAAAGTATTACCAAAGCCTGTATTGTGTACGGAAATTATCGGTCATGTGACTGAAGAAGCAGCCAAAGAAACCGGCTTAAAGGCTGGTATTCCGGTTATTGGTGGATGTTCTGATGCGATGGCATCCATGTATGCCACAGGTATGAGCAAGCTTGGCGATGCCGGTGAAAGCTCAGGTACGACATCACTTGTGTTTGCAAGTGCGAATAAGAGAAGTGCCACAAATGCACCGGTTGTCACAAGACCAACAGGCCTTGATGAAATGCCGTTTGTGTATGATGGACCAATTGGTTCAAGTGGCGCATCAATTAAATGGTATCTTGAAAACTTCGGTGTGGCAGATGAGGAAAATGCTAAAAAAGCCGGTATGAGTATGTACGACTTTATGAATAAACAGGCACTGGAGGCAGAACCTGGTGCAGGAGGTTTGTTGTTCTTCCCATATCTGGTGGCAGGTGAGCGTGCACCACTCTGGAATTCTCATGCCAGAGGTATGTTTATCGGTCTGACGATTGAAACAAAGCGTCAGGATATCGCACGTTCTGTCTTTGAAGGTACAGCATTTGCATTAAGACATGTTATGGATGTTGTTAAAAAATCCGGCGGTCAGGCAAATGTCATCCGTATCACAGGCGGCGGTGCAAAGAGCCGCACATGGAATATGATTAAAGCCTCCATGTTACATATGCCGGTATATGTGATGGATGAAAAATCAGGTGATGTGCCGGTGGGTGATGTGCTTCTGGCAGGTCATGCTGTGGGCGTTTTACCGGATTTATCTAAGGCAATTGAGAAGATGATTAAGGTAAAAGAAATCATTGAGCCGATTCCTGAATGGGAAGCTGTATATGATGAACTTTATCCATATTATCTTGATATGTATGAGCATCTTGACAAAGATTTGGAAAAGATGAGTAATTTGAAAAAGAAAGCCTGATTGAACTTTCAGTTGAAAAATTAAAAATTGGAAAAGTTAAAACAGCCGCTTTATGAATGTGGATTTGTGAAAATCTGATTCATAGAGCGGCTGTTTTTGTTTCTGTTATTTAGCCTTTGGGTATTCTATGCCGTACTGCTTAATTTTTCGTGAAATCGTTGAAGCATTGATGCCAAGTTTGGCACCAGCTTCCCGCAGACTGTGTGATTTTTGCAGTGCACTTTCAATTAATTTTTTCTCATACCCTGCCATCGCAGTATTTAAATCTGTTTCAAGGGGCATCGGTGTTTCTTTTAAAGAAATATTTAACAGATTGCATATAATATCATCATCGCAGTGACCTGTACCGGCACTGCAAAGCACCAGATATTCCATAATATTTTCAAGTTCACGGATATTACCCGGCCATGAATATGATTCAAGGTAAGCCATCTGGTTTGGCGTCAGGGCAAATGAGATGTTATATTTTTCTGTAAATTTCTGAATATAATGATTGCACAGTGCTTCAATATCTGCAGTTCTTTCACGCAGCGGCGGCACATAGATTGGAATAACGTTCAATCTGTAATAAAGGTCCTGACGGAAAGTACCTTCGGCAATCTTTTCTTTCAAATTCGCATTGGTGAGTGCCAGAAAACGAATATTTAACTTAATTGGCTTCGTACCGCCGATTCGGGTGATTTCCTGTGACTGAATCGCACGCAGCAGTTTAACCTGCAAATCCATGGACATATCACCGATTTCGTCAAGCAGCAGTGTGCCGTTGTTAGCTAATTCAAACAGACCAGGTTTGCCTTTTGCACTGGCACCGGAAAATGCACCTTTTTCATAGCCAAAAAGTTCAGATTCAAGGAGTTGTGCCGGTATCGAGGCGCAGTTGATTTTAATATAAGGTTTGTCTGAACGTTTGCTGTTTCTGAAAATCTCATCAGCGATGACCTCTTTGCCTGCACCGGATTCACCGGTAATTAAAACCGTCGCATCGGACAGTGCCACATGGCTGATTAAATTCCAGATATTTGCAAGTGTTGTATCTTTGCCAATCATTGAAGGCGATAATGCCTCCTCGGAATGCAGAGTTATGCTTTTTGTATTCATTGTCTGGATTTCCTGCGCGAATGAAGAAAAGTCCTGTTGTAATGATTTTAAAGACATAATTGGCCGGCTGACGGCAACAACCTGATGCAGCTCACCGTTTGAATCAAAAAGCGGTGTGCCTACAACATACCCTTTTAAAGGAACGCCGCCGTTAAATGTCGTAGAAAGACGGAAAACAGTCTTTTTGCTCTTTAAAACATCAGGAATTGCACCGCCGGAATACAGGTGGTCTTTATTAATCAAATCATAGACATTGTGATGCAAAACTCTGGATTTCTCGATGCCTGTATTCTTGGTATATGCATCGTTGACGTAAATCACATTGCCTTGGTTATCAGTGATAAAAATGCTGTCGTCAAGGCAGTCCACCACTTCTTTATAATCAATACCGCGTTCAAAAAATTCTGAAAGCAGATTGTCAATATCATTTATTTTTGATAGAAGATGTTCATCAGACACTTCAGTGCTAAGCTCTGTCAGTTTTTCTCGGATTTTAGTAATGGATAAATACTGGTCCACAATCATTCCCCCACAAATGTAATCGTGTCGTGTTTATTTTTGAAAAATTGTCAAAATTTCGGATAAACAGACACTGATGCTGTCATGCGCACATGGAAGCGGCATGGTAAATGCGTATTTAATTATTATACTACATTTCGTTGGAAAATGCGAGAAAAAGGGCAGGTGTTTGTGGGTATTGTTATAGATTCCACGTCTTGCGGCCTGTTTTATCCGGGATGCCGAGAATATCTCTGTATTTGGCAACGGTACGTCTGGAAATCGTAATCCCGGTCTCAGCAAGCTTCTCAGCGATGATTCGGTCATTGTAAGGCTTGGTTTTATCTTCATTCTGAATGATATGAAGTATTGCCTGTTGTGCCTGTTCAGGTGTTGCTGCAGAGGATGAGGTGGATATATTTGCAGTTGTTGTGGATAAACTGCCTGTCAAAAAGTAAGACAGGGGATAAATACCTAAATCACACTGCAGATATTTGCCTTTCATGGCGCGGCTGATGGTGGATTCGTGAAGTTCAAGGGCTTCGGCAAGATCCGTCAGACGCAAAGGCTTTTTGTGCATCGGACCATACAAAAAGAAATCATGCTGCACGGCAACAATCTGCTCAAGAACGCGGCGCAAAGTTGTCTGTCGCTGCTGTAAACAATTCTGTACCCATTCGGCCTGTGTTTTCTTTTTCTTAATATAATCCAGAACAGCTTTGTCATCGGTGTTTTTCTGCAAATTAAGATAATAATTGTTTATAGAAACCGAAGGCTGTCCGGCATCAGCGGTAATGACTTCAAGTTGATCATCATGTGCCAGAATAAAGGCATCCGGTGTGATATACTGGGTGCGTTCGTGGCTTGCAAAACGACTGCCGGGCTTTGGATCAAGCTTTTTGATTTCTGAAACAGCATTAATGACAGCTTTCAGAGAAACTTTTAGAGCCTTGGCAATGTGGTCAAGTTTGTTTCTGGCAAGTTCCTGCAAAAAATCCCGGACAATGGCAGCTTCAATACTGCCGGATTTGCCCTGACGTTCAAGTTGCAGCAGCAGACATTCCTGTAATGAACAGGCGGCAATGCCTGCAGGTTCAAGGTTTTGAATACGTTTTAACTGAGTCTGCAATGCATCCTCAGAAATATGGAGATAAGACGCCAATGCCGTGGGTGCCTCTTTAAGATACCCACGGTCATCAAGCATATAGACGATAAATTCAATAATATTTTTTTCTTCCTGTGGAAGTTTTAAATGTAAAAGCTGATTCAGCAGGTAATTTGGAAGGGCTTCATCTTCATTTTCGGAATCACGGTAATCATCGGAATCAAACATATCTTCACGTTCCTGTTTGTTGTACACGCGATTTTGGTGGTCAGAGGTTGTCAGCCATTCGGATTTGCGCTGCATTTTCAGATATAAATCAGAGACAGCCTGTGCCTCGCCTAAGGTCGGTGTGGATGAAACATCAATTAATGGATTTTCCAGAGCCAGTTCGTTCAGATAATCGTTTAATTCGGCGGTAGTCATCTGCAAGATTTCTGTAGATTGTATCATGCGCTGGGATAATATCTGCTTTTGGGACAGTTCCAGAAACATATCCATTAAAATCACCTGCTTTCGTGTAATTAAGACAGGGGCAAAATTCATTTTGCCCCTGATATTTTTTGATACGGATATTAGTTTTTATTTTAGATTATTTGTAAACCGCAGTAAGGCATTTTATATTTATAATCTATGAATTTGGATTACTTTAATTTTACCTTACTCTGTGATTTTTGCAAGGGATTTTGCAAGTTCTTTCTTAGCTTCAAGGTTGCCCTGTCTGGAAATCATAATACGCTGTGCCTGTGGTGAGCCTGCGCCGTGCATGGATTCTGTTCTATAACCAACAGCAGCAGTACCGAGTGTCAGGTTTTCAATCAGTCTTAAAATCTTCAGACGGTTTTCTGTAGAAACATTTGAAACGCCTTTGAAATATTTCTCAACAACAGGTCCAATTACAGGGTCTTTAAGGTCTTTTTCAGATGGTGCTGTAACCATCAGACCGCCGGCAATATCTTCTGCGAGTCTTGCGATTTCGTATGGGAAACGTGTGACATTCTGTTTGCAGACGTTGGCAAGCAGCAGGTTAATCAGATAGTTTCCTGATGCTGTCGGTGCGCCTTCTGCAGAACAGGCAATACCGCAGGAGAAAAGTGTTTCATTTAAATGAATCATTTCAATGAGTTTGTCTTTAATGTGGGAAGCTTTCTGACAGCCGTTGTATTCAGCAGCAACAGCAGATGCGCCGATAAGTACATCACCCACACCAACTTTACATCCGCCATAGGACTGTCTGTGATAGCCTGCAAAACGTTCAACGAGCATACCTGCAAATTCATATTCACCATTTAAGAAAATACGGTCATTTGGTACGAAAACATCATCAAATACAACAAGGGCTTCAACACCGCCAAATTCAGGATTACCTGTATCCATGTCAGCACCTTCAAGTTTTCTTGTATCGCAGGACTGACGGCCAATAATCATGTAAATACCTTCAGCGTCTACAGGAACAGCAAATGAAACAGCATAATCCTTGTCAGCTTCGCCCATAGCGATTGTTGGCATAACAACAACTTCATGGGAGTTGATAATACCTGTCTGATGTGCTTTTGCACCGCGGACAACGATACCATCTTCTCTGCGTTCAACAACACGGAGGAAAAGATCCGGGTCAGCCTGTTCGTGAGGTGCTTTGGAACGGTCACCCTTAGGGTCAGTCATCGCACCGTCAACAGTTAAGTCTTTTGTCTGGCAGTAAGCTGCAAATTTTTTGAAGTTTTCATGGTAGTGTGTACCATGTGCCGCATCACATTCGTAAGTTGTGCTGTAAACAGCATTAAATGCGTCCATACCAACACAGCGCTGGAAGCAGGCTGCAGTTTTCTGACCGCATAAACGCTGCATTTTAACCTTTTTAACAAGGTCATCTGTGCTTTGATGAATGTTTGTGAAACGGTTGATTTTTTCTCCTGTAAGGTTGGAGGTTGCTGTCATTAAATCCTGATATTCAGGCATCTGAGCCAGGTCGTAAGTCATTCTTACGGAATTTAATGATGGTCGTAAAATAGGATGATCCGCAGGCTTTTCAATTTTTTCGCCGAACATATACACCTGCATGTTTAAATTGCGAATACTTTCGATGTATTCTTCTCCTGTCATAAGTGCCATAATCATAATTCCTTTCTTTTATAATAATAGATTTATAACTATAGATGTAGCAAAAAATGTGCCAGATTTAAGAAAAAATGAGGTGATTTTTGAAAAATTGGCACGGTTTTTGCTAAATATTAGGGTGAATAGGTTGAAAAAATATTAAAGTGAAAATAAAAAGGTGGCATCAACATGGACAAAGAACTGGAATTGAAAATACAAAATGTGATTAAAGAACGTGTTGCGCCGGTGCTTATCGCACATGGCGGCAACCTGGAGGTTGTATCCTTTGAAGATGGTGTGCTCAGTGTGCGTTTTCTGGGGCAGTGCGCAGGATGTCCATCTGCCATGCTGACAATTGAAGAAGTTGTAGAAAAAGAACTGGTTGAAGCTGTGCCGGAAGTCAAATCTGTAGAACTGCTTCAGCAGACGAGCCAGGAATTGATCGATTTTGCAAAGCAGTTACTGAAAAAAGAAAAATAAAGTTGCGGATACTATTGTTGTTGCAAAAATGCAACAATTAATATATATAATTTCTGAAATGCAACAAAAATGATAAAAAGTTCTGAAGATATTTGATAGAACTTCGATAGAACTGGGTTTGAAATGAAAGTAATAAAAATAGAAAATAGAGAAAGTAATAGAAAATTTTGCTGCATTTTAAATTCTGGCACACTTTTTGCTTTATAACATAGTGACAGTAAAAAACAAACACTGTTGAAACATATTCTACCTAATATCCTAAATAAATAAAAAATAATGCGCGTGAAGCGTTCTTGAAAGGAGTATATATTATGCGATTCGAAAACACAATGACATGGCATAAAGCCTTCGACGCGAGCATCTTTGATATGTTCAAAGGCGGCTCATTTGAATTGCTTGACCTCTCCCATCCATTCGGCAGAGGCAATCCATTATGGCCATCCAATGGCGATTTCCACATTGACAGAGTACAGCACATGCCAATGCATTACAGACTGTTGCAGACATTCAACAGCTTCCATATGCACAACTCAACACATGCTGACTCACCTTCACATGTTATTCCAGAAAGCCCATACACACATGAACTTCCACTTGAAAACTATCTTGGTGAAGCTGTATGTCTTGATATTCCAAAGGGCAAATGGGAACTGATTACTGTAGAAGATATCGAAAACGCAGCTAAAAAAGTTGAAGGCGGTATCAAGGAAGGTGACTGGGTACTCTTAAATACAGGTACTCACAGACGCTGGGGCGAAAATGATGATTACTTTGGTTATAGCCCAGGTCTTTCAATTGAAGGTGCAAACTGGTTTGTAGAACATCATGTAAAAGGTGTTGGTTTTGATATGCAGGCCATCGACCACATTCTGTATACATATGCAGCAGATCACGGCCCTGGTCCATACGTTCCAAGAATCGTAGAAGAATACGAAAAAGAATTTGGTCATCCAGCTAAAGATGACTTCCCAGAATGGGAACCATGTCATGACATTCTGCTTCGCAACAATGTTATGGGTATTGAAAACCTTGGTGGTGACCTTGATAAAGTAACAAACCAGAGATTCTTATTCTGTGCATTTCCACTTCGCTGGTACATGGGTGACGGTACAATCGTTCGTGCTGTTGCAATCGTGCCATCAGACAGAATCAACAGAGATATCCCTGACAGAGAATATCCTTACGGCGTATTCTAAAACATTGTTTTGATAAATCGTATGTTAGTGTCATTATCAGAAATCAGAGTTTTGTCTGATGACTGAAATAGTGATAAAGGTTAAAAATAGTATCAATCATAATAGAACTAAAGAGCTGTAATGTCAGACATTACAGCTCTCTTGGTAAAAAGGCATAATTGTATATTTTCGGATTAAAAAAGATGTTGCAAAAAAGCAACAACATCTCAATTTGATGGCAGCAGTTATGTTTCATATGAAAGGACGGAAAAGAAAATGAGTGAAAAAGCACGCGTGGCAGTTCTTGGTGCAGGAAAAATGGGATTGGGTATTGCTCAGCTTTTTGCAACAAAAGGACACGATGTCAGAGTCATTTATGTTTATGATGATAAAACACGTTATGATTCAAGAGAAGTTATCCGCGGCAATCTGACTGTATTGGTCGAAAATGAAGTCATGACACAGGCGGAAGCAGATGCAGCACTTGAACATATCAGTTTTGTAGATACAATCGAAGAAACAGTTGGTTTCGCAGATATTTTGTTTGAAGGCATTATCGAAAACCTTGCAATCAAACAGGATTATTTTGCAAAAATGGATGCATTATTCCCTGTATCCACAATTCTTGCAACAAATACATCTGCCATCAGCATTACAGAAATTGCTGAAAAATCCGTACACAAAGAGCGTATTATCGGTACACATTACTGGAATCCTGCATATTTAATTCCACTTGTTGAAGTGATTAAGACAAAATATGTTTCAGAAGACGTTGTAAAACGTACATATGACATTTTGGCAGATGCAGGCAAGAAGCCGGTAATCGTTAAAAAAGACGTTCCGGGATTTCTGGCAAACAGAATGCAGCACGCACTTTTCCGTGAAGCATTATCCATCGTTGAAAATGACATTGCAGACCCTGCAGATGTAGATGACGCTATCCGTTATGGATTTGGTATGCGCCTTGGTATTTGCCCGCCAATCGAAGTTATGGACATGGGTGGTCTTGATTTGACATATGCTATTCACAGTTATCTTTTCCCACATATCGAAAATTCCACAACACCTTCCAGATTGCTGACAGAAAACATCGAAAAAGGCAATCTTGGCTTTAAGAGCGGCAAAGGTATTATGGAATGGCCAAAAGAAAAAGTGGATGCAGCCAATAAGGAACTGACAGAAGGTCTGATTAAAGTTGCAAAAGTACTTGGACGTCTGTAAAAACAACAGAATGGAGTTAAAAATATGAGAAATGTAGTTATTGTCGCTGGCTGCCGAACACCTATCGGAACTATGGGCGGACAGTTTAAAACACTGACAGCACTGGATTTGACTATTCCGGTCATGCAGCAGCTTGTAGAGCGTGCAGACATTGATCCGGCAATTATTGATGATGTTATCTGGGGCTGCAACTATCAGAGAACATATAAAGAAAATAACCTTGCCCGCGTGGCACTTGTCAAAGCTGGTCTGCCAGTCACAGTGCCGGGCATCACAATTCACAGAAACTGTACATCCTCTATGTCAGCTATTCAGATGGGTTATTACCAGATTAAAGCTGAAGAGGCGGACTGCATTATGGCAGGTGGTGCAGACAGCATGAGTACAGCGCCACATATGGTATTTAATGCAAGATACGGTCAGAAATACGGTCACATGGAAATGCGTGATTCCATGTGGGATTCCCTGACAAATCTTGGTGTTGGACCGGCGATGGGTATTACAGCAGAAAATGTTGCAGATATGTACGACATCACAAGAGAACAGATGGATGAATATTCACTGCGTTCACAGCAGCGTGCAGTGGCTGCTATCGATGGTGGCAAATTTGATGATGAAATCATTCCTGTAACTGTATCTTCAAGAAAAGGCGATACTGTTTATACAACAGACGAATATCCAAAACGCAATGCAACACTTGAAGGTCTTGCAAAGTTGCGCCCGGCATTTAAAGAAGGCGGCAAAGTTACAGCTGGTAATGCGTCAGGTATGAACGATGCATCCTCCGGTGTGATTTTGATGGAGGAAGAACTGGCAAAGAAACTGGGCTGCAAGATTCTGGCACGCATTGTCAGCGTGGCAACAACAGGTGTAGCACCAGAGGTTATGGGTCTTGGTCCGATTTCATCTACAGAAAAAGCCCTTGAAAAAGCAGGTTTAACTGTTGATGATATTGATTTATTTGAAATTAATGAAGCATTTTCATCACAATGTCTGGCATGTCAGAAAGCCCTTGGTGTTCCTGATGACAAATTAAATGTCAACGGCGGTGGTATTTCTCTTGGACATCCTGTAGGTGCAACCGGTTCAAGAATCGTGATTACATTGATGTATGAAATGCTCAGACGCGGTAATCGTTACGGTGTAGCTACATTGTGTGCCGGCGGCGGCATGGGTACAACCGTTGTGATTGAGGCTGTATAACTTCCGTAAATGCAGGGGGCGTGGCGATGAAGGATTTTGTGTTTCATATACCGACAGAAATATATTTTGGAAAAAATGCGCAGGCTCATGTGGGGGAGTTGTGTGGAAAATATGGCAGCCGTGTGTTGATACTTTATGGCAGTCCCCGTATTGAACATAATGGATTATTGGGCGAAATAGAAGATCAGCTTAAAATTCACGGTGTGACATGTATCAGATGCGGTGGGGTCTGTGAAAATACATCCCTTCATTTTGTCAGAGCGGCAATAAAAAAAGCGAGAGAAAACCAGATACAGATGTTGCTGGCTGTTGGCGGCGGCAGTGTCGTTGATACGGCAAAGGCGGTCAGTATTGGCATTTGTGCCAAGCAGGATATATGGGATATTTATGAAAGCAAAGCTGTACCGGAGTATGCAGTGCCGGTCGGAGTGATTTTGACGGCTGCGGCAACTGCAAGTGAGGCTAATCCTGTATCAGTGTTGATGAATGATGACAATGGTCATAAAATTGCATTCAGACATCCGTTACTGTACCCTTCATTTGCACTGTTAAATCCTGAATTGACCTTTACTGTGCCTGCAATACAGACATCAATCGGTTCAATCGATATATTTGCACATGCCTTTGAGCGTTATTTTCATAAAGAACAGAAATCCATTTTGCGGGATAAATTATGTACGGCAATCATGCAGACTGTCATAGAAGTGCTGCCATATGTATTGAAACATCCGAAGGACTACGAAGGCAGGAGTCAGCTTATGTGGGCGGCTACAATGGCACACAGTGATATGATTGGCACAGAGGGTGTGTATGCCTGTCATCAGATGTCACATGTGCTGACACAGGAATATCATTTGTCGCACGGCGAAGCACTGGCGATTTTGATGCCTGCATGGTGTAAATATATGCTGCCAAAGCACTGTTGCGAATTTGCAACATTTGCAACCGATGTCTGGCAGGTTAAAAACATTGGTCAGGGTGATGAAAAGATTGCTGAAGAAGGATTGTTCAGATTTCAGAAATTTATCAGTGATTGCGGTCTGGCAGTAACACTACGGGAAGCAGGTATTCAAAATATGGACTGCAAAAAACTCGTAAAATTGCTTTTTGAAAATAAATCTTTCATAGGAGAAGCCTTTGAACCGGTGGATGCAGGGGCTGCTGGTGTAATTTTTGAAATGGCGAGATAAAAATGGTGCAAAAAAGCGAAAAACTTAAAAAACTGGCACGGAAATTGCTAAATAAATAGGTGTAGGGCAAAACAGAGGGAAAAGCTATTTTACGGAGAAGGTAAAATAAATAAAAATATGCCCGGCATCAGGAAAAATACAAATGAAACGAAACATAAAATAAGGGAGGAACCAACATGGCAAAAAAATCTTTAGTAGCAATTGCCAAGGGTGAAGACATCCAGGCAAATGTAACAAAAGTATTTGATTTAATGGGCGGCGTTGAAAACGTTATCCGCAAAAATTCCACAGTTGTTTTAAAACCAAATGCAGGACATGCAGAACCACCTGAAACTTCAGTATGTACAAACCCTGAGGTTGTCAGAGCGGTCATTCGTGAAATCAAAAAAGCACATCCAAAGAAAATCATTATCGCTGAAGCAGCAGCGATTGGATGTGATACAGAACAGTGTTTTGAAGTCAGTGGTATTGCAGCAGTTGCAAGAGAAGAAGATGTTGAACTCAAAGACATTAAACGTGACAAAGAACTTGTCAATGTTGCAGTTCGTGGTTTCAGATCCAATATCGACCATTTATTACTGCCTAAATTCCTTTTGGAAGCAGATCATCTTGTCAACCTGCCTATTCTTAAAGCACATGCCAGCATGGTATTTTCAGGTGCATTAAAGAATATTAAAGGTGTGGTTCAGGATAAAGTACATATGCAGATGCATCAGCACAACCTGACAATGGCTATGATGGACGTATGGAGTGCATGTCGTGCAGATATCAACATTATGGATGCAATGCACGCAGCTTCAGGTTATTCACCACATATGCCAGTGCCTATTGATACAAACATGATTCTTGGTTCAAAAGACCCTGTTGCCATTGACCGTGTAGCATGTGAAGTTACAGGTATCGATACAACATGTGTTGACTATTTCAAGGTTGCCGCAGAAGTTGGTCTTGGTAACTATGATATGGATATGATTGACGTTGTAGGTAATACTATCGAAGAATCTTACAAGAAAATGTGGATTCCATACATCGGCGATATGAGCACACGCTGGCCTGAATACGATGTCAGATGCGAGGGCGCATGCTCAAGCTGTCAGGCACTTCTTGCAATCAACATGGAAGAACTTAAAGCTGTTGATGAATATGAGAAAAATAAAGGTATGACTATCGTTATCGGTGGCAAAAACAAGATTCCAGAGGATATTCCGGATGAGAGAATCGTCCTGCACGGTAATTGTACAAAGAAATATCTGAAAGATCATCCAAATGCTTACTGGATTCTTGGATGTCCTCCAAACGAACCGGCACTTTATCTGACAGTTCAGAGAAAAGAAGTCATCAACGGTATGGGTGACCAGGAAGAAGAAATTATCCGTCCATGTATGGCTAGAGATTCCAAAGTTTGGCATGATTATGTATTTGCTGCAGCCGATGAATATTATAAAGAACATCCGGAGGAAAAATAATCATGCAGCCAAGTATGCAAGGTTACGTTCAAGTTGAAGTTGACGACCGGCTTCGCAAACTGTTAAATATTATTTTTTCAGATGAATTCATGCAGGCAAATACAAACTTTGAAAACTTTGAAGCATTTCAGTATTCCAGCGCAGTCATCACAAACTGGAAATCAGACCATATGGTCTATGCCCAACTTCTGATGGACAATTTTGTCAAAGAAAGCACATGCTTTCAGTCATGGGATGAAATGGTAAAAATCGCATGCGATCAGAAATTTGGCAAGAAGGGTGAATAAAAGACAACTTATATAAAGTTGAATTTTAAAGAAGTTAAGGTCTTTAGACCATAACGAGGTGCTGTCAGATTATATATCAGGTGTGAATTTTTATAATCAAGCAGTATATAAAAAACTTATAAAAAACTTATATACGGAAGGAGTATAAAAATGAGAGGGAAAAGAATTGCAGCGTTAATGTTGGCGATGGGTATGGTAGTTACAGCCGCAGCCGGATGCAGTAAAGGGGAAAATGCAAACACTAACACTAACACAGCAGACCAGAACAAAGACACAGTAGCCGCAGATAATGGGGAAGGTAGCGGTGATGTATCTGATGATGATGACAATGATGATGAAGAAATGGCAGAAATCAATGTTGCATTGATGGCACTCGGACCAATTGATACAGCAAATTCAGAAGCTGTTCAGGAAAAAATTAATGAACTGACAGAATCAGCAATCAATGTACATGTGAATCTTCAGTGGTTTGATGCAGGTACATATGGTACATCGGTACCTATGATGATTCAAGGCGGTGATGACCTTGATTTAATGATGTTCACGCCGGTACCTAGTGCATCATATACAGCATTTTTAAGTGCAAACCAGTTAATGGATATTACAGATTTACTGGATGAATATGGACAAAATATTAAAGAAGTTCAGGGTGATTTAATTAATGGATGCCAGCTTAATGGAAAAATTTACGGTGTTGGCAACTATGGCGGCAAAGGTGGTTATCAGGTTATGATAATCAGAAAAGATGTCCTTGAAGAAGTGAATCGTCTTGAAGATGCTGAAAATGCAACATCTTGGTCTGAAATTGAAGATATTATGAAGGATGTTGTGGCAGCCGGCTATACAGGCTTTATCAATACAGATAATGAAGGCGGCGTGTTATATCCTAATGGTTATTTTAACGGACCTGATGCATTTGCAGATAACAAATGTACAGATATTATTGGCGACGGAAATCTGCTTTTATCAACAGATCCAGATACTGATACAGTACAGTGTAAATATCTGACAGAAGATTTTAAGGAAAAATGCGAACGTGTTGCACGTTGGTATGATGAAGGTCTGGTATATAAGGATGCAGCTACTTCAAAAGATTATGGTGATACATTAATTAAAAATGGTGTAGGTGTTGCTGAAGTTATCGAAGGTGATGGTACTTCAGTACCTAGAGTAACTGCAAATACAGGTCATGAATGTATAGGAATTAAGATTTGTAATAAAGAAGTTATGACAAGTTCATGCACAAAATTTGGTTATGGTATTCCTGTAACAGCAAAAAATCCGGAAGCAGCAATGAAATATCTGAACTTTATTTACACATCAGAAGAAGCTATGAATACACTGACATGGGGTATTGAAGGTCGTGACTGGGTACTTAATGATGAAGGTTATGCAACATATCCGGAAGGTGTGACAGCAGAGTCTGTACAGTATCATACAGGTGATTTCCTCTATGGTAATCAGGCAATTACTGCTGTTTGGGAAGGATCTACACTGACTCGTGAAGAACAGATGGCTGAAATGGCAGAAAGTGGTACTTCAAAATACTTCGGTTTCCAGATTGATAACACAGGTCTGGAAAACTCAGTGACAGCATGTTACAACGTTGTAAAACAGTATATTGGTTCCCTGGCTTCTGGTTCTGCCAGCACAAACTGGGAAAAACAGTACAATGAATTTACAGAAGCGCTTAAAAAAGCAGGTATTGACGATTTAGTAGCTGCATACCAGACACAGCTTGATGAATGGCTTGCAACACAGAACTAAATCGAAAATATAAATTAATTTGAGGTGCGATGCTTTAAAGCATTTCCATCTATATAAATCCTCAATATCTATCCAGAGCAGGTTAAAAATTTTTGAACTGTAAAATTAACCTGAAAATGGATAAAACCCTCTGGATAGATATAATGTCCCCTAATAAAACTAAAAACTCCGATATTCAAACGATAGACAGGTTCGCGCATATGCTAAGCTGATTGTGTGCGCGGGCTTGAAAATGAGTTGGATATCGGAGTTTTTGTGTTGTGAGTTATTTAAGTTTTAATTGATATACACGTTAGTTATTTATTTGTTTAGTGAGCATTTGTATTGATAAATTGTGTCTGCGTTTTGGAATACATAATACGCTGAGAATTATACAATCCAAAGTAGCCGGAAAGCATATAGCTCACCGCAATCGTAATCAAATAGTACGGCATGCCATCAAATCCGAAAAGTTCAAATGCAATCAGCAGTGAAGTCACAGGACAGTTGGTTACGCCGCAGAACACGCCCACCATACCGCAGGCGGCCATCAATGTTACAGGCATACCAAACAAACTGGCAAGACATGCGCCAAAAGCAGCCCCGATACAGAAGGACGGTACGATTTCACCGCCTTTAAATCCAGCGCCGAGTGTCAGTGCTGTAAATACAATCTTTAAAATAAATACATAAAACGGTGTGCCGGAATCAGTTTCAAAAATATGTACGATAATGTCCATACCGGAACCAAGATACATATTTGTGCGAAGCACCAGTGTAAGCAAAATAATGATACATCCAGCCGCAAAGATACGGATGTAAGGATTCTTAAAAATCTTCTGATACATCTTGCCTGTATTGTGCATGGCTGCGCAGAAAATAATACTGACTACACCAAGCAATGCACCTAAAATTAAAAATTTCAGCATATTCACAGGTGAAATTGAAGGTATCGACAGCACTGTAAAATGTTCAGGTGCCACTTTACATGCGGAAGCAATAAAGTGGGCGATGTATGAAGCAATCACGCAAGGCACAAGGGCGGAATAATGCATGATACCTACACTGATAACTTCCAGTGAGAAAAATGCCGATGCCAGTGGTGTTCCAAATAGTGCGGAAAAACCAGCGCTCATACCGCACATAATATTGATACGGTGGTCGTTTGGTGTAAATTTGAGCCATTTAATATTTGATAAAAAATTCGTGATACTTCCGCCAAGCTGAATCGCTGCACCTTCTCGTCCTGCAGAACCGCCGCACAGATGTGTAAGCACTGTGGATATGAAAATCAGCGGTGCCATCTTGTAGGAAACTTCGGAGGATGAATGAATCGAAGCAATGACCATATTCGTTCCGGTATCATTCGTATCTTTCAAAAATCTGTATAAAAAGATAATCAAAAGTCCTGCAAACGGCAATCCAAATAAAATCCACGGGTGAGTACCTCGAAAATCAATGACATACTTTAATGCATAAGAAAACGCGGTACAGACAATACCGACAATCACCCCTGTTATAAGCCCCATGACAATCCATTTGCCGAGAATAAACAGATGTCGCCGACATTCGTCATAATCTACTTTCAACGTATGTTTAAGTTTATTTAACCATTCTTTTTTCATAGCTTGTCCCTCGATTTGTATCAGTAATTAACCTGCAATCATAAGATTAATACCAGCTTTTTCATAGATTTCTTTTGTTAATAATGAAAGTCCATTATCAGTGATGACAAGATGCAGGTCATCAACAGATGCATAACTGGAAATTGATGAAGTATCAAATTTGGTATGGTCAATTAAAGCGATGGTTTTGGTAGAGGCTTTGATGCACATACGCTTTAAATCAGCCTCATAAATACTGAAATCTGTCAGTCCATTTTCCACGGAAAATCCTCTGGCAGAAACAAATGCAATATCTGTATGGATTTTCTTTAATAAATCTTCTCCCAGAAGTCCCTCAATGGAGGAAGATGCAGAAGTGACGATACCCCCTGTAAGAATCACAGTGATGCCCGGAACATCTTTGAGTGCTAAAGCTAGGTTAATGCCGTTTGTAATAACTGTAAGTTCAGTAAATCCCGTCAGCTTCATGCCAAGTGTGTAAGCTGTGGAACTGGCATCAAGAAAAATACACATATGATCCTTTACAAATGTGACCGCAGCATCAGCAATCATTTCTTTCTCTTTTTGATTTTCCAGTGCACGTTCAGCAAAATAATACGCACGTCCTGTCAGCTCTTTTTGGTCTGTGGAATTGTCACGGTATATAGCGCCACCGTGCGTTTTGGTCAGAAGATTTTCTTTGTCCATCTGATTTAAATCATTGCGGATAGTGGTGGTGGATACACCAAGCATTTCACTGAGTTCATTTGTGGTTGCTTTTCTATTTTCTTCCAAATATTTTAAAATATGTTTTTGTCGTTCTAATTGCAGCATAAAATGTTATGCCTCCTATTATTTCTTGTAAATATCAGGGGTCAAAAAGCATTTTTCTCCTGATGTTATATGTATATCTATCATAACCTGAAATCGGGATTTGTGCTACCCCTAAATTATGATGGTAGTGTCAAAAAAATGAAAATATAAAAAAAGACTTGCGTTTGCTTTTAATAACTTTTATTTTCTTTTATTTTAAACTTGCGTTTGCTTGTGAAGTGTGTTATATTAAACACATAAATAACAGGAAACGCAAAAATGGAGGTATTAATTATGAAGTTTTTTGTGGATACAGCGAATGTAGAGGATATTAAGAAAGCAAATGATATGGGCGTGATTTGTGGCGTTACAACAAACCCATCTCTGATTGCAAAAGAAGGCAGAGATTTTACAGAAGTCATTAAAGAAATCACATCTATTGTTGATGGTCCTATCAGTGGGGAAGTAAAGGCAACAACTGTAGATGCAGAGGGTATGATTAAAGAAGGCCGTGAGATTGCAGCGATTCATCCAAACATGGTTGTAAAGATTCCTATGACTGTAGAAGGTCTTAAAGCTGTAAAAGTACTTTCTTCTGAAGGTATCAAGACAAATGTAACTCTGATTTTCAGCGCAAATCAGGCAATTCTTGCAGCAAATGCAGGCGCTACATATGTTTCACCATTCCTTGGCAGATTAGATGACATCAGCCAGCCGGGTATTGAATTGATTCGCCAGATTGCAGAAATCTTTGATATCTATGGATATGAAACAGAAATCATCGCAGCATCTATCCGTAACCCAATCCATGTTACAGATTGTGCACTTGCAGGTGCTGACATTGCCACAATCCCTTACAAGGTTATCGAACAGATGACAAAACATCCACTGACAGACCAGGGTATCGAAAAATTCCAGGCAGATTACAAGGCTGTTTTTGGTGAATAAAAATAAGATGAATAAAAAAGTCAGATGACTGACGCGATTTTACATAAAAATGCTGGAACACATAATTAAAAAATGTGTTCCGGCATTTTTGCATAAGAAGATAAAATAACTGCCTGGCAGGTGAAAAAAATAGCTTTGCGCAGGGTAAACGTTTGTGGCAGGATAAACATTGACTTTTAAAAAGAATAATAGTAAAATAAAACACATCCAAGTGATGCAAAAAAGCATAAAAGTTCTCTTAGTTTAACGGATAAAACAAAAACTTTCTAAGCGCTTGTTGGAACAAAGACTTTTTGCTAACTGAATATGATGTGTCTCAGTACCTCAGTAGGATAGAGGGT
>CAKRHR010000007.1 GCA_934339005.1 uncultured Catenibacillus sp. | reverse complement strand
TGGCAAAATATCTTTCATGGGATATGCTTTTCAAAAAATCATATTATGCAACAGCCAGAGATGAACTTGAAAAAAATAAGGATTCCATGAACGAACTTGAGTGGATTGGAAAAAATTTATAAAGCACACACCAAATTCAAGTTTGTAGATGAGTTTATGAATGAAAAAATTAGATTTTGGATTGCGATAAAAAATAATATTGAAAAAAGTGGAAAATGCTCAGGAGGATAAATCTTCCTGAGCATAATTTTTTTAATCTTCAATATCATCATCTGTTATTTCAAATAAATCACCGGGGGAACAGTTTAAAATTTTACACAGCACGTTGATATTTTCAAACCGGATAGCGGATGTCTGGTTAGTCACCATGCGGTTAAAATTTTGATAGCTTAAGTCCATTTGATTATATAACCAGTATTTTGTATGATTCTGCTCTTTTAATATATCTAATACTCTTAATCGTACCATCTTTAAAATGCCCTCCTTAAGTACTAGAATTATATCTAAAATCTGATGCTTGCATGAATGATGTATAGAGTATATAATGTATACATTAGATAAAAATACAAAAGCATAAAAACAGGGAGGAAAGATATTAGTATGAAAAAATTAAGATTAATATGTGGAGTGCTTTTATGCATTATGAAGCGAGAGGGGGAAAAGTAAAATATGGAATATGCATTTTTTAATATTCAGGAATCTACGAGAGCTTTTTTATTGAAAATCAATAAAATACTTGAGAGAATCGCAGATGCTTTAATAACGGCGGTGATGATTTACGTACTGATTAAGTTATTTTTTAATTCAGTTGTTGAATTTTCTATACCGAGATTTTTTGCGATAGGACTTTATAAAACGATTGGAATTGATATTGCGTTTGTAGTTCTGGCATACTTTGAGGATATTTTATCACTGGATATGCCTAGGATAAATAAAAACAGAATTTATATTCCAATATTTATATTAAGAACTTTGGAAATGGTTATAGGAATTTGTGGAATTTTACTCTATATTTTGCCGTGCACTAGGGCAGTGATGATAGGTGTGATGTTGTATGATTGTTCTATTGTTGAGTTTCTGTCTTTGATGATCCAAAACTTTGTGCAGCCAGCACTGGCAATTTTTGTGATAAGTTGGCTGATTCCCCTTGGTATTAGACATGGTTATGAATTATTAATTTTAATGAAGTATAAAAAAAATCATAGTTGAACCATTAGCTAAACAAGTAATGATAAGACGAATTTGTAATATGATTTAATATGTTGATGGTTCGGTATAGATAAAATTTCAAATATAAGATAATGATATGGAAAGTCAAACCAATATAAAAAGTAGGAGATATGAAAGATGAAAAAACTTATGAAAAAATGATTATTTTGTTTACAATAGCTACATTGCTGGCAGTAAATTTAACAGCTTGTGGTGATAGTGATTCAAGTTCAAGTGGGTCAAGAGGTTCAAGTTTCGATAGTAAAGCTGTAATTGAAAAATTACAACAATTTATGAGTGTACAGAAGGATGGCGATAAATACGTGTTTGATGATGGCGCAGGATGCACGATTGAATATACAGATGTAAATGAAGCACTTGTATTTTATGAACCAGCTGTATATGATTGCTTTTCTGGTGCATTTGGATTAGATGATATAGGTAATGATGGTGAATTCGCTTATGATTTAGATGAAGGTGAAATGCTTATGTATTTTAGTAATGTTGAAGTAGATGAGGGGGACATATCAATTGTTGCCTATAATATTGATAAGGATGAATTTACAATAAATATGAATGCAAAGAGATATAGTGCATCGGATGAATTTGTCGATTATATCAACGAATATGGTCTTGTGGATATTATGCAAATGGATATAGATGCTTTTAAGGAAGAGTTGAAAACGAATGGATTGACGTTTGGAGATATTGCAAATTTAAAATATAACGCTATTCAAAAATATATGGGTTAATAGTTGCAAAACGTGTGTTTGCATATAAATCATATTACAATTATATATTATCATGATGAAAGAGATAGGCATAGGTCTATCTCTTTTATTTTATACAAGCTCTTAAGTGGTGCGTAAAGTTTCATCAAAATTAAAAAATGAAAGGGGAATTTATTATGGCAGCAAACGTAGAAACAATGTTTTACACAAGGGAGAAACCATGGCATGGTTTAGGTACTAGGGTGATGGAGGCACCGACTTCAGCAGATGCACTCAGAATTGCTGGGCTTAATTGGAACGTGATTCAAGAGCCTGTTTATATGGCAGAAAACGAAGTGATTGATGGGGTAAAATGCAATATTCGTGATGTCGATAGAAAAGTATTAGGTGTGGTAAGTAACAAATACAAAGTGGTTCAGAATGAAGAAGCATTTGCTTTTGTAGATGCTTTGCTCGGTGAGGGTGTCCGTTTTGAAACAGCAGGCAGTTTAAATGGTGGCAAGCGTGTATGGATGCTTGCACATATGCCGCATGAATACATTATTATGAGTGAGCATATTTCACCGTACCTTTTATTTTCAAATACGCATGATGGCACAGGTGCAGTCAGAGTGGCGATTACACCAGTACGTGTTGTGTGCAATAATACTTTGAATTTGGCACTTGCGACAGCTAAACGTTCATTTTCAATGATTCACACCATCAGTATTGAAAATAAGCTAAAAGAAGCACAGGACACATTATTTATGGCACAACAGTATATGGACAGCTTGGGTAAAGAGTTTGAAAATTTGCGTAAAAAGGAGATGTCAGACAGGATGGTGGATGAGTATATCAAACTTTTATTACCATTGGAGAATGATGCTACAGCAATTCAGAAACGTAATATTTCAAGATTGCGAGAAGATTTATCAATGAGATATTATGATGCGCCGGATTTAAAAGATGTAGGCAAAAATGCGTATCGCTTTATCAATGCAGTTTCAGATTTTGCAACGCACGCTAATCCGATTCGCCGTACAGAAAATTACAGGGAAAATATGTTTGCGAAAACTGTAGACGGTAATCCGTTGATTGACAAAGCATATCAGATGATATGTGCCGCTTAGGGAGAGTTGCAATGGGGACAACAGAATTAAGAAAAAATTTTATAATCAAATTAAAAAATGAACTTCAACTGTTTCAGGCAGAAATAATGTCTGGTGAACCAGAGGTTATTTATGAAAATGCATTTAGAATCACATCTGTAAATACAATTTATCAGATTTTAAAGCATAAAGCATATAGTCTGAATGCAGATGTCATCGTGCGGTTAATGATGATGCCGGATGTCTTGATGTATTTTTATGAGTTGTGGATTAAAGAGGAAGATTTTGAGTATATGGAAATAGAACGATTCATAGATGAAAATATTTTGTCTATCAAAGTTCCAGTAAAGATTACAAGAGAAAGGAATGACGTATTTTATGAAAAAATTAGTCGATGTGCGAACTATATCAAAAAAAGAATGGCTTTTATATCGTAAGCAGGGAATCACAGGAACGGATGCAGGGGCGATTGTAGGCATGAATCCTTTTAAATCAGCCTTTGAAGTTTATCAGGATAAGATTACAGACGATATTGAAGAATTTGACAATGAAGCCATGAGGCAAGGACGAGATTTAGAAAATTATGTCGCACAGAGATTTGCAGAAGAATACCATATGAAAGTCAGACGAGCAAATTATATTTATTGTAATGAGGAAAATCCGTATATGCTTGCTGATTTTGACCGCTTAATCGTAGGACAGAAAGCAGGACTTGAGTGCAAAACGGTATCTGCCTATTCTACCGATAAATGGCAGGATGGAAAAATACCACTACATTATTTGATGCAGGTGCAGCATTACCTTGCAGTCAGTGGATTTGATTGCTGGTATATTGCGGCACTGATTATGGGAAAGGAATTTATCGTCAGGAAGATAGAACGTGACGAGGAATTGATTACATATCTCACAACCATTGAAAAGAATTTTTGGTATGGCAATGTACTTGCAAAAGTAATGCCAGACCCTGATGGCACAGAAGCGTGTTCCCAGGCTATTTCAAAAATGTATTTTAAATCAAATAACGAAAAAACAGTTTCATTGGTAGGATTTAGAGATGCATTAAAACGCAGACAGGAAATTGATGTATTGCTGAAAAAGATGGAAAAAGAAAAGGCGGCAATCGAACAGAGAATCAAGCTGGAAATGCAGGATGCAGCATATGCGGTAGCAGATGATTATAAAATATCATGGGCTTCATTTACGCAAACCAGATTAGATAGTAAAAAATTAAAAGAAGAACAGCCGGAAATATACGAAAAATATGTTAAGACCTGCAATAGCAGACGATTTGCTATAAATCATGTAGCTTAAATTAAATTGCAGGGAACAGGAGGAAACATGGAACAGATTGACGTAAAACAAACACTTGAAATGCAGGCAATGGGTAATAGCACAGTCAAAGGTGATGCGGTAAAACTGACAAAGAATATGCCTATAAAAGAAATGGTGAAAGTACTGATGCCGGAAATAAAGAAAGCATTACCGTCAGTGATGACACCAGAACGTTTTACAAGAATTGCAATATCCGCATTAAATAATAATCCTAAGTTACAACAGTGTACGCAACTTAGCTTCTTGGGTGCATTAATGACTTCTGCACAACTGGGATTAGAACCAAACACACCGTTAGGACAGGCATATTTGATTCCATATAAGAATAAAGGCATTTTAGAGTGCCAATTCCAAATTGGTTATAAAGGTTTAATTGATTTAGCATACCGAAATGGTCAGATGCAGACGATTATGGCACAAGTGGTCTATGAAAATGATGAGTTTATGTACGAATACGGTCTTGAACCTAAATTGGTACATCGTCCGGCATTTGCTGACAGGGGAGATCCAGTATATTATTACGGCTATTTTCGGACGGTGAATGGTGGCTACGGTATGTCAGTGATGAGTAAGCCGGATATGGAAGAATATGCACGGACATATTCAAAAGCGTATGATACAGAATATTCACCGTGGAAAACCAATTATGATGAAATGGCAAAGAAAACAGTTATAAAACAGGCATTAAAATATGCGCCTATTAAGACAGATTTTGTGAGAGCTTTATCCACGGATGAAACGATAAAAACAAGACTGTCTGAAAATATGGAAGATGTTGCCAATGAAATAAGCTATAACGATGCTGCATAAATGCTTGTGTTATAGTGTGATGGAGAGGGGGTGACAGGATGATTCCGTACATTATAAAAATTATCATTAAAATCGTTTTTGAAGAACGATAAAATCTGCTAATTGTTTTTCTAAGAATGATATGATAAAATATTGATAGAATAAAGATAAGGAGATGATAAAATGATTCAGATTAGACCAGTGTCAGACTTGAGAAATAAATTTACGGAAATTGAAGATGCAGTCAGCGATGGTGAGCCAGTATATTTGACTAAAAATGGATATGGGACAATGGTTGTGATGAGTTTAGATGCATATTCAAAACTTACAGACCCTGTAGAACGAGCTTTGGATGAAGCAGATAGAATGGCAGAAAATACTGACGAAAGAATGACACATGACGAAGTATTTTCTCTCCTTAGGAGAAGAATTAATGGTTAGTGAAGAAAAATATGTGTTGAGATACCTGCCGCTCTTTTATGAGGATGTCGCAGAAAAAGTGGATTATATCACTTTTCATCTGAAAAATCCTGATGCGGCGAACAAATTACTGGATGATGTTGAAACTGCTATTTTAGAGCGGCTTCCTGAATGTGAAGCATTTGAACAATATCACTCAAAAAAAGAAAGAAGATACCCATATTACAGAATCTATGTAAATAATTTTGTTATCTATTATGTCGTTATAGACGATGAGGGCGATAACAAGATTATGGAAATTCGCAGATTCCTGTATAAGGGTCAGAACAGAAAGTTAATAATTTGATTTGTTCAGAATAAAAATTGAATATTTGGTGTTTATGCAGCTGTGTGGCATTATGTCACACAGCTATTTTTATCTTTGGAAGAAAGAGGTGTATGTAAAGTTATTAAATGACAGAGTCA
Organism: uncultured Catenibacillus sp.; assembly: GCA_934339005.1. GTDB lineage: Bacteria > Bacillota > Clostridia > Lachnospirales > Lachnospiraceae > CAKRHR01. The sequence goes on along the minus strand of CAKRHR010000007.1, from coordinate 86,143 downwards.
AGAATTTTTGGATATGCGAGAGTTTCAACACAAGAACAAAATTTAGACCGTCAAATAAATGATTTGCAACAATATGTCGAAAAAGAAAATATTTTATTTGATAAAGTGTCTGGAAAAAATCTGGACAGACCTGCATATTTATTTTTATGGTGAGTAGTGAAATATTAAGAACTCTGCCCGGAAGAAGTGCAGAAAATAAAAAATACCTACTGAAATATGGTAAAATCGGTAGATATTTAGGAAAAATGGTAATGATACCCGGGAAGCAGGTTAGTGCTTCCCGATGTTTTAAGAAAGGGTTGGATTTTGAAATATACTTAGATTTGTTTACAATGTTGCATCGTAGAATAAGCTTTTGTAAAATTCAAAGTTTTCATATATAAACACAGTATGTCTGTAGAAAATCTCAGAAGATTTCTTTAATGAACCTTTTTAACTAACTTTTTCTACTTTATAAAGTAGCTATTTACAGAATATCTTTACTGTAAAATGTTTCGATTGTGGCTTTGCTTCCATCAATTTTCAGCAGTCCATAGGATTCTGTATTATAGACATAGGGTCTTGAGATACTGCCCGGATTCATAATTGCCATGCCGTTGTGGTAATCGTAATACAATTTATGGGTGTGGCCGAATAAGATGACATCTGCTTCGTGGTCATGGCCTGCGCGCAGGAGCTGTGAGATGCCTTCTTTGACATGATATTGATGACCATGGCAAATCATGACTTTACATTTTTCGATTTGTAAGATGCGCACACCAATTTCCTGTGAAAAATCACAGTTTCCGGGAACATATTCTACTGGAATTTCAGGATAGGCACGTTGCAATTCTCTGGCATCGCTGACACAATCCCCAAGATGAATAATCATATCAGGTCTGATTTTTAATGTAATATCAATCATATCTCTGTTGTAATTATGTGAATCTGAAAATACAAGAATACGTTTCAAAATTAAAACCTCCTACAATGAGTACAAAACAGTAAAATAAAATGAGTTAAAAATATTTTAGCCTATATGTGATAAAGATGCAATATGAGGAGGCGGTAATGTGCGGAAAATATCGGAGATATTAAAAATGCGGAAAATATCAGAAGTGTTGTGTGTGTAGCAGCGATATTAGCAATGAGTATTGCATTACAAGGATATGCACATAGTGCAGTGCAGGATAGAAGTAATCAGATCCGGACTACAGATAGTTTCAAGTATTTGCGCAGCAGATGAAAACGAATATGCGCAGTGGGTGAAGCAAATTTTCCATACTCACTTGCGAAAACCATAGTTCAGTGGTATTATCTAATGTACTAGGCTTTTAATAGTTAAAGCGACAACGTGTAAAAATACATCGATGTATGTATAATGGGGAATGGGTATGAAAAAAGACTTGATAGCAGAAATAACAGATATGAAAAATACAAATTCGGACATCGGCAGCGCGGATGAGGCATTGAATACGATTTATGCTGCCATCGGTTCAGCCAGGTGGACAGCGTACACAAATGAGCGGGGTGAGGTGGAACGCATCATCTGGAGTGATGAGCTTCGCAGGCTGCTTGGCTACACGGATGAACTGCAGTTGCCAAATACGATGCAGGTGGCAAGAGAACTGATTCATCCGGAGGATTTGGAACGTGCGATGCAAAGATTTAATGCGGCATGCAGGGATTTGTCCGGCAGACATAAATACGATGTAGAGTACCGTATCCGCAGTAAAGATGGTGTGTATCACTGGTTCAGAGGTGCAGGCAAATATGCGACCCATCAAAGTGGCACAACAAATGTCTTTTATGGTATCGTGATGCTGATTGACGGACCAAAAGCCAATGAAGCAAAGATGCAGGCACAGACCGATTCTCTGATGGATATGAATGCACGTTACGAGGAGCAGATGAAGGTTATCGGTGGTCTTGGACATGAATATGCCACATTATGGTTTGTGAAAGTACCTGAGATGACTGTAAAGCTGTACCAGAATGTGGGGAAGAATGCGATTCTTAAATCCATTGAGGAAACACAGAAGATTAATAATTTCGAAAAAGCATTGATTTCCTATGCAAACAATTATGTACTTGAAGAAGACCGGCAGGCTTTTATTGCCAAGGTCGCCTATGCGGTTGTGTGTAAAGAAATCAAAGAAAAAGCTATCTATAAAGTAACCTATCGACGTCATTACAATGGTAAGACAGAATACTATCAGGTGTGCTTTTTAAAAACGGGTGCCGCTGATGGCTCTAAGGATTTTGTATTTGGATTTAAGGATGCCGATGAAGAAGTTCAGAAAGAAATCCAGAAGCGCGAAGCCATGGAGGTAGCGCTGGCGTCTGCAGAGCAGGCCAATCAGTCTAAAACTGTCTTTTTAAATAATATTTCCCATGATATCCGTACTCCGATGAATGGTATTATCGGTATGACAGCCATTGCTGCGGCCCATCTGGATGACAAAGAACGTGTCAAGGAATGTCTGTCCAAAATCACGGCAGCCAGTAGCCATTTGCTTGCATTAATCAATGATATGCTGGATGTATCACGTATTGAATCTGGTAAAGTCAGTCTTTCTGAGGAGGAATTCAGTCTTTCTGAACAGTTTGAAAGTCTGATTAGTATGATATCACCGCAGGTAAAGGCGAAAAATCACGAATTATCTGTTGAAATCGCCCATGTCAAGCATGAACAGGTCATCGGGGATTCGATGCGCCTGCAACAGGTATTTATGAATATTATTGGCAATGCGATTAAATATACGCCGGATGGTGGAAATATTTCTGTGAAATTAAAAGAAGAACCGGATTATTCCGATATCTTTTCACGCTATGTGTTTGAGTGTGAGGACAATGGTTATGGCATGACATCTGAATTTATGAGCAAGTTATTTACACCATTTGAGCGGGCAGAGGACGAGCGTATCCGGGGTATTCAGGGCACAGGCCTTGGCATGGTGATTGCAAGAAATGTTGTCCGCATGATGGATGGCGATATTGTCGTTGAATCTGAATATGGCAAAGGCAGTCGTTTTACAGTGAACTTCAGACTTAAAAAACAGGAAGTTTCCTTTGAAAAGAGTGAAGTACTTAAGGATTTGCCGGTGCTTGTGGTGGATGATGAATTGTCAACCTGTGAAAGTACGTGTATTGTGCTTGATGAGCTTGGCATGAAAGGGGAATATGCCCTTTCCGGTATGGAGGCTGTGGAAAAAGTTAAATGTGCCCACAAAAATGCAGCAGATTATCATGTCTGTCTGATTGACTGGAAGATGCCGGAAATGGATGGTATTGAAACCACCAGACAGATTCGGAAGATTGTTGGCGGCGAGGTGCCGATTGTCATTATTTCTGCTTATGATTGGACGGAGGTTGAAGTTGAAGCGCGGGCTGCAGGGGCAGATGCATTTATTTCAAAACCATTGTTCCGTTCAAGACTTGATGTGACGCTGCGCAATGTGATTTCCGGTGAAAAGCCAAAGGATAAAGACAATATTCTGAAGGAATATGAAACAAAGAATTTCTCAGATAAGCGGGTATTGCTTGTGGAAGATAATGAATTAAACAGAGAAATTGCAGTGGAAATTCTTGGCATGACAGGTGTACATATTGATACAGCAGAAGATGGTAGACAGGCGCTGCAGATGTTTGAGCAGAGTCCGGACGATTATTATGATATGATTTTTATGGATATTCAGATGCCTGTCATGGATGGTCTTCAGGCAACAAGGGCGATTCGGGAGTTATATCGTAAGGATGCTGTTCGTGTGCCGATTGTGGCTATGAGTGCCAATGCATTTGTGGAGGATATGAAGCGTTCAAGGCGTGCTGGTATGAATGAGCATATCGCAAAACCATTAAATCTGGAAAAACTTCTGGGCGTGATGGAACATTATCTGGATGATTAATAACAAACAAATGCTAAAAATACACAGAGATACACAGAAAAAGTTAAACGCAGCAATGAAGAAAAATAAAAAGACTTAAAAGAAGGGCAAAAAGATAAGGCGAAGCTGGAATGAAAAAATCTGAAAAGAAATTAACCTATATTCTGCGCGTTGCGATGACAATATTGACCGTGATATTAATGACGTTATTTTTTCTTATCATGTCGATGGTCAGTAAGATACAGGGCACGGCGCGTATTATTAATTATGCAGGACTTGTGCGCGGCGAAACACAGCGTATGGTAAAGTTGGAGATTGTCGGTCAGCCAAGTGATGATATTTATAATACGATTTCTTCTTATATAGAAGGACTGCGTTATGGCAGTGATACATTGAATTTTGTGCGTTTGGATGATAAGGCTTTCCAAAGCAAGATGGCTGAATTGGAGGATTATTTTAGTGTACTTCGGGAAGAAATCCTTCTGGTGCGCCAGTATGGCTATGAGCAGACAGATATTATTGAAAAAAGTGAGCATTTTTTCAGGTTGTGCGATGAAACGGTAGGACTTGCAGAAACATATTCGCAGAAAATTGCAACAGGTCTTGACCGGTTTGAAAAAGTCGTCATGGCAGATATTATAGGATTGATTATTGTCATTGCGATTGAATTGTTTAAAGCACTACGGTTTGCAGCTCAGAATAAGATATTGCAGAAAAAGGTCTATCTGGATGAAGCTACCGGACTGCCAAATAAAAATAAATGCGAAGAACTTCTGAATCAGGAGAAGGTTATCAGCAAAGATGTGCCGGTGGCTATGTGTGTGTTTGATTTAAACAACCTGCGTATCATTAACAATAATCTTGGTCATGATAAAGGTGATGTTTATATTAAAGCCTTTGGTGAGGTGCTTCGGGCAACTGTGCCACAGGAGTATTTTGTCGGACGTGACGGCGGCGATGAATTTATCGCTATTTTAAAAGGACTGAAGCATCAGGCCGTGGAGGATTGTCTGGCAGACATCCGCGCAGCGGCAGTGGCATTTTCAAAGACCCATCCTGAGATGCCGATGAGTTTTGCGGCAGGATATGCGTTATCATCAGATTTTGAAAATGCAACACTGCGGGAGTTATTCCGATATGCAGATAAGAATATGTATATTGATAAGAATCAGGCAAAGATTGAAGAAGCTGCACAAAAGCAGCGTCTGAATCGGAAGCTTTTAAGCGAAGTCAAAGCGAAAGGTTTTCATTTTACAGATTGTCTGTATTGTGATGTGCTCCTTGATCAGTATCAGGTGCTTCGGGCAGGGGCAGATTTCTTCCTGGCAGATGATGGCAGTTATTCCGGTGCAGTTGAGCAGGTAGTTCAGAAATTAGCAAATGCAGATACTCGTAAACTGTTTCGCAGTGACCTGCAGGCAGAGTATTTAAATACACATTTAAGTGCAGCTCATCCGCAGCTTGAATGGCCATATGCGTATGTGTCGGAGCATATGAGCTATCGAGGCCGGATGACAGCGTATTTTATTAACAGTACCGAAGATGGCAGGCTTCATCATTTTATTCTGGGCTTTGAAAACTTCCAGAATGCGGATGATACCCAAGTGGATGAACAGAAGCAGTTAGAGCGTTATTATGAGCAGGTGAAGCAGTCCCTGACCGAAAATACGGATTATGTCGAAGCGTTGTTAGATTCTGCTGAGGCGGTATATATGGTGGATTTGACTAATGACCGGCTGGAACGGGTTTTTTATCATACGGATACATGGCAGTCTGGCGAAATGCCAACAGCACCGTGTTCTTATGATGAATATTGTGCATACAGATGTCATTATGTGGCAGAGGAAACCCTTGAAAATTATCGTATTGTAGATTCTGCCGAAAAATTGCTTGAGCGTTTTAATACAGGTACAAAGCAGGTGACGGTGGAATATCGTGAAGAAAAAACAGAAGGTGTATTTGTATGGCTGCAAAAGACGGTGCTGATGTCGAGAGATACAGTGTATGATAAACGTACGAATAAGGAAAGTACGGTTGTGCATGGTATTATTTTGTTTAAGAATACATCGGTATTCCACGAAAAAGACCAGAAGGAAAAGGAACGCCTTCAGTTAGCGTATGAGGAAGCAGATTCTGAAAATAAGGCAAAAACGGAATTTATGAACCGTATGAGCCACGATATCCGGACACCGATTAATGGTATTATGGGTATGGTGGATATCATCAGAAAATACCAAAATGACCCGGATAAACTTGAGGAGGGACTGGAAAAAATTCAGCTTTCCACAAGTCATTTGCTGGCGCTGGTTAATGATGTGCTGGATATGAGCAAGATTGAAGCGGGACAGGCAGACTTTACGGTGGAGGCTTTTGATTTGAGTGTGCTGATGGATGAGGTAGCAGCCCTTGTGGATGCACAGATTGTTGAAACAGGGCTTGTGCATCGCAAGCACAGAAAGAATGTCAGACATACAAAGCTTTTAGGCAGTTCTCTGCAGCTTCGCAGGATTATGCTTAATTTTTTTAGTAATGCTATCAAATATAATAAGCCAGATGGTGCGATTGACACTTATGCCGAGGAGTTGTCGGATGACGGCACGACAGTATGGTATGAATTTAAGATTGAAGATACCGGTGTCGGCATGACGGAAGAATTTGTGGAAAATCAGTTATTTAAGCCATTTACACAGGAGAAAAATGACGCCAGAACCCAGTATAAAGGTACCGGGCTTGGTATGTCGATTGTTAAAAGCCTTGTGGAGGCAATGAATGGGACGATTGAGGTACACAGTGTATTAAATGAAGGTACAGCATTTGTATTCAGACTGCCATTTCTGATAGATAAGGCAGCAGAAAATACAAATGATAACATGCAGACAGAGGATAAAAAGACCATTAAAAATCTCAATATTTTGTTAGTTGAGGACAATGAGATTAATATGGAGGTGGCAGAGTTTTATCTGATGGAAAATGGGGCAAAGGTTGATAAAGCCTGGAACGGCGAGGAAGCCCTGCAAAAGTTTGAAGCTTCTGAGCCTGGAACATATAATGTCATTTTAATGGATGTGATGATGCCTGTCATGGATGGTATTGAGGCCACAAAGCGTCTGCGGTCGTTAAATCATGTAGATGCCAAGACCGTGTGTATATTTGCAATGACTGCACAGACGTCTGAAGAATGTATCAAAAAATGCGTGGCAGCAGGGATGGACGGTCATATTGCCAAGCCAATTGAAGTAAAAACGCTGCTTGGAGCAATTAACGCAGTAAGATAAACAAAGAATATTTAAAGAGCATGGATGTGCAGAAAGATTTCAGTTCACATATAAAAATATCTGAACGAAAGCATATTGTCCATGCTCTTTTTGTATTTTATTTTATTGAAAAAAAATATCAATAAGGATATAATAAAGTGATTGTTGATTATAGGAAATGCGTTGTAATCGCAATTTAGATATACGAACAGATGACGGTATTCTATTATTATAAAACTGGAGATAGATAAATCATGGAAAATTATACAAAAGAAACTGGATGCAGTATAATGATGGATGCATTACTCCCGGGACAGAGTGCTTATATTCAGTCTGTCGGTGGCAATGGTGCGCTAAGACATCATTTGCTGGATATGGGTCTGACACCGGGTACGGAAGTGACTTTGCAAAAGATAGCGCCAATGGGTGACCCGATTCAATTTGAACTCAGAGGCTATGAACTGACATTGCGTAAAGACGAAGCAAAGAAAATTACAGTTGAGAATGTACATCAGAAACAGGCTGCAAAAGATGTGAAAGCACAGGAATATGTTGCGATTGAACATCCCAAAATCGGTGAATTTGAAAATGTACAAAGCTACCATCAACATGAAAAAGCCTGTGAGCTTCCTGAAAATGCACCGCTGACGTTTGCGCTGGCAGGTAATCAAAACTGTGGTAAGACAACACTGTTTAATCAATTAACAGGTGCCAATCAGCATGTAGGTAACTTCCCGGGTGTGACTGTAGACCGAAAAGATGGTGTGATTCGTAATCACACAAATGCGACAGTAACTGACTTACCTGGAATTTATTCATTGTCACCATATTCAAATGAGGAAATTGTGACAAGAGATTTTTTGCTGAAAAATCATCCGGATGGCATTATTAATATCGTAGATGCATCAAATCTTGAACGAAATCTGTGCCTGACGATGCAGTTGATGGAACTTGGCATTCCAATGGTGCTTGCACTGAATATGATGGATGAGGTGCGTGCGAATGGTGGATCAGTACGTGTCAATGCACTTGAAAAGATGCTTGGTATTCCGGTTGTTCCGATTTCAGCAGTCAAAAATGAAGGTATTGATGAATTAATCAGCCATGCTATGCATGTGGCAAGGTATCATGAAGTGCCGGGACGTATTGATTTCTGTCAGGACAGTAATGATGAGAGTGATCCCGTTGGTGCAGTGCACCGGTGTATTCATATGGTAGTGCATATGCTTGAACCGGAGGCTGCGAAAGCAAATCTGCCTGTGCGGTTTGCAGCGACAAAACTCATTGAAAAGGATTACCTTCTGGAAAATGAATTACAGCTATCGGACGAAAAAAAGAAAGTATTTGAACAGATGGTTTCGGTTATGGAGGCGGAAACAGGGCTCGACAGAGAAGCTGCAATTGCTAATATGCGATTTTCGTTTATAGAGAAACTGTGTGCACAGACATTGACAAAGCCGCATGAAAGCAAAGAGCATCATCGAAGCATGGCTATTGACAGAATTTTAACCGGAAAATATACAGCAATTCCATGCTTTATTGGTATTATGGCATTTATTTTTGCAATGACTTTTAATTTTGTTGGCGCATGGCTTTCGGACTTAATGAGTATGGGCGTAGATGCGGCAATTCGTGGACTTGAGCATATTTTAACCGCTGCAAATGTTAATAATGTTATCCAATCTCTTGTTGTTGATGGTATTTGTCAGGGTGTGGGCAGCGTCATCAGTTTCCTGCCAACGATTGTTGTTTTGTTTCTGTTTTTATCAATTCTTGAAGATACAGGTTATATGGCACGTGTGGCATTTGTGATGGATAAGCTGCTTCGAAAAATTGGACTTTCAGGCAGAAGCTTTGTACCGATGCTGATTGGTTTTGGATGTTCTGTACCTGCGATCATGGCGACAAGAACGCTGTCAAGCGAGCGTGACCGGAAGATGACGATACTTTTGACACCGTTTATGAGCTGCAGCGCGAAGCTTCCGATATATTCACTGATGGTCAAAGCTTTCTTCCCAAGACATCTTCAGGCCCTTGCAATGGTTGGTTTGTATCTTATGGGTATTGTCTGTGGTATTATTTATGCATTGATTTTAAAGAAAACAAAATTCAAAGGTGCACCGATTCCTTTTGTCATGGAACTGCCAAATTACAGATTGCCATCTGCAAAAAGCGTGCTTCAGCTTATATGGGAAAAGGCGAAGGGGTTCATCCAGAAAGCATTTACAATCATATTTCTCGCATCCATGGTTATCTGGTTTTTACAGACTTTTGATATGCATCTGAATATGGCGGCTTCTGCTGAGGATAGCCTGTTAGCTGTGATTGGCAGCTTTGTGGCACCAATATTTAAACCGCTTGGCTTTGGTGACTGGCGTGTATCAACGGCTCTGATTACAGGATTTACTGCCAAAGAGAGTGTTGTATCAACGATGACGGTATTGCTTGGTGGGGATGCGACATTGGTAAACACATTGTTTACTCCGTTTTCTGCATGGGTATTTCTTGTATTTACGCTGCTTTATACACCATGTGTTGCTGCCATTGCAACAGTAAAGCGCGAGATGGGTGGAGCGAAAGCTGCGGGATTGACGGTGGTTTTGCAATGTGTGATTGCGTGGATTGTGGCATTTGTTGTGCATCTTGTGGGTGTGCTGTTTGGTTTGGCATAAAATGTTTAATGATAATTTATGAGAATATGAATATTTAAGACATAAATATAAGACATAAAAAATGAACCTGTGTGGGGATACCAGACAGGTTCATTTTTATGTCTTATTTAGTTAACCTGAGGCAAAGTTGCAAAACTCTTTTCCAGTTCTTCATCTGTAGGAATATAGTCTGTCATATCGCCGTCATTGTATTTCTGGTAAGCGACCATATCAAAATAGCCTGTACCTGTCAGACCAAAGACGATGTTCTTTTCTTCACCGGTTTCTTTGCACTTAAGTGCTTCATCAATGGCAACTTTAATAGCATGACTGCTTTCAGGTGCTGGTAAGATACCTTCAACCCGGGCAAACATTTCAGCAGCTTTAAAGACTTCTGTCTGTTCGACGCTGCGGGCTTTGACATAACCGTCATCGTAAAGCTGGGATACGATAGAACTCATACCATGGTAGCGCAGACCGCCGGCATGGTTGGCGGATGGGATAAAGCCACTGCCAAGGGTGTACATCTTAGCCAGAGGACAAATCTTACCTGTATCGCAGAAGTCATAAGCATAACGACCGCGTGTTAAACTTGGACAGGAGGCAGGTTCTACAGCGATGATTTCATAATCAGCTTCGCCGCGAAGCATCTCGCCTGCAAATGGAGAAATCAAACCGCCAAGGTTTGAACCGCCACCGGCACAGCCAATAATCATATCTGCTTTAATACCATATTTATCCAGTGCTGTCTTTGTTTCAAGACCAATGACTGTCTGGTGGAGCAGTACCTGGGAAAGCACTGAACCAAGAACATATCTGTAACCATCCTGTGTTGTGGCAGCTTCCACAGCTTCAGAAATCGCACAGCCAAGACTGCCTGTAGTACCAGGAAATTCTGCATTGATTTTACGGCCGATTTCGGTGTTCATAGATGGGGAAGGTGTGACCTGTGCACCGTAAGTACGCATGACTTCACGGCGGAAAGGCTTCTGTTCGTAAGATACTTTAACCATGTATACCTGACAATCCAAATCAAAATAAGAGCATGCCATAGATAAGGCTGTACCCCACTGACCGGCACCGGTTTCTGTGGTGACACCTTTTAAGCCCTGTTTCTTAGCATAATAAGCCTGAGCAATGGCTGAATTTAATTTGTGGCTGCCGGAGGTGTTATTGCCTTCAAATTTGTAATAAATATGTGCCGGTGTTCCAAGCTTTTTCTCTAAGCAGTAAGCACGAACAAGTGGTGATGGACGATACATTCTGTAGAAATCTCTGATTTCCTGAGGAATATCAAAATAAGGCGTCGTATCATCTAACTCTTGCTTGGCAAGCTCTGTACAAAAAATCGGAGCGAGTTCTTCCACAGTGACAGGTTTAAGTGTTGCCGGATTTAAAATCGGTGCAGGCTTATTTTTCATATCTGCACGCACATTGTACCATTGTGTTGGCATCTCATTTTCTTCAAGATAAATCTTATAAGGGATTTCTTTACTCATGCTATATCCTCCTCGAATACGTTATTACTTTAAATTGATAAAACATTAATATTAATATACCACAGATGCAATATAAAAAGCAACTGTACTTGTGTAATTTTATAAAAAATAACAACGTGAAATTTATGGCTTGCAGACAGGTAGAATTGTACGATTTGCAAAACGATAAAATGAAGCCATGTAAAGTAAGAGTGTGGTGATAGAAGAAGATAAATAAACAGATAAAAATACAGGCGGTAGAAAATTTCTGCCGCCTGTAAATAAAATATTGTTGATATCATAATATGTATTTTTACTGAAAATCACCTGAAAATTATCTGCAAAGTAACATTCTTCTGCTGTGGTCAACGCCAAACATATGCGCCATGTTGCCAAGACCGCTGCCGTCTGGTTCAGCTTCAAGGGCACCATTGTAGTTTAATACCCAGCCAAACTGTAAGCTGACATCATGATATCCGATGGATAAACCACCTTTTTTCTTGATTTTGAATTTAAGCGGTGTTCTGAATTGCCAGTATTTATTTAATGAAAACATTTCTTCACGAGTGTATTCAAGACAGTCATATTCAAAAATAATGCTGTCACGGTCGAATACTTCGCCGTCTACGACAACGTTGCCGAAACGACACTGTGTGAACCATAAGCCCTTGTAGTATTTTGGAACAAAACTGAATTCGAAGCCATCGATTTCTCCATTTTCATCGTAGGTATTGTGGAAACCACGCTGCTGAATTGTCTGAAATTCTACCATTGTCATATCCTCCTTTTAGTATCCTAATATGTTGCGAAGCATAATCTGGTGACGACGTACCTGTTCAGGAATTTCCACCATGGCCTGACCAAATTTAAGATGGTCTTCTTCAGCATGGAAACGGATAGCGCCTTCATATTCAGAAAGCAGGTCACCACTCCAGCCATTGTCAACCATCAGTTTGATAACTTCAGGGTATGGAATGGTTTCTTCAACGAAATCTTCATTGACACCTGTGAATTTAGCATGGCAAACCCAGCTATATGGAAGAAAATCAACGATTTCTTCAGGTTTTGAAACGTCTTTGAAATCACTCATAGGCATATCTTCCATACCTTTGGCAGGTTTTGTCTGGAATGTACCAAAGTCGATATTAAAACCGAAGTGAGATGTACCTGTACGATGAATGAAATCCAGATATTCATCACGGATATGTGGTGTATGTAATGTTGTAGGCAGATGTACTTCATTCTGCATACGAACGTCGTATTTTTCAGCGTAAGGCAATGCTTTTTCGATGTAGTTCTGCCAGCCAGGTTCAGGGTCACATAAAACGTTTGTACATGTAATCTTCGTACGAAGTGCCTTAAAACCTAAAAGATTTGCAAGACGGAAGTCCTGTTTTAATTCTTCAACGACTTCATCATCAGACATACCAGGACCGCGGCGCAGATGATTCTCTGCCCAGTGACCAAGTTCTGATGGCTGTAAGTTATATTTGTCACACAGACGCCAGTATTTATCAATCCATTCAGGTGATGGATTTGGATAATTTGGAATATAACTTGTTAAAAATTCGAAGCATGTGGCACCTGTGTCATACATTTCCTGAAATGCATCTTCCAGTGTCATCGTCTTTCCTAAAAGTGTCTGGTAACTGTAAAGACAAATACCACGACGTGGACGACCTTTTTCTGTACTCATTTGTAATACCTCCCATATACTTTAGATTTTCTCAACGAGTTATCTATATTATAATGGATGGAATAAAGGAATTCCATAGAATAAATTGTTAAAAAAATGGACAAAATAACGATTTGGGGTTATAATAGCTGTATTCGGGAAAGGAGAGTACCATGAATTTTTTAGTGATGAACAGAAACCAGAAATTTCATGAATATCCGTTGCATAAACATGATTACTGGGAGATATTATACAATTTTGAAGGACAGGGATATGCAATGGTTGACGGGCGAAGGTATGATTTTGAACCTGGAACAATTTTTTGTATTCGTCCGCAAACACTGCATGGTAAATATTCAGAGGATGAATTTGCAGATGGCAGTATTTTATGCCGCGAATGCTGTTTTGAAACGGAAAATGAGAATGTGCTTGTATTCCAAGATGATGAGCAGCAGTCCTTTTTTGCTTTGTTTAAACTGGCATATGAATTTCCAAAGAACCCTGCATCCGATGTACATGCAGAGCGGTTTTTAAATTCAATCGTAGATGCGATGCAAAATCTTTTGCGTTTCTGGAAAAGCGATACATATAAAGATGAAGAAGTTTTGAGAGTGCAAAAAATTATGGATGCGAATGTACGTGAAAAACACTTTGATGTCGATCGTCTGATTAGAAGTACGAAGTATTCACCAAATTATTTCAGGCAGATGTTTAAAGCCCAGTGTGGGTATTCGCCGCTGCAGTATTATAACATGCTCAAAGTGCAGCGGGCGAAACAGCAGATTTTACAGAATAAATCGGTGATGACAATTAATGAAATCGCAGAGGACTGCGGATTTGAGGACCCTTATTATTTTTCAAGAGTCTTTAAAAAGGTGACAGGCTTAAGCCCAATGCAGTATTACAAGCAAAATACGGATGTGATTCCGCTGCCGAAGGATTAAGTTAGAAAATGAACGTGAGAATAAATTGATTTGCAAAAACATCACAGTAAAGAGGGGAACACCATGGATTGTATAGAACGATTAATTACATATTATAATGCAGGCAGTGAACAGAATGTGTTTCGGGAGGTGGTTGAGCACATTTTAAGAAATCTGCATAAAATAGAGAATGCGACGATTTATGACCTGGCGGAGATGTGTTATGCGTCACCGTCTACAATCAGCCGTCTTGTGAAAAAACTGGAATTTAAAGATTACGGGGATTTCAGATCCCAGATGAGCTATGCCCTGAAAAATTACAGATATTTAAACCGCAACACGGAGTCTGTGCCGATTGTTGAGGAGAAAGACTGCATGTATTTATATTTTGACTGTCTGATGAAGCACATTGAATGTCTGAAAAATGATATGAAGTACGAGAACATCCGGAAAATTTCAGATGCTTTCCATGAGTCAGATAAAGTGCTGTTTTATTCGGCACCTGCGGTGGATGAGAATCGTCTGCAAAAATCTCTGCTTGTGTCCGGCAAAATGACGTATTTATTTAATACACTGCAGCTTCAGAAGGAGAGCTTAAACCGGTCAATGAAGGACACGGTAATTTTTGCCATTGTACCGGATTTACTTGAGATGGCACCGATGCTTTCGATATTGACGGCAGCAAAACAGGCGGGTGCAAAGTTGATTACATTATGTTCAGCAAAGCAGAATTACTACACGACGATTTCAGATATCCAGATTGCTTTTGACGGCACGAAAACATCGATGGACACGTATTTGTTTCGTATTATTGTCAACATTATTCAGTATGATTACGAAAATCGTTATTTAAATCAGGTCATTGATAAGCTGTATGAATAAAGGGAAAAGTAATATTTGGCGAGATAATACAGTTGCTTGTTTCAGAATATGGAAACAAAATGTCAAAATAGGAAAATGATTTCGCATGCAAACCTCCTGCGATGTGCTTATATGTGCTATGATAATGACGAGCAAAAGTTCAGTGAAAAATTTTGAATGATTTCAAATTGTGGACAGTGCAAGTTGTGTGTGATTTGAAGCGTCAGATTAAAACATATTTATGGAGGGAAAATATCATGAAGAACAAAGTTTATGCACAGTTATATTCTTTCTTGAGAACAAATCAGAAAGACCTTGTGGCATCACTTGAAGCAATGTCAAAAATTGGTTATGACGGTGTTGAATTGATGGGTACATACATGGCAGGCATGAGCGTTGCAGAGTATAAAGCATTTCTGAAAGATTTAAAGCTTGACCCGATTTCATCCCATGGTTTAAACGGTGAGAAAGATTACGAAATCGCTCAGGAGCTTGGCATTCGCCATACAGATATTCGTGCAAATATTCAGGATTACACAAGAGATGGTGTATTAAAAGCCTGCGAAGAAATGAACAAAGAAGGCGAACTTCGGGCAAAATATGGCATGAAGGCTGTACTTCACAACCATTCACAGGAATTTAGATGGATTAAAGGTGAAGAAGGCAAAACAAGAGTGTATGATGTCCTGATTGCAAATACAGATCCAGTGTATGTAGGTTTTGAATTTGATGTCGGCTGGGGTGCATTCTCAGGTGTTGATCCTGTTGAATTTATCAGGAAATATCCGGGCAGATTCCCAATGATTCATGTTAAAGAAGCAAATCGTGTAGCTGTCAGTGATGATGAACTTGAACATTTTCCTAAAGAAGTGCTGGCACTTGGTGCACCTGTAAAACCGGAACACCCACAGGCAGGACAGACAGGCTATGAGAGAGGTTTCTCCTTCTTCTCCGCAGAGCAGGCAAGAATGCTTTATGCAGCACGTACATGGAATGGCAAGCTTGGCACAGGTATCATCGACTGGAGAACACTTGTAGATGCATGTGAAGCACAGGGTACAGAAGCGTATGTCAGTGAACGTGAATACTACGGCTACGAAGGCGGCAACAACGACCCTATCCGCTGTGCTGAGGATGACTATAACTTCTTGAGAAGTCTGTAATATATGATGTAAGTGTCAAAAGCCTAAATTGCGATTGTGCTTGCACAAATGAGCACTTTAGACTTATTGACACGCCGAACACCGAAAACGTAATAAAATGGCGTGTACACGACATTTTATGGGAGTTTGAGGTGGTCGAGAATTGCGTGAATTGCGTAGCAATGTAGCAATTCGTATACATCAATGAGTGGCAAAATTTACTTTTGACACTCATATCAATATGTATTAAAAGCATAAAGATAAACACACACATAAAAATAGAAGAACACATAAAAAAATACCCACAATAGATTTGTTAGTTAATAACAAATTTATCTGTGGGTATTTTGGTTAGTGATTTACAAATTAACTTTCAGATATTCCGCAAGATTTTCAAAGCCCCCGCGCTGATAAACAGTGATATCCTTTTCATCTTTATTGATGAGGCAGTCTGTGAGCAAAAATACAGACATACCGACTTTTTCTGCAATCATATCCTCTGTGACATCGTTGCCAACCATCAGACAGTCATTGGGACAAACACCAAGAGAAGATGTAACGTCAAGGTAATAGGAAGGATTTGGTTTGCAGTGTGAAGAATTTTCATAAGTTGTCACAAGCTCGAAATCATCAGGTGTAAGTCCGGTCCAGCCAATACGCTCATATGTGGCGGTCTGTGGAAAAATCGGATTGGTTGCAAGGGCAACACGATAGCCGTTTGCTTTAAGCTTTTTAATCAGAGATGCGGCAAGTGGGTTAAAACCACAGACTTCCCTGACATGTTTGAATTCATTAATATAAAAATCGTCAAAAATTGCTTCGTGTTCAAAAACGCGTTCACCAAGCGTTTCAGAGATAATTTTCCAGAAAGCTTCTTTGTTTGTCACCTGACCGTCATTTAGTGCCATAGCTTTTGTGCCTGCCCAGACGGCTTTGACCAAGGACTCGGCGTCGTAGCCGTAAGGCGCAAGTTTGGTGACAAGTCCTTTAAAATAGGCGGCTGTAAAGATCTCAATATCCATCGGCAGCAGTGTGCCGTCTAAATCAAATAAAATAGTATTCATAGGATTTTCCTTTCGTGCGAAAAAATAAATTTGAATATAGTCTAAATTGAAAATCAACAAATGTCAATAAATGTCTTGTCGAAAAAGAATTGAATAATTTAATACATTCAAGTTTATAAAAATTTTAGATATATTTATACAGAAATCGTTTTTTGTAAATTGAAAAAAGGGTATGGAATGCGTACAATATAGACAAATGATGTGATATCTGGTGTTAAGAAATAAAAGCAGGATATTATTAAAAACTAAAAAAGGAGTGTAACGCATTATGAAAGAAGTTAAATCACCTAAAAAACCGTTGATTTACTACTATGGTATTGTAATTCTTGTGCTGGTTTTATTTAATCTCATTGTGTCACCGCTTTTGATGAAGGCGCAAGTGTCAGAAGTTGATTATGGTACATTTATGAAGATGATTGAAGATCAAAATATCGGTCAGGTGGAGGTCGGTGATTCTCAGATCGTATTCTCAGATAAGGATGATAAGAATATTTACAAGACCGGAACGATGAATGACCCGACATTGACACAGCGTCTGTATGATTGTGGTGCTACATTTTCAAAGGATATTGAAAAGACAACATCACCAATCTTAAGTCTTTTGATTACAACTGTGCTTCCACTTGTCATTTTTATTGCATTTGGACGCTATATCAGTAAAAAGTTGATGGAACAGGCAGGCGGCAAAAACTCCATGGCATTTGGCATGGGTAAGAGTAATGCCAAAGTGTATGTGCCGTCCACAGAAGGCATTCATTTCAGTGATGTTGCCGGTGAAGATGAAGCAAAGGAAAATCTGGCAGAAATCGTTGATTATCTGCACAATCCAAAGAAATACACAGATGTTGGTGCGTCAATGCCAAAAGGCATTTTGCTTGTAGGCCCTCCGGGAACAGGTAAAACAATGCTTGCAAAAGCTGTTGCCGGTGAAGCAAATGTACCATTTTTCTCAATGTCCGGTTCAGAATTTGTTGAGATGTTTGTCGGCATGGGTGCTTCTAAAGTTCGTGATCTGTTTAAACAGGCCAAAGAAAAAGCCCCTTGTATCGTCTTTATCGATGAAATTGATGCTATCGGTAAAAAGCGTGACGGTCAGGTCGGCGGCAATGATGAACGTGAGCAGACTTTAAACCAGTTGCTGACAGAGATGGATGGCTTTGAAGGCAACAACGGTGTTATTATTCTGGCGGCAACAAACCGTCCGGAATCCCTTGATCCGGCGCTTACCCGTCCGGGACGTTTTGACAGACGTGTGCCTGTGGAACTGCCTGATCTTGCAGGCCGTGAAGCAATTTTGAAGGTACATGCAAAGAAAATCCGTATTGCAGACGATGTGGATTTCCACACAATCGCACGAATGGCCTCCGGTGCCTCCGGTGCTGAACTTGCCAATATTATTAATGAAGCAGCTTTGCGTACAGTGCGTCAGAACCGTTCTGTTGTGACACAAGCTGACCTTGAAGAAAGTATTGAAGTTGTTATCGCTGGTTATCAGAAGAAAAATGCGGTGCTTTCAGATCATGAGCGTAAAGTTGTATCTTACCACGAAATCGGACATGCGCTTGTGGCTGCCCTGCAGAGTCATTCTGCTCCTGTGCAAAAAATTACGATTATTCCAAGAACCTCCGGCGCACTTGGTTATACAATGCAGGTTGAACAGGGTGACAAGTACCTGATGACCAAAGAAGAAATCGAAAATAAGATTGCCACATTTACAGGCGGTCGTGCAGCAGAAGAAGTTGTATTTGGTGAGATCACAACAGGTGCCTCCAATGATATTGAGCAGGCTACAAAGCTTGCCAGAGCAATGATTACCCGTTATGGTATGACAGATGAATTTGATATGGTTGCCATGGAAACAGTATCCAATCAATACCTTGGCGGCGATACATCTTTGAGCTGTTCAGCAGATACACAGAAGGAAATCGATAAAAAGGTTGTTGAACTTGTGAAGAAAGAACACGCGAAAGCGATTCAGATTCTTAAAGATAACAGAAGTAAGCTGGATGAACTGGCAACTTATCTGTATGAAAAAGAAACAATTACAGGTGAAGAATTTATGGAGATTCTTGAGAGAGAGGAAGGCGCACAGAAATGAGAAATCGTTCAAAATATGCATGGGTTGAATTGATTGAGGGTATTTTGTTGATTATTGTTGGCCTGATTTCTTTCATTCATCCGGCATCTATTTTAAGATGGGCTGTGATTATTTATGGTATTATGGCTGTAATCACAGGTATCGTAGATATTGTATTTTATGCAAAAACAGAAAGATATGTTGGCATTGGACCAACACTTTCCCTTGTGACAGGTGTGTTAAGTATTCTGGCAGGTCTGATGCTGCTTTGTTATCCGAATGCGGGGGTATGGATTATTTCTTTGCTCATGCCAATCTGGTTTATCGCACATTCGATTTCCAGACTGACACATTTAAACTTTATCAGAATTGCAGCAGGACCATTTTATTATTATTTCACACTGATTTTAAATATTCTTGGTATTATCCTTGGATTTATAATGATTATTTCACCAAACGTAGCAATCTTTTCAGTTGGATTCATCATTGGAATTTATCTGATTTTGCTCGGTGTGGACAGTATTGTATTTGCGCGCAGTAAATTTGACAGCGGATGGCGTTAGATGGGGAGTAATCTGTGACATCAAGTCAGAAAATCATTACCTTTTAACTATGGCATCGTTATGATATCAGGAATAAAAGTAATGAGAAAAACTGGAAATTAATAAATGAATTTGCTATAATAACGACAGGAACAAAGTAAGTCTAAATGACTAACTTGTTCCTGTTGTTATTTAAATAGAAAGATAAATTTGGAGGAGGAGTAACGAATGTATGTTTATGACAGAAAAGGACCAAAAAGAGGTGTAGCTTTATATAGTTATTCAGCAGAGTTTGGTCTGACAAAAACATTGGAGGATTGTTTTGAAGATATATATGATATGGGAGCTCATGGCATAGAAATTCTTGCTAATACACATATTGAAAATTATCCCTATCCAACAGACGAGTGGGTTGAAAAGTGGTTCCGCCTTTGTGACAAATATGAAATCATACCGGTAGAATATGGTAACTGGATTGATTCCCATGTATTAGGTGACAGAGATCTGACAACTGAGGAAGCCTATGAGATGTTAGCACGTGATATTCGTCTGGCACATCGACTTGGATTTTCGGTAATGCGTACAAAGATGCCGGTGATCGATGAACATCTTTTCCCTGTAGATAACTGGAGAGAGATTATAAAGATGGCACTTCCGCTGGCAGAAGAATTAAACATTAAGATGTGCCCTGAGGTACATACACCGACAAACCTAAATGGTAAGATGGTGCATGATTTTGTGGAATTTATCGAAGAAACCGGTACTAAGAATTTTGGAATTAATATTGACTTCAGCGTATTTAGAACAGAATTTGATGAAGGTGAATATGTAAATCCTAATTATAAACCAAACGTTCCGGAAGATATGATTCCGCTTCTGCCATATGTTTACTGCTGCCATGCAAAGTTTATTCGTATGAGTGACGATTTTGAAGAAACAACTATTCCTTATAAACGTATTATTGAAGTAATGCAGGAAAATGGATGGGATGGTTATCTGCTCAGTGAATATGAAGGCGCAGATAAATATGATCCGGGCTATGAAGTCGGACAGACACTCAGAAAACAGCATATTATGCTTAAAAACTATATTGGTGATTAAGGGAGTGCAGATATATGGAAAGAGAAGTTATTCAGTCAGTTGGATTTAGAAATATAAAAAAAGATGGTGAAGTTGTTGGATTTCAGCTAAAGGTACGTCTGCCTTATTATAGGGGAATCTTTTTAAGTCAACTTCGTCCGGGAACACTGATAATTGATGGTGAACGATTTGAAAAAGAAGATATCATCTGGCATATTAATGGTGAAGATTATACATATGAAGAGATGAAAACAGATTTTCATACACACTGGTCTGTGTTGACACCTGCTGTGTTAAAGGTCAGAAAAGAAGGCGGTTTGGCTCAGGGATATCATGATATTACATATGGTTTTTGTTTCACATCATCATATATGCCGCCGATGATGCAAAATGATTTAGATCCGGATAGAGAAAGCATGATATTTCTTCCGGAATTTGGTAAGCATGTGAATCACCGCAGATTGTTAATTGTTTAATTTTAAGCCGGGTAAAATATGCACAAAAAAGCGTGCAAAAAAAATAAAGATTTGGTTAATCTGTTTGTTATATAACTGCTATAATATGAACCGTAAAGAAAAAGAACTACTTAACAAAACCTCTTTGTTGAAGGCTGCTAAGCAATTCAGATTTTTGGAGGAAAAGATAAATGAATACTTTAAAAGCTGAAAAGAGAAGCATGGATGTCAAAGCAAAGAAACTGAGAAGAGAAGGTTACGTTACAGGTAATCTGTTTGGAAAAGAAATCGAAGGTTCTATTCCATTGAAGATGCAGCGTAAAGATGTAGAACAGCTCATCAAGACTGACGGTAAGGGCAGCCAGATTATGTTGAACGTCGAAGGTAAGGACTACGATGTCCTGATTAAGGAAGTAGATTATAACTCAATGCAAAGACGTGTCGATGAGATGGATTTCCAGGCATTGATCAGTACTGAAAAAGTACATTCGACAGCAGCGATTGTGATTGTCAACCACGACAAACTGCAGGAAGGTGCATTACAGGAAAACATCAGCGAAATCGCATACAAAGCACTGCCAGCAGCATTGGTAGATAAAGTTAAAGTCGATGTCGGTGAATTGAAGGTTGGCGATACAATTCATGTTAAAGATTTGGATATCGCAAAGAATCCTGAGATTGACCTGATGACAGACCCTGAAGCAGTTGTTGTTACTGTAGATGCTATCAGAAACTTTGTTCCTGAGGATGAAGCTGAAGAAGGTACAGAAGAAGCTGCCAAGGAAGAATAAATTAAAGCATACAGTGCTTTAAAACTTTGTAACGTATTCGGTGAAAATCGAAAGTACTTATAAAAGTACCCATTAAAATTAAACTTAAGAGAAAGCCGCAGGCATGATGGAAAGCGTCGTGTCTGCGGTTTTTTGCGTGTACGATAAATGTTTCTTATAATTTCGATAAGTTTTTCTCATAATTTCGATAAGTTTTTATGCTTGCCCTTCTAGTATCCATGATTTTAAATTTTTTGGATAGAATATTACATCATGCATATGTAGTGCCAATATCAGGAAAATCATATAGGCTAAAAGATTATTTAAGACAGACAGACTGTACATTTTTATATAATATTTTTTGTACATTCGGTATTGACATTTTATACCGTGCGTTGGAGCAGAACCGTCAACCTAAATCCCAAGAACAGGAGCGCTAAGTTATGGGAAAGAAGAAAAACGTGTCCTCACACTGGACAAATACGAGCATGGCGTTGTGGTCAACACCATCAATGAAATGAGAAATGATCTTCTGAAAGAACAGCGCTCCACGGACATCGTGAATGAGGTGCTGTTAAAAGCCATCGACGCCCCTCCTTTCATGTTGTGCTTTGTGTGCATATAGAATGGGTATCGGCATCTATTTCTCCACTCGACGCAATTACCGCAGGGGTGAGGAACAAGATTCTGCCAAGAGGGGTGATGCCAGAACCCATGGACAGAGAAATACTGGGACAAAAGGCTGGAGCAAAATAAGCTGTTTACGCAGAATGTGCGCATGGGTCTGGAGGGAAGAAAGCACCAGCGAAACCTCAATACGGTAGTTATCGGAGGCAGCGGCGCGGGCAAGAGCTTTAATCTTGCCAAGCCCGCAGTTTATGTTGAACGCGGCATGGTCAACACAGATATCTTAAATGTCCGAAATGGTGCCGGTACAGGTTATGGCGCGCTGGGGGTTGTGACACAGGATATGGAAGTAGATATTTTGGAACACATTACATCAGCTGCAGGACAGGTGTGGTATTTTATTACTTATCTGAACAGCGGTACACGCTACAGTGGCTGTGTTCTGTCAGATTATATCAAAACATTTACATCGCTTTCTGCAGGTCCGTCTGTATCTGCAAAACATGGACCGATGGATTCAAGAGTCCTGCGTATCACAGGTGAAGGCAGTAAGATCAAGAAACTGACACAGACTTTAAATATCTCAGGTGCAGCGGGTGATGTCTATGTGGTCAATGCATGGGGTGCTGCAGACTGTGTACCTATCAAAGATGAACATACTTTTGGTACAGAAGTGGTATTTGTCAATACAGATGGCACACAGGATACGTTCAACAGCAATTTCGGTGCGGCAGTTTCAGACTGGCAGTATTTAAGTGATGCGGTTGTTGCTAAAAAGGCATACAGTACCATCCGTGTCAGCCTGATCTATGGCCATAACGCGAATGCAGCTTATTTTGATGGACTGTCTTTCTTTAAAGAGCAGTTTGGACAGAGTTTTACATATGATGAAAAAGGCAATGTCCTGAGCAGCAAAGATGCAGCGAAACAGGCTGAATCTTATGAATATGACAGCAATAACAATATGACAAAACTGGTGGATGCCAAAGGCCGGAATTTTAAATATACCTATGACAGCCGTCATAATGTGACTTCTTCCGTCAGTGCAGCAAACTGCAAATATACATTTAGTTATGATGCTTATGGCAATCCGACAGAAGGACGTACGGTCAATCCTTCAGATGAAAATGAATATATCAGGACAACTGCGGCATATACAGGCAATGGTAACCGTATCGCAAAAGTGACAGATGCGCTTGGCAGACTTGATACAAGAACATGGAATACAGGTACACCATTTGTGACTAAATATCATTATATGGCAGGCACAAACGGCAGCCAGTCATCACAGGTAGCATCTATGGACACAGGAAGCCATCATATAGCTTATACTTATGATGGCAACGGCAACATCACAAGTATCACAGACAATCAGGGTATAACGACTTATGTATATGATGAACTTAACCGCCTGATTCGTGAAAACAATCATCATCTGGGCAAGACAGTGACCTATCTTTATGATGCAGCTGGTAATATTCAGAAAAAATGCACCTATGCCATGACAACTGAAGCGGCATTACCTGTATCACCTGAAACAGCCGTTGTATATGCATATGATGATGTATGGCGTGATAAACTGGTATCTGTTGATGGCAGGGCTGTTACCTATGATGCGATTGGTAATCCGCTGACTTATGGGGCATGGTCCATGGAATGGACACAGGGAAAACGCCTTGCTTCCATGAACAGCGGCGATGGCAGCAATACACTGATATTTACTTATGATGAATCCGGCATGCGTCTTAGCAAACTGGACTTTGCAGGCGGCAAAAATCATAAATATACAATTGCCGGAGATAAGCTCACAGGTGAACGATGCGAAACGATGGATGGCAGTGTGATCTATACAACTCAGTTTATTTATGACAGTGCCGGCGAAGTTGTATCCATGGTCTATAATGGCGTTGAATACTATTATGTACGCAACGGACAGAAAGATATCATCGGACTGATTGACGGCAGTGGAAACTTTGTTGTAAACTATACATATGACAGCTGGGGAAAACTGCTTAAAGTCGATGGAAACACAGAATTAGGTTATAGAAACCCGCTGAGATACAGAGGCTATATTGCGGATGATGAAACAGGCCTGTACTATGTTGGCAGCCGATACTACGATCCTGAAATTGGAAGATGGATCAGTGCGGATGATGTTGAACAACTTGGGGCAGAAGGAGAATTACAGAGTTATAATATATTTGCGTATTGTTTAGATAATCCAGTGAATCGTTTTGATAATAATGGTAATTGGTCACTTCCTAATTGGGCTAAAATTGCTATTGGTGTAACTGCAATTGCTGTTGGAATAACAGCTGCAGTTGTAACAGGAGGAGCTGCAGCTGCAATTCCGGCATTAATTGCAGGAGCGAAAACTGCTGTTATTGCGGGGGCTATTTCTGCAGGTAGTAGTGCTGCTGTTTCAACGGTTCGTTCTATATCACATGGTGAGAGCTTTAAGGAATCTGTTAAAAAAGCTGGAAAATCTGCAGTGAATGGTTTCTGTGATGGATTCATGTGGGGTGGAATAGGATTCGGTGCATCAAGAACAATAGGTGCGATAACAGTAAAAACACATATATTTAAAAGAAAAGTAGTTTATGGCAAAAATAACTATATGTTTGGAGATAGTGAACTAACTGTTTGGCGACATGGTAAAAATTTCAGAATAGATATAAGTGCAACAAAAGGAATGCATTATCACATGAGATCACTTGCCGGAGGAATTTCAAAACATCGCACAAAATATGTTAGACAAATTTACGGTGGTATAATTGGTATTAAAAATGCTGTAAGAAATGCATTGTCTTAAAGTTATAAGGAGTTGGAAGTAACGTACAAACGGAATGTAGCAGGAAAACGTCCACCGGAAGGTGTTGCTACAGGACAGAAGTCAGTAATACAACAAGCAAAGAATGAACCAGTAGTCGGAAGGAATATTTTCCATAGGGCAGATCCTGCAAAGGAGCTGATTTGACACCTTGGTTATGGACAGGCGGGATGAGAGAAGTTAGGACGCAGAGAAAGTCTGCTGTTCCTGGTAGACATGGGAGGTTCGCTGCCGTAGATGGATGGGTACACACAAGACCATGTAGAACGAAGAAAGAAGACGTTTTGTTTCGTGTACCCTACCAAAAATCCACTATTTTCGTACCCAGATACAGAAAAATGTCCATTCTTATGGCTCATTCTTCTGAGATATTTATTGATGATACATTAAAAAATCCTTTATTTTAAAGGAAAAAAGACTTGACTATATGGGGAGGCATAGAACATGAGAAATACGGTGTTGCGGTACACATACAGTATTGATTCTTCTGCTGATGATGAAGTTCGTTTTCCGGCGTTATGTGCGGTCAACTTGTTTGACCAGATGCAAATGAAGAACGGTATTGTGATAAAGTATCCTATTGGAGTGGCCACATTAGGCAAATCAAATCAAATTATAAATTGTTTCCTTCAGAGAGAAGATGTAGAAATTCACTGTAACAAGAAATATGGTGGAATGTTTTTTAAGTTTATGAATAGAATTGATACAAATGTGGACTTATTACCGTTATTGCAAATGGATAGTATTAGCATACAGTATATTTTATTAAGTAATCGAGGTAACATAAATTTCAAAACAATGGATTGGAATATCTCGGAGGCAAAATTAATTCGACACAACTTGGCAAAATTTATTTGTTCTATGAATCAAGATCGAGATCTTGAATTTTATTTTTCTGCACAATCTTATGATGTTCAAGAGTTAAAATTAGAATTGAAAAGCTGGGAAAAAAAGATCTGTGAAATCACAGGAATGTTACAAATGAAAATACAAGACAGAAGTATATTGAGAACATCGCGTTTTATCGAGGTTATGCTCTCTTAAACAATCTTATTGTCAGTATGGGATCTGTTAAGAAAGAAAAGAAACAGTACAATTAAAAATGAGAAAAAACAATGTATTTGGTTAGAAGGTGAAATAATGCTATCGGAGGATGAAAAACTAGATATCCTATATAAATATCAAGAGATGGATGAATTATCAAAAGAGCAAATAAAGCGTGTTATTGGATGGGCGAATGATAAAAGCTGGGTGGTAAGAGTGGAAACTGCAGAGTGTCTATTTCAGGAATATCCAGTAACAACAAGGGTGTTAATGTGATTAGCGAAAGACCGAAAAGAATTAGTTCGTGTTACTGCATATGAAACATTAGGACTTTATGCATCAGAAAAAGTAGAAATATTTTTGAAAAATGCAATGAATAAAGAACATAAGAAACTGGCATTGGCATATGCTATTGCTGCATGGGGAGATGTTGTAGTAGAAAGGTAGATAAAACGTAGTTATGCACTTGGTAAATCTATTTTAGCATAAATGACAAAGTACTTTATTATATGACATGAAAATCAATAAGTTGTCGTAAGAATATGGTATTTGTCGGTGGAGATATGATTGAAAAGATTTTTGAGAGTATCTTATAATAAAAAGAGTAAGTGAAAATATAACTGGTTTATATAATTATAAATGAAAGGAAAGATAATGATGGCAGCACTTGAAAAAAAAGTTGGAAAATTTTCTGTAAAAATTGTCACAAAGGATGATAATTTAGTCAAAAATAAAATAATAAGCCAAAGTGATGCAGAGATGGATAATAGAGCAACGGAGGCTGTACGTTCTGCATTGTCTAAAGCAAAGTTTTGTAAAAAACCGATAGCAAAGTATGATGTTATATCTAAGAGAGCATATGTTGAACTTGCTGATGGAGAAAGAAAGTATGTCAACTAAAAAACCGATGATATTAGTATTGGCTGGACCAAATGGTTCAGGCAAAAGCACAATCACACAATACTTTGAAAAAATAGGCGAATATACAAATGCAGATGATGTTGTTGCATCGACAGGAATGAATAACGAAAAAGCAGCAAGTTTTGTAGATAAAAAGAGATATTTAGCAATTTCAGAAAAAAGAGATTTTACGTTTGAAACAGTTTTGTCTTCTGAATACAAGCTTGAAATTTTAAGGAAAGCGAAGAAGGAAGGTTATTTTATTAAATGCATTTTTGTTTTAACTGTTGATTCTTATATAAATGTGGCAAGAGTTGAGGCACGAGTTGCTCAAGGTGGACATAATGTTGAAAAAAATAAAATAATATCCAGATATGAAAAATCTCTTGCAAACATTAAAGAATTACTATTAATTTGTGATATTCTCCATGTTTATGATAATACAATAGAACCGACAAGAATCATCAGAAAACATAAGAATGATATATCTATTTTCCCAAATGATTTGTGGAGTGAACAAAGAATTCTTTCACTAATGCAGTAAATTATATTATACAAAACAAACCACCAAAAGGATGAGTACTCATGGAACTTGAACGTTTGTATACAAAGAGAAATCGAATTTCTGTAGAAATCAAAAATGACAATTACATAGCTGGGCATTTCCATCAGGAGTTGGAACTGATTTTTGTCATGCAGGGAACTGTTACGGTGACGGCAGATTCCGGCGTATCGTATTTGCAAAAAGAAGATATTCGTGTGATTAATCCAAACTGCTGGCATGAGATTAAAACCTCAGCAAACAGTTTGTTTGCGCAGATTACATTTTCTTATGTGTTGATTGCAGATATATCTGCAAAAATGTATTTAGCAGAAGATGTATCTGAGAAATTTTCAGAGCAAAAGTATGATGAACTTCGCTGCAGAATCAAAGATTTCCTGAATTACTATTTACAAATCTACGATAAAGAGAAGAATTTTGAATATATTGCCCTCGGATATCAGATTTTACACTGTCTGGCAGAAAATTTCCTTGAAACGCCTGACGATAAGCTTTCTAAGAAACAGAACAGTACCGATAACCGGATTTATCATATTAATAACTACATCCGCACTAATTATGACCAGCCAATCAGCCTGAAGGATCTGGCAGAGCATCTGTATTTATCCACAAGCTATCTGGCGCGGTTTTTCAGGAAAACCTATGGCATGACATTTCTTGAATATCTGACAAATGTGCGTATGCAGCATGCCGTGGAGGATTTATTGTATACAGACATTCCGGTAACAAAAATTGTTTATACAAATGGATTTTCAAATTCAAAAGCATTTAATAAAACCTTTAAAGCATTTTATGGATGTACACCGTCTGAATACAGGAAAAATTTAAAAACTGATAAAGAGAAAAGTTCTGAAGCCACAGATATGAAGTTGGTTAAAAGAATGTCGGATTATTTTCTGGAAAATATGACAGCAGAAAATGAAATTCCAAAATCAGATAAAGACGTCGAAGTGATTTGTCGAGCAGACGTGCGGCAGGCAGATCAACAACTTTATGGCGAGGTTTTGTGTGATACGGTTAATATTGGTATGGCGGCGGATTTATTAAAATCCGAAGTGCAGGAACACGTATTATTGTTGCAAAAACAGATGCACATCACCTATGTGCGGTTCTGGAATATTTTTTCACCGGAGATGATGTTGGATATTCATTCAGAAAAAGGCACATATAACTTCTCGCGATTGAATCAGGTGTTGGATTTCCTGGCGGAACATAAGTTAAAGGCACATATTGAACTTGGCGCGAAACCGCGAAGATTAATGAGGGATCTGAAAAAGCCTTTAAACGAAATCGCAGATAGTGATTCCCATCGGGAACAGACGCTTTTTATCAAAGACTGGACAAAAATTTGTGATGCCCTGATGGAAAATTTGAAATATCGTTATGGCAATCTGCTTAATACATGGCGCATGGAGTTGTGGTTTCCGGAAACTAAATGGGGCGATTCAAATGCCATGAATGAATATTTTAAAATATTTGAAACGACAAAGCATATCATACAGTCATACAACACTTGTCTGCAATTTGGTGGATGCGGGTTAAAATTTGATTATTCTAAATTATCCATGCAGCAATTTTTATCCCAGTGGGCGAAGCAAAAATGTACACCCGATTTTGTATCTGCGCTTTATTATGCCTATGAACCGGAAAAAGAAATCAGCGATGTGAATTTCAGAAAAAGTACAGATATAGCACATATGAAAAAATGTGCGCAAAATCTACGAAAGATGCTGGATGAAAAAGGTATGGCGAAAGTGCCGGTCTATTTTACCGAGTGGAATATGACAGTTTCAGACAGAAATTATATGAATGACAGTTGTTATAAAGCCTGTTGGATGATTAAAAATCAGATAGAATGTTATCCATATATTCAGACATCTGCGTATTTTATTGGCAGCGATTATGTGACGGAATATTATGATTCCAATGAATTGCTTCATGGAGGTACAGGTCTTTTGTCTAAAGATGGAATTGTCAAACCATCGGGTTATGCCCTGCAATTTCTGAATGAATTATATGGAAACATTGTTGCCCAGAACAAACAATACATGTTGACAACAGATAACAGCCACAGTTATAAGATGATATGTCATAATGTGCAAAAATTAGACTATAAATATTATTTTACGGATGAAGACTGTATCAAAAAAGAAGAACTGGAGCATTATTTTGAAAATTATCAGACAATGAAACTGTCAGTCATACTTACCGGACTTGCGGATGGTCCTTACAGGATTAAAATTATGAGAGTGAACCAGCAGCAGGGCAGTGTGTTGGATGTGTGGAAAGAAATGGGTTTTGAAAAATATATGACACATCCAGATATTCAATATTTGCGTAATATATGTGTACCACGGCGCATTGTACAAAAACAGCAGGTAAAGGATGGCAGGTTAAATTTTGACATTCATCTTGAACCTGATGAATTTGCGGGTGTTTGGATAGAACCTATGGAACGGTAGTGTTGTTAATGTGTGCATTTGCTCAAAAGTCAAAAATTATACGGTAAATAAGTGAACCATCAGAGCATATTCAAAAACTAAATAAAAACAAGTCAAAAAACGGAACAGAACAGGATTCTTATAAGGGTGCTGGGCTGTTTCGTTTTTTGCTATACTGATGTTGCCTATGAGAAAGAGAAAAATGAAAATCAGTAATCGTATCGACACGAAGGTAAAACAAAAAAGATATAAATTTAAACAATGAAAGGGGAAATCCTGACGGATGTTAGGAGGGTGAATCCCTGCAAATCATACATTATAAGGAGTGAAGCAATATGGCATACGCAAAAAAATTAAACAACATTGACAACGTGATTGTCAAAGACAGTTTACAGCACTGTTACGTGAACGGAAAGAAAATCGGTTATCAGTTTCAGGTGAAGTTAGACTATTATCGTGGACATTTTCTTTCGACATTTGAAGAATTTGAAGTGAAGCTTGATGGTGAAGCCGTACCAAACGAATTGATTAAATTCTGTATCAACGGCAAAGAATTCAGCCCTGTAGAGTTTGAACATTGCTATTCTGAATTCTGGCAGGTGATTGAACCGGCAACGATTAAAGTTTTTTGCCCTGGCGGCATTGCAGAAGGCGAGCATAACGTGGATTTAACATTATTATTCCGTTCTCCATACATGCCAATCGGACCAAATCATCAGTATATGAATATTGATAACTGCGGCACCCGCACAATGGTGATTAAAGATTGAAATGCATAGTTTAGAAGCAGCAATCAGGTGATTGTATTTAAAAGTTAAATGAAGTAAACATTATAAAAAGTTCCAGATGGGGGAGTGTTAAATGATACGTGTGGAGAAACCTTTATCTAAAAATATGGAAAGAGTTGCTTATCATGACCTGAACGGACAGCCGGGATTTCAGATGGCACTGCAGGTTGTGGACGGCAGATATTACTTATATGTGACGACTTATTATCATCAGGGCTGGCAGATTCTTGATGTGACAGATATGGACAATATTATTTGCAAACATCTGGATGACCCGAGAGGAAAATCAGGCACAGTGCATCCAAAAATCCAGATTGCGGATGGCATCATGATTACAGCCTCCGGTCAGCGTGTTCGTTTCCTTCCGATGGAGGGCGTTGATTATGATGATTACGATGCAGGTATTGAAATCTGGGATGTCAAAACAGACCCGATGAATCCAAAGTTGCTTGGTTTCTGGAGTAATGGCGGCGGTGAAGGCATTGATGGTATCAATACACACAGAAACTTTTATGCAGGTGGCAGATATGTATATACAACCTCAAGCTGTCCGGGATTTTTGAATAATATTCTGAGAATTATTGATATTATTGACCCGGCAAATCCTGTAGAAGTCGGCCGCTGGTATTTGAAGGAACAGTGGCTTGACGGCATGGATCATGTAGATTGGGATACAAGCAAAATTGACCCGGATGCACTGTGTCCATATCCAGGATATAAGCATTATCATTTACATATGCCACAGGTCAAGGATGGATATGCATATCTTGCCTATTGTGGTTATGGATTAATTATTTTGGACGTTAAAGACCCAACCCGGCCAAAATATGTTGGCAGCTTAAAGATTGACCCTCCGTTTTCAGATTTTATTTCCTGTCATACAGCGCTGCCGATGAGTGGTTATAATGATAACTACCTGATTTTGACCCAGGAAATGGGCGGTACAAAGCATCAGGCTCAGTTTGCAGGTATTGTCGATATTTCGGATAAAACACATCCGACGTTGGTATCACTCTTTCCCCCATACTCTGTTCCGGAGGATGCACCATTTAAAAATTATGTTGAAAAGGGTGGAAGACCTGGCCTCCATAACTTCCATCAGCCTCAGGGACAGCCGCACTACGAGGACCGACCGGACCGTCAGTATCTGACATGTTTTAATGGCGGTATTCGTGTGTATGATACGTCGGATGTGTTTAATTTAAGAGAGATTGCCTACTATATTCCGGAGGATCCGAAAGAGGATTGCTGGCCGATTCCGCCGATGATGAATGACGGACAGGTGATTGCACGATGCGAGGATGTGCTTGTGGATGACAGAGGTTATATCTATATGACGGATTCTAACGGCGGACTGTCAGTATTCAGATGTCTTGTCTGAAAAATAAAATAGTTCAGGACAACACAGATACAACAGTTTAAATAGGTAACACGGTAAAATAAAAAAATTCAAAAAGGATGGATAATATTATGGCAAATATAAAAACAGCAGTGACATTGTTTTCACTTGAAACAATGTATTTAAATGGGCAGTTGGATTTTGAAGGTTGTGTGCGTGAAGTTGCAAAAATGGGCGCGGAAGGCTATGAAATTGTAGCGGCACAGTCTATTCCGTCATATCCATTTGTGTCTGATGAATTTTTACATCAGGTGGAAACTTATAAAGATAAATATGGTATTGCACCGATTTGCTATGGCGCAAACATGGACTGCGGTATGTTAAAACATCGCGACCTGACAGAGGACGAGATGGTGGCAAGAGCGATTACAGATATTATGTCAGCAAATAAACTAGGATGTACAGTGATGAGAGAACAGTATCTGTTATCACCACACGGTCTTGCAAGACTGGCACCATACACAGAAGCCTACAACGTGCGTGTCGGTATTGAAATTCATAACCCGGAAAGCCCTGTGACACCGGCAATGCTTGAATATCTGGAAGTGATTGAAAAAACAGGCAGCAAATATCTTGGATTTATTCCTGATTTTGGATGCTTTGCAACAAAACCAAACAAACCAATCTGGGACAGAGCCTTAAGAAAAGGTGCTACGGTAGAACAGTTAAATTATTGTGCAAAATTAAAATATGATGAAGTGTCAAGAGCTGAAGCATTAAAAATCATGGAAAGTGAAATTGAAAAATGCCCTGCATTATCCGATGTTATTAACAGCTTTTACGGTTTTGTACAGTTTAAAAAGGACATCAAAAAAGAACTGGAAGGTCTTAAACGCATTATGCCATATTGCTTTGAAATGCACGGCAAATGCCATTATGTGGATGAAAATCTTCACGAACCGGCAATTCCATATGAAGAAATCATCCCAACCATCGCATCAACAGATTTTGATGGCTATATCGTTACAGAATATGAGGACGAGGGCGGCTACAATGCTCTGGAACAGTGCGCCCGCCATATCGCAATGATGAAAAAACTCAGAGGTTAAATGAATAAATCATTTAAATAAATTTAAGGGGAAAATGTATAAGGAGGCAGTTTTTATGGTACAAAAACGAATCGCAGCGTTATTACTTGCAATGGGGATGGTAGTAACCGTAACAGCAGGCTGCAGTAAAACAGAAAACAGCACATCTTCCGGTGATGCTTCAACCGCAGATACTAAAGCGTCTGAAAATCAGGATAACACAGATGTGGCAGATGATGAAGATGATGAAGATGATGGCGAAGTTGCAGACATTAAGGTAGCACTTATGTCCCTGGCACCTGTAGATACATCTGTATCTGAGGGCATTTTGGAAAAAGTCAATGAGATTACGGAATCACAAATTAATGTTCACGTTGACGTTCAATGGGTTGAAGCCGGTACATATGGTACACAGGTAACGATGATGATTCAGGGTGGTGATGACCTTGATTTGATGCAGTTTACCCCAATCCCTGGAGGTTCATATACATCATTTTTAAGTGCAGGGCAGTTGATGGATATTTCGGAATATCTGGATACAGTTGGACAGGATATCAAAGATATTCAGGGCAATCTGTTAAATGGCTGCAAATTTAATGATGGTATTTACGGTATAGGCAATTATCGTGATATTGCAGCTTTTCAAAATATTCTGATCCGCAAAGATGCACTTGAAGAAACAGGACATCTTGAAGATGCTGAAAATGCAACGACCTGGTCAGAAGTTGAAGCTATTATGAAGGATGTTGTCGCAGCGGGATATGGTGGTTTCGTAAATAATGATGCCATGGGTACTGTACTTTATCCAAATGCATTTATGAATGGACCGGATGAATTTTCACAAAACCGCTCCGTGGATATTCTTGGCGATGGTTATCAGCTTGTTGTCACAGATGCAGATACAGATACTGTAGAATGTAAATATTTTACAGATGAATTTAAAACGATGGCGGAACGTGCGGCAAAATGGTATCAGGAGGGTCTGATTTATAAAGATGCTTCAACTGCCCAGGATTATGGAGACACACTGCTTAAGAGTGAAGTCGGTGCAGCAAAAGTAGCGCAGCAGGAAAGTGGTTCTCTGGAAAATATGACATCTACAGCAGGTCATGAGTTTGTGGCTATAAAAGTATGTGATATGATGATTTCAACATCATCTATTACAAAGTTTGGTTATGGTGTACCTGTAACTGCAAAAGAGCCAGAGGCAGCGATTAAATTTGTAAATCTTCTTTATACAAATCAGGAACTGGCAAATACATTGACCTATGGTGTAGAAGGCCGTGACTGGGTACTGGGTGATGATGGCTTTGCAACATATCCTGAGGGAGTAACAGCAGAAAATGTGCCTTATCATCAGAGCGATTTCCTTTATGGTAATCAGTTCCTTATCACTCCATGGACAGGTTCAACAACAACCAGAGAAGAACAGAAGAAGCTTACAGATGAAACAGAACATTCCAAATATTTTGGCTTTCAGATTGATAATACAGGCCTTGAAAATACTTTAACAGCCTGCTACAACGTTGAACAGCAGTATCTTGCAACATTAAATTCAGGTGTTGCAGGTGCAGATTGGGAAAAAACTTTAACAGAATTCCAGGATGCTTTAAAGAAAGCTGGTATTGATGATTTGATGGCTGCATATCAGAGCCAGTTGGACGAATGGTTAGCACAGCAGTAAATATAGGAATAGCAGAAAAATAAAATGTTAAATAAGCGTGTCAGGTAGAGTCTTTATGAACTTTACCTGACATTTTTGCGATGGCAGTGCGAAACGATTCATTTAGTGAAATTGAAAAAGAAAGTTTGCTTGCGATAAGTCATTTAAAAGTTGCTTTTTAGAAAACTATGTTGACATTTTATAAAAATAATATTAATATACTTAGGAAACGAAGTAGTTTGAAGAAATCTAATAATAAGGAGGTGCAGTTTAAGATGGAAACCGGCAAGATGATTAACCGAATTTCAAATCGTTTGCGCAGGCGTTCGGCGAAGGTTCAGGAGGCTGTTGGCATCAGTGGGGCTCAAGGGAATATTTTAGATTATATTATTCTGGAATCCATGGCACATGATGTTTATCAGAAAGAAATCGAGCAGGAGTTTGGACTCAGACCGTCCACTGCGACAGAAGCGTTAAAAGCACTAGAAGCTAAAGGTCTGATTCACAGAGTGCCAAATGAAAATGATGCGAGATATAAAAAAATTATTTTTACAGAAAAAGCAGAAGCAATACAGGAGGCGATTCGACAGCAGATTGTTGAATCAGAAGCCTTATTATTAGATGGCATTACCGAAGAAGAACGGCTGGAATTTTTAAGAATTTCAGAAAAAATGCTCGAGAATCTGGATAGAGGTTAATCTGTGACATCAAGTTAGGGGCAAAATACCTTTTGACCCTAGCATCATGTGGTACATAAACTCAATGATATATCATCTATTGCAATATAAAAAATAATAAATATTAAAAAATAATAGCTTAAGGAGGCAGAAACGATGCAGGATAATGCTTTAATGAGCAGTATGAAAGTATCCAAAGCCGTAGCAAAGATGGCGATACCAAGTGTCATCAGCAGCCTTGTGACGGTTGTGTACAACATGGCGGATACATTTTTTGTCGGACAGACCGGAGATCCGCTGCAGGTGGCGGCCGTCAGCCTGACAAATCCGATTTTTATATTATTAATGGCCTTTGCCAATATGTTTGGTATGGGCGGTAGTGCGGTAGCATCCATGGCACTTGGAGAGCATAACGAGAAACGTGTCAAAAATGCATCCGCATTTATGACATATGCATCATTAGTTGTTGGTATTATCGTGATGGCAGTGCTTTTGATTTTTATGAAGCCGGTGCTGACATTATTTGGTGCAGATGCGCAGACCTATGATTTTGCCCGGGGCTATGTGCTTCATATTTCCTATGGCGCACCATTTGTTATCTGGTCGGCGGCAGCAAGCTTTATTGTCAGAGCGGAAGGCTCAAGTAAAGAAGCCATGATTGGAAGTATGATTGGTACTGTTTCCAATATTGTACTTGACCCGGTATTTATCAGTGTATTTGGCATGGGTGCGGCAGGCGCGGCGATTGCAACAACGATTGGAAATATTCTGGCAAGTCTGTATTTTGTATGGTATTTCCTGAAAAAGAGTACATATTTTTCAATCATTCCAAAAGATTTCAAAATTTCTGATGGTGTGATGTCACGCATTTGTGCCACAGGATTCCCAACAGCCATTTTCTCGGTACTTATGAGTGTGTCCACGATCGTATTAAATCAGATTCTTGTAGCTTATGGCAATGCGCCGGTGGCTGCCTTTGGTGTTGTATTTAAAGCAAACATGTTTATTACATTTTTACAGCTTGGACTTGCCAACGGTGTTCAGCCGTTGCTTGGATACAATTATGGTTCGGGTGATACGAAACGATTCCGTGCAGTAGAAATATTTACGAAAAAATGCTGTGTGATTGTTGGTGCACTGGCAACATTGTTATTCTTTGTATTAAGAACACAGATAATCACGATGTTTATTAATGATACTGATGTCATTTATTACGGCGTCAAGATGCTGACCGCCTACATGCTTTCTGGTCCGGTGATTGGTATCCTGTTTGTCAATATGAACTGTATGCAGTCCACAAACAGAGCACTTCCGGCAACCATTTTGTCCATTTTAAGACAGGGCGCACTGTTGATTCCATTATTTTTCATATTAAATCTTGTATTTGGCATCAACGGAGTATTCTTCGCCCAGGCCGTGACAGATTATGTTGCGATTATTTTATCGGTGATTATCTGGATGCGTGCGAAGAAACAGATGGCTGTCAAAAAAGAAATATAAGATTAATCAAAAATGCCACTGAGAGTTAAAAATTCAGTGGCATTTTTGATTTTGTATTTTCTCATGAATCAAGGGTTGTAAATATGATAAAATAAATTATCAGAAAATTCAGAAAATAATATAAGTAAAAACAGATATTAAATATGTAAATGAAAATAATTTCAAAAAACAAATAAAAATATTTAAAAATGTATTGACAAATAAGAAGCCGTATGTTATATTAAATACAACAAAAGAAACAAGAGAAAATAAAAAGAAAGAGAGGATGACTCCAATGGGCTAAGAAGTTTAGATGACATTCACACAAATTAAAACTCATAATTCAATCAGAATATGACGAGAAAGTATTTTGATAGAGATGATTGAAGCAGAGAAGATATATGAATCACCCCGGAAAGATTGATATATTTTAAGTAAATCATCCAGACAAGATTATGACAGAGATTTGATATGAATGATAACATCAAGAGGATTATATTATAAGGATAACTATTAACAATCGATACAAAAGTAACTGAATTTGACATTGCTCATTGTACATCAGGTACATGCAAGTAGCAATGATGAACGAAAGATATAGAAGAAAAATCAGAACTTGAAAGGATTGGGATTGAATTATAATATAGCATAACCTTTAGAAAGAGGTTTTTATATACAACTAAATATAGATTAGTAAAAATACTGATATAATATGATAAATATTAAATCAAGAAAGGAAGTACACAAGCGTGATTGAACCAGATCATTGTTGAGGGAATCGTTAAAGACGAAAATTAGCGATTCCCTCTTTTTTATGTGGAAGATGCAATTTTATAAATTTTGAAACTGTGCATTATACAGTTCATAATAAGCACCTTTTTGTTTAAGAAGTTCTTCGTGTGTACCACGTTCAAGAATCTGGTGGTTGTCAACGACGAAGATATGGTCAGCTTTTTTTATGGTAGATAGGCGGTGAGCCACAACAAATGATGTACGGCCCTGCAGCAGTGTGGCGATGCCTTTTTGAACAAGAAGTTCAGTGTGTGTATCAATACTTGAAGTTGCTTCATCAAGTATCAGAATACGAGGGTCACTGATCAGGGTTCTGGCAAAGGAAATCAACTGTCGCTGACCCGCGGATAAACTGTCGCTGCCATTAAGTTCAGTATCATAACCTTTTTCCTGCTTCATAATGAAATCGTGAATACCTACAGCTTTTGTAGCGCGGACAATTTCTTCATCCGTGGCATTTAGCTTGCCGTAAGTCAGATTTTCACGAATCGTGCCCGAAAACAGAAAATTTTCCTGAGTCATAATACCCATCTGGCTGCGCAGACTATGAATTGTAATATCATTCACATCGTAACCGTCAATCAGGATATGTCCGGATTTGACATCATAAAATCGGCTGACAAGATTGACAATTGTTGTTTTACCGGCACCTGTTGGACCAACAAGGGCAATGGTTTCACCGGGCTTTGCAGTAAAGCAGATGTCGCGGATAATATCTCTGTCCGGTTCATCCGGGTAAGCAAAAGTTACATGGTCGAATTTAACCTCGCCCTGAATTTCAGGAAGGTCAACGGCATCCTCTTTTTCCTTAAGCTCAGGTTCAGTGTCAAGAATATCAAAAATACGCTCTGCACTGGAAATATTGTTGACGATTTTATTATATAGGTTGGCAAGATTACGGATCGGACTCCAGAACATATTTAAATAAGTAGCAAATGCCAGAAATGTACCAACATCTGTCGGACCAAAATCCAGAATCTGAATACCTATATAATATAGAAGAAATCCGCCAATACCCCAGGTCACATCAATAACCGGACCAAAGCCATCGGCAAGACGGCAGGCACGGATAAATGCATTCTGATGTTCCACAAGAACCGTTTCAAAAGCTGCTTCGGATTCGCCCTCGGCACAAAAACTCTGAACAACTTTAATACCTGAAAAATTCTCATGTACATAAGCGTTGATGTTTGAATTTTTCTGGCGCACCTGCTGCCAGCGTTTGTGTCCGCGAATCATAACAAGATACATACCAAAACCAAGAATCGGCAGTGTTGCAATTGCAGAGAGTGCCAGCATTGGATTTTTGATAATCATAATCAAAATAACACAGATGACTGTCAGTGCATCAGGAATCAGTGTTGTGACACTGTCGGACATCATATCCTTTAATGAATTGACATCGCCGATGACACGGGCAAGAATTTTACCTGTCGGTCGGCCGTCAAAAAAACGAAGACCAAGTGTCTGAATATGTGTATATAATTCCTCACGGATAGTCAAAACGATTTCATTTGAAATCTTAGCCATCATAATTGTTCGCAGTTTGACACCAATCAACCAGATAATATTAATAGCCAGTGCAAAAATCGTTAATTTAAGCAGACCGGAGATATCATGGTTGGCAACATGAACATTGACGGCGCGCTCGATAATCAGCGGATTGACAAGGGCGATGACAACCGTCACAGCCATGATTGCAAGAACAACGGCAATTTTCTTTTTATAAACAAATAAGTATTTGTATAATCGCCAGAGTGTGGCACTTTTTTTAACGTCTTTTTGAACTTCATCCTGTTTGTAAGAATTTACTGACATGAGCTCACCTCCGTTTCTGTAAGCGTTTTTGTTGGGCTGTTTTGTGCAGCCTGGACGGTAGATAAATCTGAGAAGGTGTTGTCCTCCGGCGCTTCGTACTGTACAGAATATGTCTGATAATAAAGTCCCCTTTTCTGCATCAGGCTTTCGTGTGTACCGCGTTCGGCGATTTTACCATCCTGTAAAATGATAATTTCATCGGCATGGCGCACTGCAGAAATACGGTGCGCGATGATGACTTTTGTGCAGTTGACATCTTTTAATTTCTGCTGTAATTCATGTTCTGTTTCCATATCCAGGGCAGAAGTTGCATCATCCAGAATCAAAATCGAAGCATTCTTTGCAAGGGCACGGGCAATACTTAAGCGTTGCTTCTGACCGCCGGAAAGACCAACGCCGCGTTCACCTATGACTGTGTCGTAACCTTCCGGCAATTTTGAAACAAATTCATCGGCACTTGCCATAGCAGAAGCGTTTTGAATAGCGTCTGCATCCAGATGATCACGATTGCCGATGCGGATATTTTCATTGACCGTATCTGAAAATAAGAATACATCCTGCATGACAACGG
The DNA here is from genome assembly GCA_934339005.1 of uncultured Catenibacillus sp. Lineage (GTDB taxonomy): Bacteria > Bacillota > Clostridia > Lachnospirales > Lachnospiraceae > CAKRHR01. Next base: position 45,686 of record CAKRHR010000007.1, on the reverse strand, counting down.
CCAGACTGTTTCGAAGCTGCTGCAAATCCATATTGCGGATATCAATGCCATCAATCTCAATGACACCGCTTGTCACATCACTGAAACGTTCCGTCAGGTTGACAAGAGTGGATTTGCCGGAGCCTGTCATACCCATGATACCAAGTGTTTTGCCGGCAGGAATATCGAAGCTGATGTCCGAAAGAATATCCTGAGAGCCTGACTGATAACCAACGTGTGAAAATGTGAGATGACCGTTGATATGCTCTGGTGTTTCAGGTTCTTTTGGTGACTGGATATTTGGGACTTCATCAAGAATTTTGTTAATCTTTTTATTTGAAGCCACAGCGGCAGCCATCGCATTTGTAACCCAGCCAAGAATTTCCATTGGCCATACAATATTGTTAGCGTATTCGATAAAAGCTGTGAGCTGACCAAGGCTGATTTTACTTAAAACAACAAGCAAACCGCCTGCGCAGACAGAAAGCAGCAGAAGAACACGCGTTAAAAATGAAATATTCGGATTATATTTTGCCATCACACGCGCCTGATTCATATTGAGCTCATAGTAACGGCGGTTGTGTTTTTTAAATTTCTGGATTTCATAGCTTTCTCTTGAAAATGCCTTAACTGTACGCACACCGGTAATATTTTCCTGTGCGACCGTATTTAACACAGCATTTTCTTCACTGATATCATCGTAGACTTTATCAAGACTTTTTTCCAGACGGATGGCGATATAACCGACAATCGGCATGATACACAGCGGAATCAGCGATAAAATCGGACTGATGCGCAGCATGCAGACGATAACGACAATCGTATGGATGATGGCTTCAGCGCATAAAAGTCCGACAAAACCGACCGCATCCCATATACGCTCAACGTCTTCTTTAATACGTGCCATCAGTTCGCCGGTGTTGTTTTTTGCAAAAAAGCTCATCGGCATATGTTCAATATGTTTAAATAATGTGCGGCGTATATCTCTGGAAATTTTGACACCGATGCAGTCACCAGTAAATTCCTGCAGATATTTGAAAATACCGCGGCCTGCACCAAGAATAAACAGTGCAATCAAGAACCAGATTAAAATCGAATGATTTCCACCAATTAAGACATCATCAATGATGTGCTGAATCACCTGAGGTACAGCAACGTCAAATAAGATGCCAAGCAGCAGAAATACAATCGCCGCCAGATACATGTACCAGTATTTAGCCATGTATTTTCCTATTCGTTTCATAAGACCCTCCTTTGATGTAAATGTTTAAGTGCTACTTTTGTGAATGTGAACAATGCTGTGTTAGAATTTGTATCCGTGGCAGAAGCTGTGCCGGTAATCATGCAATATTTGGGTGTTTGATACGTACATCGTTTCACAGAAAGGCGCAACAAAAATTTCCATGCATACGAAAATGATACGAAAATCATACGAAAAAAGACCGCGATACCGGGTGAGAGCGGCAGTGCGGTCTTTTGAAAAAAATGGCACAAAAAAACGCAGGCACACATAATACCTGCATTCAAAATCGTTACCAAATGATTAATGAAATAATGAAATAGTCAAAATCTAATTCACATGAACGACATCATCTGACAGATGCATCAAATCCTGAAAAACAAAATCAATGTTTTGAAATCATCAGACGCAAATCCTGAGGCAGGCAGACATTGTTAAATTGAAATCATCGCCATACTTATGCGCGGCGATACCATTCACTAAAGTGATGTAACCGTTCATTGTCATAATTCCTACCTCCTGTTCTTTGTATTTGAATAGCTTGTCACTGAGTCCTATTGTAAACGCATATAACCTGTTTGTAAAGTAAAAAATTAAAAAAGTGGGAAATTTTTATAAAAATTTAGTTTTTAAAGACGAAAAACATATTGATAAAAAATACAGGTAACAGATATATTCGTATCAAACTATCCGTTTGGATAGTTCCATGTAAAAAGAAAATTTGGTAAAATTAAAATAAATATGAAATTGTAAAATCAGGGGTAGAGTAAGATGCAAAAGAATACACGAACGACAGACGAAAAATACATATGCCCCCCAAAGGCGGTTCATAAATTGAAATCTGCACATAAATTTCGCACACCGCTGTATTTGTATGGTGTGACCGGCATTGGAAAGACGGCATTGATTTTGCATAATCTTAATATGAAAAAATGCAGTTATTACAGTGCAGCCAAAATACAGGTAGAACAGTTGATCGTTAAAGTGCAGACGACAGAGCAGATTGTGGTGATTGATGATCTTCAGGAAGTTACAGATGCTTTGGAACGAAATGCTTATTTTCAAAAAATTCAGGAATTTCTGGCACAGGACAGTGTGTGGCTGATATTGATTGCCAGATGTCCATTTCCAAGATGGCTTTTGCCGCTTCGGGGAAAATATATTTTCGAGGAGATTCCAGAAGAAGATTTCTTGCTGACACTGGAAGAACAAAAGGCATATGTGAGTCAGTATGGATTGTATTTAACGGATGAACAGCACAGGGCAGCATGGAATGTGGGCGGAGGCAACCCAATGTCGTTAGTTTTTTATGTGATGGAAAAAGGTGATTTGGACCGAACACTGAAACGACAGTGGGATTTCCTTGAAATGCATGTTTATGAGCAGTGGGATGTGGAACTCCAGGAATTTTTCATGGATATATCAATTGTGGAATTCTTCACAGTGAAGCTGGCATCAATGCTTACAGGAAGAAGCGATGTCGAGCAGTTGATTGCAAGGGCTGAAGAAACAGGAAATTTTTTCGAAATCCGGGGCGACGCGGGTATCTGGCAATGCCGATGGGCGATGCGGCAATCCATGAAGCAGCGGCTGCACAGAAAACGAACCACCGAACAGATCAAACGGCTTTATTATACGGCGGGACTTTATTATGAACTGGACAATCAGGTGCTTAAAGCACTGACGATGTATGAAGAATATAACGATATGGACAGTATCTCAAGACTGCTTATTTCCAATGCAAGAAAGAATCCATCCGGTGGACATTATTATGAATTGCGAAGATATTATATGGCATTATCCGAAGATGTCATTGAGAAAAGTCCGATATTGATGGCGAGTATGAGCTTGCTGCAATCCATGTTGATGAATATTGAAGACAGTGAGCGATGGTATCAGAAGTTGGAAGCCTATGCAAAAAATCATTCAGGAAGCCAGAAAAAAGAAGCACAAAGCCGGTTGATTTATTTAAGAATTGCACTACCGCACAGAGGTCTGGCGGATATGCCAGCACTTTTGGAGGAAGCCCGGTTACTAATCAAAGAAAGGCAGATCGTATTGCCGGAATTATCGGCAACGAGTAACTTGCCATCAATCATGAATGGCGGCAAAGATTTATGTGAGTGGCTACAATATGACAAAAAAGAGCTGACGCATATTGGAAAATGTGCAGAATTTGTACTGGGCAGATATGGCAGAGGTCTTGTATCTATGCTCGTGGCAGAATATTATTTTGAAACAGGTAAGGATATATTTGAAATCTTTTCTCATGTGGAAAAAGGCAAGATGGAAGCGGACAGCGGTGGAAAATTGGAACAGATTTTTGTGGGTACAGGGATTCTTGCCTGGTTGTCGGTCATGAAAAATGATGTGGAAGGTGCATTGACAACACTATTTGCTTTTAGAGATCGTGCCTGCAAAGAAGCACCGAATCTTTTGCAAAACATAGATGCATTTATATGCAGAGTGCGGTTATACACAGGCGATGATGGACTGGAATGGCTGCAAAAGGCACCGGATGAACATAAAGAATTTTGTGGTCTGGACCGTTTTGGATATTTAACAAAAGTAAGGGTTTATATACGGCTTGAGAAGTTTGAGGCCGCGTATTGTCTTGTTCAGCAGATTTTATATTATACGGAAGTGATGCAAAGAACATATATACATATGGAAGCAACATTATTGCTTGCGCTGATACAGTATTGTACAGGACAGGAAAAATGGAAAGACAATCTTCAAAAATGTATCAGTCAGGCAGAACAATACGAGTTGGTACGGTTGTTTACGAGAGAAGGTCCTGTATTAGCTCAGATATTTGAAAAAGAGCAATTTGAATGGAAAAATGAAAACTTTAAACAGCAGGTGCTTGAAGAAGTGAATCAGATGCAGGATTTTTATCCGCAATACCTGAATGATCACCAGACAAGCTATTCAGCGTTAAGTGAAAATGCAGTTAAAATTTTAAAATTACAGTCGCAGGGATTATCCTCTGCAGCAATTGCAGAAAAAATGAATTTATCGGAAGCAACGGTAAAGTATCATTGCAGAGAAAATTATCGAAAACTGGGCGTAAACAATAAAACTGCAGCGATTGCGGAAGCAAGAAAAAGAAAATTAATATAGACCACAGGTCTAAAGGAGGAACAATATGAAAAGAAGAGTATTAAGTTTAGCACTCACGGTTGGCATGATATTTTCAATGATGCCGGGTACTGCATTTGCTCAGGAAGAAACGCCGGCAAGTGGACAGTATCAGGTGGATGAAGAAAGTGAGATATCTGAAAGCACGGCTGAATCAGAAACGCAGGAGGATGAGAACATTCAAAATCAATTGGATGAATCGGAAAGTGATCAGGCGGTTGTAGTGCAGGCAAATGAAACTGCGGTACAGGCAAATGCAGGCGAAAAAGATGTTGCCACCTTAAGTGATTTTAGAGCTGCTTTAAAAGATGACAGTATTCAGATAATTAATATTACTGGAAATATCACATATTCAGATCCTTTGAGTACGTCAAAAACAATTTGTGTTAAAAATGGCAGCACCTTTAAATGGAGTGCTTATAAGGATACATTGAATGTCAGTCAGTTAACGATTGAAAATGGTGGTACATTTGATGTCAGCCCATTTGATTTTATGTCAAGTGCGGTTGTTTCCGGTAAAATTACCAATAACGGAAGTATTAAAGTGATCAGTACAAGAGGTCAGTGTTTTTGGACAGCAGTAACACAGGGTAGTGGTACGTTTTCAACAACATCTGATACTTATATTAGTTACGGCACAGTGCCATCATCAATGTTTGCTGATACAAATTATAAAATCAATGTCCTTAAAGATTTATCTGTAGCAGCAACCGTCAGCCTGCCGGAAACCATGTATGTTGGCGATACGATTACACCTGTCATTACAAATATTATAGATGGTGTTGATTTGGCTGCGGCTTTCAAATTCCAGTGGAAAAATGCAAGTTCATTTACGGTATATGATGATATTCCGAGTCCGACTTTAACAAAATCAGGCACTTTAAAATTAACATTAAGCGCGAAAAAACCATATGTGATGAAACCGAATTTAAATAGTTATTCAAGTAGTCTTGATGCAACTGGTACTGTACAGAAAAAATTAGTGAATATTGTCTATGTGGATGCGGTCAACGGCAATAATCAGAATATCGGTGATAAGAGAGAAAATCCTGTAAAGACATTACAGACGGCGCTTGAAAATGTAGAAGCAAACGGTACCGTTGTTTTGCTGAATGATTACAGTGGCGCGGCAAATCTGGATAAGAGTGTGACGATTAAAAGTGATGACGGACATACTTACAAATTTGCACCAAGTACAAGCTACACATTTATCAGTGGCAGTGGTGTGACTGTGTCACTGGATTCTGTAGTGCTGGACAATCTGACAATAGGTATTTATGACAGAGGTGCAACAGATTCATTAAATATTGTCAATTGTACAGGTAGTATTCAGGCAACAAATCAGTATAACACAGTGACAGATTTACGTGTCATGAATTCTAATATCAGTGGCACTTTGACGGCAAACCGTCTTGAACTGGTAAACACAATATTGTCCGGAAGATTTTTGACAGAACAGTTGGCAGTTGTCGGCAATAATACTCTTGTGCCTGTGAAGAATAGTCCAAGCAGAGTGACCGGAGCCGTTTTGGAGCAGGATACAATGACAGTGTCCATGACACCGGAAAAAGGGCAGAATGTGATTGAAGTGACAGGTGTCAGTGAAGAAGGTATTGCCGGTCTTGTATCTGTTTTGCAGTTGTCAGATACACAGGGTGGCAAGTATATACTAAGAAAATCTAAGAAATATAATGGTACATATATTGCAGTATCACAAAGAGCAGATGACAAAGGCAATCTGATTGTTGCCAACGAACCGTGGATTGGTGAGAAAGTCGAAGACTCTTATGCGACGTTCCGAAATGAAGACAGCCATGTGGTTGATGCTGTATGGAGTGGTTATACAGACACGGTCAACAACAAATGGTCTGCAGATGATGTGCCTGAACTGACAGTCACTTTAGGTGTATGGAGTGCAGATGGCTCAGGAAGTGAAAGCAAGCATTTTGATGATACATTTGGTATAAAGAATATTTTAGTATATTCATGGGAAAATATTGAAGAAAATCCGGTGATTTCAGAGGATACATTAAATTCAAATGTAGAAATCCTTGTAAAAGAAGGACAGGGACTCAGTGCTGACAAACAGACATATACATTTACAGTACGTTATCCTGCGGTGGAACGTCTGGATCAGTCCATTGTTACGGATTGTACACAAAGAAGTGCTTACTGTACACAGGTGTTAGGTGCCCGCGAAGTTACAGTGCTTGGCAATGCTGAGATTTCTTATGAAAGTACACATCCTGAAATTGCATCTGTCGATGTCAGAACCGGTGAAATTACAGCACATGAACCGGGCACAACAGAAATTATTGTCAAATCAGCACAGACAGATATGTACAAGGCGGCAGAAGTCAGATATACATTGACAGTAGATCATGCAGATGTGATTGCACCAACCGTTGTGGAGAATCTGACATATAATGCAAATCCACAGGCACTGGTGAATGCCGGTTCAACACCGGAAGGTAAGATCATGTACAAAGTTGGTGATCGTGACTGGCAGGAGGAAGTACCAACAGCGACAGATGCTGGCACATATATAGTTTATTACAAAGCTGTCAGAGGAGAAGGCCACGGAGAAACAGAAGCTACTGCATTAGAAGTTACGATTGCGAAAAAGAAAATTTTAGCAACAATAACACCAAACGGTGGTACTTATAATGGAGAGATTGTTCCTGCAACGGTTGTCTTAAACGGACTTGACGGCATTGAACAGCCTGAAGTGACATTGACATATCAGGGAACAGCATATGACGGAACGCAGGTGAACACAACAGAAGTGCCAAAACTGGCAGGTACATATACTGTGACTGCGACTGTTTCAAATCCGAATTACAGTCTTGAAGTATATGGTGCGACAGCAACATTTATCGTCCAGCGGGCTGGTATTAAAGATGTTCAGGTGATTCTTGAAAATACATTGAAATATACAGGCGAAGCTCAGACACAGAAGATTAAAATTATGCTTAATGGTCAGGAAGTTCCTGCAGATGCCTATGAAATCACAGGTAATACAGCGACAGAAGCAGGCACATATACAATGACGATTACAGCAAAAGAAAACAGTAATTTTACAGGTTCACTTACATGGACATACACGATTGAAGCAGTCAAAGACGATGGCAAAAAAGATGACGGCAAGAAGGATGATGGCAAGTCAGACAATGGTAAAACAGATAATGGTAAACAGGACAATGGCAACAAGAATAATCCAAAACAGGACGACAAAGGAACTCAGAATCAGAATTCTGTAAAAACCGGCGATACATTTAATGCTTTACCTGCTGTGCTGATTTTATGCATATCATTTGCAGCCGTATTGATGGCTTTTGCGATAAAAAGAAACATGTTTCGAAGAAAATAAGACATCATTCTCCAAAAGGTACTTAAATAAGACAAAATAAAATAAAAAAAATGCTTGTCTTTTACTTTCAGATGTGTTATAGTATTTGAGTCTGAAAAATAGGATGGTCCTCTGGTGTGGGAAGATATGCATACTAAGAACGTCTAAGTATTATGAAGGAGGTTCATTTTAATGAACGATATTATTAAAAGCATTGAAGCTGCTCAGTTGAAAGCAGAAGTTCCAGAGTTTGCAGTTGGTGATACTATTAAAGTATACGCTAAAGTAAAAGAAGGAAACAGAGAAAGAACACAGGTATTTGAAGGAACAGTTATTAAAAGACAGAACGGTTCTAACCGTGAAACTTTCACAGTAAGAAAATCTTCTAACGGTGTTGGCGTAGAAAAGACATGGCCATTACATTCTCCAATCGTAGAAAAGATTGAAGTTGTAAGAAAAGGTAAAGTAAGACGTGCAAAACTGTTCTACTTAAGAGATAGAGTAGGTAAACGTGCGAAAGTTAAAGAATTAGTTAAATAATTAATTAGGAAAATCGGGACATATACTTGCGTACATGTCCCATTTTTTTAGAGAAAGTTGGAAAGCATATGAATATACAGTGGTATCCCGGTCATATGACTAAGGCAAAGCGTCAGATGCAGGAGGACATTAAACTTATCGACGTTGTGGTTGAACTTGTGGACGCCCGCGTTCCGATGAGCAGTAAGAATCCGGATATTGATACATTGGCTGCAGGCAAATCCAGATTAATCTTATTGAATAAATGTGACCTTGCAAGTGACAAGCACACAAAAGAATGGGAAAACTGGTTTAAATCCAAGGGCTATTATGTAGTGAAGCTTGACTCACGCTCCAAAGCAGGTGTTAAAGGTGTGACAGCGGCAGTGACAGAAGCGTGTCAGGAAAAGATTGAGCGTAATCGCCGCCGTGGTATTATTAATCGTCCGCTGCGTGCGATGGTCGTTGGTATTCCTAATGTCGGCAAATCCACATTTATTAACAGTTATGCAGGCCGTGCCTGCGCAAAGACCGGTAATAAACCGGGTGTGACAAAGGGTAAACAGTGGATTCGTCTGAATAAGAATCTTGAACTTTTAGATACACCGGGTATTTTATGGCCAAAGTTTGAGGACCAGCAGGTGGGTATCCGACTGGCGCTGATTGGTTCAATTAAAGATGATATTTTGGATATCGGCGAATTATGTGTGCAGTTGATTAACCTTTTAAAAGAGCATTATCCGGGCAAATTAAATGAGCGTTACGGCGTGGATGAAACAAAAGATGCTGTGGCACTGATCAGTGATATTGCTGAAGCAAGAAAATGTCTGTTAAAGGGTAATGAACTTGACCTTTCCAAAGCAGAAAAACTTTTATTAGATGATTTCAGAAGCTGCCGCCTTGGAAAAATCACACTGGAATTTCCTGAAAATGAGGAGGCCGGTGAAGATGAATAATGAAGATTTTGAGATGAAAAAAGGTAAGAAAAAGAGTCTGCTTCGTGAAGTTATTGATATGGTATTGTATTGTGCAGTCATTATTGTGGCAGCACTGCTTATTGTCACTTTTATTGCACAGCGCACAGAGGTGATCGGCGAATCCATGTGTGACACGCTTCAAAATGGGGATAATCTGATTGTGGATAAGTTGACATACAGATTTTCAGATCCGAAGCGCTATGATATTATTGTGTTCCCATCACCGGATGAACCGGGCAAAAATTATATTAAACGAATTATCGGTCTGCCGGGAGAAACGGTGCAGATTATTGATGGTGAAGTGTACATTAACGGTGAGCTGCTTGGTGAAAATTACGGCAAAGAAGTTATGACGTATTATGGCACTGCAGAAGAACCAATCACCCTTGGTGAGAATGAATATTTTGTGCTTGGCGATAACCGAAACAACAGTAAGGACAGCCGTTATGAGGTGGTTGGCAATATTTCCAGAGATGATATTATCGGCCGCGCCTGGGTTCGCATCTGGCCACTGAAATCTTTTGGTATATTGAAGCATAGTTAATGAAAATGGTTTTTGCATCTGATTGGTTTATAAAAATTGGATTAGAAGTATCCATGAAAAATTGATTTAAGCAAGCGGATAAGTATTGATTTTAAAATAAATCAGGATAAGTTATAATAAAAAGATGAAAAGTATTGCACAGATTAAAGAAGAATTAAAAACAGTTACAGCAGATACAGCGGATGCATTTATTAAAGAGTACAGTGCAGATGAGAGAAGCGGTGTCCAGGCTCTTGTGGTGAAGGCTGAAAAGATGAAAGACGCCCTTGCAAAAGAACTGGAACGTCTTGAAAAGATGCGTGTATATGAGCATCAATATGAAGAAAATTATACATATATCTGTGGTATCGATGAGGCGGGCAGAGGTCCGCTGGCAGGCCCCGTTGTAGCAGGTGCGGTGATTTTACCAAAGGATAAAGATATCCTTTATGTGAATGACTCCAAAAAGCTTTCAGAAAAAAGCAGGGAAGAACTGTATGTGCAGATTATGGAGGAAGCACTGGCGGCATCTGTAGGTATTGTGGATAATGAAGTGATTGATGACATCAATATTTTACAGGCAACCTATGAGGCGATGCGTCAGGCTGTGGCATCCCTTAAGGTAGCACCGCAGGCATTGTTAAATGATGCGGTCATTATTCCGGGGATTAATCTGCCACAGGAAAAGATTATCAAAGGTGATGCCAAGAGTATTTCCATTGCATCTGCAAGCATTATTGCCAAGGTGACAAGGGATCATATGATGGACGAATACGATAAGATTTATCCAGAGTATGGTTTTGCAAAACATAAGGGGTATGGTACGGCGCAACATGTGGAAGCCCTGCGCAAATACGGTCCATGCCCGATTCACAGATTGTCATTTATCAAAAATCTGATATGATATTGATAAAACGACATTACTGTGAATATTGCAATATGTGAACAATCACAGAATTTATAGAATACGCCCGATGAATTAAAAAATAGAATGTTACGGATTATGCCGCAGACAATGCGGTGGTTGTAATTCAAAATCATTCAGACTATGATATAAGGCAGGTGGCGCGTATTCAGAATCGCAGACGTACTGGACAGTTATATGAGCAGAAAGCAGCCGCATACTTAAGCGCATGCGGCTACAGTATTTTAGAAACAAATTTTTACAGTCACCACGGAGAACTTGACATTATCGCAAAAGATGGTGATACACTTGTATTTGTGGAGGTTAAATACCGCAAGGATACATTCATGGGCTATCCCTGGGAGGCTGTGGACAGACGTAAACAGCAGCGGATGTATTATGCAGCGCAGTATTATATGCTTACACATAGGTATGGACAAAATACGAAGTGCAGGTTTGATGTGGTCAGCATATTGGGTGAAGATATTCATGTATTTAAAAATGCGTTTACGGTAAATACATAAAAGTAAATCCATGAGAAAATATCATAGCATATAAATAACAAACTTGCAGATATTACAAGGGGGCAAACCCATTGAGTTATTCAACAGATATATTCAAATTAAGAAAAAAACAGCAGACAACAACGACTGTTAAAATAGAAAATGATGTGCCGGTGATTCAATATGATTTGTTTAATACACTGCCAAATCTGACACATGGATTTTCCACACGGCTTGGCGGTGTCAGCAAAGGGATTTATGAAAGCATGAATCTTTCATTTACCCGGGGTGATGCTGCAGACAAGGTTATGGAAAATTTCAGGCGGTTTGGACAGGCGATTGGTATTCATCCGGGACAGATGGTATTTTCAGACCAGACGCACACGACAAATCTGCGTGTAGTGACACAGAAGGACTGTGGTAAAGGTATCTTATTTGACAGAGATTATCACGATATTGACGGCCTTATTACAGATTGCAGCAATGTAGCACTTGTGACATTTTATGCGGACTGTGTGCCATTATATTTTGCAGACCCGAAACGACATGTCATTGCCATGAGTCATTCGGGCTGGCGTGGTACCGTTGGCAAAATTGGTGCAAAGACTGTGGCAAAGATGCAGGAAACCTTTGGATGTAAGCCCGAAGATATTTATGCAGCGATTGGCCCGTCTATTTGCGGGGACTGCTATGAAATCAGTCAGGATGTGGCAGATGCTTTTGCAAAAGTATTCAGTAATGAGGATTATGCCCAGTTTATGAGAGATGACCATAACGGCAAATATCATTTAAACCTCTGGAAAGCAAATGAACTGATTTTATGTCACGCAGGTATTACACCCAATCATTTGGCGTTGCCGGATGTGTGTACATGCTGTAATGCAGACCTGATGTGGTCACACCGGAAAACCGGGGCAAAACGTGGAAGCCTGGCAGGATTTTTAATGCAGCGTTAAGACATTCAGAATCCGTTGATTTACGATTAACTATGTTTCACTGGGATTCGCGAAACACAGATATTCGCGTAGCGCAGGACATATGTTTTTGTAAAGTGAAAAGCGGCGAAAGGAAAAAGAATGAAAAATATCCATATTATCAAAGAAATACAGCCCGGAAGTATCGCCGAAGAACTTGAACTTGTGCCGGGTGATGCGGTGCTTGAAGTCAATCATCAGGAAATCGAGGATGTATTTGATTATCATTATTTAATCAATGATGAATATATCGAACTTCTTGTGCGCAAGGAAAGCGGCGAAGAATGGGAACTGGAAATTGAAAAAGACTATAATGAAGACCTGGGAATTACGTTTGAATCCAGTCTGATGTCCGATTACAAATCCTGCAGCAACAAGTGTATTTTTTGTTTTATTGACCAGTTGCCAAAGGGCATGCGCCCAACCATGTATTTTAAAGATGACGATTCCAGACTTTCATTTTTGCAGGGCAATTATATTACCATGACAAATATGAAAGATAAGGATCTGGAACGTATTATCAAATATAAGCTGGCGCCGATTAATATTTCAGTGCATACGACAAACCCGGAGCTTCGCTGTAAAATGCTTCATAACCGTTTTGCGGGCAAAATTTTAGCTCAGATTCAGAGACTTTATGATAATGAAATTGAGATGAACGGTCAGATTGTACTTTGTAAAAATTATAACGATGGAGATGAACTTGAAAGAACCATCAGTGATTTGACAAAATTTATGCCTTATATGCAGAGCGTGTCTGTGGTGCCGATGGGAATGACAAAATACCGTGAAGGTCTTGCCAAGGTGGAACCATTTAATGCTGAGGATGCGGGCAAGGTGATTGACATTATTGAACGCTGGCAGAAAAAACTCTATGATGAGTACGGCACACATTTTATTCAGGCAGGCGATGAGCTGTATCTGATGGCAGGCAGAGAACTGCCGGAGGAGGAGCGCTATGACGGTTATATTCAACTTGAAAATGGTGTGGGTATGATGCGTCTGTTAATTGAAGAATTTAAGGAAGCCCTTGAAGATGTCGAAGCTTCAGATATTGAAATGCACAAGGATATTGTGACAGGCAAGCTGGCTTATCCATATATTCAGATGCTTGTGGATTCCATGAAGGAAAAATTCCCGAATGTGCACGTTAATGTGCATTGTATTATTAACCATTTCTTTGGTGAAACAATTACAGTGACAGGTTTGATTACCGGACAGGATGTGATTGCGCAGCTTAAAGATCTATCCCTTGGCACAGAACTTTTAATGCCAATTAATATGCTTCGAAGCGAAGAAGAAGTGTTGCTTGACGATGTAACGATTTCAGATATTGAAAATGCTTTACAAGTCAAAATTCGTGTTATACAATCAAATGGAAAGGATTTAATCGATAAGATTTTAATATAGGTGAGAATATGAGCAGACCAATTGTAGCGGTGGTGGGCCGTCCGAACGTCGGAAAATCCACACTGTTTAATGTACTTGCCGGTCAGCAGATCAGTATTGTGAAGGATACACCGGGTGTAACCCGTGACCGTATTTATGCTGATGTGAACTGGCTGGATATGCAGTTTACACTGGTAGATACAGGTGGTATTGAACCTGAGAGCCAGGACCTTATTTTATCTCAGATGAGAGAACAGGCAGAGATGGCGATTGCCACAGCAGATGTTATCATCTTTTTGACGGATGTGCGTCAGGGCCTTGTGGATGCTGATTTTAAGGTAGCAACGATGCTCCGTAAATCCGGCAAGCCAATCGTGCTTGTAGTTAATAAAGTAGATAATTTTGACAAGTTCATGATGGATACATATGAATTTTATAATCTTGGACTTGGTGATCCGATGCCGATTTCAGCCGCATCAAGACTTGGACTTGGTGATATGCTGGATGAAGTAGCAAAGCATTTTGATAAAGAAAATGTTGAGGAGGAAGAAGACGAGCGTCCAAAGATTGCCGTTGTCGGTAAACCAAACGTTGGTAAATCTTCTCTGATTAACAAGCTTGTAGGTGAAAATCGTGTGATCGTATCTAATATTGCAGGTACGACCCGTGATGCGGTGGATACACCAGTGATGTATAATGGACGTGAATATGTCCTGATTGATACTGCCGGTGTGCGCCGTAAGAGTAAGATTAAAGAAGAGCTTGAACGTTACAGTATCATCCGTACAGTATCTGCCGTTGAACGTGCCGATGTGGTCGTTTTGCTGATTGATGCAGTTGAGGGTGTGACTGAGCAGGATGCAAAGATTGCGGGTATCGCCCATGAACGCGGCAAAGGAATGATTATTGCTGTAAATAAATGGGATGCCATTGAGAAAAACGATAAGACTATTTATAAATTTACAGAGGAAGTCAGAGAAAAGCTTTCATTTATGCCTTATGCGGAACTTATTTTTATTTCTGCAAAGACAGGTCAGCGTCTGCCAAAATTATTTGAAACGATTGACGCTGTTATTGAAAACTGTGCACTGCGTGTGGCAACAGGTGTGTTAAATGAGATTTTATCCGAGGCCACAGCGATGAAGCAGCCGCCATCAGATAAGGGCAAACGTCTGAGATTATACTATATTACTCAGGTCGCTGTAAAACCGCCGACATTTGTTATTTTCATCAATGACAAAGAGCTTACACATTTTTCATATACACGATATATTGAGAACCGCATTCGTGAGGCCTTTGGCTTTAGGGGTACGCCGATTCGATTTATTTACCGCGAGAGAAAGGACAAGGATAAATAATGCTGGTTAAGATTATTATTTGCCTGCTTATCGGTTACGCGTTTGGCTGTATTCAGACAGGTTATATTTATGGCAGAATGCACGGTATTGATATTCGTGAGTACGGAAGCGGCAATGCGGGTACGACGAATGTGATGAGAACACTTGGCAAAAAGGCAGGATATATCACCTATGTGGGTGATGTGCTCAAAGGTATCATTGCGATTGTGATTGTTCGTCTGATATTTGCAAACAGCGGTATTGATGTGACACTTTTAACGATGTATACAGGCTTTGGTGTTGTGCTTGGACATAACTTTCCATTTTACCTTCATTTTAAAGGTGGTAAGGGTATTGCGGTGACTTCCGGTGTCATGTTTGCATTTGACTGGCGTTTTGCGTTAATTGCATTAATCGTGTTTGTGATTATTTTCTTCACAACACGTTATGTGTCTGTGGGTTCATTGGCAATTACATTGTTGTTTCCGATTTGTTGTCTGATTTTTTATTTCGGACAGTGGCATCTGTTTATTTTGAGTGTCTTATTCTGGGCGATGGCATGGTGGCGCCATAAAGCCAATATTGTCCGTCTGATTCATGGCAATGAAAATAAATTTGAGCGTAAATCTAAGAAAAAAGAATAAAAGTAATATTCATTTTGACCCTGATGTTGTAAATAATATATAAAAGTTTATAATGTGATATATGCTGGTAAGTTTATTTGCTTAGTTGTATGAGTACAGTTGAGATTTAGGTCTTGGAAATTTGCAGAGCAAATACAAAGAGATGCGTATAAAGAAATATAAATTAACAGGAGAAATATATTATGGCAAAAGTTGGAATTATTGGGGCAGGAAGCTGGGGCACAGCAATCGCAGCGACACTTTCAGATAATGGTCATCAGGTAACTGTCTGGTCGATTGTCGAAGATGAAGTGCACATGTTAAATGAGATGCATGAGCATCAGACAAAGCTGCCTGGAGTAAAGCTTTCTGAAGATATTCTGGCAACCGGTGATATGCAGACTGTGTGCCAGGATAAGAATTTGCTTGTGTTTGTTGTGCCGTCTGTTTATGTGAGAAGTACAGCAAAGATGGCAGCGCCGTTTATTAAGGATGGACAAAAGATTGTCAATCTTGCCAAAGGTATCGAGGAAGCTACACTGGATACTCTCAGTGAGATTATCGAGGAAGAAATTCCAAATGCGGATGTGGCTGTGCTTTCCGGCCCTTCACATGCAGAGGAGGTTGGCAGAAAGCTGCCGACAACACTGGTGGTTGGGGCCCATACAAAAGCCACAGCAGAATACATCCAGAATATTTTTATGAATGATGTGCTGCGTGTGTATACAAGTCCGGATATCATTGGTATTGAGCTTGGCGGTGCACTTAAAAATGTCATTGCATTGGCAGCAGGTGTTGCAGATGGTCTTGGCTGTGGTGATAATACAAAAGCGGCGCTAATGACCCGTGGTATCGCGGAGATTACACGACTGGGTATTGCCTGCGGCGGCAAGCCGGAAACGTTTGCCGGATTATCCGGTATCGGTGATTTGATTGTGACATGTACAAGTAAACACAGCCGTAACCGTAATGCCGGTTATCTGATTGGTCGTGGCTACAAGATGCAGGAAGCCATGGATGAAGTCAAGATGGTGGTTGAAGGTGTGTACAGTGCCAAAGCAGCACTGGCACTGGCTAAGAAACATCATGTTGATATGCCGATTGTGGCAGAAGTCAATCAGGTCTTATTTGAAGATAAATCTGCGAAGGATGCACTTTCGGATCTGTTCCTGCGTACACGCAAGGATGAAAATACAGGGCTGGACTGGGAATAAAGTCATAAAACAAACCCCTTCTTCATATATTGATAACAGTCAAATGGTATCGATATATGGGAGGGGTTGTTTTTATGTTCCAGTCAGAAGATTATGACCTGTATCAGGATATACAGACGCGGACAAACGGAGAACTGTTTCTTGGTGTGGTCGGACCTGTACGCACCGGAAAATCTACATTTATCCGCAGGTTTATGAGTCAGGCAATGATTCCCGGCATGGCAGCAAAAAGCCAGACGATGACAACGGATGAGCTTCCGGTCAGTGGTAAGGGTACGTTGATTACAACGGTAGAACCGAAATTTGTACCAAAGGAAGCTGTGCGCTTAAAGATGAGCGAGCAGGTGCAGATTCAGCTGAGATTGATTGACTGTGTCGGTTTTGTGGTAGAGGGTGCGACGGGCATTTATGATAATGAAAATGAACGTATGGTAAAGACACCCTGGTTTGAGGAGGAGATTCCGTTTACGAAGGCGGCGGGGATAGGTACGGAAAAAGTGATTAAAGATCATGCAACGGTAGGCATTGTGCTGACCTGTGACGGAAGCTTTGGCGAGATTGGCAGAGAACAGTTCGTACCGGCAGAGGAACGGACGGTTGCACAGCTTAAAGAGATTGGAAAGCCGTTTATCTGTATTATTAATACTACGAATCCTTATGGTGAGGCGGTCTGTGAGCTTGCAGAAACGATGTCTGAAAAATACGGTGTGACATGTCTGCCGGTAGATTGTGACCATATGCAGGCAGATACGGTGCATCGGATTATGCAGGCGATTTTATACGCATTTCCGGTGACGGCGGTGAATTTCTTTATGCCGGGCTGGATTTCGATGCTGGATGAAAATCATGCACTGAAGCAGACCATGGTAGCGTGTGCCAAAACGTATATGCAGCAGATTATGACAATGAAGGATATTGAGAAAAATCGCACACTTTTGCAAAATCCATATGTTGAGCGCTGTACGATTGAGGAAGTGCACATGGATACAGGGGCGGTAGTGATTCGGCTGGATTTTGTGAAAAATGATTATTATGCGATGCTATCGGAAATGCTTGGCAGTGAGGTTCATGGTGAGTATGAATTATTTGATTTGCTCTGTGACCTTGCAAAAAAACGTCAGGAGGTGGATAAAATCGCTGAGGCTATGCAGGCAGTTGGTCAAAAAGGGTATGGGGCAGTGATGCCGGGACGCGATGAAATCAAGCTGGAGGAACCAGAACTTGTCCGCCACGGCAGTAAATATGGTGTGAATATACGGGCGTCGGCACCGTCAGTGCATATGATCAATGCAGAAATAGAAACGGAAATTGCGCCGATTGTCGGTACACAGCAACAGGCGCAGGATTTGATTGATTACATAAAAGCAGCTCAGACAGATACGAATCAGGCGTCGATTTGGGATACGCTGATTTTTGGAAAGACGATGGGTGAGCTGGTGGATGAAGGTATGAAGGCGAAGATTAGTAAGATGACGGAGGAGTGCCAGGAGAAGATGCAGGAAACGTTGAAGAAGATTATGAATGAAAGTAACGGGAATGTGATTTTTGTGATTATATAAAAAAGTCTTTTGCAGACATTGGTGTCCAATGTCCATTTCCTTATCAAGCTGAAATTGAACGTCAATGGACCTTGGACACCTGATATTGGCTCTGAAAATCGACAAATTTTCCATGTAGTGACTTCTATTAAAGTAGTGGTTTCAAAGGTCAGCTCACCGTTCAATTTCGCTTGATAAGGTGAGTGACCTTTGAAAGCGCGGATGTTTGGTTCTGAAATCACAACAGTTTCAGCATCTCCAACATATATTTCAGGGGCGCGTTCATGTATTTGTCGTTGCGGACGGCGAAGCCCACGGTACGTTTTTGAAGCGGGGTAAGGAGTGGAATTTCCACGAGGGTACCCTGCTTTAATTCGTCTTTGACAAATTCCTTGATGACACAGCCGATGCCCATACCGATTTTTGAAAATTCAATAATCAAATCCATGGTCGAAATCTCAAGCAGGTTGGCAGGGTAGAGATGGTTTTCGGTCATGTAGCGGTCGATGTATTGCCTTGTGATGTTACCCTTGTCTAACAACATAACAGTCGTTAAATCTGAGGTCAGGATAGAGGACGCACCAGATTTAAGGTGCCCCGCAGTTGTAGAAGTTTGCGTGGAAGAATGACTCTGTGCTGTTAATATATTTAAAGCCCCGCCGCTATTTGCAGAAGCTGTTTGCGACATAGCATCATCTATGGACTGGTTTTGCCAGATATGTTCCATATAAGCGGGTGAAGCGACGAAAATGTCCTCAATTTCCGTCATTTCATAAAACTTCAATCCACCGATATGATCCGGCTGACCGATAAGGCCGATGTCGATTTGATTATTTTCCAGTGCCTCCAGTGTGTGATAGGTGGACTGGCATTCGATGGACAGGCGGACATTGGGATATTTGGCGATATACTGCTTCAGATAAGGCAACAGCAGATATTTGCACAGCGTTGTACTCACCCCGATACGCAGATGACCAAGCCCGACATTTTGCTGGTGCCTGAGGGCGTCCATACCGGCCTCAAGATAATTAAAAGCGGTTTTGACATGTTCATATAATATGGAACCTTCTTCTGTTAAAATAACCCCTCTGGGCGTGCGCTTAAACAACTGGACACCAAGTTCATTTTCAAGGCGTGCAATATATTTGCTGACAACGGGCTGGCTTGTATACATTACCTTGGCAGCCCGGGAAATATTGCCAGTATTGGCAACGGCATAAAAATATTGATACAAATTGACAGATTCTATCATTAAGTTACCTCCGATATAACAAAAAAGAATATTAAATATTCTGTATATATATTTCCATTATACCGTAAAGTGTGCTATGATAGCAACTATAAAATTAATTCTTAAAAATAGTTGGATTAAGTTGATGTTTATTAGGAGGAATGAAACTATGGGTATGACGATGACTCAGAAAATCTTAGCTCATGCAGCAGGACTTGAAAGTGTCGAAGCAGGTCAGCTGATTATGGCAAAACTGGATCTGGTATTAGCAAATGATATTACAGGTCCTGTAGCAATCAACGAAATGGAAAAATTCGATAAAGACGGCGTTTTTAATAAAAATAAAATTGCACTGATTCCTGATCATTTTTCACCAAACAAGGATATTAAATCCGCACAGAACTGTAAATGCATGCGTGACTTTGCACATTGCCACGGTATCACACATTTCTATGAAGTTGGTGAGATGGGTATTGAGCATGCACTTTTACCTGAAAAAGGTATTGTAGCAGCCGGTGATACAGTTATTGGTGCAGATTCCCATACATGTACATATGGTGCCATTGGTGCATTCTCAACAGGTGTCGGCAGTACAGATGCAGCTGCAGGTATGTCTACAGGCCAGGCATGGTTTAAAGTGCCTTCAGCAATCAAATTTGTCCTGACAGGAAAACCTGCACCATGGATCAGCGGTAAAGATATTATTTTACATATTATTGGTATGATTGGAGTAGACGGTGCGCTGTATCGTTCTATGGAATTTGTCGGTGATGGTATTCAGTATCTTTCCATGGATGACCGTTTCACAATTGCAAACATGGCAATTGAAGCCGGTGGCAAGAATGGTATTTTCCCAGTAGATGATCTGGCTGTAAAATACATTGAAGACCATATCAACCCAGTGCGTAAAGCAGATTATGAAGCTGCTGGAAGACCATTATACACAGTTTATGAAGCAGATGAAGATGCAGTTTATGATGAAACATATGTGATTGATTTAAGCACTTTAAAACCAACAGTTGCATTTCCTCATCTTCCTGAAAATACACATACAATTGATGAAATCGACGATATCACCATCGACCAGGTAGTGATTGGCTCATGTACAAACGGCCGTCTGGACGACTTAAAGATTGCTGCTGAGATCTTAAAAGGCAGAAAAGTTGCCAAAGGACTTCGTGTTATCGTGATTCCTGCAACACAGCAGATTTATCTGGATGCCATGAAAGCCGGTTATATTCAGACATTTATCGAAGCCGGTGCAATTGTCAGCACACCAACCTGTGGTCCATGTCTTGGCGGATATATGGGTATCCTTGCAGAACATGAACGTTGTGTATCAACTACAAACCGTAACTTCGTTGGACGTATGGGTCATGTCACATCTGAAATCTATCTGGCAAGCCCTGCAGTCGCAGCAGCAAGTGCAGTTACAGGAAAAATTTCCGGTCCAAGCGACCTTGGTTTATAGGAGGAAGACGAAATGAAAGCATGTGGACACGTATTTAAATATGGTGATAATGTAGATACAGACGTAATTATTCCTGCAAGACATCTTGCAATCACAGACCCTAAGGGCCTTGCAGAACATTGTATGGAAGATATTGATGCAGATTTTGTAAAAAATGTCAAAGAAGGTGACATCATCGTTGCAGAGAAAAACTTCGGCTGTGGTTCAAGCCGTGAGCATGCACCACTGGCGATTAAAGCTTCCGGTATCAGTTGTGTTATCGCAGAAACATTTGCCAGAATCTTCTATAGAAATGCCATCAATATCGGTCTTCCAATTATTGAATGTAAAGAAGCATCACAGGACATCAAAGCCGGTGATGAAGTTGAGATTGATTTTGATTCCGGTATGATTTATAACAAAACAACAGGTAAATCTTACAAAGGCCAGGCTTTCCCTCCATTTATGCAGGAACTGATTCAGGCCGGCGGACTGATTAATTATACAAATCAGAAAAATAAATAAGTTGCAAAAATAAAAAAATTAGTTTAAGATAATGTTTAACAAAAATGTGGTCAAGAGAAATGAGGAATGACAAGATGAACTTTAATATTGCTGTAATTAAAGGTGACGGTATTGGCCCTGAAATTGTAAATGAAGCGATTAAAGTATTGGATAAAGTGGCTGCAAAGTACAACCATACATTCAATTATACAGATGTATTGATGGGCGGCTGTTCCATTGATGCAACAGGTGTACCGCTGACAGATGAAGCGATTGAAGTCTGCAAGGCTTCAGATGCTGTTTTGCTTGGCTCTATCGGTGGAGATACAACAACTTCTCCATGGTACAAGCTTGAACCATCCCTTCGTCCGGAAGCAGGACTTTTGAAGCTGCGTAAATCCCTTGGATTATTTGCAAATATCCGTCCGGCCTACCTTTATAAAGAATTAAAGGCTGCATGCCCGTTAAAAGACGAGATTATCGGTGACGGTTTTGATTTGGTAATTATGCGTGAGCTGACAGGCGGTCTTTACTTTGGTGAACGTAAGACAGTTGAAGAAAATGGCGTGCTGAAAGCCTATGATTCACTGACATACGATGAGAACGAGATTCGCAGAATTGCTATCAAAGGTTTTGAAACAGCGATGAAGCGTCGTAAGAACGTCATCAGTGTGGATAAAGCAAACGTGCTGGATTCTTCAAGACTTTGGAGAAAAGTTGTTGAAGAAGTGGCTAAGGACTATCCTGAAGTTACATACAGTCATATGCTCGTTGATAACTGTGCGATGCAGCTTGTCAAGAACCCAAGACAGTTTGACGTTGTCCTGACAGAGAATATGTTTGGTGATATCTTATCTGATGAAGCCAGCGAGATTACAGGCTCTATCGGTATGCTTTCATCAGCATCTTTAAGCGCAACAAAGCTTGGCCTTTATGAACCAAGCCACGGTTCAGCACCTGATATTGCAGGTCAGAACAAGGCTAACCCAATTGCAACGATTCTTTCTGCAGCAATGATGCTCAGATATTCATTCGACTTAGATAAAGAAGCCGATGATATCGAAGCAGCAGTGAAGACTGTTTTAGCCAAAGGCTACAGAACAGTAGATATTATGTCTGAAGGCCAGACACAGTGCACATGCTCAGAGATGGGTGATGTGATCGCCGCAGAAATTGCGTAAGCAACAAACATAATAAATATCAAAAACAGATAAAGCAGAAAAAGCCTATTCAGATAAGAAAGGAAATCTTAAGATGAAAAGTGATAATGTAACAAAAGGCATGCAGCAGGCACCACACCGTTCCCTGTTTAATGCACTCGGCCTTACAAAAGAAGAACTCGAAAGACCACTTGTTGGTATCGTCAGCTCATACAATGAAATCGTACCGGGTCATATGAACCTTGACAAAATCGTTGCAGCCGTAAAACAGGGTGTTGCAATGGCAGGCGGTACACCAATCGTTTTCCCTGCAATTGCCGTATGTGATGGTATTGCCATGGGTCATGTTGGTATGAAATATTCTCTTGTTACAAGAGATCTGATTGCAGATTCCACAGAAGCAATGGCTATTGCACATCAGTTTGATGCCCTTGTTATGGTTCCTAACTGTGATAAGAATGTACCTGGTCTTTTGATGGCAGCCGCAAGAATCAATGTACCTACAGTATTTGTTTCCGGTGGTCCAATGCTTGCAGGTCATGTCAATGGCAAAAAGCGCAGCCTTTCAAGTATGTTTGAAGCTGTTGGTTCTTATGCAGCAGGCACAATGACAGAAGAAGAAGTGACAGAATACGAAAATAAAGTATGTCCGACATGTGGTTCCTGTTCAGGTATGTATACAGCAAACTCCATGAACTGTCTGACAGAAGTTCTCGGTATGGGTCTTCGCGGCAACGGTACAATTCCTGCTGTATATTCAGAACGTATCAAACTTGCAAAACATGCAGGTATGAAGGTTATGGAATTACTTGAAAAGAATATCCGTCCTCGTGACATCATGACAAAAGAATCCATGTTAAACGCTCTGACAATTGATATGGCACTTGGCTGCTCTACAAACAGCATGCTTCATCTGCCGGCAATTGCACATGAGATCGGCTGGGATTTTGATATTACATTTGCAAATGAAATCAGTGCAAAGACACCTAACCTTTGCCATCTTGCACCAGCAGGCCCTACATACATGGAAGACTTGAACGAAGCCGGCGGTGTTTATGCCGTTATGAACGAAATTTCCAAACTTGGTCTGTTAAATCTTGATTGTATGACAGTTACAGGACAGACTGTTGGTGAAAATATTAAAAATGCAGTTAACAGAGATCCATCTGTTATTCGTCCTGTTGAAAATCCATACAGTAAAACAGGCGGCCTTGCCGTACTTACAGGTAATCTTGCACCGGACGGAAGTGTTGTTAAACGTTCAGCTGTTGTGGATGAAATGCTTGTACATGAAGGCCCTGCAAGAGTCTTTGAATGTGAAGAAGATGCGATTACAGCCATCAAAGGCGGCAAAATCGTTGCAGGTGATGTTGTTGTTATCCGTTATGAAGGTCCTAAGGGTGGTCCTGGTATGAGAGAAATGTTAAATCCTACATCAGCAATTGCAGGTATGGGACTTGGCTCAAGCGTTGCCCTGATTACAGACGGTCGTTTCTCAGGTGCATCCCGTGGAGCTTCCATCGGACATGTATCTCCTGAAGCTGCTGTTGGCGGACCAATTGCACTTGTACATGAAGGCGATATTATCAAGATTAATATTCCTGAAAATAAAATCGAACTTGCAGTATCTGACGAAGAACTTGCAAAGAGAAAAGCTGATTGGCAGCCAAGACAGCCAAAGGTTACAACAGGTTATCTTGCACGTTACGCAGCAATGGTTACAAGCGGTAACAGAGGCGCGATTCTCGAAATCAAATAATTGAAGCCGCGGTATTTTTTAGGCGACAGATGAAAAAAATAAAAACGAGGAGGAACGACGATGGAATTAACTGGTTCCCAGATTGTTATCGAATGTTTGAAAGAACAGGGCGTGGATACCGTATTCGGTTATCCGGGCGGAACAATTTTAAATATTTACGATGAATTATATAAACATAGAGATGAGATTAATCACATCCTGACATCCCACGAACAGGGCGCAGCACATGCTGCAGACGGTTACGCCAGAGCCACTGGCAAAGTCGGTGTATGTATGGCTACAAGCGGTCCTGGTGCGACAAATCTTGTCACAGGTATTGCGACAGCTTACATGGATTCTGTACCTGTTGTAGCAATTACATGTAATGTTGGTGTGGCACTGCTTGGTAAAGACAGTTTCCAGGAAATCGATATCAAGGGCATTACGATGCCAATTACAAAACACAACTATATTGTTAAAGATATCAGTGAACTTGCAGATACGATCCGTGCTGCATTTAAGATTGCAAAATCAGGCAGACCTGGTCCTGTCCTTGTGGATATCACAAAAGACGTGACAGAAAAGACTGTAGAATATACATATCAGGCACCTGAAGAAGTAGAACGTTTCACATCAGAAATCGATGAGGATGCACTTGAAGAAGCTGTTAATCTGATTTCTCATGCAGAAAGACCATTTATCCTTGTGGGCGGTGGTGCTGTCAGATCAGATGCAGCAGAAGAACTCAAACGTTTCCAGACAAAGGTGCAGGCACCGGTCTGTGATACATTAATGGGTAAAGGTGCATTTGATGGTCATGATCGTAACTACACAGGTATGATTGGTATGCACGGTACAAAGACATCTAACTATGGCGTCATGCAGGCAGATGTACTCATTGTTGTGGGTGCAAGATTTTCAGACCGTGTGATTGGTAATGCCAAGACATTTGCACATAATGCAAAGATTATTCATATTGATGTGGATGCAGCGGAAATTAACAAAAATATCCCTGTAGACTGCAGTATTATCGGCGATGCAAAGGTTGTTTTAAGACAGCTTACAGCAAGACTTGAACAGCTTGACCATACAGAATGGCTGACAAAGATTCAGGAAATGAAACGTCTGTATCCGATGAATTACAACAAAGAAGTACTGACAGGTCCTGCAGTTGTAGAAGCCATCTACAGAGCTACAGGCGGCGATGCCATTATCGTTACAGAAGTTGGACAGCATCAGATGTGGGCTGCACAGTATTTTAAGTATGATGCACCAAATAAACTTCTGACATCCGGTGGTCTTGGTACGATGGGTTATGGCCTTGGTGCTGCGCTTGGTGCCAAAGTTGGCCGTCCGGAGAAGCTTGTATTTAATGTTGCAGGTGATGGATGTTTCCGTATGAACATCAATGAAATCATGACAGCAGCAAGATACAATATTCCGGTTATTGAAGTAGTTGTCAATAACCATGTACTTGGTATGGTACGTCAGTGGCAGACACTGTTTTATGGACAGAGATATTCTGCAACTGTACTCAATGATAAAGTTGACTTTGTCAAAGTTGCAGAAGCAATGGGTGCAACAGGCATCCGTGTTTCAAGCCTTGAAGAACTGGATGATGCAATTAAAAAAGCCATTGAATTAAACGGTCCGGTTGTTTTGGATTGTCAGATTCAGGCAGATGATAAGGTATGGCCAATGGTTGCACCTGGTACATCTATTTCAGAGGCATTTTCAGAAGAAGATTTAAATATGGTAAAATAATATCAGTCAGATGATATAGTGACAGATTTTCGGAGATAAGATGAGGCTTTGCCGGTATTTTATCTCCGGGGCATCTGTGCATGTGATTTTATATGGGACACAGATATATTTTTTGATCATAGATTAAAAGTGTTTATCATATAACTGTGGGATTATACAGCAGTTATTTTATGTAATTAGGAAATTTCGATGAAATTCCCTGTTATACAAAAAGATGATATATTATGGATATTAAGAGGAGATGTTAAAATGAGCAGAGTTTATAATTTTTCCGCAGGTCCGGCTGTACTGCCTGAGGATGTATTAAGAGAAGCAGCAGATGAAATGCTTGATTACAAGGGCACTGGTATGTCCGTGATGGAAATGAGTCATCGTTCCGCAGCTTACGGCGAGATTATCAAAGAAGCGGAAGCAGACCTGCGTCAGTTATTAAATATTCCTGATAATTACAAGGTATTGTTCCTTCAGGGTGGTGCTTCACAGCAGTTTGCCATGGTACCAATGAACTTTATGAAGAACAAAAAAGCCGGTTATATTGTAACAGGTCAGTGGGCAAAAAAAGCATTTGCTGAAGCAAAAATTTATGGTGAAGCTGTAGAACTTGCATCTTCAGCAGATAAGACTTTCAGCTACATCCCAGACTGCAGTGATTTGCCAATCACAGATGATATGGATTATGTTTACATTTGTGAGAATAACACAATTTACGGTACAAAATATAAAACACTTCCAAATACAAAAGGCAAAGATCTGGTTGCTGATGTATCCTCTTGTTTCCTTTCAGAACCTGTTGATGTGACAAAATACGCAATGCTTTATGCAGGCGCACAGAAGAATGTCGGACCAGCCGGTGTTGTTATCGCAATTATTCGTGAAGACCTCATTACAGACGATGTACTTCCAGGTACACCAACAATGTTAAAATATAAAACACATGCAGATAATGGTTCTATGTACAATACTCCACCAGCTTATGGTATTTACATCTGCGGTAAAGTATTCAAATGGCTGTTAAAGAATGGCGGACTTGAAAAACGTAAAGAAATCAACGAAGAAAAAGCAAAGATCCTTTATGATTTCCTTGACCAGAGTGAATTATTCAAAGGTACAGTTGAAAAGGAAAGCCGTTCATTAATGAACGTACCATTTGTGACAGGTGATGCAGATCTGGATGCAAAATTTGTTAAAGAAGCAAAAGCTGCAGGTTTTGAAAACCTTAAAGGCCATCGTACAGTTGGCGGTATGCGTGCAAGTATTTACAACGCAATGCCAATCGAAGGTGTTCAGAAACTTGTTGACTTTATGCGTCAGTTTGAAGCAGATAATAAATAGAGCGGAGATGTAAATATGTTTAAAATTAATTGCTTAAATCCAATCGCTGCCGTAGGCTTAGATAAACTTGACGCGCAGTATGAAATTACAGATCAGTTTGAAGCTGCAGACGCGGTGCTTGTCAGAAGTGCTGCCATGCATGACCTTGAATTATCAGATAACCTTAAAGCTATTGCAAGAGCCGGTGCAGGTGTCAATAACATTCCTCTGGACAAATGTGCAGCCGAAGGTATTGTTGTATTTAACACACCAGGTGCTAATGCCAATGGCGTAAAAGAAGCTGTCATTACAGGTCTTTTACTTGCTTCCAGAGATTTCATCGGTGGTGTCAACTGGGTTAAAGAAAATAAAGACGATGCCAACATCGCAAAAACAACAGAAAAACAGAAAAAGAATTATGCAGGTACAGAAATTGCAGGCAAGAAAATCGGTGTTATCGGTCTTGGTGCTATCGGTGTGCTTGTAGCTAATATCTGTGATAAACTTGGCATGGAGGTTTATGGTTATGACCCATTTATCTCTGTAAAGGCTGCATGGAATCTTTCAAGAAATATCAAACCAATCACAAATGTGGAAGATATTTACAAGACATGTGATTTTATTACAATTCATGTACCTCTGATGGATTCTACAAAGAAAATGGTCAATGCAGATGCCATCGCCATGATGAAGGATGGTGCGGTGATTCTGAACTTTGCAAGAGATTTGCTTGTAGATGAAGAAGCAGTGGCTGCAGCACTTAAAGAGGGTAAACTTAAGAAATACGTTAGTGATTTCCCTAATCCATTAACCGCAGGTCTTGAAGGTGCCATTGTGATTCCTCACCTTGGCGCGTCTACTGCAGAATCTGAGGATAACTGTGCAGTGATGGCTTGCGAAGAACTGAAGAATTTCCTTGAAAATGGTAATATAAGTAATTCAGTGAACTATCCTGCATGTGATATGGGTGTTTGTGCAACAGCAGGCCGTGTGGCTGTATGCCATAAGAACGTGCCAAACATGATTGCTCAGTTGACATCTGTATGCGCAAAGGATAATATTAATATCTCTGACCTGACAAATAAGAGCCGTGGTGAATGGGCTTACACAATGATGGACCTTGAATCTGCCGCAACAGATAAACTGGTTGCAGATTTTGGTGCAATTGAAGGTGTTGTTAAAGTTAGAATTATTAAATAGAAAAGAGAAATTTTTATGGCAGAATTTATACCATTTCGGGCATGGCGGCCGGATGAAGCATTTGCTTCTCGTGTAGCAGCCTTGCCATACGATGTATACAATCGCGAAGAAGCATACAATGAAGCCCATAAAGATGCATTATCTTTTCTGAACATAGACCGGCCGGAAACTCAATTTCCGGCCGATTGTGATATGTATGCTGATGAAGTTTATGAAAAGGCAGCAGCAATGCTTCAGGAGGAAATGCAGTCGGGAATTTTTGTTCAGGAGGATAAGGCCTGTTATTATCTGTATGAGCTGACAATGAACGGACGTAGTCAGACAGGCATTGTCGGATGTGCGTCGGTGGAAGATTACGTGCATAACGTGATTAAAAAGCATGAAAATACACGTGCGGAAAAAGAAAAAGATCGTATTCGTCATATTGACACATGTAATGCACAGACTGGGCCGATTTTTCTGGCATATCATCATCAGGCTTTAATTGATGCATTGGTTGAAGAAATTAAAAAGCAGATGCCGATGTATGATTTTGTATCTGAGGACGGTATCGGTCACCGTTGCTGGATTGTCAGTGATGAAGTGCAGATAGCGACACTTTGCCAGGCGTTTAAAGACATGGCGGCAATGTATATTGCAGATGGACACCACAGAGCAGCCAGTGCAGTAAAGGTGGGGCTTAAGCGCAGAAACGAGCAGGATACAAGGAAGATATCAGCTTCAGAATATTTCCTGGCGGTGGCATTTCCTGATAATCAGCTTCATATTTTGCCGTATTACCGTGTTGTCCGGGATTTGCATGGATTTTCCAGTCAGGAATTCCTTGAAAAAGTATCTGAAAACTTTGAAGTTACAGAATGTGGTAATCAACCGGTGGAACCGACATGCGCAGGTGTGTTTGGCTGCTATCTGGATGAGCAGTGGTATCGGTTGACAGCAAAAGCGGATATTATGAATGATGACCCTGTGGAGGGGCTTGATGTGGCATTGCTTCAAAACTATATTTTTGAGCCGATTCTTGGTATCCATGACCCTAAGACAGATGCAAGAATTGATTTTGTAGGCGGTATTCGCGGCGTGAAGGCACTTGAACAGCGCTGTCACGAAGATATGGCAGTTGCATTCTCAACCTGTGCAACCTCCATTGCACAGCTTTTTGCGGTGGCCGATGCAGGCAGGCTGATGCCGCCAAAATCCACCTGGTTTGAGCCAAAACTGCGCTCAGGATTATTTATCCATGAAATTTAAAAACTAATAAATTTAGCCCGGATATGTCTATATTTTTGAACAAAGTAATTTGTCAATGATATAAAGCATGTCCGGGTTTTTAGTATAATAAATATCTGTGTGTATTATTTTTCTTATTGAAGCCTTGAGATATGAATGGTATAATTATACAAAGTGGGTCACAAGTCAAAGGATAGCATATGAGTGCATGGTCATTTTACTTCAGGTGATGAATGAGTGCAGGCATATTGGTATACTTTAGCTGTGGCACAATTAAATGAACGCAGGGAGGTTTTATTTTATGTACAACCAATTATATCCATATATGCAGTGGCCTGAGATTGAGGCACTGGCATACTCAGAACATAATCGTCCGCACAATATTCTTGGACAGAGAGTTGTTGACGGACGCTTGCTGATTGCCACATATTCACCGGATGCAAAATATATCGAAGTGAAGAATCTTGAGGACAGGCAGACTTATCCGATGGTAAAGATGGATGACTGTGGCTACTATGCCGTATTGCTTGATTCTGACAAAAAGATTAAATACAAATATGTGATTACTTATCAGAACGATGTGACTGTAGAGCAGTATGACCCTTATGCCTTTGACAGCCAGATTGATGCCGATGATATTATGAAATTTAATGCAGGTATCAACTATGAAGTTTACAATGTGCTCGGTGCGCATGTGCGCAAGGTTGATGGTGTAGAGGGCGTTTTATTTGCTGTATGGGCACCTGAAGCTGTCAGAGTCAGTGTTGTTGGTGATTTTAACAACTGGGATGGCAGACGTCACCCGATGGAATGTCTTGGCGAGTCCGGTATTCATGAGTTGTTTATTCCTGGACTTAAGGCACTTGAAAAATACAAATACGAAGTGAAAGTCAAGAATCAGAACACAGTAATTTTAAAAGCTGACCCATATGGTGTTTACAGTGAGGTGCGTCCAAACACTGCATCGGTTGTTTATGATATAGACCGCTATAAATGGCATGACAGTAAATGGTTGAGAAACCGTAAAAAGCTGGACAACGGTATGCCGATGAATATTTATGAAGTACATCTTGGCGGTTTCAAGCGCCCGGATGAAGAAGACGGACGTACTTTCTACAATTACAGAGAGCTTGCTGTGATGATTACAGATTACGTCAAAGAGATGGGCTATACACATGTTGAGCTGATGCCAATTATGGAACATCCATTGGATGCCTCCTGGGGTTATCAGGTGACTGGTTATTATGCACCAACTTCCAGATATGGTACACCGGATGATTTCATGTATATGATGGACTATTTCCATCAGAATGACATTGGTGTTATTCTTGATTGGGTACCGGCACATTTTCCTAAAGATATGTTTGGACTTGCCAGATTTGATGGCAGTTGTGTTTATGAACATGCAGACCCGCGTCAGGGCGAGCATCCACACTGGGGCACATTGATTTTTAATTATGGTCGTCCTGAAGTATCAAACTTCCTGATTGCCAACGCCCTTTACTGGGTTGAGAAATACCATGCAGATGGTATTCGTATGGACGCTGTTGCTTCTATGCTGTATCTGGATTATGGTAAAAATGACGGTGAATGGGTTGCCAATATATATGGTGGCAAGGAAAATCTTGAAGCTATGGAATTTCTGAAACACTTAAATTCCATCATGTCTAAGAGAAATGAAGGCGTCATGATGATTGCTGAAGAATCCACAGCCTGGGCCGGTGTGACAAAAGATGTCGAAGAAGGTGGACTTGGATTTAATTATAAATGGAATATGGGCTGGATGAATGATTTCCTCCGTTATATGGAATTAGACCCATACTTCAGAAGCTATCATTACAATGAACTGCTTTTCAGTATGATTTATGCGTACAGTGAGCATTTTGTGCTTGTGCTGTCACATGATGAAGTTGTGCATGGCAAAGGCTCCATGATTGGCAAGATGCCTGGTGAATATGATGATAAATTCTCTAATCTGCGTGTGGCTTACGGTTATATGATGGGTCATCCTGGTAAGAAATTATTATTTATGGGTCAGGAATATGCACAGTTTTCTGAGTTTGATGAGAATAAGAGCCTTGAATGGTTCATGCTTGAAAATGAACGCCATAAACAGATGCAGGATTATGTGAAGGATTTGAACCATCTGTATCTTGAACATCCGGCATTTTATAAATTAGATTCTTATCCGGAAGGATTTACATGGATTAACTGTATATCACCGGATGAAAGCATTGTGACATTTGTGCGTAAGACAGAGAATGAAAATGAAACGATGCTTCTTGTCTGCAACTTTACGCCGGTTGTGCGTGAAAAACATCGTATCGGTGTGCCGTTTAAGGGCAAATTCAAAGAAATTTTAAACAGTGATGCTGTGAAATATGGTGGTAAAGGTAATGTCAATCCACGTATGAAGCAGTCAAAAGCTGTTGAGTGCGATGGCTATGACAACTCTATTGAAATCACAGTGCCTCCACTTGGCTGTGCTGTATTTACATGTACAAAGCTTGAAGAAGCCCGCAAGACAAAATCACCAAAGACGACAACAAAGACTGCTAAAAATGCTGAAACAACAAAAGCTTCACTGGAAAAAGTATTGAAAGCAGATGTTAAAGAAGCAAAGAAAACAGCAACTAAAAAGACAACTGTTAAAAAGGTAGCTGAGGAGAAAACGGAAGTTAAATCTGTTGATAAAGTTGCAAATCCTGTAGTTGAAGCAGAAAAGACAGTGCTTGCTAAAGACACAAAAACAGAAGAAAAACAAGAAGAAAAACGAGAAGAAAAACCAGTAGAAAACGCAACAGTCGAAGATAAAGTCGAAAATCAGGAAATCGACAAAGTTGTTGAAGCTGCACAGGATGCTGTAAAAGTAGCTGTCAGTGAACCTGTTGAGCCGATGAACACAAAAACAGCTGATACAAAAGCAGGCAAAGCTGCTAAAACCGGTTCAAAGAAAAAAGACCGTTCTGCCAGAAGAAAGGGTCGTAGATAATGTCTGAAGCATTTTTAACAAACCTGTATCAGAAATTATTACAACTTGGCGGTCATTTGCTCAAAGCAATTATCATAGCGATTGTTGGTTGGTATATCGTTAAATTCATTTCTAAATGGTGCCGCAAATTCTTGATGCGTTCCAGACTGGATGACAGTGTATCCGGTTTTTTGGCATCGTTAATTGGTATGATTTTGAAAATTGTGCTTGTGCTGACGGTTATCGGTACCCTTGGTATAGAGATGACTTCGATCAGTACCCTTGTGGCCTCTGCAGGTTTGGCAGTCAGCTTATCCTTGAAGGGCTGCCTGTCGAATTTTGCAGGGGGTGTACTGATACTGATATTAAAACCATTTGCTGTTGGTGACTATATTATCGACAGCGATGGTAATGAAGGTACAGTGACTTCAATCGATATTATTTATACGAAATTACTGACACCGGATAATCGTGCGGTGGTCATCCCCAATGGTACATTGGCCAATGCTACTGTGACGAATGTCACGAAGGAAGCAAAAAGACGTATTGATTTCAGTGTGTCGATTGATTATGATGAAGATATTTCAAAGGTGCGGGATATTCTTGAAAACCTTGCCAAAGAGAATGCCTATGTGCTTAAAGATGAAGAAATATCTGCCAAAGTCAATCGCTTTGACCCGAGTGCCATTGATATGATTTTAAGAGTCTGGGTGAAGTCTGAAAACTACTGGGATGCCAAATTCCAGCTTCAGGAGTTGATCAAGACAACCTTTGATAAATGCAATGTTGTCATCCCATATGAAAAACTGGATGTCAATCTGCATAATCAGGACAAATGATACTATGTACCCCGTATTTCTTTGAAATACAAACGCTTAAAAATTACATTTGACCTTCATTGGTGTATACGAATTGCTGCATTACTGCGCAATTCTCATGAGATTTTAAGTATAGCAGATAGTTCAAAAATGTGGCGTAAATACTTCAAAAACTTGAAGTATTACTTCACATCTTTGGACTATCTTTTTTGTCGAATCCTGTAGTATAATAATTGCAGGAGGTTGATATCAGGTGACAATCGTACAAAGGATACATGGGCTTACGAAAGACAAAGGCTGGTCATCTTACCGCCTGGCAAATGAGTCGGGCATATCCCAGTCAACGGTTTCAAACCTCCTGTCCCGAGGCACCTATCCTTCACTTTTTACGCTTGAACGTATCTGTCAGGCATTAGACATCAGTATGGCAGGATTTTTTGTCGGATGTGAAGTGGAGGATAATGATGAAGCAAATGAACTTGGACATATGGTAGAGCTGTGTCTGCATTTGCCAAAAAACAAAAGAAAAAAAGTAATCAAAATTTTGGAGGAAGCCGCCGCTTCACCAAAGCACTGATCAAAACATCCATAATCTGTAAAAAGACAACGAAACAACGGATTATGGATGTTTTGTATTAAATAAAAATAATGACCTTCATACATAAAATTTCAGTTTTCATTTTGCAGCAATGTAAACGTATTTTTATGATAATCTAGTAATCCGTCTTTTTTCATTTTGCCAAGTTCTTTGGAGAGGGCGCTGCGGTCGAGGTTTAAGTAGTCGGCAAGCTGTTGTCTGTCGAAAGGAATCTGAAATGTCAGGCTGCCGGTTTTACCGGACTGGGAGGACAGATAAATAAGGACGCGTTCCCGAATCGTTTTTGGCGATGTACAAAAGATGCGGTGGGACAGCATCAGATTTTTACGCATGGATATGAACAGCATGTTGTGAATCAGCTTGTCGTACCAGGTAGCAGATTTGTAAAGTTCTATCTTTTGGACATTTAAAAATAATATCTCACTGATTTCATCAGTAACAGCATCAACCATCAGAGGCTCACCGCAAAAAGCATAAGTTTCCGCAAACACATGCCCTGCGGGCACATCACTTAAAATACTTCGGTTGCCTAAAATATCTATATTTTCGATATGCACATTTCCCGACAATACAATGCCAACTTCATGCACCACATCCCCCTGATGAAAAATAATACTGTTTTTTTCAAAACGCTGACAGTGCATGCAGTCAGACATCGCTTTCCATTCGGAGTCTGAAATGTTTTTAAATAAAGGTATTAAAATTTTTTTCATAAAATCTCCTTTTTCGTGGTTATAACCACATAAAAATTTCTTGAATTATACTATGATTCTGTCATGAAGTAAAGAATATTAAAAAAATAATAAAATAATAAAGCATCAAAATAAAAAATTTCCTGAGAATCATAAAAGGTGTATTCATCAGAAAATAAAAACTAAGGAGGATTTGTAAAATGATACGAAAAATTATTCACATAGATGAGGAAAAATGTAACGGTTGTGGTGCATGTGCATCAGCCTGTCATGAGGGTGCGATCGCGATGGTGGACGGTAAAGCAAAATTGATGCGTGACGATTACTGCGATGGCTTTGGTGACTGCCTGCCGCATTGTCCGACAGGAGCAATCACATTTGTCGAGAGAGAAGCTGCAGCTTATGATGAGGCGGCTGTGCAGGAACACATGGCAAAACGCGCGGAAGCAGCCGGATATGCAGAAAGTTTTGCAAAAACAGAAAATGCCCAGCATGAAAGAAGACATTTCTTCAGACACGCAGAGGAAAAAGAAAATCAGCAATTCCACGGATGTCCTGGCAGTGCGATGCGTCAGTTTAACAGAAATCAGGAGTCGAATCAGACAGAGCAGACTGCAGGTACAAACATTCCTTTGCAATCTCAGCTTGGACAGTGGCCGTGTCAGATCAAACTTGCGCCGGTAAATGCGCCTTATTTTGACGGTGCAAAGCTTCTGATCGCAGCCGATTGTACAGCTTATGCCTATGCCAACATCCATCAGGAATTTATGCGCGGTAAAATCACATTGATTGGCTGCCCGAAATTAGATGCTGTGGATTACAGCGAAAAACTGACAGAGATTATCGCAAATAATGACATTAAGAGCGTGACTGTCCTTCGCATGGAAGTGCCTTGCTGTGGCGGTTTGGAAAATGCAGCTGTCAAAGCCTTGAAAAACAGCGGTAAATTCATTCCATGGCAGGTTGTGACTTTCACCATTGATGGTCAGATTAAAGATTGAAATTAGTGGTTACTGATTAGTATTCATTTTTTAAATCCGGCATTTATAGTCTGAATTAGCATCCTCCCCTTAAATATATTAGTATAGAGATGTAAACAAAAACTATACGAAATGTATTTTTGAGGAGGATTTTTTTATGAACACAAATTTTGAAACCATTCATGACACTGTATTGAAATGTCGTCTTGTATTTTTTGATATTGCACATGAGCTGCCATATGAAGGTCCATGTCGTTTTGGCAAGGGGAAGGAACTGGAACGCGAATTTGATGAAATGATCAACAATGAAGCGTATAAAGGTATTCAGATGGGAATTAAATTTAACATTCCGGAAGGTGTTGAATTGTTAGAGCCAAAGAGATATATTAACCATACAGAAAACTGGCGTATCTCTGAGGAAGAAATGAGAAAACTCTGCGTAGGTGTGGAGGACACAGACGTTTATTTTGTATCAACAACAGGCAGAACCGGTGAAATGATCGTTGAATTTGCTCAGATGGTGAAAAAACCTGTGATTTTTGTCGGCAATGACTATGGTGCGACGATCAATACATCTGCAATGCTGGCTAAAGGCATTGAAACATATTCACTTTTAAACTGGGGCGAATTCAAAAAACAGTTGCGCGTTTTAAGAGCAAGAAAAGCACTTGCAAATACAAGAGTCCTTTGTGTATCCAGATTTGGACATGACTATTCACTGCATGATGCCAATGATTCATTTGTCAGCCTTGATAAAGTAACAGAAAAACTTGGCACAAAATTCCGTTTTGCCAATTTACATGAGGTTATTGATCAGATTCATGAGATCGATCCGACAACAAACTATACAACACCTGGCAGACAGCAGGAAAATATCAATGAAGAAGATATGAAGATTGTCAATGAAGTTGCGGACGAACTGATGAAGGATGCTGATCCATGTGTAATGACGAAAGAAAACATGATTCCATCCGTCAAAATGTATCAGTTAGTTCAGAAGCTTTTGAAAGTTAATGAATGTAATGCATTTACAGCAAACTGTCCAGATGCCTGTTCAACATGCCGTATCAATAAAGAAAGATTCACATTCTGTATTACACATTCTCTGAATAATGAAAATGGTGTGCCATCTGCCTGTGAATATGATATTTCAGCAGTTGTATCAAAAGCAGCACTTCAGGCGATTGCTTCAAAAGCTTCATATATGGGTAATACAGCAGTGTTGACACTGCCAGACGGTACAATGATAGATGATGGCTATGTACAGCATTTTTCAAAAGATCATGTGGGACCTGAAAAGTGGGAAGCCCTTAAGGGTGTGCCAAACATGGTGATGACACAGCATTCTGTTGGCAATCGTAAGATGAAAGGCTTTGATGAAGAAAATGCAAGATTTTCTATTCGTCCATTTGCTTATAGTGGCTTTGGTGTGACAATGCGCCGTGATTTTGATGCAGATGCAGGTCAGGTAATTACAATGTGCCGTTTCAGTCCGAACTGTGATAAACTGCTTGTATCCAGAGGTACATTAAAGGCAGGCTTTGGCTATGATATGGATAACTGTACACATGGTGCATTATTCCAGCTTGAAGATACAAAGAAATTCTACAAAGCACAGATCCAGGTCGGTAACCATGTACCATTTGTCTATGGCGATTACTATGAAGAAATGATTGAACTTGGCCGTGTACTTGGTCTGGAAGTTCTTGCCTGCTAGGAAATGAGGAAAATATGCTTGACAGAGATGGTATTGTTAAACGGCTGACAATCGCAAATGTCCAGGCAAATAGAGAAATAGATACGCTGAAGGGGATGGCATGTCCAGACCCTTCAGAATTTTCAAAGCATATTTATCAATATGTGATTTATAAGTTTTTGCTGGATGATGAAGAAAATTTGTCAGGTACACATAATTTAAATGAACTGGCAAAGTTAAGTGTTGCAAAAGCAGGAAAACTAAATCCGAATGAAGCTACACTCTTGGATGTTTCAAAGCACTGTGGTGCAACGAGTTCATTTATGACGAAAAAAGTATTACTTTTTATGTCGCTTTCAGAAGCTTTTTCATTTCAGTATATACCTTATAATACAGCAGATATTGAAACAACGGATGATTTAGCACTTATTATTATGGAAAAAACTGGTGCAGCTTCAGCAAAAAAACGAGAGTGAATGTATAATGGGAGAGATTGAAACAAGAATCAGAGAAATCAAAGATGAGTTAAATGTTTTTGATGATGCATTTTTGAAATATGCGTTTATTGTCGAGCTGTCTGCCTATGTAGAACCCAATCAGCCGGATTTGATGACAGATACTTATTTGCATCATGGCTGTCAGTCACAGGTGTGGATTAAATACGAGATAGAAAATAGTCTGTTTACAATGAAAGCTACATCAGATACATTAATTATCCGGGGGATATTGTATATCATGATGCAGCTTTATAATGGCCTGACAGTGAAGGAAATTGCCGGACGTAAAATTGACTTCTTAAAAGAATGTGATTTGACAGAACAGTTTTCCGGTGCACGTGTAAACGGTATTACAGGTATTGCTGATACTATTTATGCTGTTTGCTGTAATTTCCTAAAAACTGACGAAACATCCTGATGGCATCGGAATCGGAGGTGGTTTTCCAACCAATGGAAAAAGGCTGGGCTTCAAGCTCTTTAAGCTTCAGGCAATGTACATTTGGACTGTAACAAATGGAATTGTAAGGGTTAATAGCGATAATGCCCTCGCCCATTTCCACGGCCTGAATTTCTTCCTGCAGACTGGTAACAGGGTGAATGGAAGGTTTTATTTTGGCATTTCTGCAAATATGTTGAAGCATCGTGTAAGCATGTTTGCTTTCAGCTTCATCAACGGTGATAAAAGGATATTGCTGAAATTCTGTAAGTGAGTAAGTTCTTGGCTCGGCTTCAGGAAGCAAACGTTTAGGTACGACAAGAACAGTATCAATTTGACAGAATGTATAAACGGATAACTGATCTTTGTTAATAAACTGCCATTCGGGCATACAAATCACAGATAATTCGTCAGAGAGAAGTGCATGAATCAGACCCTGATATGTACTTCTCTTAATTTTAACCCTGATATTTGGATATTCCAGCTTGAAAGCGTTAATCAGATCGCTTAATTTGTCATCTAAAAGCTGACCTTCAAGAAGACCAAGAACCATACAGACGGTTTTGGAATTTTCGATTTCAATAGCCTGTGCAAGTGCTGCAGATATGGCTTTTTGAGTGTCAGCGAAGACTTTCATCATAATTTTTCCGGATTCTGTCAATTCAATGCCGTGAAATGAATTTCGATGAAACAGGATAATACCAAGTTCTTTCTCCAGAGTGGCGATATTTCTGCTAAGTGTAGGTTGAGAAACAAATAAATGAGAAGCTGCAAGGGAAAAAGACTTGCATTTTGCTGCTTCCAAAAAACAATTAAGCTGTTCAGTATTCATAAGTACCGCCTTTCTGGTAAGTTTGGTCCGGGAAAACAATATAGACTTTTTAACATGTATAAAGTAGTATATATTTAAATTATAACATAACCGATAGGTAAAATCAACTTATATCATTGTAAACAGTTTAATCAAAGTGATGTATACAGGGGCGATTTTATGGAAATGAATCAATGGCGGAAAGATTTTCCGATATTAGAAACAAAAGTGTATCATAAACCACTGGTTTATCTGGATAATGCAGCAACAAGTCAGATGCCGAAGCAAGTGATTGACCGTTGGGTAAAACATTATACACAGGAACATGCAAATGTACATAGAGGTATTCACTATTTAAGTGAGTGTTCGACAAATGCAGTGGAGATTGCAAGGAAAAAGGCAGCAGATTTCATCAGTGCCGGGGATAAAGCCAGTGTGATTTTTACGCAGGGAACAACCGACAGTATTCATCTTGTGTCGACGGGGATTGCACAAAGTTTAAAAGCAGGACAAGCTATTATATCAACAACGTTAGAGCATCATTCAAATTTTGTGCCATGGCAGCAAATGTGTGCACATTCCGGTGCAAAATTTCTTGTCTGCCCAAATGTTGATGGTGAGTTAGACTTGAGTGTGATGGAACATATGCTGAGGGAAAACTGTGTAAGGCTTGTTGCAGTTGGACAGGTATCCAATCTTACGGGAACCGTGAATCCGTTGAAAAAAATTATTTCAATGGCACATAGATATGGTGCAGAAGTTTTGGTAGATGGTGCACAGGGAATTTTACATCAGGGAATAAATGTGATCGAAGCAGATATGGATTATTATACATTTTCAGGTCACAAAATGCTGGCGCAAACAGGCATTGGGGTATTATATGGTAAAATAGAATGCCTTGAAAAATTACCACCGATTCGATTTGGTGGTGGTATGGTTGATTTTGTGACAGAAGAAGAAACAACCTGGGAAAAGCTTCCGTTTCGGCTAGAAGCCGGAACTCCGAATATTTCAGGTATTATAAGCCTTGGCGCTGCGATAGATTATCTTATGGAACATGATATACATGCGATAAGAAATTATGAAAGAGAACTGTTGGCGTATGCGGAAGAAAAACTACAGATGTATAATTGGCTGCATATCTTAGGGCATCCAAAAGATCGCTCAGGAGTGATTTCTTTTGTGGCAGATGGTGCGCATCCGTATGATATTGCAGCATTGCTTGATAAACTTGGTGTAGCGGTGCGTTCAGGACAGCATTGTGCCCTGCCGGGATTACAAAGCTTTGGTCTGACAGGCGCAGTGCGCATTTCACCGGCATTTTATAATACAAAAGAAGAAATTGATTATTTGTGCCAGTCACTGGAAAAAATAATGTCAATTATGTTGCCATAACCACGTAAATAATTCCAGAAATATAGTAATATAATGTTATGAAAAAAGTCAAAAT
Source organism: uncultured Catenibacillus sp. (assembly GCA_934339005.1). GTDB lineage: Bacteria > Bacillota > Clostridia > Lachnospirales > Lachnospiraceae > CAKRHR01. Next base: position 4,942 of record CAKRHR010000007.1, on the reverse strand, counting down.
AATATGATATGAGTATCAATAAGTCTAAAGTGCTCATTTGTTCAAGCGCAATTGCAATTTAGAATTTTGACACTTACATCATAATTTTGGTATCTGCACAATAAAAATTCAGGAGGAATCAAAAATGACAGGCATTAAAAACATTAGCAAAGCAGAAGTTGTAACATTAAAAGAGCAGGTTGCTTATCAGGCGGGACAGGTTGTCAGCAAAACACTTGCACAGAACGAGCATTTAAGCATTACTTTATTTGCATTTGACAAAGATGAGGAAATTAGCACACATGAATCTGGCGGTGATGCATTTGTGACATGTCTGGATGGCGTTGGCAAAATTACAATTGATGGTGTGGAATATTTACTTAAAGAGGGCGAATCTATTGTGATGCCTGCAAAACATCCACATGCTGTATATGGACAGGAACAGTTTAAGATGTTGCTTGTAGTTGTATTTTAATGAACAGATGACAGGACGAATTAAACATTAAGTACTTGCATCAAAGATATAAACCTCCCGGATATTGACCCATAAAATCAATACTCGGGAGGTATTTTCATATAGCTTGCAGGCTAATGCAAAAGAAAGTGATGATGCGTTAAAAGATACGGTTGAACGTGAAGATGCAGGCGGCGCTGCACGGGATTTAAAGACGGTGCGCATTGGTTATTATGCATCGCGCAATTTTCAGGATGGAGCAGGTAATGGTGAATCTAAAGACGGATATAGTTATGAATATATCCAAAAGGTTGCTGCCTATACAGGCTGGCGTTATGAATATGTGTATGGTACTTGGGAGGAATTGTATAAAGAACTTATAAGTGGTGAGATTTCAACTTATTCAGGCAAAGAAATCGGAATTGTTGGCAGTGACAAACGTATGTTAGTTACCTTTAACAAATGGATTGAGAAGACACAGGACGATGTGGAAGTGGTGTCATATGCTGATTTTGAACAATGTACCAGCAATTTTAACGACAGAAAAATCGATGCTTTTGTAAGCGCAGATAATATTATTTCCGGTTATTACGGTGTGGCACCGATTGAAAAAATCGGTAAAGAACCGTATTATCGGTGTGTGACAAAGCATCGGGAAGATATTCTGGAAGATTTAAATATGGCACTTTCGGTGATTGCGATTTCTGCAAATGCGTTTGAAGAAGATAAAGTGGCTTCATTTGAAGCCGGCATGAATGGTCATCTGGCAAAACCAATTGATAACAAAAAACTTTTGAAGATGTTAGAAGAAATACTTGATACTGATAAAAACTAATGATATGAATGCTCACAAGCCCAAATGACACTTTTACGTGTGACATTTGGGCTTGCTTTATGAAATTATTAAATATTTTGGTTATTATTTTACAAAATCAGCTGCAGGATGTTCCTTAAGGTAAGCTTCATTTAAAGCAATGACCTGTTTCATAGCATCGATACCAGGGGCACCGATTGTATTTCTCATCTCAACACAGGTTTTTAATGAAATCGCATCGTAGATATCTTCTTTAAAGACAGGGCTTATAGCCTGAAATTCTTCAAGGGACATATCATCAAGAGCGATGCCTTTGTCAATACAATAAAGCACAAGCTGACCGATAATGCCATGTGCATCACGGAATGGTACGCCGTGTTTAACAAGATAATCTGCGGCATCGGTGGCATTTGTAAAGCCATTCATGGCACTCTTTGCCATCTTATCTTTATTAATGCGCATCGTATCAATCATGCCGTCAAACAGCTGGATGCAGCCTTTTACTGTGTCAATAGCGTCAAATGTCAGCTCTTTATCCTCCTGCATATCTTTATTGTATGCAAGCGGCAGGCCTTTCATAGTTGTCAACAGAGAAACTAAAGCACCATAAACACGACCTGTCTTACCACGGACGAGTTCTGCAATATCCGGATTTTTCTTCTGAGGCATGATAGAACTGCCTGTAGAATAAGCGTCATCTAACTCAATAAACTGATATTCATTTGTGTTCCATACAATGATTTCTTCTGAAAAACGGCTTAAGTGCATCATAATCGTGGAGAGTGCGCTTAAAAATTCAATCAGGTAATCTCTGTCAGATACAGAGTCCATACTGTTTAATGTAGGTCCGTAAAAATGAAGAAGCTCTGCAGTATAGGCACGGTCTAAAGGATAAGTTGTACCTGCAAGCGCGCCACTGCCAAGAGGACAGTAGTTCATGCGGTCGTAAATATCTGCCAGACGGCTGCGGTCACGTTTAAACATTTCAAAATAAGCACCGAAATGATGTGCCAGTGTCAGCGGCTGAGCCTTCTGAAGATGTGTAAAGCCCGGCATATAAGTATCTGTATTGGCTTCCATGATTTTTAAAATCGTTTCAAGCAGATGTGTGAGCAAATGGTCAGTTTCAATGACCTCATCACGAGTATAAAGCTTCATGTCCAAAGCCACCTGGTCGTTACGGCTGCGGCCTGTGTGCAGCTTCTTGCCAACATCCCCTGTACGCTCGATCAAAGTGGCCTCCACAAAACTGTGGATGTCTTCGCAGCTTTGGTCAATCTCAAGTTTGCCATCGATAATCTGCTGTTTAATATTCTTAAGTTCGTTGACGATAACATCCTTTTCATCATCTGTGATAATGTGCTGTTTGGCAAGCATAGTAACATGTGCGATGCTGCCGTCAATATCCTGTTTAAAAAACTTCTGGTCAAAAGAAATAGAAGCATTAAAATTATGTACAAGCTGGTTCGTTTCTTTTGTGAAGCGTCCGCCCCAAAGTTTCATGATGGATTCCTTCTTTCTTTAATATATTAGCTGGTATGAGTGTCAAAGGTGAATTCTGTCACTCGTAAAAATATATTATCTTTTTTTTGACTGTGGTGCAACTGTTTTCTTGAATTTTTGAGTATATATTTAAATTTGAAATGAATAATACATTTTATAAATGCATATTTTGGTGAACAAGTGTATATTTATGCATGAAACGCAAATAAATTTTAAAATAAAAAAATTAATTAAACATGTTTACAAGATAAAATCGCTATGTTATAATGTGCAAGTATGAAATTAACCTGTGCCAGGATTTGTGGATTCTCCAACCTGAATCTTAGCACATGGCATTTTAAATTATTAGGAGGATATTTCAATGATTACAACAGAAATGAAAAAAGAAATCATTGCCAAATATGGCAAGACACCAGAAGACACAGGTTCACCAGAAGTTCAGATCGCTTTATTATCAGCACGTATCGCTGACCTTACAGAGCATCTTAAAGTTCACAAAAAAGACCATCATTCAAGACGTGGTATGTTAAAAATGGTTGGTCAGAGACGTGGTCTTCTTGACTACTTAAAGAAAACTGATATCGAAAGATACAGAGCAATCGTTGAAAAATTAGGTCTTAGACGATAATTTTAACAGATGGGGTGGTGCGATATCCACCCCTTTTGTTGATTAAGCGGATATCAGGTGGGAAGGCACATACCGGGACCACTGAAAAGCAGGTCAGTGTATGACAGATTTTTCAGTAGTTTCGGAGGCTTCCCTAAGATATATCCGCGTGCAGGAGATGTATTTAAAAACACGTATATATTTGAAAGGAGTATGAACATGGCAAAAGAATACAAAAGCTATTCTATGGAGCTGGCAGGCCGTACACTTCGCGTTGATATCGGTCGTGTAGCCGCTCAGGCAAACGGTGCAGCATTTATGCACTACGGTGATACTGTTGTATTATCAACAGCAACAGCAAGTGAAAAACCAAGAGAGGGTATCGATTTCTTCCCATTAAGTGTTGAATACGAAGAAAAGATGTACTCTGTAGGCAAGATTCCTGGAGGCTTTAACAAACGTGAAGGTAAAGCAAGTGAAAACGCAATCCTGACATCACGAGTTATCGACCGTCCAATGCGTCCACTGTTCCCTAAGGATTACAGAAATGACGTTACATTAAACAACCTGGTTATGTGTGTAGACCCTGACTGCAGCCCTGAACTTACAGCAATGCTTGGTTCAGCGATTGCAACAGCAATTTCAGATATCCCATTTGACGGCCCTTGTGCAACAACACAGGTTGGTCTGATTAACGGTGAATTTGTATTCAACCCAACAACAGCTCAGAAAGCAGTTTCAGACCTTGCACTGACAGTTGCTTCCACAAGAGAAAAAGTCATCATGATTGAAGCCGGTGCAAACGAAGTACCTGAAGCTCAGATGATTGATGCGATTTTTGCAGCACATGAAGTCAACCAGCAGGTTATTGCATTCATCGATACAATCGTTGCTGAATGTGGCAAACCAAAACACAGCTATGAAAGCTGCGCTATTCCTGAAGAACTTTTTGCAGCAATCAAAGAAATCGTTTCTCCTGAAGCGATGGAAGAAGCTGTATTTACAGATGTAAAGCAGGTTAGAGAAGAAAATATCCGTCAGATTAAAGACAAGTTAGCAGAAGCATTTGCAGAAAATGAAGAATGGCTTGGTTTAATCGATGAAGCTGTTTATCAGTATCAGAAAAAGACAGTTCGTAAGATGATTTTAAAAGACCACAAACGTCCGGACGGCCGTGCAATCAACCAGATTCGTCCACTGTCTGCAGAAATCGATATTTTACCAAGAACACATGGTTCTGGTATGTTTACTCGTGGACAGACACAGATCTGTACAGTGACAACACTTGCACCAATGTCTGAAGCACAGAAGATTGATGGTCTTGATGTGACAGAAACATCTAAGAGATATATGCATCATTACAATTTCCCTTCATACTCTGTAGGTGAGACAAAACCTTCCAGAGGACCGGGACGTCGTGAAATCGGTCACGGTGCTTTGGCAGAACGTGCCCTTGTACCTGTACTTCCAAGTGTTGAAGAATTCCCATATGCGATTCGTACAGTATCAGAAACTTTTGAATCCAACGGATCTACTTCACAGGCAAGTATCTGTGCATCCACATTATCTCTGATGTCAGCAGGCG
>CAKRHR010000006.1 GCA_934339005.1 uncultured Catenibacillus sp. | reverse complement strand
AAAGAAAAGTTAAGGAAAGATATGGATTTACATGGTTTGCATGTTCTTTTGGCAGAGGACAATGATTTAAATGCAGAGATAGCAGTAGCTCTATTGGAAGAACAAGGGATGATTGTAACCAGGACTGTAGATGGTAAATCTGCCCTGGCACAGTTTTGTAATACCGCTCCGGGGACATTTGATCTGATTTTGATGGATATTATGATGCCGGAAATGAATGGATATGAAACGACAAAAGCTATAAGAAATCTGCCAGAGCGTCCGGACGGAAAGAAAATACCTATTATTGCAATGACGGCAAATGCATTTGCAGAGGATGTACAGGCTGCTTTGAATGCTGGGATGGATGATCATGTGGCGAAGCCGATTGATATGGAGATTTTAATATCTGTCATCACAAAATATATAGAACGATGATTCATTTGTTGAAAAATGAAACAAAATTTTATACAGAAATGGAACTTGAACAAATAGTTATTTACAGGAATAGGGGGCTTTTTATGGACTACAGAAAATACGGACAGGCTTATTACATTCGCCTCGACCGTGGTGATGAAATTATAAGCCAGATTTTAGAGATTTGCCAAAAAGAGAATATTATGTCGGCTACATTTTCTGGTATAGGCGGATGCAGTGATGCGCAGATACAGACATTTATTCCTGAAAAAGGTGCGTTTGAAGTACAAAAAGTTGAGGGGATGCTGGAACTTGTTGCCATGAATGGTAATGTGGTAACGGATGAAGAGAACAACTATTATCACCATACACATGCCACATTTGCTTTCAAAGAAAATGGTGAACATCGCATGGCAGCAGGTCATATTAAATCAACGACAGTTTTATATACTGCAGAAATCGAACTTCGGCCGGTGCTTGGTGGTGTTATAAAAAGAAAATACGACCCGGAAACCGGCACAGGATTCTGGCATTTTACGGATGAAGTATAAAGTAAATGTAAATTTACGAATGGCCATATCGTTTGTTTCATCATTATACAGCTAAGCAACAAGATGGTTTTGCTTGATCTGCTGCTTCCGGGATTGAGTGGTGAAGACATACTTCCAAAACTCAAAGGCATTATGGAACTATATCGGCAAAATATTGTGTTAAATTATAAGAATAGCCATCCTGACTTTACCAGAGCACAGGATGGCTTTTTTGTATGCATAAAATTAAAAAAAATAGAAACCACGCATTGCATAATTTTGAAATCAATGCTATAATAAATAAAAACGCAACGCGAGGTGGATGGATATGGATATTGCAAATGTAATCAGGGAATTAAGAGCAAGTACAGGGATGACACGGAAAACGTTTTCGGAACACACAGGCATTCCTGTTCGTACATTGGAAGACTGGGAGGCGGGCAGACGTACACCGCCGGAATATATTCCAAGACTTATCGGATATCAGCTTAAATATGAGCAGATGATGAAAGCAAAAGCAGAAAAAGCAGATGAAGAAAAAGATGAAGCCGATATAACAGATGCAGTGGAAGTGTTTGAAGCGACATTAAGAGAAGATGGGATGAAAACATCCGAATAATCTGCAGAAATAAAGAAACGGGAAATTATAGAAATGGAGATATCAGAGAATCATTGAAAACGATATTTTTAATGCGACATTCCATTCCTGAGAGATCAGACTTGTCGACGGAACAACTGCCATTATCTGAAGCAGGAAGGACACTTGCATTGGAGAGAAAATTAGTATTTTCCGATATAAATCAATATTTTAGTTCTCCTTATCAAAGGGCACTTGAAACAGCAAAACTTATTGCAGGCGAGGATAATGTTCAAGTTATTGAAGATTTATACGAGCGTCTGATTGGTGATGCAAAGGAAGATTTTTGGTACAGACAATACACAGACTACGATTATCACAATGCCCATGGTGAATCTTTAAATGATGTGAAGCAACGTATGAAAGCGGCGATGCAGAAAGTACTGCATCGCATGAAGGATGGGGAAAGCGCATTGGTTGTATCACATGCGACGGCAATATGTGCCTATTTGTTGAATTATTGTGTAATCGAAGTTACAGATACTTTTTCGAAATCAAGAAGAATCACAAGGAACGGTCAGGTGATTTTTAACGGTCAATTCAACCCTACAGATTATTTCATTTTACGTTTTGAAGATGATATGCTTGATGATATTGCATTTGGAATAAAATAGTGAAGATATAATGATATATCTGGACAAATTGAAGTACAGATATATATGGAAAGGCAAGACCAGATTATGAAGATTGCAGAACAAACCATAGAAATCAATGGACAGAAAATGATTTTGAGAAGTCCGGAAGCTAAGGATGCAGCAGAGTTTTTGAATGTGCGCAGAGTGACTTTAGAGGAAAGTTATTATATGGCGCGATATCCTGAGGAGATAACCAGTACTGTAGAAGATGTGGCAGGTATGCTGGAAAAGGTAAATGCTTCAGAGAATGAGTTTTATATTGGTGCATTTGTTGGTGAAACGATGGTGGGCTGTTTGAATGTGGCTAAGATGGGTTCACATATTAAATACAGACATAAAGTCGGACTTGGCATTTCTATCCTTGATGCATTTTGCAACGGTGGATTGGGTACACAGATGATGAAATTAGCTATTGAAACTGTGAAAATGACGCCAATCGAGCAAATTGAACTTGGTGTTTTTGCGGATAATTTAAGAGCATATCATTTGTATCAAAAACTGGGATTTGTCGAGTGGGGACGCGAGCCAAGGGCTTTTAAGTTAAAAGATGGTACTTATCATGACGAGATTCAGATGGTATTAATGTTGCGATAAATATGAGGAGGAGAATACAATGTTATTTATAGAATATCCCAAATGTTCCACATGCCAGAAAGCAAAGAAATGGTTAGATGCACATCAGGTCGAATATACAGACCGACATATCGTGGAAGCGAATCCAACATATGAAGAACTTAAAGAATGGCATGCAAAGAGTGGATTGCCATTGAAAAAGTTTTTTAATACAAGTGGGCTTTTATATAAAAGTATGCAGTTAAAGGACAAGCTTCCGACAATGAGTGAAGATGAGCAGTTAAGGCTACTTGCGACGGATGGTATGCTTGTAAAGCGCCCACTACTCATTGATGATGATAAGATTTTAGTTGGATTTAAAGAGGCAGAATGGGAAGAAAAGTGCTTGTCACACTAAATGACAGGTGCTATACTGTTCATGTGATGGTAAATAATTATAATAAGATGTAAGTGGCAAAAGTTACTTTTGACACTCATATCATAATATTACAGAAAGAACACAGTTTGTGTATAGGTGAGGAAATGAGTAACAGATAATTTGGTTTAGGTGAAACACATATATTTGAAAAGTCCTGTAGAGATAGACGATTTTAAATGGTTGGCATCCGGAAAATATGTATATGATGAGAAAGATGTATTTGAGTAGAATTAACATATCTTTGTTCGTTCTATTGAGTTCGTCTAGTTACATATCTGGATGTGTTTTTGGTATGTGTACGCTTAAATTAGATTATCGCAAATATCATTTCCTTTGTTTATATGATGTAAGTGTTAAAAATCTGAAATTTAATTATGCGTGCACAGATGCGTAATTCAAAAATTTTAGATTTATTAACACACTGAATATCGAAAACGTATTAAAATGTCATACATATAGTATTTTATACATTTTATGACAGTTTGAGATATTTAAGAATAGTAAATAAAGGTCTGTTTTTGCGAGTCTGTTTTGCGTATGCAAAGCAGGCTGTTTTTATTTTATAAAGGTGGCTGTCGAAACAGGCAAGGAGGCTTTTATGTTACAAATTAATGGATTAAATATTTTACACAAGAAAGATTTTCGGCACATACTGGAGGATTTTCATTTAGTATTAAATGATGGAGATAAAGCAGTCATTATCGGTGAGGAAGGTAATGGCAAATCGACGCTGTTAAAATGGATATATAATCCTGAATTAACAGAGGACTATGTAGAGGCAAAAGGCGAAAGGATACTTGGTAATGAGCGGCTTTGCTATTTGCCACAGGAATTGCCTGAGGCAGATAAAGCAAAAAGTGTTTATGAATTTTTCTCAGAGGATGAAATTTTCTGGAATCAGACACCGAAGGATTTAGCCAGTCTGGCAAATCGGTTTGGTGTGGCGAAGGATTTCTTTTACGGAGAACAAAGCGTAGATAGTTTATCTGGTGGAGAGAAGATCAAAATGCAGCTTATGCGCATACTTATGCAGCAGCCAACAGTGTTGCTTTTAGATGAACCCTCCAATGATATTGATATTACGACATTAGAATTGTTGGAAAAATTGATTTGTGAGTGGAAACATATTGTTTTATTTATTTCTCATGATGAAGTTCTGATTGAAAATACAGCTAATATGGTGATACATATTGAGCAAATTCGGCGAAAGACAAAAAGCAGATATACGGTTGCGAAAATGCCGTACCGGCAGTATGTAGAAGAAAGATTGGGATTATTTAAACGTCAGGAACAACGGGCATTGAATGATCGTCGGGAAAAGAAAATCAGAGATGAGAAATATCGGCATGTCTATCAGAGTGTTGAGCATGCACAGGCTACTGTGTCAAGGCAAAATCCGGCAGAGGCAAAAAATCTAAAGGATAAGATGCATACAGTTAAAGCCATGGCAAAGCGTTTTGAACGTGAGGATGAGAAAATGACAGAGATGCCAGAGCAGGAGGAAGCCATCGCATTTACAATAGGCACCAAGACATCAGCGATACCTGCTGGTAAAACTGTGATTGAGTATAATTTGAAGGAATTGCGAACTCCGGGAGATTTGCAGCAGTCGAGAATCTTAGCAAGGGATATTTTCTTAAGGGTTCGTGGTTCAGAAAAAATTTGTATTGTAGGTACAAATGGTACAGGAAAAACAACTTTGCTTCGGAAAATCGCGGATGAGCTTCTTGAGCGAAAAGATTTACAGGCTGCATATATGCCGCAAAATTATGAGGATTTGTTAAATCTTGATGTGACACCGGTGGACTATCTGAGCAGGTCCGGGGATAAAGATGAAATTACAAAAATCAGAACACGTTTAGGCTCACTTAAATATACTGCAGATGAGATGGCGCATCCTATTCGTGAGTTGTCCGGTGGACAAAAGGCGAAGGTTTTATTGTTAAAAATGAGCCTATCCGAAGCCAATGTGCTTATTTTGGATGAGCCAACACGAAATTTTTCGCCGCTGTCAGGGCCGGTCATTCGAAATATGCTCGCAGAATTTCCCGGTGCAATTATCAGCATATCACATGACCGAAAATATATTGATGAAGTGTGTGATAAAGTGTATCGATTGACAAGTGAAGGGTTGGTGTTAGAGGATAAGCATGAAAAATTGAAATAAAAAAGTGCCGAATACGCAAGCTTAAAAAATAGCTTATGTATTCGGCACTTTTTGAATATGATATCTGAAATTTAACTGTAGATGAATGTGCAATTAAAGAGTAACGAATTAATTAGTTGTTTGTATCATCATTATCAGTCGTTTCAGCAGATAAATTTTCATCATTTGAAATCTCATGATTATCTGAGTTTTCGTCATCTGCATTTTCTTCATTATCTTCGTCCTCATCATCCATCTCATCTTCATGGATGTAAGAACGGTTGGCAATATCTGCCAGGGATAAATGTTTGGATGTGCCGCCGTTGCTACTATTACCACCATTGTCAGAATTTGTGGATTTTGCGTTTAACTGCAGTGTTGGTGCAGTCTTTTCTGTTTTAGGTGTTTCTTCAATGACTTTTTCGATGAAAGGTCTGACGGTTTCAAAGTCACCCATGGAAAAACCATCTTTGCTGACAAGCACGCCGGTATTGTCTTTGCAGTTTAATACCCAGAGTTCTTTAGTTTCCACGATTTCAGAGATTTCATCGTAGCCGACATTTGTGTTGCGGCCGGCTTCTGCATAAATGACGAGATGATCATTGAAGAAATCAAGGGTTCTTCTTGGTGTATCGCCGTTTGCACGCTGAACCATGCCTCTGTAGTTTTTCTTGCGGGCTGAGCGTGGCATAAATACGAGAATGTATACGCACAAAAGTACAATAATCACGAATTCACATATGAGATAGAAAAGGCTGGCACCTTTATAATATGTGTACAGTCCGACAAGTGCGAAGATGGCAGCAGCGGCAATGACGATTTTTCTAAGCAGCGCCTTATAGCGCTTATTGCTGATGGCATCCATACCCTCCTGAAACAAGTCCAGAGTGATTTCGATATGGTTTGTTGCAAGTTTATTCACTTTTAATTCCTCCATGTTCTTGCTAAAAGTATTAAAGCGTGTCCCCACTAAGCTCGAAAATACTTCGCTAATTGTTCACATTATATCACATTTTAAACAATTATCATAGATAAATGATTACCTGTAAATATTAAATCTTTCAAAAATTCACAAATTTCATCCGGATATTTCAGTCAGATATTTTATCCGGAAACACATTGGCGCAAAACTAATGGATAGCTTGCGTTCCTTGTATAATGAAAAAATTGTTTATAAATCCCTTAAAAAATGAAAAAATAATATTGACAAAACAAGCATGGATATGTTACCTTATAAACAGTTAGAAATAACTAACTACAATAAACTAACCCCCCCAATAAACAACGAATAAAGTGCCATTGAAATAGATGGCATTTTATTTTATCTGAAGATTAGGCAAAACTAACTAAACGGTCAGAAAATCCATCAAAATGCAATAATAACGATAAAAAGCTTTTATTAAAAGAGGTGTAATCCATGTCTGAAGAATTAATTGTAGCGCAATGTTCCCCAACAATGGCGGGATTGAAAACAGGCACATTATTTACATGTCCAAAGGAAGATAAAAAATCATTAACAGAAAGCATCCGCAGTATTAATCAGCGTTTTGTATGCAAAGGCATCCGCATGATTCCTGTTAAGATTGTGAAAAACAGAATACTTGTCTATATGTACCGCCCGGAACGCCTTGCAAAAGACCTTCAGGAACCGACTGCAGTGAAGATTTTGAAATCAAAAAATTATCCTGTAGAGGATTACAACCGTTGTGTGATTGAACTGGTGCGCCGGTTGAATATGGATGATACATTTCCTCATGAAATCGGATTGTTTTTAGGATATCCGTCAGAGGATGTGGAAGGTTTTATCTGCAATGATGCAAAAAATGCAAAATGTGTCGGTACATGGAAGGTGTACGGCGATGAGAATGCGGCAAAACGTAAATTTGAACAGTACAAACAGTGCACAAAAGCGTATTGCGAAAATTACAGAAGATACAATTCAATGGAGCATCTTGTGGTGAGCTGCTAAAAAAATAATGTCATTTATATTTCTACAAAACGAACCCGGAATGAAGAATACTTAGTTGCATTCCGGGTTCGTTTTTTATGGCAAAAAATGAATTTTTGTGGATACATCTATCTAATTTATATTATTGACAACAAACACGGATTAGTATATACTAACTGTGACCAAAAATATGAATCGAGTCACAGGAGGTGAAAGAATGCCAATTGCTTTTTCAGATGAAGAAAAAATGCAGATTCGAGAGCGACTTTTGGCGGCTGCAGAAGAAATCGCGGCAACATCAGCGTATAAAGACATTAAAGTTGAAGCATTGACGACAATTGCAGGTATATCCAAAGGTGCTTTTTATAAATTTTACGAGAGTAAGGAGCAGTTGTTTTTTGAAATGCTTATGCGGGAACATCATCGCATGTTTGCACCTTCAATCGAAATTTTAAAGGTTTCTCAAAGTGAAAAATTAGATTACATGGAAAACACATGCGCAAATTGCGTAAATGATGATATGTCTGATAAAGAAAAAATTCCGATTTTTGAGCATACAGAATTGCTTGAAGAAAAATTATACAAAGCAATTTTTCAAAGCTCAGAGGCGATTTCAAAGAGCAAACTTGAAACATTTTGGACCAATGATGCACCGGCGATTATCGAGTCACAGATTCCAGACTTTTTTGCACAGCGTAACCAGATGATTTTAAAGCTTGTTGATACCTACCTGAGTCAGGGAAAGTTGAAGGTATCTCAAAACGAGGCCCGGCATGCGGTAATGGGATTGATTTTTACATATCAGATTCGTAAAAGCATGGGTTCGGATTATAAAAATGTGCTGCGTTGGATGGTGCATGGTGTGTGTGAGTCGATTTTTACAGAACATTCAGAAAATACAGTTATATATGCGTGAAAAATACGCAGTGATGCACAGTAATATACTACTGCGGCATTTATTTACAGATAAGTGCTATTCAAGTTATTTCCTAAATTACAGAGTATAATACGAGATGAAAGGGTGAACAAAAACAAATGATTAAGACAAGATTACTGAATATGGTGCCGGAGAGCAGGCGTTATATCATCGGCAATGTGATATTTCAGTGGATATCACTGGCGGCAAATATCACAATGATGACATTTATCACGCTGTTTCTGGCAGGATTATTCAAAGGTAACAGTGAAACAAAGACACTGACTGTCACGTTATTGATTGCAGTTGGTGCGCTGATTGTACGCTGTATCTGTGCGATTGGTGCTTCAAGAATGAGTTTTTTATCTTCTAAAACGGTGAAACAGGTACTGCGTGAAAAAATATATGAAAAGTTATTGCATCTGGGCACATCCTACAAAGAGCAAGTGCAGACTTCAGAGGTTGTGCAGGTGGCAGTGGAAGGTGTGGACCAGTTGGAAACTTATTTCGGGGCATATATGCCGCAGTTTTTCTATGCAATGCTGGCACCAATGACATTATTTGTCTATATGTGCTTTATCAACATGCCTTCAGCCATTGTATTGCTTGTGTGCGTGCCACTCATCCCGATTGCCATTGCTGCAGTACAGACATGGGCGAAAAAATTGCTTTCAAAATACTGGGGACAGTATACAGCACTTGGCGATACGTTTCTCGAAAATCTTCAGGGGCTGACAACTTTAAAAATTTATCAGTCGGACGCATATAAAAATCAGGAAATGAACGTGGAAGCGGAAAAATTCAGAAAAATCACAATGAAAGTGCTAACAATGCAGTTAAATTCCATTACGATTATGGATTTTATTGCGTACGGCGGTGCAGCGCTTGGTATGATTCTGGCGGTAACGCAGTTTAGGGCCGGTTATGTGGATTTGGCAGGTTGCCTTTTGATTATTTTACTTGCGGCAGATTTCTTTATCCCGATGCGCCAGCTTGGTTCATTTTTCCACATTGCCATGAATGGTATGGCGGCGAGCGATAAGATTTTCAAATTGCTTGATTTACCTGAGGAGGCGCAGGCGGATAAAGTGGATTGTCCGGTGAAGGGCGATATTGTTTGTGAGAATGTACATTTTGGTTATGAGAAAGACAGAGAGATTTTGCATGGTGTCAATTTGAAGTTGCAGCAGGGCAGTTTTACGGCACTTGTTGGTGAGAGCGGCTGTGGTAAATCGACGATTGCAAGTCTTTTGATGGGCAGAAATAAAGGTTACACAGGGCATGTGACGATTGGCGGCAAAGAATTTTCAGAAATATCCGAAGCAAGTCTGATGCAGCATATCACATATGTCAGTCATCAAAGTTATCTTTTTAAAGGTACGGTACGGGATAATCTGCACATGGGCTGTTCGACGGCATCTGATGAAACTCTGATGGCGGTTTTGGAACGTGTGAATCTGGCAGATTTTATCCGAAGCGAGCAGGGTTTGGATACACAGATTAATGAAAAAGGCAGCAATTTATCAGGTGGACAGTGTCAGCGCCTGGCACTTGCGAGGGCATTGCTGCATGACAGTCCGGTGTACATATTTGATGAGGCAACCTCCAATATTGATGTGGAAAGTGAAAATGATATTATGCGTGAAATTCACCAACTGGCAAAAACAAAGACAGTTATTTTGATTTCACATCGACTGGCAAATGTGACACCTGCGGATAAAATTTATGTGTTATCTAAAGGTAACATTTGTGAGGAGGGTACCCATGAAATGTTGCTTGAGAAAAATAATGTGTATGCCCGGTTATGGTATGCGCAGCAAAATCTTGAGAATTTTGGTTGCGATAAAAAGGCAGGTGAGGCGAAATGAAACGAAGCGGTTTTGAAGTCATGAAACGTTTGATAGGGCTTGTCAAACCACTGGAAGGTTATATGGTTATGGCGATTATGATGGGGCTGATGGGACATTTGTGTGCCTCATTGATTACAATTCTTGGCGGTTATGCGGTGCTTAGTGTGCTTGGCGTGGACACAACAGTATCGTTGGCTGTGATATTTACAGTTGCAGTGCTTTGCGCACTTTTCAGAGCAGGACTTCGATATGCAGAGCAGGCATGTAATCATTTTATAGCATTTAAACTACTTGCCCTGATTCGCGATAAAGTCTTTAAAGCCTTGCGCAAATTGTGTCCGGCAAAGCTTGAGGGCAGAGATAAAGGTGATTTAATATCTGTGATTACATCTGATATTGAACTTTTGGAGGTGTTTTACGCACACACGATTTCACCGACAGCGATTGCGATTTTATTTACTATTTTAATGTGTCTGTTTATCGGCAGTTTTCATTGGGGACTTGGCTGTCTGGCGTTTGCTGCCTATGTTGTTGTGGGTCTGGTGATTCCGCTTGTGATTTCCAGAGCCAGCGGTGACAGGGGGCTGCGTTTCAGAACAAAATCCGGTGAATTATCCGGTTTTGTTCTGGACAGCCTTCGCGGACTTTCTGAAACACAGCAGTATGGCAACGGGAAAGAGCGTCTGACCCAGATGAATCAGAAAACAAAGGATTTGAGCATTGAAGAAGAAGTCATGAAAAAGATGTCAGGTCGAAATACAGCGATTACAAACAGTGTGATTTTATTTTTTGATCTGACAATGCTTGGTGTGGCTGCGCTGCTTTATCAAAATGGACAGGTGGCATTTGCAGGTGTGGTAATTCCTGTCATTGCATTGATGAGTTCGTTTGGCCCTTGCGTGGCATTGGCAGCCCTTGGTTCTACATTGCAAAATACATTTGCAGCAGGCAACCGTGTGCTTGATATTCTGGATGAAATGCCTGCAGTAGAAGAAATTAAAGGTCAACCGGAGGTAACATTTGAAGGCGCAGATATGAAACATGTCAACTTTGCATATGGCGATGAGAAAATTTTATCCGATGTGTCTGTGGAAATTCCGAAAAATACAGTGATTGGTATTGCGGGCCGCAGTGGTAGCGGAAAGTCAACGTTGTTAAAATTATTGATGCGTTTCTGGACAGTTGACGAGGGCAGTGTGGAGATTTCCGAAAAAAATATTAATGAAATTAATACGAAAAATCTTCGTGACATGGAAAGTTTTGTGACCCAGGAAACACATTTGTTCCATGACAGTATCAAAAATAATCTGCGAATTGCGAAATTAGATGCAACAGACGAGGAAATCATTGAAGCCTGCAAAAAGGCATCTGTACATGATTTTATTATGACATTGCCAAAGGGATACGATACACCGGTGGGTGAGCTTGGTGATACATTGTCCGGCGGAGAGCGTCAGCGTATCGGACTTGCCAGAGCATTTCTGCATGATGCACCGCTGATGCTTTTAGACGAGCCAACAAGCAACCTAGATAGTCTGAATGAAGCTATGATTTTAAAATCACTGCACGAAGAAAAAGCAGAAAAGACAGTTGTGCTTGTGTCCCACAGACAGTCAACCATGCGTATCGCACAGAAGGTTTACTCCATCGAGCATGGACGGATGAGTTGAAAAATTAACCCCTAATAACTGTTTTAATAACAAAATGATTAATCAGTGAAAATGTATTCATGGTAAAAAGCAATTCATCAGTGAAAAATGGTTTAACAATAAAATGATACATCAGTGAAAGATGATCTTAATAGTAAAACAACCAGAGATGGAGGATATATAAATGTCAAAAACAATAGAGACAAAGCGTGAGTGGGAAAAATATGTTGTGTCGCAGATGATTACGCTGTACTGCCACAAACAGCACAGCACAAAGGACAATGATTTGTGTCCTGAATGTGCGCAGTTAAAAGATTATGCGCAGGCACGCAGTGAACATTGTCCGTTCATGGAAACAAAAACATTTTGCTCAAACTGCAAAGTGCATTGCTATAAACCTGAAATGCGTGAAAAAATTCGTCAGGTCATGAAATTTTCAGGTCCGAGAATGATATTTTACCATCCGGTGATGGCTATACGACATGTCATAGAAATGAAAAAAGAGCAGAAGCGGCTTGGGAAAGAAATTGAGCAAATATAAAAGTTAGATTGATGATACAAATCAAATGGGGATTGGAAAAGATAGATAAAAAATGAAACATAAAAAATAAATGTAAACACAAGGACAGGTTCAAAATCAGAAGATAATGAACCTGTCCTTGTGTTTATTTGAAAAAGAGAAAAACAAAATAAATTTAACGAAATTAATCCGTATTTAGTCAAGTTTTGTAAGTTCGTTGTAAAACTCGGAGTAATCAGTACGTTTTTCATTTGTGAAAGCGATGGCTGTGCGAGGGTGTTGATTTAACAGACCTGTCATTAAATACTGTAAATCATAGCCCCAGACAATACCATCATTACGAAGTTTCTGCATGTACTGCTCAACAAATTTATATGCATGGTAAACTTTGTATTTTGGATTTTTAAGGAAACCAAGCAGCATCTCCATTGCGCAGTTTCCGGCACCGCGGCCCATGCCAAGATATGTGGCGTCCAACCAGTCCACACCGTCACCGACAGCTTCGATTGTATTTGCAAATGCCATCTGCTGATTGTTATGTGCGTGAATACCGACTTTTTTGCCGTATTTGGCAGCGATATTTAAATAGAGGTCGGAAATTCGGGCAATCTGTTCAGGATACAATGAACCATAACTGTCAACAACATAAAATGCGTCAACAGATGTCTGACCGATAATCTCAAGGGCTGTGCGCACATCATTTTCCTGAGCCTGGGAAATCGCCATGATGTTGCATGTCGTTTCGTAACCTTTGGCAGCGGCATCTTCAATCATATCTGCGGCAGCAGGGATTGTGTGAATGTATGTTGCCACACGAACAAGGTCAATCGGGCTTTCATTTTTCGGTAAAATATCTGTTTTATAATTGCATCGGCCAACGTCTGCCATAACAGCAATTTTAAGATTTGTGTTATTATCACCGACGATTTCACGAATATCATCATCGTCACAGAATTTCCATTTGCCAAATTTATTGACGTCAAACATATCCTTCGCTGCTTTATAACCAAATTCCATATAATCAACACCGGCTTTGATATTTGCCTGATACAGTGCTTTTACAAATTCATCTGTAAAATAAAAATCATTCACCAGTCCGCCATCTCTTAATGTTGCATCCAGAACCTTAATATCCGGACGAAAATCCATTAACTTTGATAATTCTTTCATCGTAGGTACTCCAATCTATTGTTATACTCTTTGACTTCAACGCGTCAAAGTGATAACGCTATTATACTATAAACATTTAAAAGAAGCAAGACTTATTTTGATACCGCTAATTTAATGTAAATTGACAAAATCCCCTCTGTCACTGACAACTTCAAATCCAACACCTGACATTCTGCGTTCCAGGCACATGCGGCATTGGGCGGATTCGTCGCCAGTGCAGATTTTATTGTCATAAAGCTCGTACATTTTGCGGTTCTTTACCGGTGAAAGGTTTGGCATCACCACATTGGCACCGGCAAGCATGCCGCGCTCCCGGCCGTCACCTGCAGCCGTGCCAAGGGCGGTTGTTGCGGGCAGCAGTACAGATGGCAGCATGATACGAATGACAGATAATAAAAATAATGTCAGTTCGACACTGCCGGAAGGCTCATGTGCAAATGGTGTTTCGTGATGTGGGATAAATGGGCCGATGCCAACCATTTCAGGTTTTAGTTCCTGTAAAAAGATAAGGTCATCTGCTAATGTTTCCATCGTTTGTCCCGGTGCGCCAACCATAAAACCTGCGCCGGTCTGGAAACCAAGAGATTTTAAATCATAAAGACAGCGCATACGGTTGCGCAAGCTCATTTCCCTTGGATGAAGTTTCTGATAATGTGCCTCATTTGCTGTTTCATGGCGCAGAAGATATCTGTCAGCCCCGGCATCTTTGAATTTCTTGTAAGTGTTATAACTTTTTTCGCCAATGGATAAGGTCAAAGCATGATTTGGATAGTTTGCCTTGATAGCTTTGATAATCTCCACCATCCGCTCATCTGTAAAATATGGGTCTTCGCCACCCTGCAATACGAATGTCTGATAACCAAGTTCAGCCCCCTGTTCGCAGCATTCAAGAATTTCTTCCATAGTTAAACGATAACGTTCAACCTGGTGGTTATCCCTGCGAATACCGCAATACAGGCAATTGTTTTTACAGTAATTCGTAAATTCAATCAGACCACGTACAAAAACCTTGTTTCCGTAATATTTTTGCCTGAGCGCGGCGGCCTCTTCTGTCAACTTTTTTTGAACATCCGGCTCCTGCCATTTGTTTAAAAGCTCGATATATTCAGTTTTTGATAATGTATGTTGTGTGATTAATTTTTCTATAACAGTCATGGTTTTAAGTCCTTTTTTCTGCCGTTTGACGGCTGATTTATTCATTTATGGTGTGATGTTTTTTTACATTTTTGATTTTATATTTTTATAAATAGTCATCAATTTATAAAAATTATACCGTGTGGGTGTTGGTAAAGTCAACCACCTGCAATGATGGAATTGACGGCAAAGCATAGATAATTTATACTAGGGATATTAAGAAACACTGCAAGTCTAAAGAACTTATTTGTGCAAGCACAATCGCAATTTAGACTTTTGACACTTATATCAAGATAAAGAAATTTTACAAAACAAACAGATAAGGATGTAATCGTATATGACAAAAGAAGAATTAGCATTAGAAGTGATAGAACGTTTAAAAAGAGAATATCCTGACGCAGACTGTACATTGGATTACAATCAGGCGTGGAAGCTGCTTGTCAGTGTGCGGCTGGCTGCGCAGTGCACAGATGCCAGAGTGAATGTAGTTGTACAGGATTTATATGCAAAATATCCGACAATTGACGCGCTTGCTGAAGCAGATGTGGAAGATATTGAGCGAATTGTCAGACCGTGCGGACTTGGCAAAAGCAAGGCCAGGGATATCAGTGCCTGCATGAAGATGCTTCGGGATGAATATGGCGGCAATGTGCCGGATGATTTTAATGCATTATTAAAGCTTCCGGGCGTCGGCAGAAAAAGTGCGAACCTTATCATGGGAGATGTGTTTGGCAAACCGGCAATTGTCACTGATACGCATTGCATTCGTCTGACAAACCGCATCGGGCTTGTGGATGGCATTAAAGACCCGAAAAAAGTTGAGATGGCGCTCTGGAAAATCATTCCGCCCCAGGAGGGCAGTGATTTATGTCACCGATTTGTAGAGCATGGCCGCGCAGTCTGCACCGCCAGAACAACACCATACTGTGACCGATGTTGTCTGGCAGATATTTGCGCTAAACGTATTTAAGATGCATAAAATTTCATAGATAACTTTGCAATCAAATACAGGAATTTGGAAAACAGTCGGCAGATTGACTTCATATTATTCAGCGACTACATATTATTCAGTGACTACATATTCTTCAAAGATTGAATTGCCGCAAAATCACTGATAGTCTGGCCGAGTTCTTCCATTGTCATATCCAGGTTGCCCTTAAACCAGGCGAGGTAGACATGAATGATACCGGCGGCGCAGAAACGGGCGTACACATCCAGCTTTTTTGTTGAACTGTCCGGTTTGTCTGAAGTTTTGGAAAGATACTTATATGATACATTTTTTATAGCGTCAGCAAGAATTATTTCAACTTCATTCCAGAAAAAATAGTGATTTGGATGCCGCGCAATTTGGCGGTACAAATCAACTTCCTCTGAAAGCAGTCCGTTAAAAATTTTAAAAAGTTTATCCGTGTCATACGGATTTTTATAGTAACCTTGTAACTCCAGGCGTTTATTTAAGTCCTGGAGTTTTTCTATGCAAGTCTTTTTGACAATATCATCTACTGACTCGTAATGGAGATAAAAAGTTTTTCTGTCAATATTGGCTCTGCGAGCAATTTCTGCAATTGTAATATGTGTATTGTCTTCAGCGAGAAGTGAAAAATAAGCGTTTTGAATAGCTTCCCGTGTCTTTGCTATGCGTCTGTCCATAAGATACACCTCATTTTATCAAAATCTGTGGAATATTCATTATATGCCGGTTGGCAATGATGCAGTCGTAGATTTGCTGCCAACACCTGAGCAGCGAAAAGAAATGTTTTACAGACTTCGCCGTTATCGTTCAGAAAAATCATTATTTGCCATGGATTTCCAAAACGATGGCCAGTACGTTGGCGGATGTATCGCAGGCGGCAGACGATATCTGCATATTAATGCCAATGGTGACGTTGATCCATGTGTATTTATCCATTATTCAGATTCCAATATCCGTAAGCAGACACTTTTGGAAGCTTTGCAGGGACCGATTTTCATGGCATATCATGATGGACAGCCGTTTAATGAAAACATGCTCAGACCATGTCCAATGCTTGAAAATCCACACTGTTTAAGAGAAATGGTGGAGAAAACACAGGCCCATTCAACAGACCTTCAGTCACCGGAAAGTGCAGAGCATTTGTGCGCAAAATGCGATAAATATGCAGAGCATTGGAAACCGGTAGCGGAAGAATTGTGGGAAAAGGAAACACAGTCAAAGGCTGAAGCATAATGCAAAGTTATTCACTTGTTGAAGGTTAATCCAAAGCCTGCCAGCAAGTATAAAAATATTTGAAAAAAAGAATTAGAGAGTATCAGGATAAACATCGTTGTCAGGATAAAAGAAATTTTATATCTGACATGAAAGTATCATTAACTGTAAAAAGAAGTTCTAGACAAAAAAATGTGTCCGGAACTTCTTTTTATGTCTATATGTAATGATACTGTTTGCGTTTCCCGATTAAGAACAGCAGTGAAATAATAAATGCGCAAACTTCTGCAAATGCAATGGCGAGCCAGATGCCGTCAATATCAAAAATCACTGGCAGCAGGAATACGCAGATTAACTGGAACACAAGTGTTCTTAAAAATGAAATAATCGCAGATACGACACCGTTGTTTAATGCGGTAAAGAAGGATGATGTGAAAATATTCATACCACACAAAATAAAGGAAAATGCAAAAATTCTAAAGGCATGTACTGTCAGTGAAAACAATTCAGCATCGTAACCAACGAAAATTTTGGCAAGTGGAATTGCAAGAAACTGTGCAAGTATCGTCATACAGATACCTGAAATACCCATTAAAAGACTGCTCTTTTTTAGCATATTTTTAAGCTCATTGTGATTTTGTGCACCGTAATGATAACTGATAATTGGGGCACTACCGATGGCATAGCCTACATAAATTGCTACAAAAATAAACTGGATATACATTAAAACACCGTAAGCGGCGATACCATTTTCACCAATAAAACGCAGTAACTGGAAATTGTACATTATGGCAACGATGCATGATGCTACATTATTTAAAAGTTCAGATACACCGTTACTGCATGTTTTAAGCAGGACATGCAGTTCGAGGTTTGTACGGATGATGTGTAGCGGTGTGTCGTTTTTTCGTGCGAAAAATATAAAAGGAATTGCTGCACCAACACACTGACTGAAACCTGTGGCAAGCGCTGCGCCGGAAACACCCCAGTGGAAGACAGCAATAAATAATGCGTCGAGTACGATGTTTGTAAGTCCTGCTGCGATAGTAGAAATCAGTCCAAGTTTTGGTTTTTCTGCTGTCACAAGAAAACTTTGAAACAGATTCTGATACATATAGCATGTATTAAATATGAAGCTGATCTGAGAATAAAGAACGCAGTCACGAATCATACTTTCGGTTGCGCCTAAGAAATAAGCAACCGGGCGTGAAAATACGATGCCTATAATAGAAAAGAATATGCCGATAATCAGTGTAAACCAGACGAGCATGGAAAAATACCGGTTTGCTTTTTGAGCATCGCCTTCACCTAGCTTCTTAGCAACGAGAGCGCTGCCTCCGGTACCAATCATAAAACCGAAACCGCCAAGCACCATGATAAATGGCATCACAAGGTTAATTGCGGCAAATGAGGTTTTGCCTACAAAGTTTGAAATAAACAGGCCGTCAATAACACCGTAAATAGATGTAAAAATCATCATAATCACAGACGGAAATACGAACCGAAGTAACCGCCTGTAAGTAAAATGATCTGATAACTGAATCTTCATAGTAAATAAAGTCCTTTCTTGTATTTATCTAAATTTGAAATTGTCTTGATTATCTGTGGTTAATACGATTATCCATCTGATGCTTCAACGTTTTTGTGAATTTTCCAAAAAGCTGCATGAAATTCGTAAACTCCTCAGAAGACATCGTGCTCAGGGCTTCAATTTCGGCGTGAATTACATGGTCAACTGTATTTTGCGCCAGAGTGATACCGGTTTTTGTTAAAAAAATTTCTTTAAATCGTCTGTTGGCAGCACTGTTAAGATTGATATAGCCTTCGTTTTCCAATTTTTTTAGGGCAGAATTGACGGTTTGTTTTGGCTGAAACATCACGCCGCAAATATCACTCTGTGTAACAGGTGTTTCAGATACCCTGAGTGTATATAGTATCCAGAATGCGCACTCAGATAATCCATAAAATTTTGAGAGTCCGCGGTAAATATCATCATTTTCTTTTAAAGCACTGTTAAATTGAGATAAAAGTGAGAGTTTATTCTGTGTAATCAAATAAAAACCTCCTTATAGGGGCAAAATATCTTTTGACCCTGACATCTTTGCATCAATATATTACAGTCCGAAATCGGATGCAAAACTATTATAGTCCGAAATCGGATTTTTGTCAAGGATGAAAATGACAATTATCGGAATCATACGATATGTATATTCTGCTGCCTGGATTATGGCTGTGTGCGTGTTTGGCAGGTGACTTTCATGTTTACTTTCATCAAAAATTTGCCTATACTATAGACAATGATATAAGTATCATAAAACTTTTGATATAAAAATCAGGGGAATCATTGTATAAAAAATGAGCAAAAAGATATGGAGGTGCGTGATTTGAAAAATAAAATCATATTTTATATAAAAAAAGCCTGGGCGCCGACGGTTGTTGTGACGGCAATTTTTTTAATAGAATATTTCTTCTTTGGTATGGGAAATACCATGATTGCACCTTTTGCGGCACTGACATTTTTGCGTGTGCATCAGATGAAGCAAGATTTTAGCTGCCTTGCTAAGAACTTTGGCGTCTATATCATTATGGCATGTCTGGCGTTGGTGGCTCTTGTGAATGTCTGGCTGTGTATTATTGTCAATGCGGTGGCACTCTTCTGGATTGCGTATTTACTTATTGATGAATTTGCACCAAACAATTATTTTACAGCGGGCATGGCGTTGATTTTCTTCCAGATTTCACCGGTGACGCTGGACTCACCAAAAGGCTTGCTGATGCGTATTGGCGGACTTGTGGCAGCATTTTTGGTGATTGTGGCGTTTCTTGGTTTGCTCCGCCTTTGGGATAAAATAACTAAAAAGCCGCAGACGGATAAATTGCAGCAGTTGATTCAGGAAGGTTTGACGTTGTGTGAAGGATTGTGTGATTTATTTGATAAGGAGTTATTTAATATAGAAGAAATCCAAAAGCATCAGCATGATTTATGTAAAATTAACCGGCAGTTATGCCAGAATTTATACACGCAAAACCGTTCAGCGCTGGGAAATGAAGTCAGAGATAATCAATATTGTGCGTATGTGGCATTATTTCAGACCGCAGGACATTTAATTTCAGAAGATGATGCAGCGCAGCTACGGGATTTGCTCAAAGACTATGACAACTCCATCAAGCATTTGCCAAAGGAAGTTTCACATAAGCTGCACATCCGCACGAACCGGCTGGATATCCGGTCCTTCAGACTGCGCTTTGCATTAAGACAGGTATGTATCATTATGCCGTGTCTTGTATTTGCATATGTGAGTGGCTGGCCAAATAGCTACTGGCTGACAATTTCTGTATTTTTTATGATGATTCCGTTGTATGAGCGTACATCGGGTCGCATTGCGCAGCGTATGACAGGAACACTTGCAGGACTCATGCTTTGTGTTATATTATTTGCCATTTTCAAAGGTGTGCCTGCGCGAATTGTCCTGATGACGATATTTAATTTCCTTATATACTGTGCCGGAAGCTATGCGTCTATGGTGACATTTATCACAGGATCTGCACTGGCACTGAATTTTGTGGAGGAAAATTATCTTGTAATGCTTGGGCAGCGACTGATTTATACAATTGCCGGGGCAGCGATTGCATGGGCGGCAAATACATGGGTATTTCCGATCCGCGCGAAACGTCAGATGAAATTCATCGAAGAAATTCTTGAAGAAATCCGTCGTGATGCAGACAAAGCGCTGGCGCTTCCAAGAGCACAGCGCATATGCGAGTTAAATCGTCTGGCGATGCTTTCCTACATGCTTGGCATGCGCATGGACGATTTAAACAGCACACTGCCAAAAGAAAAGCAGAATCATGCACTTGAACAGGAACTTCAGGTACATATGCGTGCCCTTGCGGATTGCTTTGCATCCAAATTAATATAGTATCAAAATTAGAATTTAAACTTTTGAAACTTACATCATATATGTCATGTGCATAAAAATAACCTGTGCGGCACAACCTATAAACATTCTAACATGTGAAAGGTGATGTGCAGCATGAATCAGGTGTGTTTTTATGATACGAAACCTTATGATAAGATTTATTTTGAGGAATTAAAGAAAAATTATAATATTCAGATTGACTATTTTGAATCCAAGCTTGGACCAAGAACGGCAAAACTGGCGCAGGGATATGAAGCGGTTGTGGCATTTGTCAATGATGTGATTAACAAACAGACCATTGATGACTTGTATGATGCCGGCATCCGTTTGATTGCCATGCGGTGTGCCGGCTATAATCATGTGGATTTGAAGGCCGCACAGGATAAGGTGCATATTGTCCATGTGCCGGCGTACTCCCCGCATGCTGTGGCAGAGCATGCGATTGCACTGCTTCAGACATTAAACAGAAAGATACACAAAGCTTATATTCGGACGCGAGATTTTAATTTCAGTTTAAATGGGCTTGTAGGCTTTGATTTGTACGGTAAAACCGTAGGTGTTGCCGGCACAGGTAAAATCGGCCGGGCGCTAATTCAAATCTGTAAGGGTTTTGGTATGAATATCCTTGCCTGTGATATGTACCCGGATAAAACACTGGATGTGACCTATGTTACCTTTGAAGAACTGTGTCGACAGTCGGATGTGATTTCACTGCATTGTCCGCTGACAAAGGATACATTTCATATGGTTAATGAAGATACGCTGGCGATGATGAAGAAAAATACGGTCATTGTCAATACATCAAGAGGAGCACTGATTGACAGCGAGGCATTAGTCACAGCCCTTAAAAACAGGCAGATTGGCGGGGCGTGTCTGGATGTCTATGAAGAAGAAACCAATCTGTTTTATGAGGATATGTCACAGAAAATCATTGATGATGATGTTTTATTGCAGCTTTTGTCACTGCCAAACGTGATTGTGACATCGCATCAGGCATTTCTGACAAACGATGCCCTGAAAAATATTGCGCAGACAACCCTTGAAAATCTGGAGGCGTTTCTTGTCCGGGATGAGTTGATTAATGAGGTCAAATTTGAAAAATAAATTTAATTGATGATAAATTTTTATGGCAGATGAAATCAGTGTCTTGCAGATATTTAAGATATGGGTTATACTGGGTCTATGAACCTGATAGATTTGGAGAGGGGATTTCAGTTTGAAAGAGTATTACCATTTAGGAGAACTGCTGGAAAAGATATTTCATCATTCATCAAGTCTTGAACAGAAGTATATTGCACAGAGTAGTTTCAGTGATATTTCTGCAAATGATATGCATATTTTAGAGGCTATCGGCAAAGATGAAGCCAGGAATATGTCCACGGTGGCCAGAAAAGTACGAGTCACAGTGGGAACATTGACGATTGCGATGAATAATCTTGTGAAAAAGGGTTATGTTGAGCGCAGACGAGGCGAAAAAGATCGGCGGGTTGTCCTTGTAATGCTGACCGACAAAGGCAGAGCTGCCGTTACATATCATGAGTCATTTGTGCGTCAGATGGGTACATTGTTTAAGAATGAACTTGATCTTGAACAGTGCAAAGAACTGAACAGTATATTGGAACGTCTGGAAGAACACCTCCTTCATCAGATGGAACGTACAAAGGAGGGCAATGCCGATGGATGAGAAGTTATCAATGGCACTTGAGGATTACCTGAAGGAAATCTGGAATATTGCATCAGAAGGCAGAGAAGTCCGGGTTACAGATATTGCGGCTGCGAAGAATATTTCAAAGGCGAGCGTGAACAAAGCCATGCATCAGTTAAAAGAACGGGGACTGATTACCCAGGAGCATTATGGCTCTATTTTTTTAACAGAAAGCGGAGAACTGATGGCACAGGAGATCGTAGATAATTATAAAGTCTGTTTCCGTTTCCTGACAAGGGTGCTTGAGGTGGATGAGGAAGAAGCAAAAGCCCAGGCGGATGTGATGGAGCATGTTATCAGCAAAGACAGCCGTAAGAAAATCAGGAAATTTATCAAAAAACAAAAGGAAAAGAAAAAATAAAACATAAATATTTCTAAATTTGTTAAAATAAGCGTTGACTGGACTGCGGAAATATGCTATATTATTATAGCTATGGAAGCGGTCTTTTTTTTATGCCTAAAAATCAGACCATCATAACTATCTTAAATAAAAACGGAGGTGGAAGTTGTGCGCGTTAAAATCACATTGGCATGTACGGAGTGCAAACAGCGTAATTACAACATGACAAAGGAAAAGAAAGCTCATCCGGACAGAATGGAAACTAAGAAGTACTGTAAATTCTGTAAAGCACACACTATGCACAAAGAAACAAAGTAATTTGGTTTTATAGGAGTGAGAGAATGAGCGATACGGCTGGAAAAGTTAAAAAACCGGGCTTCTTCTCGCGGGTTCAGGCTGAATTTAAGAAGATTATCTGGCCTAGCAAAGAATCTGCTGCCAAAAACACAGTTGCAGTTGTGGTATTGTCCGTTATACTCGGCGTGATTATCGCTCTGCTCGATACAGTGTTTACCTATGGCATCAACTTTCTTATGGGATTATAGGAAGGGAGATAGACATGGAAGAAGCAAGATGGTATGTTGTTCATACTTATTCAGGGTATGAGAACAAAGTTAAAGCTAATATCGAGAAATCTATTCAGAATCTTCATCTTGAAGACCAGATTCTCAGCGTAGAAGTTCCTTTAGAGGATGTTGTTGAAGTACGAAACGGTCAGAAGAAAGTCGTTTCCCGAAAGATGTTTCCGGGATATGTGCTTTTGCACATGATTATGAACGACGAAACATGGTATGTTGTCAGAAACACCCGTGGTGTGACTGGTTTCGTTGGTCCGGAATCAAAGCCGGTACCTTTGACAGAAGCTGAGATGGCGAATCTTGGCATTCGTGAACCAGAACTTGAGATTGATTTTGAAGTCGGTGATGAAGTTCAGGTCATTTCAGGTGTCTGGAAAGAAACAGTTGGACAGATTATGTCTATCAACATGAGCAAAGAAACCGTCACAATCGGCGTTGACATGTTTGGACGTGAAACAGCTGTAGAGATTAGTTTCTTAGATATTAAAAAGATGTAACATTTTTAAGCAGTCTGTTATGAAACAGACGGTGGGAGGGACATTCCCGCATTACCACAATATTCAGGAGGTGCCTTACGATGGCAAAGAAAGTCACAGGATATATTAAATTACAGATTCCTGCTGGTAAAGCAACACCAGCACCACCAGTTGGTCCAGCACTTGGTCAGCATGGTGTTAATATTGTACAGTTCACAAAAGAGTTCAACGCTAGAACAGCAGACCAGGCAGGTATGATTATCCCTGTAGTAATCACAGTTTATAACGACAGAAGCTTCAGCTTCATTACAAAGACTCCACCAGCTGCTGTATTGTTGAAAAAAGCTTGCAAGATCGAATCAGGTTCTGCAAACTCTAAGAAGACAAAAGTTGCTAAAATTTCAAAAGCTGATTTACAGAAGATTGCTGAACTGAAGATGCCAGACCTGAATGCAGGCAGTGTTGAAGCTGCTATGAGCATGATCGCAGGTACAGCACGAAGCATGGGTATCACAGTAGAAGAATAATCGATAGTAGATAAGTGGGAGGGTTGCTCCCGATATGACCACAAGGAGGATTTTAAGAAATGAAAAAAGGTAAGAGATATGCTGAGTCTGCAAAATTAGTAGACCGTACAAACCTTTATGATGTAGAAGAAGCAGTTGCAATCGTGAAGAAAGCAGCAAGTGCAAAATTTGATGAAACAGTTGAAGCTCATATCCGTCTTGGTGTTGATGGACGTCACGCTGACCAGCAGGTACGTGGTGCAGTTGTTCTGCCTCATGGTACAGGTAAGAAAGTTAGAGTTCTTGTTTTCGCTAAAGGTGATAAAGTTGCTGAAGCAGAAGCTGCTGGTGCAGATTTCGTAGGCGGCGAAGAACTGATTCCAAAGATTCAGAACGAAGGCTGGCTTGATTTTGACGTTGTTGTTGCTACACCAGATATGATGGGCGTTGTTGGTCGTCTTGGTCGTGTACTCGGACCTAAGGGCTTAATGCCAAACCCTAAAGCTGGTACAGTTACTATGGACGTTACAAAAGCTATCAACGAAATCAAAGCTGGTAAGATTGAATACAGACTTGATAAGACAAACATTATTCACGTTCCAGTTGGTAAAGCTTCATTTACAGAAGAACAGTTAGCGAACAACTTCCATACATTAATGGATGCAATCATTAAGGCAAAACCAGCAGCAGCTAAAGGCCAGTACCTCAGAAGTGTTGTTCTGACATCTACAATGGGCCCTGGTATCAAGATTAATCCAGTTAAATTAGGCTAATTCAACAGCGTAATTTGCGTGTATTAAATTTCTTGAAAAAAGTTGCGGTTTATGATTGACAACCGATATAAATAATGCTATAATAGCAAAGCGAATGCTGCCAAAGACAGTAGGTGCCGTATGGCATAAGGATGAAAACGCCTACCGAGGAAGATATAAGCAAGTTTATTTGAACTGAACTTATAACTACTAACCCTCTCTGTCTTGCAGAGAGGGTTTTCTAATGCATAGAAAACAGATTTTAAGATTGAATTTTAGTATTTGGTTTTAAGATTAGATTTTCTATAAAAATGGCGGTACATCATTTAAAATATTTAAGGAGGTGCACCAAAATGGCAAAAGTTGAATTAAAACAGCCAATCGTTGACGAGATTTCAGAACTGTTAAACGGCGCTCAGGCAATGGTATTAGTTGATTACCGTGGTCTTACAGTAGAGCAGGATACACAGCTTCGTAAATCTTTCAGAGAAGCAGGCGTTACTTATAAAGTATACAAAAACACTCTGATTAAACGTGCTGTTGCAGGTACAGAATTTGAAGCTGTTACAGGATTATTAGATGGTCCTACAGCTATCGCAGTTAGCAAAGAAGACGCTACAGCTCCTGCACGAATTGTTGATGGTTTCCTTAAGGATATGCCAGCATTACAGTTCAAGGGCGGTGTTGTAGGTGGCGAATTCTACGATGAGAAGATGATCCAGGTAATCGCAAAGATTCCTTCAAGAGAAGTTCTTATTGGAAAATTGCTTGGTTCTATCCAGTCCCCTATTGCAAACTTTGCTCGTGTTATTAACCAGATCGCAGAAAGCAAAGAAGCATAATAAAGCGTAAAACTTAAATTATTATTGGAGGTAAATTAAAATGGCAAAATTAACAACAGCTGAATTTATTGAAGCTATTAAAGAATTATCCGTATTAGAATTAAACGAATTAGTTAAAGCATGTGAAGAAGAATTTGGTGTATCTGCAGCAGCAGGTGTTGTAGTTGCAGCAGCAGGTGATGGCGCTGGCGCAGCTGAAGAAAAAACAGAATTTGATGTTGAACTTACAGAAGTAGGTCCTAACAAAGTTAAAGTTATCAAAGTTGTTCGTGAAATCACAGGTCTTGGCCTTAAAGAAGCAAAAGAAGCTGTTGATAGCGCTCCTAAGACACTTAAAGAAGGCGTTAGCAAGGAAGAAGCTGAAGAAATCAAAGCTAAATTCGAAGCTGAAGGCGCTAAAGTTACAATTAAATAATTGTAGACTGATGAATATCTCCCCTGTATTTTATGTACAGGGGATTTTTTTGTTTACAGAGAGATTTTTTTATTTGCAAAGAGATTTTTTTGTTTACAGAGAGATTTTTATTTATGAAAAAATTCACCTACATGGGGGATTTCTTGTTTTTAAAGCAATATATCTCCCTGTGTTTTATACTGAAATGCAAAAGTAATTCTGGTGATTATATGGCGATATTGTGGGGGCTTTTGTGAAAATAGTGGCATTATGAAACAGAATATGCTATAATATCTCTATCTACTGCTATGGATTTTGCAGATTTGTGGGGGAAAGTGCAAAGTATGTGAGCATACAAAAGCGGTAGTGGGAAAGGAGGCATCATGATGTTTTGTCCAAAATGTGGCACAGAATTGAATGAAGATATGACCTGTCCGAAATGTGGTACGCAAGTTCACACAGATGAGAAATCATCAAAACACCCAAAAAGAGTGATTCGGAAGCTGTCCGAGGATGAAGTAAAAGTTGGTTATCCGAATGATAAATCAGAGGAGTCGACAGATGAGTTAAAAGAAGACGTCATCGAAGACACAGAAATATCGGAATTAGATGATATGTTTGCGGAAGCAGCAGATGATAATGACGATATGCTGACAGATATTTCGAATCATCTTGAGGATATGGATGCTGAAACAGGTATGGAAAAAGATATGCTTGTTGAGGATGCAGCATTTGACGATAATGCACCTGTTGAAAGTGATGCGTACGACGAAGCTCATCATTCAAAGTATGATTATGCGCGCAATCAGAGAAATGGCAGATCCGGCAGCAAACCGGGTAAGCGAAAATCCAGTAAATACAACAGACGCGCAGTTTATGATAAGTTTGCGGACGATGATTATGACGGAACGATTGATGATACTTCTGCACAGGAGATGTATCAGAGGGAGAACAAAAACAGGAAGAAACCAAAAGGTTTTGGTATAGTGGTTGCTGCAGGCATCATATTGGTTGCCGTGGTGATTATTATTTGTATTTCTATTTTATTTACATGGTATCGCGGTAGAAGATTAAGCAAGTTTGAAGCGGCATGTGATGCTTATGTAGCGGCGATGCAGGAAAATGATGCCGATTATGGCGAGTATTCAGATTTATATGATAAAGCGATGCAGGCATTGCAGGATAAAGACTATAAGTCCTTCAGAGATTTGATGAATCAGATGACTTCTCTGACGGAGAAGATGAAGGATGCAGCAGGTACACTGCAAACGCTAGAGGATATTAAAACGCAGTATACAAATGAACTGGACAAATTTGTGATTACTGAAGAATACGAGGCAACTTACGATGATTTGATGACACGTCTGGATACGGCGATTAGTCAGCGCAAGGAAGAATCGGTATCTGATTTGAAGAAAGAGTTTGAATCATTAAAGATTAATCTTAGTACATCGAATCAGCAGCTTGTCCAGACAAAACGCAATGAGATTAACAAACTGGATATTTCCGGGGCAGAAGACAATGTCAAATCCGTATTGGCGGATTACGAAGCGCAGGTAGATACTGCACTGGAAACGAATGACTATAAAGAAGCCGTTCGTATATTAGATTCCTGGATGGAATTTGCGCAATCTGCAGAGCAGGAGCTGCGCGCCAAAGAAAGCGAAGAACGTGAACGTCTTGAAAGTGAAAGTCGTGCACGCGAAAGCGAAGAAGCAGCAAAACAGACGGAAACAGAAACGGAGGTTATCACTGATGCTTCCGGATATCTGCTGGCAGACAGTGATAAACGTTATGTTACATCGGAGGAAGTGACTGCATTAAGTACAGCTCAGCGCCGCCTGGCAAGAAATGAAATTTATGCCAGACATGGCCGTATGTTTAATGACGCCGAAGTTCAAAAGTATTTCAACAGTCAGCCATGGTATGCAGGAACAGTGCAGCCTAAAGATTTTGATAGCAGCGTGTTAAACGAATACGAAAAGGCGAATATTAATTTGATTACATCGCTGGAGTAATTTCAAAAGATGAAAACATATCGTGGAAGTACGAGCAGGGGTTGGATTTTGATATGATAATATTTTAAAAGATAAAGACCAGATGGGAAACAGAGGATTTCCTGTCTGGTCTTTTTTGAAATGTTATGATGTGTTATGATGTCAGAACAATATCAATTCATTGACGCTGTGAAAATGTGCTTCACATGCTCAACCTCCTGAGGGGAGGCTTTCTGGGCCGGGATATAATACTGCTTTTCTCTGGCAAGATTGTAAAGCTCTTCCTGGGACATTTCACATTGATTACGAATCTGCTTCAAAGTCTGTTTTAATTGCATATTTTCTGTCTGGGGAATCATTTCACCAAACATTTTTAATTCACCATTCATGCCGACAAGGGCATCGCTGACCATTGTTTTTTCACTAATCATGATTTTTGCCTCCTATAAAAACTGCATAAGCTGCTGTTTTGTCTGCATGGCAGACTGTGCGGATTTTTCAAAAAACTGCTTTACGTTTGGGTCATTTGCAGCCTGTGCATAGGCCTGCATTTTGCAGTGTGTTGTGTCGCATCCGCCAATAAGATGGCGAAGATTTTGAAGGTCAAGAATTGAGATATCTTCCATGATTTGAGTCCTCCTGTCATAAATAATAAAATCTGCCCGATAATATGTCGGTTAATGCGATGACATATCTTTGGGTGAACAAGATTATTATGTGTCAAAATAAGATGAATATGTAATCAGATCAAAATCATTACTGTAAAAAAGTGCAAATTTAAATAAAATAATTGCAGGGGATGCTTTGATTGTTTTATAATATGTTGCAGAAGCATAATTTGTGGTATTAGCTCGGAAATAAAATTAAAAAATAAAGATTAGTATGAAATATAACAGGAGTTGACATAACATATGGAAGGCAGACAGATTGAAAATAAACAAGATGCGCAATGCGAACACATTTTTGAAAATGACAGTTATGCAAAAACATTTGAAACACAAGTGCTTGCCTGCGAGCAGATAGAAGAAAAGAATTTGTGGCGTTGTGTACTTGCCAAAACTGCATTTTTTCCGGAGGGCGGCGGACAAAATGCTGACAGAGGTACATTAAATGGTATTGAAGTAGTCGATGTACAGCTTCAAGGTGATACAGTCTGGCATTACACAAAAGCCCCGATGACTGTTGGTGAAACTGTGCATGGTGAGATTGACTGGCAGCGTCGATTTGATTATATGCAGCAGCATTCGGGTGAACATATCATTTCGGGGATTATTTACAGTCGTTATGGGTATCATAATGTAGGTTTCCATCTTGGCGATGATATTGTGACGCTGGATTTGGATGGTGTGTTAAATGCTGGGCAATTATTAGAAGTCGAGGCCAAAGCAAACCATGCAGTGATTTTGAATAAAGCGATTACAGTATCTTACCCGTCAAAGGAAGAATTGGCACAGATTGATTATCGAAGCAAAATCGAAATTGACGGACAGGTGCGTCTGGTGACGATTAAGGATTATGATATTTGCGCCTGCTGTGCGCCTCATGTGGCACGAACCGGAGAAATTGGCCTGATTAAGATTTTATCCAGTCAGAATTATAAGGGTGGCGTGCGGCTGAGCATGGTCTGTGGCTTTCGGGCGTTGAAGGATTACCGGATGAAACAGGAAAATGTGGGAAATATAGGTGCTTTGTTATCTGTACGACCTTATGAAACGTATGAAGCTGTCCGGAAAATGCATGAAGAACTTCAGCAGGTTAAATACCAGCTTAATGCGGTGAAAGAGCAGTTGATACTGCAGCGGATTCAGAGTGATGCTGAAAAAAACAGTCATGCGCAGCATTGGTATGAAAAAGTATCTGTAAATGCAGATATGGCAGCATGTGAAAATGAAACAGTTTCTGTAAATACAGACATGGCAGCATGTGAAAATGAAACAGAAATTTGTCAGGAAAACATGAATCCAAATAGAATTTCCGTTTCATATTTCGACACACAACTGGATGCGGTTTTAATAAAACGTATAATGCCGGTATTGACAGAAAAATATCCGGGTTATTGCTGCTTATTTGCGGGCAATGATGCCGGCGGCTATCAATACTGGGTTGGCACAGCGCACGGAGATGCCAGAAAAGTTGGTGAACTGTTAAAAGCGCATTTTACATGCCGGGGCGGTGGCAGACCTGAGTTGATTCAGGGAAAAATTACAGGTGCACAGGCAGATATTGAAACAGTATTAAAAAATTTTAAGGAGTTATGATAGACTGAATTGTAGATGATTAATGGATTTCAGCGCTCTGTGAAACTGACATTTACTTTTTCAGAATATGGTGGTACAATTAAAAATATTATGATTAGTATGCTGTGCATACGGCATTTCATTATGTTAAAATTTTTGCATGATACATAAGGAGAATGAAAGATGACGATTGCAGAAGAAAGTTTACAGTTACATTATGATTTAAAAGGAAAACTCGACATTGTTTCTAAAGTTCCAGTGCGGGACAGCAAAGCATTATCTCTGGCGTACACACCGGGTGTGGCAGAACCTTGCTTAAAGATTAAAGAAGACATCAATAAATCTTATGAACTGACAGGACGTTCAAATATGTGTCTTGTTGTTACAGATGGTACAGCAGTACTCGGACTTGGCGATATTGGTCCTGAAGCAGGCATGCCTGTTATGGAAGGTAAATGCGTTCTTTTCAAAGAATTTGGTAACGTCAATGCTTTCCCTCTGTGTATCAAATCCAAAGATGTTGATGAAATTGTTCGTACAATTTATTTGATTTCAGGCAGCTTCGGCGGTATCAACCTCGAAGATATTGCAGCACCTAGATGTTTTGAAATTGAAGAAAAACTCAAAAAATTATGTGATATTCCGGTATTCCATGATGACCAGCATGGTACAGCCATCGTTGTACTGGCAGGTATTATCAATGCGATGAAGGTGACAGGCAAAAATAAAGAAACAGCAAAGGTTGTTGTCAATGGCGCCGGTTCTGCAGGTGTGGCCATTACAAAATTACTGCTCACTTATGGATTTAAAGATGTGACAATGTGTGATATCAACGGTATTATTTCAAAACAGAGTCCGAACTTAAACTGGATGCAGCAATCTATGACAGATGTGACAAACCTTTCAGGAAAAACTGGTACACTTGCAGACGCACTTGTGGGTGCTGATATTTTCGTTGGTGTATCTGCGCCAAATATTGTTTCAGAAGAAATGGTTAAATCCATGAACAAGGATGCTATTTTATTTGCAATGGCAAATCCAACACCAGAGATTATGCCGGACAAAGCAAAAGCAGCAGGTGCAAGAGTTGTCGGTACAGGACGAAGCGACTTCCCGAACCAGGTCAACAACGTACTTGTATTCCCTGGTATTTTCAGAGGTGCCCTGGATGTGCGCGCATCTGAGATTAACGAAGAAATGAAACTTGCATGTGCAAATGCACTGGCAAATCTGATTTCTGATGAAGAATTAAATGAAGATTACATCCTGCCAAAAGCATTTGACCCTAGAGTTGGTGAAACAGTAGCTAAAGCTGCAGCAGAAGCTGCAAGAAAAACAGGGGTTGCAAGAATTTAGGACGTATAATTCTATATTGAATAGACGTGAAATCAGTAAAAAGTGTATGTCGTATATTGTCGAAAGATATATTGCGCGCATACACTTTTTTATTTCTCTTAAAATATTTTCAGAATAATAAAAATGGTGTCAGAAATACTCAATCCCAAACGTTAGTATTATCAGAAGCATGTTTCAGAAGAAATAAATGACTTTACAAAAAAACACATTGTCGGAAACGGCAGTGCAATGAGAGGTGATAAAGGTTGTACGAGTCAAATCAGGATGTGATGGCGGCTTTGTATGAAGCATATGAACAGCCGATGTATGGCATTGCATATGCGATTTTGCACGACAGGTATCAGGCAGAAGATGCCGTACAGGAGGCATTTATACGCATGGTGCGCTACTTGCCAAAATGCAGAGATATTTACAGCCAAAAGACAAAGACATTGATTGTCCGCTGCATCAAAAGCGCGGCGATTGATATTTACCGGAAAAATAAACGTGAGTCCGGTCATATTTCAACTGAAGAAAACACATGGATTGAAGATAATCACAACGCTATTGAAAGCTATATGGAAACGATTTCATTTCGCCAGATGCTGGATAAAATACGTGACCGGCTGCCGGGCATTTATCAGGATGTGATTCGCATGCGGTTTTACTATGGAATGCCGGTGGCGGCCATCAGCAAAGAGCTTGGCATCAGCGAGGACAATGTGTACCAGCGTTTATCGAGAGCAAGAAAACTTGTGAAAGAAATTATCGGGGAGGATTTGGCACATGAAGAAAGAATTGGATGATATTTTATATCTGGCAGGTCAGCAGGCAACCCTTGAGGAACTTGAAAATATGCAGGCAGCAGTGCAGCAAAATATTTCAGGCAGACATGAATTTTCAAAACAATATCAGGATAAAAAACAGGCGCTTTTAGACATCATTGGTGCCGAACAGAACGCAAAAAGAGATCAGGCAATGCAGGTGTCCGGCAATATAAAAAAGCGTGGTAAAAAATATGGAAGTTTACATAATACATCAATGGCGGCAAAAAAATCTGCAAAGCATTCTATGAAAAAATGGCAGCGTGCCGCAGCAGCCGTGGCAATGGTGGCAGTGGTTGGTTTTGGCTCAATGGGCGCATATGCAGCATACCAGAAATATTTAAGTCAAAATAATTCAGAAAATAATATTGGACAGGTGTCGCTGGCAACGGAAAGCGGTGACCTTGACCGTACCCAGGATGTGGAGGTTGCTGGTATTTCGGTGCAGGCAAATTATATTCCTGACGGATATGCAGCATGGGATGAAACGGATCATTGTGTCAAATACAGTCTATCAGGCAGCTATGCAGGCAATGGCTTTGGCATTTACTGGAATATGTTTGATAGTGTAAAAATGTACTATATGGAAAATTACGAAGAAACAGAAATTCAGGGCTTTAAGACAACAATTATGCAAAAAGATGTCAGTGCCAGTCAGGATATACAGGATGTTACGGAAATATTTATGATTGATCAGGAAAACGGAAGTACGATTCGTATTATCGGAGATGCTAATATATCCGTGGATGAACTTAAAAAAGTTGCCGAAAATTTGAATATTACATATACAGGCAGCAATGAAAAACTGTATGATGCCCAGATGGCAGAAGCAGACAAAAAAGCTTCAGAGGCTGTGACTTTGTCAAAGGATGTGCCGGACAGCATGATAAATACGGATGGCCATTTTAAATGGTTCGAATATGATACAGCGCAGGCTGCAGATGTGCAGGTAGGTACGATGGATATCGAAAGTATTTCAGTCACAGACGATATATCAGGACTTTCACAGGAAAACTTCTTTGATTACCAGGATGATATTGCTTCATATATTAATGAGGACGGCACATTGAAAATGGCAGCACGCACATGGGATGTGGTTGATTCTGATGGCATTCACAAGGAAAGTTCAGGCGATATTGCATTAAAATGCGTTCGGGTAAAATGTAAAGTGACAAACACCTCCGATACAACACAGGAATTTGCAACAAATACTTTAGGCCTGCGCATGTTATATAAAGATGCACAGGGAGTATTGCAGTATGATATTACTGGTGAAATGAATGGATATGAAGGCGATAACATTTTCGTGACACCGGACGGATTACCTGATTATTTTGACAAAGCACAGTATATTTCAAGTGAAGACAGACATCAGTATTTCTTCATTGATGTTGCACCGGGAGAAACGATTGAGTATACATTGGCTTATCTTGTATATGAGGATTGCCTGAACCAGATGTATCTGGAATATAATACAACTGGTGGAGATTACCTCACTGAAGCAGATAAGGACGCATTGCATGAAAACAGAGGTGTGGCATTTATAAAGGCAGAGAATTTTGAGAATAAATAGGAAAAGATATAGAATAGTAAAATGCAATAGAACAGTAGAATTGAGCAGTTAAATAGAATAGAACAGAAAAATAATAACCACCGACAGAATATTTAATGTAAATTTCTGGCGGGGGTTATAGTAATTTCTCTAATTTTTATAATCAGTCCTTTTCAAAATTGATATTTTCCAATTTAGTCCTCCCAGGGACGGATTCTATATGTAACACCGAGGTTGTCACATATTTTCTGACACTGTGCTTCATCTTCTTTGGAAATTGTTGTGGCAACCGTTGTCATCACAACATGTGGTACATAAGTTGTACATTTCTTTGCAAAATCAAGCATTGCGTCAAAAGACTGCATGCCGAATTTGGAACGGACAAGGTCGTGGTACTCATCAGCATTTGGTGTGTTTAAGCTGATGGAAACAGTATCAATCAAGCCCTTAAATTCCGGTGTAATATCTCTGTTCCAGATGAGATTGCCAAGGCCGTTTGTGTTGATACGCACTGGTTTGGCAAATGTTTCTTTCACATATTTTGCTACAGGAAGCAAAACCTCCAGAGCTTCTGTTGGTTCGCCAAAACCGCAGAACACAACTTCTTCATACTGTGACATATCAAATTTGGCAAATTCTGCAATAACTTCATCCACCGTAGGTTCATGGTCAAGCCATAAAACCCCTGAATCCTCCATGTGGTCGCGTGTCTGGCGCAGACAGAATGTACAGGCACATGGACATTTGTTTGTTAAATTAACATAGAGATT
Organism: uncultured Catenibacillus sp.; assembly: GCA_934339005.1. Lineage (GTDB taxonomy): Bacteria > Bacillota > Clostridia > Lachnospirales > Lachnospiraceae > CAKRHR01. Next base: position 58,881 of record CAKRHR010000006.1, on the reverse strand, counting down.
ATGATGAACTTTATATAAAATAGTCTGCATAATAAAACTCCTTTTCTGATAGTGATTTTTTTGATAGTGATTTTTTGATCTACTGACAGGTGTATAGTGATTAGTTGCATTAGCTGAAAGTATTTTATTGCTTTTAGCTGTAATTATGGTATTTTCGTGATAAATCTTTTGAAAATATTTATAAGCATAAAATGTTATTATTTTATGTTGTATTTTGAAATAGCAATATAAAGCCCAGTTTATTTTAAAGTGTGCAAAACTTCTTCAAAACATACACCATCGGTCAGAGGAATATCCAACTCAATAGATTTTAAAATACATTTTTTGATAAAATTCGATGCTTTCTTGACAGAAATATCAAATGGAATCCCATTAACCGCATCAGCCGCAATAATTGCCGCAAAGATATCCCCCGTACCGGAACGCTGTGTACCAACCTTGTGTGTACGCAGCACTTTGGCTTCTTTGCCGTATTCGTAACAATAATTGGCAATAAAGTTGCCTTGTGTAATACCTGTTACAACGATTTTTTTCGGACCCTGCAAAGTTAATGTATCTGCCATGGTTTTGATTTCTGCAATTTTCCATTGCTCTTTGTAAGGGGTGTCAGTTAAAATACAAAGCTCTGTCAGATTTGGTGTAATAATATCGGCGTACTGAATGAGTTTTTTCATTTCATTGCACATCTCAAGGGTGTATGTCGGATAGGGCTTGCCGTAGTCGCCCATGACCGGGTCAACGATAATTAATGTTTCCGGTGTCTTAAAATCCTTAAAAAACTGTGTAACGATTTCAATCTGACGTTTGGAACCGAGAAATCCACTGCTGATGCCGTTAAAGCGTAAATCTAACTTCTTCCACTCGTTAATATATGGCGTCATCTTGTCTGTATAATCGTCGAAAAAGAAGCTTTCAAATCCGGTATGATTTGAAAAAATGGATGTCGGTAACGGACAGCATTGAATCTTTAACGTAGAAATAACAGGCAAAGCCACTGCAATCGAGCAGCGGCCAAAACCTGAGAAATCATTAATCACAGCTATTTTCTTTTGATGATTATGTGATGTTGATGTCATAAAATATAAATCTCCTTATCCCACTATTTTAGCGTGTTGATTTGAGATTTGCAATTAATTTTGGTAATTTTGCAGCTTCAAAAGCAAAACCGATCACATAGAAAAGAATAATACCAATCACGCCTTCAAGTGTCAGGCCAGGAATCTGGGCAGCACCTGTTACAACACTTCCGTAAAGGATAGAGCCGCCAACAAAGTAGCCGAAAATCATAATCACGATGGCAGCAAGTGAAGCAAGCAGTGTTCTGACAGAAGCCATCTTGCAGCGTCCATCCTTTTTATGACAAATAGCGCCCATTGCAAGTCCCATGATACTCTTAATAATTAATGTAGGGATAATCCACTGTGGGTAACCTGTAATCAAGTCAGCCATCGCTGAACCGATACCACCGGCAAGAAGACCGGTCACAGGACCAAAGAAAGAGCCTGCCAGCAGGATACAGCAGTTGCCAAGATGCATATAACCCAGTGGAATAGGAATCTGTGGGAACATTGTCAGCACACAGACCATGGCAATCGCCAAAGCATTCATTGTAATTGTTTTTGCGTTAATTTTAGATGTTGATTTTTCCATAAATATATCTGTCCTTTCCTTATGTAAATAATGTAAATACAAATATAAATGCTAGATTCTATAACATGATATGTAAGAATCTGTGCAAACCATCATCAGTCGAGAATGAGTTGATTTGAATTTCAACATTCTCTACCGCTTTTGTTGTAGTGTATATTAAAACAAAACTGACTATTTGAAAATGTCCAGATTTGTATAGATTGATAATACCAGATTGAAATTGATAAAAATCCAGCAAGCAGAATCCCTTGACGCTGTCGAATTAAATATATATAATGATACAAAACATTAAAATTTAAGTAAAAATCAAGATAGAGTAATTCTAAGAATGTTTGATATAAAGTCAGGGGAATAGAAATGAACAAAAGAATGTTAAGTATTTTAGCGGCGATGGTGCTTGGGTTATTTGTGACAGCATGCGGACAGGGCAGCAGCACACAGCCGCAGAGTGAAACGGCAGAAACAATAGAAGAAACGATTACAGTTGAGGAGAGCAGCTCGGTTGCCGGGAAAACGGGAATGGATGCAGATCTGCTTGGCGTATGGTCTTCGTATGATACGGTGACGGATGACTACAGTCAGTTTATTTTCTCGGATGATGGTACAGTAGCGATTCGTGTGAATGATTTTGAAGCAAAGGCGTCTTATACAGTCACAGATGATGTGCTGCATATGGAATTTATTTCCGGTGATGCGTTTGAAGCACAGGATATGCAGTATGCAGTCGCAGAGGATACCCTTGTTTTAACACGGGATAATAATGAAGCACTGACATTAAATAAAGGTGCGTTTGAGGTTGGCAAAAGCAGCACTGCTGAAACAAAAGATTCCGCAGCAAGTGAAACAAAAGCGCCTGAAATAAAGGCTATTAAGTATATTCCGGTTTCAGGGGATTTAGTGAATCTTATGAATAATGGTACATTAAATTTAAGTGCTGCATCGGTGGAAAGTATTCCGTCAGAAGATGGTGCGGCGCTGGATATGTTAGCAGTAAGACTGTTAATGCAAAATACATCAGCGCAGAATATTTCTGTTGTGGTTATTGAACGCAATTTTAGCGGTAATACTTCTGGTGAACAGGTTTATTCAGCTTATGAGGATTTAGTACCTGGAACGACTTATAAGACAACGCTGGCACCGGATTTTAGCACATTGGCAGATAAAATCGCTTATCCGGTTACTGGCAGTGAAACGTATACAGTGACAGTGATTACTTTGCCGGAGGGTGAAGATGTAGATGCGGCTGCCAGGTCTTATTTTGAAAACGGACAGGTGGCAAATGCAATCAGTGTGACGGATGTAAATATTAATTTGTCTGCATTTACGCAGGAGTAAAAGATTTTTGATATTAGATTGTGGTATTTGATATTTTCAACAAGAACAAACTATTTTAAGTAAGAATACTGCTCTAATCAGGTATTATCAAAAAATATAAGTGTGAAAATTTGTTTTTGATACGCATATCATAAAACGTATAATATAAAAGTAAATATAAGAAAATAAAAAAATATATGTTAAAATGAAGAAGCCTTACAGAAGACAGTTGTCGAAAATCGTCGATGTATGGCTTCTTTTTGTTTGTTTTAGGGCTTGCAGGAATAATTTGTATCGTATATAATGATAAGAAGCGACGTTTAAACCAGACATTGGACGGGCCAGATATATAAATTCAGAAAAGCAGGAGGTTTTAAGGATTATGGCAAAGAAACCATATTATATAACAACAGCCATTGCCTATACATCAGGAAAACCACATATCGGTAATACTTATGAAGCAGTGCTTGCAGACAGTATTGCACGTTTCAAACGTCTTCAGGGATATGATGTGCGTTTCCAGACAGGTACAGATGAACATGGACAAAAGATTGAGATTAAAGCAGAAGAAGCCGGTATTACACCAAAAGAGTTTGTTGATAATGTTGCCGGACAGATCAAGGAAATCTGGGATTTGATGGGTACATCTTATGACAAATTTATCCGTACAACAGATGAAGACCATGAACGTCAGGTTAAGAAGATTTTCAAGAAATTATATGACCAGGGCGATATTTACAAAGGTTACTATGAAGGTAAATATTGTACACCTTGTGAATCTTTCTTTACAGAAAGCCAGCTTGTGGACGGCAAATGTCCGGACTGTGGCCGTGAAGTGACAAATGCAAAGGAAGAAGCTTATTTCTTCAAATTAAGCAAATATTCAGACAGACTGATTCAGTATATTAATGAACATCCTGAATTTATTCAGCCGGAATCCAGAAAGAATGAGATGATGAACAACTTCCTGCTTCCAGGACTTCAGGATTTATGCGTATCCAGAACAAGTTTTTCATGGGGTATTCCTGTAGACTTCGATCCTAAGCATGTGGTTTATGTATGGATTGATGCATTAAGCAACTATATCACAGGCCTTGGATATGATCTGGATGGCAACAGTGATCCTATGTTTGAAAAATACTGGCCTGCAGACCTTCACCTGATTGGTAAGGATATTATCCGTTTCCATACAATTTACTGGCCAATCATGTTGATGGCATTGGATTTACCATTGCCAAAGCAGGTATTTGGACATCCTTGGCTGCTTGTTGGTGACGGCAAGATGAGTAAATCTAAAGGCAATGTGATTTATGCAGATGATCTTGTAGATTTATTTGGTGTGGATGCGGTACGTTATTTTGTACTTCATGAGATGCCATTTGATAATGATGGTTCTATTACATGGGAACTGATGGTTGAGCGTATGAATTCAGACCTTGCCAATATTCTTGGTAACCTTGTGAACCGTACAATCTCCATGAATAATAAATATTTTAGCGGCGTGATTAACAATCCGTGTGAACCGGAAGCAATTGATACAGAATTAAAAGATGTGGCACTTGATATGCCTGTGCGTGTGGCTGCAAAGATGGAAAAACTTCGTGTGGCAGATGCTATTTCAGAGATTTTCGTTCTGCTCAGAAGATGTAACAAATATATCGATGAAACAGAACCATGGAAGCTTGCAAAGGATGAAGCAAAGCAGGACCGTCTTGCAACTGTACTTTATAATCTGATGGAAAGTATCCGTATGGCAGCTATCTGTCTTCAGGCTTTCCTGCCAGCAACTGCAGATAAGATTCTGAACCAGTTAGGTACAAATCAGAGAGATTTTGATAAGCTTGATACATTCGGTTTACTTGAAGTTGGCGGCAAAGTTGTTGAAAAACCTGAAATCCTTTTCGCTCGTATGGATATCAAAGATGTGATGGTAAAGGTTGAAGAAATTCAGGCAGCCCAGGCTGCAGCGAACGCAGCAGCAAATCCACAGGTGGATGTTGTTGAGGAAGAAGATGTTGTTGACATCGAAGCAAAACCGGAAATCACATATGATGATTTTGCAAAATTACAGTTCCAGGTCGGTGAAATTATTGCCTGCGAAGAAGTGAAGAAATCTAAAAAACTGCTTTGCTCACAGGTCAAGATCGGTTCACAGGTGAAGCAGATCGTATCTGGCATTAAAGCACATTATTCAGCAGAAGAGATGGTTGGCAAAAAAGTTATGGTTGTTGTCAACTTAAAACCTGCAAAACTTGCCGGTATTTTATCAGAAGGTATGCTTTTGTGTGCAGAAGATGCAGAAGGTAATCTGTCATTGATGGTACCTGAAAAGAAGATGCCTGCAGGTGCTGAAATCTGCTAATGGTTTTAAAGGCTGAAATCAAAATTTCGTGAAGACAATTTAGAGATAGAATAAAAATGTCCTGAAAGTTCAAGCAATAATTTAAACAATAATAAAAACAATATAAGATAAAGCATGTCGGAGTTAAAAACAGATGAAACAGTGTATTTTGACTCCGACATTGTAAATTAGACGTATTTACGTTATTTTATTATATTTCGGTGTTCGGCGTGGCAATAAGTCTGAAGTGTTCATTTGTGCAAGCACAATCGCAATTTAGACTTTGACACTTATATCATTTAATTATAGGAATTTAGAAAAATGGATATTTCAGATGTATTGATATTTATACTGGAAATGATTGGAACGGTTGCCTTTGCATCGTCAGGGGCATTGACGGGTATTCGAAAGAATATGGATATTTTCGGTATATGCGTCCTTGGAATTACGACTGCGGTAGGCGGCGGTATCATCAGGGATCTGGTGCTTGGCATTCATCCGCCAAAGACTTTTCAGAATCCTGTTTACGTGCTGACTTCCATTGCAACATCGTGTGTGTTGTTTCTGATTGTTTATTTTAATCAGAAGTTTTTGGAAAGCCAGTGGATGGTGCGCTATGAGCAGATGATGCTTGTGCTGGATACTCTTGGACTGGCGATTTTTACAGTGCTTGGTATCGAGGCTGCAAGGAATGCGGATGTTGAGCCAAGTGCTTTTTTATTAATTTTTGTGGGCATGGTGACCGGTGTTGGCGGCGGTATGATGCGTGATGTGATGGCAGGATTGATGCCTTATGTGTTTGTGAAGCATGTGTATGCCTGCGCGTCAATGATTGGGGCATTGATTTGTGTATTTGGTCCGAGAATTCATGTGTTTGGCCATGCCATGAGTGATTTGACAGCGATGATTATCGGGGCTATTGTGATTGTTGTGATTCGTTTTCTGTCAGCACATTACAGATGGAATCTGCCAAGAATCCGCCTGCAAAAGCCCTATGAATTTTAAAAAAGAAAGAGAAAATAAAATGATATTTGAATCTCATGCACATTATGAATCAGAACAATTTGATGAAGACAGAGAAAGTCTTTTAGCAAGTTTTAAAGAAAATAATATTGGTTGCGTAGTGAATGTTGCATCCAATCTGGCAGCGACAAAAGCCAGTCTGGAATTGGCAGACAAATATCCTTGGATTTATGCCTCTGTCGGTGTACATCCAAGTGATGTGGCAGAGTTATCTGAGGAAGGTCTTAAGTGGCTTTATGAGATGTGTGCACATGAAAAATGTGTTGCTGTCGGAGAAATCGGTCTGGATTATTACTGGGACAAAGAAGCGGATGTTCAGGAAAAGCAGCGTTTCTGGTTTAGAAAGCAAATTCAGATGGCAAAAGACAAACAACTGCCAATTATTGTACATTCCAGAGATGCCGCCAAAGATACGATGGATATCATTAAAGATACCGATGCAGCAAGTACCGGTGGGGTGATTCATTGTTTTTCAAATTCACTGGAATTTGCGAAGTTGTATGTGGATATGGGTTTTTACATCGGTATCGGCGGCGTGGTGACATTTAAAAATGCCAAAACTTTAAAAGAGGTTGCAGCGTGGACACCTCTTGAGCGCATATTGCTTGAAACAGATTGTCCTTATCTGGCACCAGTGCCAAACCGCGGTAAACGCAATTCTTCATTGAATCTGATTTACGTGGCACAGACCATTGCAGAACTTAAAGGTATCAGTGTTGATGAAGTGATTGAGCAGACATGGAAAAATGCCATGCGGATGTATCGCATCGAAGGATAGAGTTACATAAAATGAGCAGACCCATCTGGCGTACTGATCTGGCTGTTATAATCCAGAATATGCTCATCAATACTGTCAAATGCTTCATCCGTGATACTGTACACATGCTGTTTGTTGGAGGTTACTGCTACTGTGACGGTAATAGCATCTCCGTAGGAAATCGTATCAGCGTAAGTATTAAGAATATCCAAAGCACCCTGAATATATTGGCTGTAAAATGCTTCATCACTTAACTCGGCAAATTCACCGGCATCATTACGGGCAAAGAAATCATTAACATAGGCGTCAAGGGCTTCCTTGGCAGGGGTGAAAATCTGAATTGGCTGAATCGTTATCTTAACATTGCCCTTTTTGTCAGCTTCGGCAACGGTGTAGTTCGCATTTTGATAAACTTTCTGGAAAAAGCTTCTCAGGTTTGTACGCGTATTCTCATCCACAAAAGAGGCATTGTCGGAAATATTCATATAGGAAAGGAACTTCTCAATTTCTGCGTTGATGCCTTCCTGATAATTCTGCTCAAGCTCATCTGAGGTCAGTTTTGTAATTGTGGCATAAGCATCGTGCTCGCCTTTGTACAGTGAATCAAGCATCGCCTGAATGTAACCGGAACAGTCAAAGCGTGCACAGCCGCCAAGTGTCAGTAAAATCATCATCAGTGTGGCTAAAACAGCCAGCTTTTTTCTTATTATCTGCATTGTAAATGTTTCTCCTGTTGTTAGAGTCTATGGTTAAATATTATGATGACATCGAACCATCATCTATCTTTATCATAGCAGAGAGTAAATACAAAATCAATTTAAATTCTATAAAGGTTTTCTGACAATTTTACGAAGCCCCTTGAAAGTTTTTAGTGGATAAGATATGATAAAGAATAAGACTATAAAACTATAAAAACGATGATGCCAGAGAAAAAATGACATCATCAAGTAAGAATCAAAGATAGGAAAATCAAATATGACTCAGGTGATGGATAAACTTTCAAATCCACAGAAAACAATTGAAATTATTCAAAAATATAACTTTAATTTTCAAAAAAAATTCGGACAGAACTTTCTGATTGACAGTCATGTGCTGAACAAAATTATTGCAGGTGCAGGCGTGACAAAAGATGATTTTGTGCTGGAAATCGGTCCGGGAATTGGTACGCTGACACAGTATTTGTGTGAAGCGGCAGGCAAGGTATTTGCGGTTGAAATTGACAAAAATCTTTTGCCCATTCTTGAAGAAACACTGGCACCATATGACAATGTAACTGTGATTAATGAAGATATTTTAAAGCTTGATTTAAATGCAATTGCAAGAGAGTACAATGGTGGAAAGCCGATCAAGGTTGTGGCAAATCTGCCATATTATATTACAACGCCGATTATCATGGGGTTATTTGAAGCGCATGTGCCACTGGAAAATCTTACAGTCATGGTTCAGAAGGAAGTTGCAAAGCGTATGGAGGCAGGTCCGGGCACAAAGGATTATGGCGCATTGTCACTGGCAGTGCAGTATTATGCCGAACCTTATATTGTAGCCAATGTGCCATGCAACTGTTTTATGCCAAGACCAAATGTGGATTCTGCGGTGATTCGTCTGACAAGACATGAACAGATGCCGGTAGCCGTAAAGGACGAGGCGCAGATGTTTAAGATGGTGCGTGCGGCATTTAACCAGCGCAGAAAGACATTAGTCAATTCCTTAAACAATTCGCCTGAATTGAATTTTACAAAGGAAGAAATTCAAAATGCACTTGCAGAGATGAATTTATCTGCGACAGTGCGAGGTGAGGCGTTGACTTTAGAGCAGTTTGCTGCGTTGAGTGATTTGTTGTCAGCCATAAAGGAGTGACAGGATGAAACCGACAGTATTATTATTTAATTTTACAGATAAAGCGCGCGTGATGAAGATGAAGCAGGCAGCTTTGCCGATTGGTTTTCACCTGCGGATGATAGACAAAAAAGATTATCATCAGAAATTAGGATATCTGACAGGGGATAAGGCGTTTGAGCAGGATGTGGTTGAAGGCACATACGAAGGTGAAGAATTACCGGATGCAATGCTTTTGATGGCAGGTGTGACAAGTTCGGATATTGATAAACTTTTGATGGCATTTCGCAAAAAAGGTGTTGGCTTTATTCCATATAAAGCGATGCTTACACAGACCAACAGCCAGTGGACACCGACGATGCTGTTTGAAGAAGTGAAAAAAGAGCATGAGGCGTTATTTATAAGTTATTAAAAAAATTTCCGAAGATCCGGCACATATTTATGGAAGAACCAGGCGCAAAGTCCTGTGAATAAGCCTGTAATGATGCCGGAAACCAGGAGAAATGGTGCATAGTAAAGCACATAAATGCTTTGAAGTGTGATAAGGGCAGCAAGTAACTGGCCGATATTATGGAAAATCGCACCGATGACGCTTGTAAACCAGATATATTTTGTACCGATAAGCTTCTGGCAGACGAGCATTGCGCCAAGACAGAAAAATCCGCCCAGGAGGCTGTAGAAAAATGATAGCATCTGTCCGGCAAAGATGCTTGCGAGAATGATACGCATCAACAAAACAACAGCGGATTCTTTTGGCATTTTGTTCATAATCAGAACAAGTGTAATGATATTGGCAAGACCGAGTTTGATGCCGGGAATCGGCACAAGGGGCGGAATTGCAGATTCAATGACAAATATAACTAGGGCGATGGTTGTCATGAGGGCAAGCATCGTCAGTTTTTTTACAGATTTCATAGATGAACTCCTTTTATATAAATAGTGATATGATGTAAATGTCAAAAGTTAAAAATGCGATAGTGCCTGCACAAATGAATATTTTTAGCTTGTCACCGCACAATGGCATCCAATCCATCCGTATTGCCTGTGCCGGAGGCATTGCCATTGCTGATATGAATCACCAGCCGGTTTGGAATACAGCTAATCGGCAGCAGGTCGTTTTGAATGAAGCCGGCGTGAACGCAGACTTTATCCGGGCAGGAGGCGCTGATGACAGCGATTTCACCGGGACGGACTTCGATTTCATTGTAAGCACCATCTGCACCTTCAACGGTGAAGGTATAGCTTTCACTAACCTGGTTGAGGTCGATGGTCTGGATACATTCGCCATTTTGATAGATGTACGCGATTTTTGCATCACTTTGATGTGTGTAAATTAAAATACTTCCAATAATACCTGCGGCAAGCAATCCGCAGATAATGATGATAAATATTAAAGTTTTTCGTTTCATATATATCTCCTTCGGGAAAAAAGAGTTACAGTCAAAAAAGACTTGAAAGTCTTGCAAAAAGAATCTAATATATTTATGTAGGTCAGGGTGACTTTTTGTCGAATGAAACTCATTTGACTTTTGGTCGATTGGAGTATGAATGTCATCTGACCTTTTGACCATGACATCATCATAATATGAATATCATTTTTTTTCAAGAGAGAGCTTTTGGTAATGATTTATAAACAATAAAAAACTTTGTTGGCAATCAAAAAAATCAAATGAAAAATTCACAGGTAATAAATAATTTTATAATATAAGCAGCACAAAAAATAAAGGAATGAGAAGATATGCTCAGAGATGACATTATTATAAAAAAAGCAATTATACATATTTTAGATTCCGTTGTCGGCATTCCGGTGCTTTCCGATAAAGAGCTGGACTGTGGACCGGATTTATATGATTTTTTCAAGGCACATCTTGAAAAAATTACAGGCAGCGATGATATCAAACACTGTCGATTTACAGAGGATGCACAAATCCCGATGATGATTGAGGGTTTTGATGCAGACAATTTTGTGGTGGTCAGTCAGGGCATTGCAGGAGAGCTGTTTGATGTGATGCAGGCCAATGTGGATATTCCGGCAGCAGATTTGGCAGTTCTGCTTTTCAGATACGATGAGAAGGATTATCTTGGATTATTAAAGATGAATTATAAATCCTCCTACACCCACTGCACGATGGCAGACCAGGAGGGCAATGCCAATGAGATTATCATGCAAAAAGCCCTGTTGCCGTCAGAGAGCCAGCGTATTACTGAGGCGGCTGTGATTCGTCTGGATGACCAGGATATTCTGTTGCTTGAAAAGAAGTATGATGTAAACGGTGTAAAGACCAATTACATGTCACAGTTATTTTTAAAATGCCATGCGCCGTTGTCGCAGAAATCAAAATTAGATATTGTGACTAAAGCTGTGGAACAGGTCAATAATAAATATTATGATAAAGAAGATGTTGACCGGAAGATGGAGGTCAAAAAGATTATCCATAATGAACTTGAAGAGCAGGGGTCACTGGATGTCAGTTCAGTCAAGGAAAAAGTATTTGCAGATAATCCGGAGATGCAGAAAGAGTTTGAGGAAAAGCTTGAAAAGTATAATCTGCAGGAGGCCAAGATTGAACCTCAGAATAAATCAACGGTCAAAAAGTTTGAAAAACAATGCTTAAAAACAGATACAGGAATTGAGATTACTATTCCGATGGATCAGTATGGCAACAACGATAATGTTGAATTTTTTACAAATCCGGATGGAACGATTTCTGTGATGATTAAAAATATAGGAAAATTAACAAGTAACTAAAGGAGTGTATTCATTATGCCAATTAAAATACAGGATGATTTGCCGGCAAGAAAGGTACTGGAGGCAGAACATATCTTTGTGATGACAGAGCATCGCGCACTGTCTCAGGATATTCGACCGCTTCAGATTCTGATATTGAATTTAATGCCTACCAAAATTGAAACGGAAACACAGATTTTAAGGCGTTTGTCAAATACACCGCTGCAGATAGAAGTTGAACTTTTACAGACAAGCACATATCAGGCAAAAAATACATCGGAAGAGCATATGCTGACATTTTATAAAACATTTGATGATATTAAAGACCGAAAGTTCGATGGACTGATCATCACAGGTGCGCCTGTGGAAATGATGCCTTTTGAGGAAGTTGAATATTGGGATGAGCTTTGTGAGATTATGGAATGGTCAAAGACACATGTTCATTCGACATTTCATATCTGCTGGGGCGCACAGGCAGGTCTTTATTACCATTATGGGATCCAGAAGTATATTCTGGATAAGAAGGTTTCCGGGGTATTCAAACATCGCATGCTGAATCCTAAATCACGATTGTTCAGAGGCTTTGATGATGAATTTATGGCACCACATTCAAGACATACAGAAGTTCGTGCAGAAGATATTGAAAAGATTCCGGAATTAAAAATTATGGCAGATTCTGAAGAAGCCGGCGTTTATATTGTCGGTAATCAGTCGGGCAGCCAGTTCTTTGTTATGGGACATTCAGAATATGATGCCAATACACTGGCGCATGAATATTTCAGGGATCTGGATAAAGGCATGAATCCTGAGATTCCGGCACATTACTTTCCGGATGATGACCCGACAAAGCAGCCAAAGGTGACTTGGAGAGCCCATGGCACATGGATTTATTCAAATTGGCTGAATTATTTTGTATATCAGACAACACCGTATCAATTGCGCTAAGATATATATTAGTGAATATTTTTGCTTTAACCATCAATACGGAAAGGCGACGACATGGTTACAAAGAATAACATTAAAGATTTTTTTGAAAAATATAAAAAGAATCTTACACAGGAAGATGCATTAAATGAGGCATTATTCAAAGCAGAGGACCAGGAAAGCTGGATTGAAAATTTAAGAGAACGCTCAGAATGGATAAGAAAAATTTATACTGAAAATGAAACAATGCTGAATTTATATATTCGTCCCTTTTTGGAAAATGGCAATCGCCTGACGTTTGAACTGGCGGATGAATTTTTAAATCAGTTACTGGATATGGCCGAACATGGTTATTGTGACCGTGTGATTTGTATTCAGATGACGATTGTATTGCAAAAATATTTTAAAACGCAGGGTTACTGGAACAGGTGGATGATGTCCACTCATTTGTTAGGCAATTTTTACAGTCAGTACAGTGATATGGAAAATTGTAAAAAGACGCTGGAATGTTTTGACATTGAGCGGCGGTATTTTGAAAATTATGAGGATATCAAGGAATGGGATATTCGCCGCAGGGTTGTGTTTGCTTTTTACAATTATGCGATTGTCGTTGTAAACTCAAGAGGTTACACAGGTCAGAATAAGAATAATTTGGGTGAGGATTTTCAGCAGTATCTGATTGATGTGACACAGCAGGCTTTTGATGTGATGGATAGTCCGAAGCTTAGAAGTCTGGATGGTGATAAATACGATTTTGGTGAATTGAAAAAAGAACTTGCCTATGATGTTTTTGGTAATTGGATATGTGGCTCGGAACGCAAATCAGAGGTCAGTCCGAAGATGCTTTCGAAGGCATCTGAGATTTTGACACAGTTATATGAAGAAGAACTGGCAGAAATTGATTCCATCTATGATATGCGGGATGAAATCTTTTGTAATTACTGGAAGTGTGAGTATTTTCTTGACAGGATAGATGCTACAGAGTTTGTAGAAAAGTTATTAGATTATTTTGATCATGTGCTGGCTGTGGAATCCTATCATTCAAGTGAGGAAGTACGATTTTATGATACACGCTATTTTCAGATTAATATGTATCAGATTCCGAATGTTTGTGCTGTTCATGAACTTCGTGAGAATAAAGCATTGTTTGAACGATTGAAACAATATACGCTGGATAAATTTAAAGTGTTTGTGCAGCATATGCCTAAGAGCAGAAATGTACCATTTGTCAATGGCCCATTAAAGCAGGCTTTGATTGAACTGACAAGAAATCTTGGTACAGAAGTGGTGGATACGTATTATTTTTTAAATATTCTCGTAAACCGTGATGAAGTCTATATGATTCATGCTTCGATGGTCAAACGTCTGGCATTGGCAATTTTGCAGAAAATTTTTGAAAAGCAGCCCCAATTGCTTGTTGGTATGTTTGACACGCAGAACGTTGTGGATGTGCTTGAAAAACGGGATGAATTTGAAAACTTTGTGACGCAGGCATCATTATTTTTTGATATCGGTAAGATTGACTATGCAGAGCTTGTGAATCTTCAGGTGCGCCGTCTTGAAAAAGAAGATCAATTACAGCTTCAGGAACATTCAAGAAGCGGTTATGAGATGCTTCAAAATATGTGTATAGAACAGGGCATATGCGATGTTGCACTTGGGCATCATAAATCATATGATGGCAAGCAGGGATATCCTGATGATTTTGATAATACACAGTCACCGGTACGTTTTATGATAGATTTAATCCGAATCTGCGACTGTATGGATGCAGCTACAGATAATATCGGCCGTGTATATAATAAAACAAAGACCCTCGATGAATTTATGGCTGAGATTATCAATGGTGCGGGATTTTTGTACAATCCCGACATTGTTGCCCTGATTCATGAGGATGAAATATTGTTTGACGAGCTGGCATATATATGCAGTGCCGGTCGTATTGCGGTATATTATGAAGGTTATCATAATTTTGTGGTAGCGGCCGATGAGGAGCATTTCAAAGGTGCAAGAGTGCTGTTAAAGCATGAAACAGAAGAGGATTTAAAGAAGCATGCGGAGGAATCAGAGCATTTGCTGGCAGATATTCAGGAGATTACACAGGCACAGGCGCAGGTGTTGGAATCTCTGGCAAAGTCAACACTACTTATTGCACGTGTGATGTTGGATGATGACAAGATTTCCATGATGCACAATTCAGGAAGCATGTTGCTTGAGGATGTCAAAGAGGGCAGTTTTAAAGATTTTATTAAAAACTTTGGGGCTGAGCATGTACATCCGCAGGACTATTCAAAGTTGAAACGTCTGGCAGATTATGGTGTTTGTGCTGATTACCTGTATGCTTCAGAGGGCAATTTTGAGTTGGAAATCAGAGTGCTTGAGGGCGAGAATAAATGGCACTGGCTTCGTATGCAATTTGTGCTTGCAGAAGAAAAAAATGGTGTACCTCAGGTGCTTGTACTGACGATCAGTGATATTCACAATGTTAAAAAACAACAGCAGCAATTTAAGGAAGCACTGGAATATGCGCATAAGCAGGCAAAGCAGGCAAGTGAAGCCAAGAGCTTGTTCTTATCCAGTATGTCACATGATATCCGTACACCGATGAATGTAATTAAGGGTATGACAGAGATTGCCAAGAAGCACGTGTATGAAACAGAAAGAGTGCAGGATTGTCTGGAAAAGATAGAATACGCTTCGGATCATTTGCTGCAGTTGATTAATGAAGTACTTGATATGTCAAGAATTGAGAGCGGCAAGATGAAGTTAGAAGAAGTACCGGTATCTTTGAAGGCTGAGATTGAAGCCATTTTACTCTTAACACAAAATGACCTGGATAATAAGCATTTAAAACGGCAGGTTGAGCTGAATTATATTTCAGATGAGCTGGTATTGTTGGATCATGTTCGTTTTAAGGAGATTTTAATGAATCTGATGGCCAATGCCATCAAATATACGCCGGAGGGCGGAAAGATAAATTTTACGGCTGAATATGTGAGAGAATCTGAAAAATACAGTGGTTATCATTTGTACCGGTTTGTTATCAGAGATAATGGTATCGGTATGAGTGAAGATTTTTTGGAAAAGCTGTTTGAGCCATTTGCCCGTGAGGAAAAAGTCAAAGTTGGCAAGTTCCATGGGACAGGTCTTGGGTTAAGTATTGCCAAGGCATATATCGAAATGATGAATGGTGAGATCTATGTCAGAAGTAAGGATGGACATGGTTCGGAATTTGAAATCTTGCTGCCGCTTCGTCCGGCCGATGAGCAGGATATGGCCAATGCGGATAATGATGAAATCAATATCGAGGACTGCATCGGTATGTTTGAAGGCAGACATATACTTCTGGCAGAAGATAATGATTTGAACAGTGAAATTTTTATGGAATTAGTTGCAGACACCGGTGTGTGTGTTGAACGTGCACAAAATGGACAGGAAGCTGTGACGATGTATACAGGTCAGCCAAAGGATAAGTATGATATGATTTTTATGGATATCCAGATGCCTGTAATGACAGGAAATGAGGCTGCAAGGCATATCAGAGCATATGAAGCTGAAAATCTGGAAAATCACAGGATTCCAATTATTGCCCTGACGGCGAATGCATTTAATGAAGACAGTGTGAAAGCAAAAGAAGCGGGTATGGATGAACACCTGGCCAAACCGGTGGAGATTGCGAAGATACTGGCCGCAATGCAAAAATATATGTGTAAGTAAAACAGCCATTTTCAGAAAAAAATGACTACTTATTATAAAAACAGATTGGTGGTAACGAATGAATAATAGCGAAAACACAGGTTTGTCTTCGGCAGAAGTTGCTGACAGAAAGCGCCAGGGACTTGTGAATATTACCGGAAACAGCGTGTCAAAAACAAAAAAACAAATTATTATGACCCATACGCTGACATATTTCAACTTTTTGAATGTGTTTCTCGGTGTGTTGATTATTATTTCCGGTCAGATTAAAAATCTGACATTTATGGGTGTTATTATTATCAATTCCGTCATTGGTATTTTTCAGGAATTGAAGGTAAAAAAGCTTGTGGACGGGTTGTCTGTGATTACGGCATCCAAGGTGCGGGTAATCAGAGATGGCAGACGGCAGGATATTCCAATTGAAGAACTTGTGATGGATGATACGATTGTCGTTGAATCAGGTAATCAGATTGGTGCGGACAGTATCGTGTTGGATTCAGCCGGTATGGAGGTCAATGAATCCATGATTACAGGTGAATCAAAGCCTGTGAAAAAGGTGGTTGGCGACCAGTTGTATTCAGGCAGTTATCTTGTAGCCGGCAGCGGAAGTGCCAGAGTTATTCATGTTGGTAAAGATAATTATGCTACACAGCTTGCCAATCAGGCAAAGGATAAAAAGCGCGCAACTTCTGAGATGCAGGATTCCATTAAACGTATTATCAAGGTTGTTGGTATTGTCATTATTCCGATTGGTATTTTATTGTTTATGTCTCAGATGCGGGTATCAGGTACGACATTTTCAAATGCTATTGTCAGTACGGTTGCAGGCGTGATTGGTATGATTCCTGAAGGTCTTGTGCTTTTAACAAGTGTTTCCTTTGTACTTGGTGTTGGACGACTGGCAAAAAAACGTGCCCTTGTTCAGGAGATGGAGGCGATTGAAGCACTGGCGCGTGTGAATGTACTTTGTACAGATAAGACAGGTACGATCACGACCGGAGAACTTGAAGTGCGTGATATTTTGCCAATCAGGGATAATCACATTGCAGAGGATGCAGAAGCGGCAGACGCTATCAAAGAAGTTATGAATGAGCTGGCATTTGCGTTCCATGATGTCAATGCAACTCAGACTGCATTGATGAATTATTTTACTCAGACAAGTCAGTGGGAAATTTCAGATCTGATTCCGTTTTCTTCTGCCAGAAAATACCGTGCTATCAGCTTTTTAAATCATGGTGCTTATGTGCTTGGTGCACCGGAGTTTATTTTAAAAGGTTATCCGGAAAAAGATGAGATTTTGTCTGAGGTTGAAGTTTATTCTAAGAAGGGTCTGCGTGTGCTTTTATTTGCTGAGGCGCAGGATATTTCTTCTGCAGATGATTCAGTGACAGGTATTACACCAAAGGGGCTGATTCTGATTTCCGATATTATCAGGCCTGAAGCAAGAGCAACATTTGATTATTTTGCAAGTCAGAATGTGGCAGTTAAAGTAATTTCAGGTGATAATCCGGCAACAGTTTCAAGCATTGCGGTAGACGCCGGACTGCAAAATGGTGAGTCTTATATTGATGCTACACAGCTTCCGGATAATGACAGTGAGCTGAAGAATGTAATTGAAAATTATACGGTATTTGGTCGTGTCACACCTGAACAAAAGCAGCGTATTGTTAAGGCTTATCAGGCTAACGGCAAAGTTGTCGGTATGGTCGGTGATGGTGTCAATGACGTTCTTGCGTTAAAGGATGCAGACTGTGGTATTGCTATGGCAGCAGGATCAGATGCTGCAAAGCAGGTGGCGCATATTGTGCTTCTGGATTCCGATTTTGCATGTATGAAGAACATCGTTCGTGAAGGACGTATGATTATTTCAAATATTGAGCGTGTCAGCGCTTTGTATCTGACAAAGACGATTTATTCGATGCTGCTTTCAGTGATTTTCATATTGCTTGGCAGAAGTTATCCGTTTATTCCGATTCACTTAAGTTTAATTAGTGGTACTGCCATTGGTTTGCCAAGTTTTCTGCTGACACTGGAACAGACAGAGTCTGTGACGCAGAATGGTTTCTTGAAGCATGTTCTGCGGATTAGTTTGCCGGGAGCATTGACGATGGTGGTGGATATGCTGCTCATTCAGTTGCTTGGCACAGCATTTGGCTTTGACGAGAGCCTGATTTCCATGTACAATCTGCTGGCAGCAGGTATGATCAGTATGCTTGTGCTGATTTCAGTATGTCGTCCGATGAACCGTAAACGTGAAGCTTTGTGCATCGTATGTATAGTCCTGTTTGTCGGTGCAATCTTACTGTTCCCGGGCTTCTTAAGTATTCATTCGATTTTTGTATGGCGTACTATCTTTATCGTTCCTTTGTGTCTGCTGACATTAATCATCATGAATGGTTTATTGAAGCTGTTAGGGTACATTGTTGAATCCGTCAACGAACACCAGAAGGCAAAATCGTCGATGGCGTGAGAAAATATATACTTCAGTGAATGTATTCCAACTTTTTGAATTTTTGGTGAAGCACTGGTTATTTCAAATTTGTTGTGATACAATGTTTTTGCAGCAAAATTTTATATCTTAGAAAGGTATCGCATATGTGTAATTTAAGTGAAGGTGTAGAACGACGTGGAATAAGAAAAGGTCGTTGCGAAGACATTAAAAATCTTATGAAGAATCTTAAAATGACATGTGAACAGGCGATGGATGCACTTGGAATACCGGAAGAAGAAAGAGAAGAATACAAAATAGAACACTAATAAGTGGATGTAAAGAGGCTGTGCCTTAACGATTTTTAATCGTGGGGCACAGCCTTTGTGTATAGGTAAAAAGTATAGTTGTGTATGATGTCAGGTTGCTGCTCTAGTTAATTCAACTCCGCAATCCTGCTGACCCCAACATAAATAGCACTGATTTTATACCAGGTGCGGTAGTCGGTGATGCCGGTCTGAGGGAGGTCGAAGATGCGTTGGAAAGTGCGGACGGCTTCGGCGGTGGCAGGACCGTAAATGCCGTCCTCGGCAATGGTTGGAATGGCAGGATAGTTTCTGGCAATACGGTTTAGCTGTTCCTGAAGCTGCAGTACCTTAGGACCACTTGAACCGATATCAAGCGGGGCACCCGGCCATGAGCTTGGAATACCGCTGATTTGCTCGGCGGCATTGATGTACATATCTTCACCATAGAAAAAACGAATGATTTCAATTGGTTCAAGTCCCTGTTCGCCAAGATCTTTGGATTCCCACTGCCGCATCCAGTTCGGGCAGGATACGCGGCGACCGTCGCAGTATTGTGTCAGAATTGGCTGGCGCACAAGTGGCCGTGACAGATAATTTGTAAAAATCGTATCGACAACTTCAGAAATACTTTCAAAGTAATTGCGTCCCGGTACGAAGGCATGGTCGTAAGCTGTGGAGGAGGTAATTGTAAAATCATAACCCTTGCTTCTGTACCATTCTGTATACACACGATTTAAAGTAAAAGAAAGAATCGCCAGCACATTTGCAATAATTGTGTTTTGTGGCCAGGTGGCGTAGATTTCGCTGCTGGCCACATTTTTAATATAATCTGTAAATGGCACATAATAATTGGTTGCACTGGCATCATTTGGCGGCCCATTGTGAACTACAATGGTTTCGGGCACAACAACCCGGCTTAGCACAATTTCGCCTGTATCTGTCACAGGTTTAACTTCACTTTCAGGAATTTTTGGCGGGTATTCGGCATACAGCGTATGTGCTGGAATCACAATATCGTTTTCAGGTACAATTGCCTGGGGCAGCAGTTGAATTGGCTGGATAGCCGTTTCACCAGAAAGCATTTGCGTGCCGTTAATGACCATTTTTTCATAACCGGATGCAGTGACCGTCAGACTGTAATCGCTGTAAGGCTGACTGGCCTCAGGGTTAAGACTGTAATCCTTTGGCGGTGTGGGCAGCTCAATTAAAGGCGTTCTGCCCGAAGCATCCGTTGTAACTTCATCAAGAATGCGGTCTGGCTGGCCGGGATAGGTAATTTGCACTCTGGCATTTTCAATGGGGGTATAAGTCAACTCGGCAGTCAGATTAATCTGTAGCTGCCCAAACGACTGTGTATCTAGCTGTGCAGGTTTTAAAATCATTTCTGACATAAGCACCTCCGCGGAAATATCATATTATATGATGTCAGGATCAAAAGAATATGCGTGTTTGCAAAAATGAGCAACTTAGACTTATTAATACTCATATTATTATATGCATCTCCGACCAAAAAAGTGATTAAATTCAATCAAAACATAAAGATAAGTTAGAAGAATCTGACCAATTTAAAAAAATTAAAAATTTCTATTGCCATCCGAAAAATTGTGTGATATAATTTTGAAGATTTAGGAAAATATAATTGCGATGGCGTAATGAGAAAGATTTGTTTTATGCATATTTTATGCATGAAGATATCTTTTTTTTTAAAATTTTATACAAAAACTGAATATTTATACAAATAAACGGTGCGCAAATTTATATTTATAAATCCTGACATATGTTGGAAATGACAGTCGTATACGGATACTTCAAATAACAAATGATGACCTGATGACGGAATTTCCAATAAAAATACAACCTCAGACAAACAAAAGAAACATACAAATGCAGCAAAAAACGCAGAATGAAAGGAAACAGGTGATAAGATGAAAGCATTTTTGATACTTGCGGATGGTCATGTGTATGAAGGTACAAGCATTGGTGCTCAGAAAGAAGTTATCAGTGAAATCGTATTCAATACATCAATGACAGGTTATCTTGAGATTTTGACAGACCCTTCATACGCCGGACAGGCAGTAGTCATGACATATCCATTAATTGGTAATTACGGAATTTGTTATGATGATATGGAAGATCCTACACCATGGCCTGATGGACTCATTGTGCGTGAATTGGCAACATGTCCAAGTAACTTCAGAAGTCAGGTCAGTCTTGAACAGTTCTTATGTGATCATGATATTGCCGGTATTCAGGGCATTGATACCCGTGCGCTGACAAAAGTGCTTAGAAGCCAGGGCACGATGAACGGTATGATTACAACCGATGAAAACTTTTCTCTTGAGGAGGTCCTTCCTCGTATCAAAGCATTTAAAGCTCACGATGTTGTCAAAAAAGTCACATGTGATGAAATCAGTGTACTTCCGGGTGATGGATTTAAAGTTGCGCTGATGGATTTTGGTGCAAAACGCAATATTGGCAATGAATTAAATAAGCGCGGCTGTGAAGTGACCATTTATCCTGCATACACAAAAGCTGAAGAAATTATTGCTGCAAATCCGGATGGCATTATGCTTTCAAATGGCCCTGGAGATCCGAAGGACTGCGGTGAGATTATTGAAGAAATCAAAAAACTTTATAATACAGATATTCCGATTTTCGGTATTTGCCTTGGACACCAGTTGATGGCACTGGCAAATGGTGCAGATACAAGAAAAATGAAATGGGGACACAGAGGTGCTAATCATCCGGTGAAGGATATCCGCACAGGCCGTGTATACATTTCAACACAGAATCATGGCTATGTTGTTGCCAATAAAACAGTTCCTGAAGCTGTAGCAGAAGTCAGCTTCGTCAATGCTAACGATGGTACAACAGAAGGTCTGCATTATCTTGGTAAAAATGTATTTACAGTACAGTTTCATCCGGAAGCCTGCGGAGGCCCACAGGATACAGGATTCCTTTTTGACAAATTCATTAACATGATGGAGGTTTCAAAAGATGCCTAAGAAAATCAATATCAAAAAAGTATTAGTAATCGGTTCAGGTCCTATTATTATCGGGCAGGCAGCAGAGTTTGACTACGCAGGTACACAGGCATGTCGTTCATTAAAAGAAGAAGGCGTAGAGGTTGTGCTTGTCAACTCTAATCCTGCAACAATTATGACAGATAAAAATATTGCAGATAAAGTTTACATTGAACCATTAAATGCGACAGTGCTTCAGAAAATTATCAAAAAAGAAGAACCTGACAGCATCTTACCAACACTTGGCGGACAGGCAGCATTAAACATTGCCATGGAGCTTGATGAATCCGGTTTCTTAAGAGAAAATCATGTACAGATGATTGGTACATCTTCTGAAACTATCAAAAAAGCTGAAGACCGTCTGGCATTTAAAGAAACAATGGAAAAAATCGGCGAGCCATGTGCACCGAGTGAAGTATGTACAGACCTTGAAAGCTGTATCGCATTTGCAAAACGCATCGGTTTCCCAGTTGTTATCCGTCCGGCTTATACACTCGGCGGCAGTGGCGGTGGTATCGCACATACAATGGAAGAACTGCATGATATTGCAAGTAATGGTCTGCGTCTTTCCCGTGTTGGTCAGGTACTTGTAGAACGTTATATTGGTGGTTGGAAAGAAATCGAATATGAAGTAATCCGTGATAGTTATGGCAACTGCATTACAGTATGTAACATGGAAAATATTGACCCTGTCGGTGTACATACAGGTGACAGTATCGTTGTGGCACCATCACAGACACTGGCAGATAAAGAATACCAGATGCTTCGTACATCTGCATTAAAGATTATTACAGAACTGGACATTCAGGGTGGCTGTAACGTACAGTACGCATTAAATCCAGACAGCTTTGAATATTGTGTTATCGAAGTTAATCCGCGTGTAAGCCGTTCTTCAGCACTGGCCTCCAAAGCAACTGGTTATCCAATTGCAAAAGTTGCTGCAAAGATTGCCCTTGGTTATGCATTGGATGAAATCAAAAACGCAGTTACAGGTAAGACATATGCAAGTTTTGAACCTGCCCTGGACTATGTGGTTGTCAAGATTCCAAAGTGGCCATTCGATAAATTTATCAGTGCAAAACGTACATTGACAACACAGATGAAAGCTACAGGCGAAGTTATGAGTATTTGCCCTAATTTTGAAGGCGCACTCATGAAAGCCCTGCGTTCACTGGAACAAAATATTTACAGCTTAAGCTATGGCGGATTTGACCAGTTATCCGATGAAGAATTAAGAGAACATTTATATGATATCGATGACAGACGACTGTTCTGTGTAGCAGAAGCCATCCGTCGTGGTTATACATTAGAAGAAATTCATAAAATCAATAAAATCGATATGTGGTTCCTTGATAAGATTGCAGTGCTTGTCAAGATGGAAGAACGTCTGAAAACAGAAGAACTCACAGTTGATTTATTAAAAGAAGCAAAACGTCTGGAATTTCCAGACAAAGCCATTGCAGGCTTTACAGGCAAGGGCGAGGCTGAAATCAGAGCAATGCGCTATCGTAATGATATTGTTGCTGCATTTAAGATGGTTGATACATGCGCAGCCGAATTTGAATCTGAGACACCATATTATTATTCCTGCTTTGGCAGTGAAAATGAAGTCGAAGTCGGCGAAAAGATGCGCAAGAAAATCATGGTACTTGGTTCCGGTCCAATCCGTATCGGCCAGGGTATCGAATTTGATTACTGCTCTGTACATTGTGTATGGGCACTTGCAAAAGCCGGTTATGAAACAATTATTGTGAATAATAACCCTGAAACAGTCAGTACAGATTTTGATATTGCTGACAAACTGTATTTTGAACCATTGACACCGGAAGACGTTGAAAATATTGTACGTCTTGAAAAACCAGACGGTGTTGTTGTTCAGTTTGGCGGACAGACAGCAATCAAACTGACACAGGCAGTGATGAAGATGGGACTTCCGATTCTTGGTACACAGGCAGAAGATGTCGATGCTGCAGAAGACAGAGAATTATTTGATGATATTCTTGAAAAATGTAATATTCCTAGACCATCCGGTACAACTGTATTTACGACAGAAGAAGCGCTTGAAGCAGCACATCATCTTGGTTATCCTGTACTTGTCCGTCCTTCATATGTACTTGGCGGACAGGGTATGCAGATTGCAGTTAAAGACAGCGATATCGTAGAATTTATGCGCATTATCAACCGTGAAGTTCAGGAACATCCGATTTTGATTGATAAATATCTGATGGGCAAAGAAGTTGAAGTTGACGGTGTATGCGATGGCAAAGACATTTTGATTCCTGGTATTATGGAACATATTGAACGTGCCGGTATTCACTCCGGTGACAGTATTTCTGTATATCCTGCACAGAATCTGTCTCCTGAAATTATTGAAAAACTTGTGGATTATACAGGTAAACTGGCAAGAGGTTTGCATGTAAAAGGTTTATTAAATATTCAGTTTATTGTTTATGAAAATGATGTATATGTTATTGAAGTAAATCCTCGTTCAAGCCGTACAGTGCCATATATCAGTAAAGTTACAGGTATTCCGATCGTAGATATTGCCACAGAGGTTATTTGCGGCAAGACGCTCCGCGAACTTGGTTATACACCAGGTCTTGCTCCAAATGCAGATTATATCGCCATTAAACAGCCGGTATTCTCATTTGAAAAATTACGTGGAGCAGAAACAAGCCTTGGCCCTGAAATGAAATCCACAGGTGAAGTTCTTGGTATTGCTAAAACATTTAATGAAGCATTATACAAATCTTTCCTTGGTGCAGGCATCAATCTTCCAAGAACAAAGAAGATGATCTGTACAGTGAAGGATGCAGATAAACAGGAACTTGTACCGATTGCAAAACGCTTCAAAGCTCTTGGATATACAATTTATGCAACACGAAGTACAGCCGATGTGCTGATTGAAAATGGTGTGGATGCAATTAAGATTAAGAAGCTGGATGCAGGTTCACCAAATGCGCTTGATTTAATTATGGCAGGTGAAGTAGATCTGGTTATTGACACACCAACAATTGGTCGTGACAAATCCAGGGATGGCTTCCTGATCCGTCGAAATGCAATCGAAACAGGTGTGACATGTCTGACATCACTTGATACAGCAGCAGCACTGCTTACAAGTATGGAACACGCAGATTTGAACCATCTGACAGTTGTGGATGTGGCGACAATTTAATGTGGCTGCAATTTAAAAAAGTGCGAATAGTTTATTTTATCTGATAAACCCCATTATAAAACCAATGATAAAAATGCCGGTATGCATGGCGTTTCGTAAATGTACGAAGGTTCATGCGTTCCGGCATTTTGTCATTGACGGAGGGTAGGAAGATTTTATATAATATAGTTAAGAAATTTGAGAATTTAAAGAGTTTTGGGGTAAGAGATTATTTTTAGTAGGGTGAATTGACAAAAGCAGCAGAGGGGGAGTCATCATGACAAAAGGTAAAATGGTTGTTCGCGACAACCTTGGACTTCACTTAAGACCGGCGGGCATGATTGCAGAAGAAGCCTTGAAGTTTAAGTGCAGTGTTGAATTGAATTGCAAAGGCAGAACCGTGACGGGTAAAAGTCTTTTAAGTGTGTTAAGTCTTGGGGTGCGCAAGGGTGATGAAGTCGAAGTCTGCTGTGACGGACCGGATGAAGAAAAAGCATTGGCAACACTTTTAGATCTGATGCATCGCGTGGATGATGAAGCGGTGCGGACGAGTATATGATGTCAGGAGCCAAAGGTCAAGGCTCTGTTTGCACTTACACGATGGGGTGTTTGACTGTAGAACCTGTTAGACATGAGGGGACAATAAATTATAAAAGGGCAATATATCTTATGTATGAAGATATATTGCCCTATGTCTTTTGTAATAAGTATTATTCTAATTAGAATTTAAAACATTTTTACAAGTACAGGCATGGTATAAATACCTGTGTCATCAGACTGTTTTCTGGTGTAATGCCGGATTTACATGAATCATAATATGTTTGATATTAGTGAAATGCTTTTCAACGCCGGCATGGACATTTTCTGCAATTGCATGGGCTTCATATAATGGTAAATTACCATCAACAGAAATCTCTGCATCAATATAAACTTTATTGCCAAAATTTCTTGTCTGAAGCATATCTAATGAAGAAACACCCTTTTGCGCTTTAATAAAATCACCAATCTCTTTTTCGTAATCAGCACTACAGGAAGTATCAAGCATTTTATTTAAGGCATCTTTGATGATATCGTAAGTTACTTTGAAGATGCACAGGCAAATCGCAAGACTGGCAATCGGGTCAAGAATCGGAAAGCCAAGCATCGCACCGCCTATACCAATCAGTGAACCAACAGATGAAAGTGCATCTGAACGATGATGCCAGGCATCTGCCATAAATGCTGAAGAATGAATCTTCTTAGCGTAGTATCTTGTATACCAGTACATTGCCTCTTTACAGATAATTGAGAGAATGGCGGCAATCAGTGCAATCAGACCTGGTGTTGTGAGTGAATGATATTCACCACTGATAATTGTCTGTAGTCCTGAATAACCGATACCAAAACCGGTGATGCATAAAACGACACCAAGAATCAATGAAGCAACGCATTCCATACGTTCATGTCCGTAAGGATGTTCTTTGTCCGCGGCACGTTTGGACATGTGGACCCCGACAATGGCAATCAGTGTCGAAAATACATCCGACATAGAATGAATGCTGTCAGAAACCATGGCAGCGGAATGTCCGAAAATACCGGCAATCAGTTTGAAAAGGCTTAATACGGTATTACCAAGGATACTTGATAATGATAATTTCTGAACGACTCTGCGTTCATATTCCGGAGTTATCGCAGCTTCGGTATGCGAAAAATCATCCGGCTGTTCTGTATGTTTTGAATGTGTGTGTGACACAGTAATCATCTGCTTTCTTTGAATTTTTACCAATGATAGCATGCAATTTGATTGTTAGTCAATAGAAAACTTGTGTAGTAAAAACGAACAAAAGAAGGGTATTTGAAACTGGAAAAAGGTGCATAAAACCTGAATGTGAGAGGGCAAACTAAAATTTACTCCATAAAACGAGGGAGGCCCAGCAGAGCGGCTCTGCTGGGCGAATGTTATGAAAAAATCAAACTGTTTGTCTAGTAATGTCTGTTTCATTACTATGACTTTATTATATTGTGAAAATGTGTCCAAATTTTGTCCAAAGAATTAAAACAATCTAAAAAATCTAAAGGGATTATTAAGAAAGCGAAAGAAATTTATTTCCTTTCGCTTTGGACATTAACTTCATCAGTCTTTGTCGGATTTTTCAGCTTCATCAGCCTCCCTGCGCATATCTTCGCCGCGTCCTTTTAAATAGCGGTAGACCATATTGTAAGCGTAGAGAAACACAGGAATAATAATCGTACAGTAAATAGATGCTTTAAATAAATCCATGGCGACTTCGCCGTGCATCAGTGAGAATACAAGGGTAAGTATGTACATGCCTGCCAGCAAAATAATACCAATCCATGCAAAAATGCGTTTTAATTTCATAGAGATTTCCTTTCTGAGTAGTTTTTTAATATTTATCAGTGTTTTTTCAGTAATATGTAAAAATAATTGGATAAAGACATATTTATATTTAAATATACAACAACGGCGGCTAAATGTATAGGAAATTTAAATTTTTATATAATAGATTTATCGGATTTTATGGGAAACAGGCCGGAAAGTATGGGGGAATTCCGACCTGCTTTGGGAGGATAAGTATTCACACTTATCATTTGTGCTGTGCTGCGAACACAGTGTTGTGTGAATGCCTGTGTTCATTTGCAGGCTGCAAAGTAAAATGGATTACTGTTACTGTTCACACATTGTACAAACAGTAATGAATTACTTTACTTTTGGAGAGGGGGTCCAACGACTTGCCTGCGCATATGCAATAATGATATAATTGTATATGCATTCCACTAAAGATGATTTTGAAAACTTTAAAGGGATTTTTCAAAAAGCTTTATTGGAATAATCATAGTATGACCGGTTATTTTAGTTTTATACAACAAACAGAAGGCAGGATGAAAAAATGGCTGAGAAATTTACATTAAATGATACATTAAACGATATTTTGGCAAACGAGCGTGTCTGCAAAAAAATAGATTATATTTTTAATCCGATTTACTATCAGAATATTAAACCAATGTTCCGAAAAATGAAGCTGAAAAATATGATACGTTTCGTGAAAACACCCTGGGGCAGACCATTTCCTGCGGAGGGATTTTTGCGTTGTGCCAACTTTTTAGTAGAACGCCGAGAAGCCGGAGAAAAGATTTCTATTCCGATTTGGCGTGGCCTGCCGGATGAGCAGATGAAGGTACTTGAAAAGGTTGTTCTTGTGCCATTTACAAAATCTGAACGAAAAGATGCCCCATGTGTTATTATTTGTCCGGGTGGGGCGTACTCCAGGGTTGCATTCCATAATGAAGGTATTCCTGTGGCAGAAAAATTGTGTGGGATGGGTTATCAGACATTTATTTTAAATTACAGAGTTTATCCGGATATTTACCCGGCGCCATTGCAGGATGTGACGCGTGCGATTCGATTTGTGCGCAAAAACCATGAAAAACTTGGTATTGACCCTGAAAATGTGATTTTGATGGGATTTTCAGCCGGCGGCCATCTCTGCGCACTGGCAGGGGCATTATATGATTGTGTGGAGGATGAAACACATCGTTATGATGATGTAAGTGCAAGACCGGATAAATTATGTTTGTGTTATCCTGTGGTCAGCCTGACGGAATATGCGCATGAGGGCAGCATTAAAAATTTCATGAAATCAGATTGTTCAGAGGATGAGCGCAAAGCGTTATCCGTACAGTTGATTGCTGATGAAAATTACCCGAAAACATTTGTGTGGGCGTGTGAGGATGACCCGGTTGTGGATTATCATAACAGTATTTTGTTAGAAGAAACACTTAAAAAGAAAAATGTGTCGCATCTGTGCCGTTTATATCCGCAGGGCGGCCATGGCATCGGGCTTGGTGAGGGCACTTCTGCAGGGGGATGGATTGAGGAAGCAATGACAT
The DNA here is from genome assembly GCA_934339005.1 of uncultured Catenibacillus sp. GTDB lineage: Bacteria > Bacillota > Clostridia > Lachnospirales > Lachnospiraceae > CAKRHR01. The sequence continues at coordinate 29,811 of CAKRHR010000006.1, read as the reverse complement.
TTTTGAAGTAGCAAGCATTTTAGACTTATTGGCACTTATATGATCATATATTAGATTAAATATATTTTGAGGTGCAATATTTTGGAAAACCAAAAAGCGGATAATATGTTAAATCTTGCCTGGGATGCCACAGAATCCGAGCGTGAGCGCTCATTAAACCTAAACACCGGATACAATCAAATAGAAAGAACATGGGATGTCATCATTAAATATAATGGTGACATTTCTTTATTATTAAGTAATTTTGAAAGTAAAAATGGGAGTTACCGAGATGAGAATAACAGCAATAGAATTATTCAGGATACACCTGAAATGGGTATGTTGAATCAGAATGACGTTGCTCAAAATGCAGTGCGTCAATTTGGTAATATCAAAATTGTACCTCTGTTAAATCGATATGCGATTGTGACTGCATCAAAATCTGTGTTGCAACAGCTTTTACAACTGCCGCAGGTTGAATATATGGAACTGCCAAAACGTATTTATTTTGAATTGAACCAGGGCAAGCGTAGTTCGTGCATCAATACAGTGCAGCAAAGTTATGGAAATGCTTCAGAAGAAATAATTGAAAATGCGTTAGGAAATACAACGGAAAATTTAACAGAAGATACTCTGAACGATACTACAGGAGATGAGTATCGTTTGCCAACACTGAATTTAACCGGTAAGGGCGTTTTAATTGGTATTGTGGATTCGGGTGTTGATATTTATCATGAGGATTTCCAAAATGCAGACGGCAGTACACGTATTGTCGCATTGTGGGATCAGGTGCAGAAAAATCCTAATTATCCACCGCCGTCAGGATATGTTTTGGGGGCATATTATTCAGAGGATGATTTAAATTCTATTTTAATGATGAATACAAATACAAAGAAATCTATGGAATTGGATATGCGCGAAAATAGCAGAATTTCCTCATCAACTATGTTACAAATAGCTACAGATATATCCGGGCATGGCACATCGGTGCTTGGTATTGCGGCAGGCAATGGCAGACAGAGTGGCGGCGTGTACAGAGGCATCGCATACGAGAGTAAAATCATTGCAGTGAAGCTTGGATCGGCAAAACCGGATGGCTTTCCAAGGACAACAGAGCTGATGCAGGCAGTCAATTTTATTCTTGAAAAAGCCAGTGAAATGCAGATGCCGGTAGCTGTTAATTTAAGCTTTGGCAATACATATGGCAGTCATACAGGTACATCATTACTGGAAAATTATTTAAATGAAGCAGCAGGCATCTGGAAAAATGTTATCGTGGTAGGTTCAGGCAATGAGGGGGCTGCGGCCGGACATACATCAGGCAGATTGCGGCAGCGATATACCGAAAATATTGAACTTGCAGTATCTTCATATGAAACGGTATTAAATGTTCAAATTTGGAAAAACTATTTTGACCATGCCGATATTGAAATTATTGCACCGGATGGCAGCGTGGCTGGACCATTTAAAGAAATCCTTGGCCCGCAGAGGTTTGTGCTTGAAAATACAGAATTATTGCTTTATTACGGAAAACCAAGCCCGTATTCTGTATTTCAGGAAATATATATTGATTTTCTGCCAACAGGGGCATATATTGCAGATGGATTGTGGATAATACGACTTGTGCCCGGAAGAATTGTGGATGGTACATATCATTTATGGCTGCCGGGTGGTGCAAGTTTAAATCCGCAGACCCGATTTTTATATCCGACACCGGACAATACGCTGACAATTCCTTCAACTGCATGCAGAGTAATTACCGTGGCGGCTTACGACAGCCGAAATTATACCTATGCAGATTTTTCGGGGCGCGGCCTAATTGCATTTATCTCAGGACAAAAACCTGATATTGCTGCGCCCGGTGTTGACATCACAACCACAAGATCAGGTGGTGGTTACATCAGTGTGACCGGTACGTCCTTTGCCACACCCTTCGTCACCGGCAGTGCCGACCTTATGATGCAGTGGGGCATTGTTGACGGCAACGATCCATTTTTATACGGCGAAAAACTCAAAGCTTATCTAATCAACGGCGCCCGCCCACTGCAGGGCCTGACCGAATACCCAAATCCACAGGTGGGATATGGACGGTTGTGTCTGGAAAGTAGTTTGCCAAGTGTTTAAGGTAGAAAAGAATATTACAGGCATAAAAGTATCAGTAATTTTGACAAATTTTTATCTCCGAAAATAATCCGGTGTGCAGCCGACCATTTTTTTAAAGACCCTGCCAAAGTATCCGGCATCTTCAAAGCCGCATAAGTGCGCAATTTCGGAAACGTGTTTTTCCGGGTATTGCATCAGCAGAATTTTGGCGCGGCCGATGCGGACGGTTTTTAAGTATTGCATGATAGTCTGACCGGTCACATCTTTGAAAAGGCTGCACATGTACTCTTTGGAAAGATTGATATATTCGGATAAATCAGTCAGGGTGACCGGTTGTGTATAATTACTTTCCATGTAATCGGTCAGTTTTAAAATCAATTCATTTTCAGTCATTTGCGTAGTGTTATTGATATGCTTGATACATGGCTCAAGGTCAAGGAGCATGCTGTAACAGGCTTTGGAAAGCTCAGCTTCACGCAGGATTTTTGGTGTTGTATCGTCGTTTAATATATTTAACATATTTTGCGTATGTGTGTTTATTATTTTGGCATCAGAAAAATAATAAACACCAGATTCCAACATATTTAAGGACTGAAGGATTTCTTTGCAGGCATTGCCTTTAAAGGCAATGATCTGCAATGTCCAGTCTTTTGAGAGTGCTTTGTAAGAATGCGAAATTGACGGGTAAATAAGCAAGCCCTGACCTTGGGTCAAAATTGATTTTTGTCCGTTGTTGATAAATTCACCTCTGCCTTTAGTGCAGAACAGCCACTGAAAGGCAGGAAATCCGTGCGGACGCTGAATAGGCTCCTGCAGGTGATCAATGCCAATCAATTCAATCTGAAGCGGTAGTTTTTGATAATTTCCTGAATGATGTATATGGTAGAGCATCGCGGGCGTTCCTTTCTTAATTTTGTCCTATAAATATTATAATATTAAGATTGCGATGTAAAGTCAAGAAGTCATATAATGAATATAGAGAAAATTATTTAACGACAGATAATTTATATGTGAACAAAAAAATAGCTGTTTAATATCAACGAAAATATCTAAATCAAAAAGGAGAAGGTAAAAATGATTCCAAGAATTGAAAATGACCATGGCATTCCAACTTTGTATGTACATGACAAACCATTTTTCGCATTGAGTGGTGAGATTCACAATTCAAGCTCAAGCAGTCTGGATTATATGAAAGAAAAGGTATGGCCGGCACTGCGTGATTTGAATATGAATTCAGTCATCGTGCCATTATATTGGGAAACAATCGAACCAGAAGAAGGACAGTTTGATTTTACATTAGTTGACGGACTGATTGCACAGGCCAGAGAAGAAGAAAAACATTTGATTTTCCTTTGGTTTGGGCTTTGGAAAAACAGCGAATCCATGTATGTACCTGCCTGGATGAAGCAGGACTCAGATACATATTTCCGGGCACGCAAAGTCAACGGCGAACCAATCAATACAATTTCACCGATGTGTACGGCTGCGGTTGAAAAAGACGCACATGCATTTGCACAGATTATGGCACACATCCGTACTATTGATGAAGCAGAATCCACAGTCATCATCATGCAGGTGGAAAATGAAATCGGGCTGCTTGGCACAGAACGTGATTACAGTGAAGTTGCAGAAGCAAAATTTGCAGAAAATGTACCTCAGACCATCGTAGATGCTTACGGCCTGACAGAACAATTTCCACAGAGCGGAAGCTGGAAAGCAGTATTTGACGCAAATGCAGAAGAATATTTTATGGCATATTATTTTGCGAGTGCTGTAGAAACAATTACAAAAGCAGGACAGGATGAGTATCCATTGCCTTGTTATGCAAATGCATGGCTGCGCCAGTATCCATGGTATGCAGGTTCTTACCCATCCGGCGGTCCGGTTGTAGAAGTACATAAAATCTGGAAAACTGCAGCACCATCATTATTTGCTCTGGCACCAGATATTTATGTGCCATATGTGGCAAACGTGATGGATGAATATGGTTATGAAGGAAATCCGTTGATGATTCCTGAAGTCAGAAAAGATGCAGTGACATCTTCATATTGTATGTATGCATTTGCACATCATAATGCCATTTGCTATTCACCATTTGGTATTGAAGAAATTGTTTTATCACTTGAAGAAATCGACAAGCCGCCAATGGAAGTGATGATTGCGCTCAATATTGACCCATCAGCATTTGATATTACAAACAGCAAAGATTATCTGAAACGCACATATGGCATGATTGAACAGATGCAGCCATTATATCTGAAATATCGTGGTACAGATAAGTTGAAGAGTTATGTGAGAAAATCAGATACAGATTACGGTACATATTTTAGCTGCGAAGAATATGATATTGCAGTTGCCTATGGTCCAAAACAGCCGGCGACACCGCTTGCAGCAGGTATGATTTACGAACTTGCACCGAATAAATTCCTGATTGGCGGTATGATGAGTACATTTACTTTCCGCCCAAAGGCTGGCGAAAATAAAAAAGTTGACTTCCTGCGCATGGAAGAAGGCGATGTAATTAACGGTGAATGGAAAGCCGGAAGAATTTTAAACGGTGATGAAAAAATGATGCTTCAGCTTGGGGCAATGCCAGGATGGAGATATGTTGAAGTTTTTAAATATTAATACGGTTGATGGACTCAACGAAAAATTAACTTTCGACACTTTCATCATATTATAATTTAAATTATTAAAAATCGATTAATCTACGTCAGATAAACTGACAACGGATTGGTCGATTTTTTATTATCCTAAGATTTTCTTAAGATACTCGACATTTGCTTGTTTAATAGAGCAGGAAATGATATAATCAATATATTATGTTATAAAAATGTTGAATTATAATTCAATTTACCAGAGAAAATTTCAGAATAAAAGCATATATTTTATATCGAATATGTTACAGTGCTAAAATATCAAGGGAAAATTTTCTGGCGAGAAAGAATAAAAATATGCGAAGGTTTATCGGGGGATAGGAGGCATGAAAAAATATATAAAGACGGTATTGAATATACTATTTCTGGTGCTTCTTATTACCGCAACGCTTTATTATACGTTAAAAGACCAGAATATGTCACAGATATGGGATGCAGTGACGATGGCAGCCAAGGGCTGGATTATCATTGCGTTAGTGCTCGTGATTGTCTATGTATGCAGTGAATCTTTAATTATGAAATATCTGATGCATAATCTTTCGGAGCGTGTGCCGATGATAAGCTGTATCAAATATTCATTTATTGGATTTTTCTTCAGTTGTGTGACACCATCAGCCAGTGGGGGTCAGCCGATGCAGGCATATTATATGAAGAAGGATAAGCATGATGTGACAGTGTCAGCACTTGTACTTATGATTATCACAGTAGGATACAAAGCAGTACTTGTGATTTTAAGTCTTGTGATGTTTATTTTTAAAGGTTCATTTATTTTAGATCATCTTGGCAATGTGAAATACATATTGATTTATGGTATTGCTGCGAACGTATTATTTATTGCTTTTTTACTTATTGTTATTTTTCACCAGAAACTGGCTCAGGGAATTATCAATCTGGTAATTCGGATTCTTTCAGGATTGCATATTGTTAAAAATCGAAAAGCATTGCAGGCAAAGCTTGAGGGGATGATGGCACCATATCGTGATGGGGCAGTTTATATCAGAAAGCATTTATCAACACTTGTTGTTGTATTTATACTTTCAGTTATTCAGCGTGTGGCATTGTTTTTAGTGCCGTGGTGTGTGTACAAAGCTTATGGCTTAAGTGGCATCAGCGCAGTTGAGATAGTGACGTTACAGACGATTATTGCTTTATCAGTGGATATGTTACCACTGCCGGGAGGTATTGGTGCAGCCGAAACAAGTTTTGTTGTTATGTTTGAAAATATTTTTGGACAGGCTCTGCTTATTCCGGGTATGTTATTAAGCCGTGGTATCAGTTATTATTTTCTTGTACTGGTCAGCGGACTTGTAACAGTTATCGCGCATGCTAAGGGGCAGTTTTTCGGTAAAGTTCAAAATTAGCAATTTTTGAAACTGAAAAATTCGTATTTGAAGAAATAAACGATTTTAAAAGTGGATATGTCCATTTTGAAATACAGGGAGAAAACCAGAGAAAATATTTGGGAATGAGAGAGAATTTAAATGATAGGATTTTACAATTATACAGTTATATTAACTTACATGGGACTTGCTTCGGCGGTGGTTGGCATGGTGACAGCACTTAAGGGGAATCTTTTGGTTGCTGTTGTGTGTCTGATGGTTTCAGGGGCATGTGATATGTTTGATGGTAAAGTGGCGCGTACAAAGAAAGACCGTACACACCAGGAAAAGCAGTTTGGTATCCAGTTGGATTCATTGTGTGATATTGTCTGTTTCGGTGTATTGCCTTGTATGATCGGTTTCGCTGCAGGAGTCAAAGGGCCTTTTGGTACAGCGTACATGGTGTTGTATGTTCTGGCAGCATTGATCCGTCTGGCATACTTTAATGTCATGGAAGAAGAACGCCAGAAGACAACAGAAACGACACGCAAATATTATCAGGGTTTGCCTGTAACATCGGCGGCTGTGATTTTCCCACTTTTATTTGCAGCAAGACCAGTATTTGGCAGAGGCTTTACACTTGCCTATGAAATTGTTTTAATTATTGTAGCATTACTTTTTGTGGTTGATTTTAAAGTCAAAAAGATGGATTTGAAGGGCATGATTGTCCTGCTGATTGTGGGCGCACTTATTTTCATCAGATTATTATTCAGTGGAGTTTGTTTATGAATTACAGAGATAGAGCCGGAAACAGCTTTCATGAAGACAGTTTCCAGGATAAATTTTTAAAAAAAGTATATCGCTCAGCCTGCGGACGTATGTTAATGCGTCCGCTTGTCGTACCTGCCATATCAGAACTTGGTGGTAAGTTGTTAAATACACATTTGTCCAGTTATTTTGTGCCGGGATTTATCCGCCGTAATCACATTCACATGGAGGATTACGAAACGTGTGCATATAATTCGTACAATGATTTTTTTACACGCAAAATTAAGCCGGAGACACGACCTGTTGAGATGATGCCGGAGGCACTGATCAGTCCGAGTGATGGTAAAGTTTCTGTATATCCTGTGAGCAGTCAGGGCATCATAACGATTAAACATTCGGATTATTCAGTGGCATCGCTGCTTCGTGATAAGGCACTTGCCAAAGACTACGAGGGTGGTACCTGTTTTGTGATTCGATTGACGGTGGATAATTATCATCATTATTGTTATGCAGATTCCGGCAAAAAGACGTGCAATCGTGTCATTTTGGGTCTGTATCATACGGTAAATCCTGTGGCTTTTGAGCATATTAAAGTGTTTAAGGAAAATACAAGAGCGTATTGTGGCATTCACAGTCCGAATTTTGGTAACATCATTCAGATGGAAGTCGGCGCCATGATGGTCGGCAAAATCGTCAATCTCCACGAAGAAAAAATGGTGACCCGCGGCGAGGAAAAGGGTTATTTTGAATTTGGTGGTTCGACGATTGTACTGCTTGTCAAAAAGGACCGGGTAAAGGTCTGTGAGGATATTGCAAAAAATATGTCCGAAGGTTACGAAACCCTGGTGAAGATGGGTGAAGTGATTGGATGGAGAGCATGACGAAGGATACAAGTATATACTTATAGGTTCTGAATAATCATCTATATATAAAAAATATAAAACATATATAAAATAAAGATTTTATGTATAGAACATAATGTGGTATGATATGAGGGTCAGCGAATTTTGCTGACCCTTTTACAAACTAAAAAAGAGGAAGGTAGGAAAAATGAAATCACTGCTTGTATATCTTAAAGATTATAAGAAAGAAACGATTTTAGCGCCGTTATTCAAGATGCTTGAGGCACTGTTTGAATTATTTGTGCCACTGGTCATGGCGGCAGTCATTGATGTGGGTATTGCCAATTCTGACAAATCTTACATCGTTAAGATGTGTTTTATTTTGATCGCACTCGGTGTGATTGGTCTTGTTTGTTCCATCACAGCACAGTTTTTCTCTGCAAAAGCTGCAGCGGGATTTGGTACAGGCGTGCGTCATGCATTGTTTGAACACATTCAGAAATTAACATTTTCAGATATGGATACGCTTGGTACATCCACTCTGATTACGCGTATGACGAGTGACGTCAATCAGGCACAGTCCGGTGTCAACCTGACACTTCGATTGTTCCTGCGTTCACCATTCATCGTTTTTGGCGCGATGATCATGGCATTTACAGTTGATGTCAAAGCTGCATGGGTATTTGTTGTGACAATTCCGGTATTGTCCGTCATTGTCTTTGGTATTATGTTAATCACAATGCCATTATACAAAAAAGTGCAGTCAAATCTTGATAGTGTGCTTCTGACAACAAGAGAAAATCTTGCCGGTGCCCGTGTTATTCGTGCATTTAACAAAGAAGCCGATGAAACAAAACGTTATGAAAATGAAAACCAGATTTTAACAGATGCGCAGAAATTTGTCGGCCGTATTTCCGGTCTGATGAATCCACTCACATATATCATTGTCAATGGTGCGATTATTGTATTGATTTATATTGGCGGTGTGCGTGTCAATATCGGTGACCTGACACAGGGTGAAGTTGTGGCACTTATTAACTACATGTCACAGATTCTTGTTGAGCTTGTAAAACTGGCAAACCTGATCGTTTCTATGACAAAAGCTGTTGCCTGCGGAAATCGTATTGAGAGTGTTTTAAAAGTTCAGCCGGATATGGAAAGCGGCAGCATTCGCCTTGAAGAGCTTGAAGCAGCAATCGGTACACAGGCACCGGCTGTTGAATTTAATCATGTGTCACTGACTTATCGTGGCAGTGCAGGAGATTCCTTAAGCGACGTGACTTTTAAGGCTGAGCAGGGGCAGACAATTGGTATTATTGGTGGTACAGGTTCCGGTAAATCCACGCTGGTCAATATGATTCCAAGATTTTACGAAGCAACATCCGGTCAGATTCGCATTTTTGGTAAAGATATCAAGGATTATGATACAGAAAATCTGCGCAGCCATATTGGTATGGTATTGCAGAAAGCTGTGTTATTTAAAGGCACCATCGAAGAAAATCTGCGTTGGGGCAAAGAAGATGCAACTGCAGAGGATATTGAGGAAGCTCTTGAAATTTCACAGGCAAAGGAATTTGTTGATAATAAAGAAGGTCGCCTGGCATTTGAAATCGAGCAGGGCGGCAAGAACTTATCCGGTGGTCAGAAACAGCGTCTGACGATTGCAAGAGCCCTTGTGAGAAAACCGAAAATCCTGATCTTAGACGACAGTGCCTCTGCCCTTGATTTTGCCACAGATGCGGCACTGCGCAAAGCCATCCATGGCATGAAAGAAAATCCGACGGTATTTATTGTCTCACAGAGAGCTTCTTCCATTCAGCATGCGGATCAGATTATCGTGCTGGATGATGGACAGGTAGCCGGTATAGGCACACATGCACAGCTCATTGAAAGCTGCGAAACATATCAGGAAATTTATTATTCACAATTTTCAAAGGAGGTTGCGGCAAATGTCTGATAAGAAAAAAGAAATTCCTAAGAGTCAGAAGGATATGACATCCATGCAGAAAAAAGCACAGATGCAGACATTGAAGCAGGTTATGAGATACCTCGGCAAATATAAAATTTTCCTTGTATTTTCAATTATCCTTGCGGCTGTATCCGTTGCTTTGACATTATACATTCCAAAACTGACAGGTCATGCCGTGGACTATATTGTCAGCAAAGGCAATGTCAATTTCCCAGGCGTATTTAAAGTTATGATCCAGATTGGTGTGTGTACATTGATCACGGCACTGGCACAGTGGCTCATGAATGTATGCAACAATAAAATGACTTTCCAGATGGTCAGAGATATTCGAAATGAGGCTTTTCATAAAATAGAAATCCTGCCCCTTAAATATATTGACGGTCATCCTTACGGTGAAGTCGTCAGCCGCGTTATTGCGGATGTTGATCAGTTTTCGGATGGCCTTTTGATGGGATTCACACAGTTATTTACCGGTGTGGCAACGATTGTCGGTACATTTGTTTTCATGTTGACAGTCAATATAAAAATTACATTTGTCGTCGTACTTATTACGCCGGTTTCATTTTTAGTAGCAAACTTCATTGCAAAACGTACTTACAGCATGTTTAAGCTGCAGTCTGAAATCCGTGGTGAACAGACCGGTCTGATTGATGAAATGATTGGTAATCAGAAGGTCGTTCAGGCATTTGGACGCGGCGAGGATGTGACAGCGCGTTTTGATGAAGTGAACAAGAGATTAAATAAAGCATCTTTGAGAGCAACATTTTTCTCATCTATTACAAATCCTGCGACACGTTTTGTCAACAGTCTGGTGTACACAGGTGTTGGTATTACAGGTGCTTTTTCAGTTGTTTCCGGCAATCTTTCTGTCGGACAGCTTTCAAGCTTCTTAAGCTATGCAAACCAGTATACAAAGCCGTTTAATGAAATTTCAGGCGTTGTAACAGAATTTCAGAATGCGATTGCATGTGCACAGCGTGTGTTTGATCTGATTGAAGAAGAACCACAGATTCCTGAACCGGAAAATGCAGTGGATATGACAGAAATCAACGGTCATGTAAGTGCAGAGCATGTGTCATTCTCTTATGAACCTGAACAAAAACTCATTGAAGATTTTAACCTGACAGTAAAGCCTGGTGAGCGTGTTGCAATTGTCGGACCGACAGGTTGTGGTAAGACAACATTGATTAACCTGCTGATGCGCTTCTATGATGTGAAAGAGGGTAGCATTAAGGTTGAAGATGTGGATATCCGTGAAATGACAAGACACAGTCTGCGTGCAGGTTATGGTATGGTGCTTCAGGATACATGGTTAAAGACGGGTACGATTCGTGATAATATTGTTATGGGACGTCCGGATGCCACAGATGAGGAAGTTATCGAGGCTGCAAAGGCTTCTCATATCCACAGCTATATTTCACGTCTGCCAAAGGGTTATGATACATGGATTACAGAAGATGGCGGCGGATTATCCCAGGGTCAGAAGCAGCTTTTGTGTATCGCCAGAGTCATGCTTTGCAGACCACCGATGTTGATTCTTGATGAAGCGACATCTTCGATTGATACACGTACAGAAATTAAGATTCAGAAGGCTTTTGCCAAACTGATGCAGGGCAGAACAACATTTATCGTGGCACATCGTCTGTCAACTATTCGTGAGGCAGATGTGATTCTTGTGATGAAAGATGGCAAGATTATCGAGCAGGGCAATCATGAAAGTCTGCTTAAACAGAATGGTTTCTACAAGAAATTATATGAAAGCCAGTTTGCGGCGGTGTAGAAAATGTAAAGAAGTCTTAAGAAGAACTTTAGAAAATCTTTACCAAAAAAGATACTGTTTATTTAAAGTGTTTTGATAACATATGCTTTAGATAGATAGTATCTTTTTTTGTGCATTCGTGCATGTAAACATATATGGATGTAAAAATATTTAGATGTGCTTGTGCTTATGCGGGCGTACAGGTATTGGATGAAAAAAGAAATATAAAGCAAAAAGCGAAGAAAAATACAAAGAGAAATGAGGTTTGGATATGAATATAGGCATTTTTACAGATACATATTATCCTGAGGTCAACGGTGTAGCCAATTCTGTTTATCAGTTAAAACAGGGACTTGAACGCCGGGGACACACGGTATATATTTTTACGGTGAGCAATCCTGACATGGAAAATATTGTTGAAAATAATGTCATTCGCATCGTCAGTCTGCCTTTTTTATTTTTAAAAGAACGCCGCGTGGCAGCACCGATTGCGAGAGCCTGGCGTAGAAAAATTGAGAGTTTTCATCTGGATATTATTCATACACAGACGGAGTTTGGTATGGGACATCTTGGAAGAAAAGCAGCAGAATATCTTGGTATTCCCCATGTGCATACTTATCATACGATTTATGAGGATTACACTCATTATTTAAAAGTGCCGGGCAATGAAAAGCTGAAAGGACTTGTGCGCAGCTTTACAAGACATTGCTGTGAGCATGCGGATGCAGTGATTGTGCCAACGGAAAAAGTACGGACACTGTTAGATACTTACCAGATTCAGACACCAAAATGCGTCATTCCCACAGGTATTAATCTGACAAAATTTATGCAGCCGGATATGACAAAAGTGGCAGGCTTAAAGCTGCAGTATCATTTGGAAAATAAACATGTGCTTGTATATATCGGTCGCATTTCAAAAGAAAAAAATCTGCTTGAAGTACTGGAATTGTTTGAAAAGGTAAGCCAGATGGATGCGCAGGCTGTGCTTTTGATTGCAGGGGATGGTCCGGAGGCAGAGGTTTTAAAAGAATGGTGTACGGCACATATGATGAATGAAAAAATCATTTTTACAGGCATGGTGCCATGGGATGACATTCAAAATTATTATGCTCTTGGTGATGTATTTGTATCTGCTTCCAATTCAGAAACACAGGGCTTAACATACGCAGAGGCTCTGGCTGCAGGCGTGCCGCTGCTCGTCAGGTCGGATGAATGTCTGGAGAGTGTGCTTCAGGAAAAGGTCAATGGTGTGGCTTTTGAAAATGAGGCAGAGTTTATTGATGGTTATATGTGGCTGATGAAGCATATGCATGGTAAAGTGATAAACACAGATGCATATATTTCAGACGGACATATTCAAAAAAATGAAAGTATTGAAATGCATCAGGGTATCGGTAAAAATGAAAGTAATGAAAGCAACGGGATTGAAAATAAAGAAATTGTGAAAAATGGCGATGATGTTATTGACAGAGAAGATGTCAGACTCAAAATCCGTGACAGCATCCGTTTCCTTTCAGGCAATGCCTTTGCAGCCAATGTTGAAGATGTATACAGTAAAATGATTTGGAGTAATCGGTTATATGAAAAGACTATTAGAATGGCAGGTCAGGCATAAAAAAATATTAAATATTGCAGGGATAGTGTTGTTTGCATTTTTAATGGTGGCAGGTCTTTATTCCGGCATATTTACAGATACGGAAAAGATGAGTGCACTGCTGACAAAATGTGGTATCTGGGCGCCGATAGTTTTTATATTTATTCAGGCGTTACAGGTTGTGGTTCCGATTTTGCCGGGTGCTGTGGGCTGCGCCTTTGGTGTGATGTTTTTCGGAACATTGTATGGATTTTTCTGGAATTATATTGGTATCTGTATCGGTTCTGTCTGCGCATTTTTGCTTGCAAGAAAATATGGTACGAAGTTTGTACACAAAATTACAGGCAAGAAATTTTGTGACAGGTATGAGCGTTTTTTACAGAAGGAAAATCGGTTTGAAAAGATTTTTGCACTGCTCATTTTCCTTCCGGTGGCGCCGGATGATTTTTTATGTTACCTGGCGGGCATCAGTAAAATGACATTAAAAAAATTCACGGTTATTATATTGCTTGGCAAGCCAGCAGCGATATTTTTATACAGCCTGGGCTTAAATAAAGTGCTGCAGATGGCGATTAGTTTGATTACAAGGTCATAGGAAAACGAGGAGAAGTCAGATGAAAGTTTGTTTATATTCAAAATATCAGAAATTAATAGAAAAAAGTGGTGTTGGACGGGCGATTTATCATCAGCAAAAAGCCCTGGCAGATGTGGGAATTTCGTGTGTGACAAATCCTGAAGCTGCGGATGTGATTCATATTAACACAGTATTCCCGGATTCTGTGCGTCTTGCCAAATGGGCTAAAAGACAGGGCAAAATCGTTATTTTCCATGCACATTCAACAAAGGAGGATTTCAGAAATTCATACATTGGCTCTAATGTGTGTGCCGGACTTTTTGGCAAATGGATTAAATATTGTTATTCTCTTGGTGATTGTATTATTACACCCACATCATATTCGAGAAAATTATTGCTTTCTTATGGCATAAAAAAGCCGGTTTTTTCATTATCCAACGGCATTGATGTAGATTATTATCAGGCACAGCCAGAGGCAAGAATGCGTTTTAGAAAAAAATACGGTTACAGTGAAGATGCCAAAATTGTCATGTCAGTGGGCTTATGGATAGAACGCAAGGGTATTTTGGATTTTATTAAGCTGGCTAAAGAAATGCCGGAATACCAGTTTATCTGGTTTGGGGAATCGGACATTTATACATTGCCGAAAAATATCCGAAAAGCGTTGAAAATAAAATTGCCAAATCTCAGATTTGCCGGTTATGTGGATAAAGAAGCACTTCGGGATGCTTATGCGGCGTGCGATTTATTTTTATTCCCTTCTTATGAAGAAACGGAAGGGATTGTTGTACTTGAGGCACTGGCAATGAAAATTCCGGTACTGCTTCGGGATATTCCGGTTTATGATGGCTGGATAGCTGATGGCAAAAATGCATATAAGGCATGTAATGTACAGGATTTTAAAGAAAAGTGCAGGCAGATTATTGAGCATGAACTGCCGGATTTGACGGCAGAGGGCTATAAAACGGCAGAGGCCAGAAGCATAGATAAGATTGGTCAGAAAATTAAAAAAGTCTACTTATATGCGGAAAAACTCAGACTTGTGTATAAAAGTATTTTTTGATAAAATAAATGCATTGAATGCCAAGCATTTACAGATTGACCAAGTCAGTTCTGAAAGATACATAATAAAGCTATTGCAAAATCGTAGATAATGATAAAAAAGACAGTAATGCCATGAAGGTATCATATTTTCATAAGGAAATATTCGAAATGAATAAAGTATCTTGATGGCAGACATATGGCAGGGTTACAGGACAGTGTATGTTTGACATGCATTGTCCTTTTTTTTGTCACAGCTTCAAAAGTCAAAACTCCGTTCGCGCCTGCACGATAAGATGTTTGATTTTGAAATCTGCGAAATAAGTAAAACAGCGATTTAGACAGTGAATTTTCAGATTTTGAATATGCAAAAAGGATGGGAAGTTTATGAAAAGAAAAGTAAGTATTTTATTAAGTATGGTTTTATGTCTGGGGCTGGCAGGCTGCGGCGCAAATCAGGATGTGGATGCAAATACGGCAGCAGATTCAAATGCAGCAGGTACGGCTTCAGAAAATACATCTGCAAATGAAGCAAATATGACAACGCTTGTGTATGGCAGCGGTGATTACACACGTATTAATCCGGCACTGGATGAGCATGGCGAAATCAATGCCCTGATTTTTGACGGTCTGACAGACCACGATGGCAACAATCAGGTTATTCCAAGACTTGCCAAAAGCTGGACATATGATGCGGATACCAAAACTTATACCTTTGATTTGGAAGATGATGTGTACTGGCATGATGGTGAGAAGTTTACAGCAGATGATGTCAAATTTACATACGATGTGATTATGGATGAGGCGAATGGTTCTGAAAACGCGCCGAATTATGAGGATGTTGAGGACATTAATGTCATTGACGATACAACGATTGCGTTTACGCTGGAGGATGACAATACGGCATTTTTAGATTATATGACAATGGCGATTCTGCCAAAGCATCTGCTTGAGGGCGAGGATATGCAGTCATCTGATTTTTTCAGAGCACCTGTCGGCACAGGCCCTTATAAACTTGAAAGCTGGGATGCGGGTCAGGCAATTACTCTTGTGAAAAATGAAAACTATTTTGCAGGTCCGGCGCAGATTGACAGAATTATTTTTAAAATCGTGACTGATGATAATGCCAAAGCGATGCAGCTTCAATCGGGAGAGTTAAATCTTGCACAGGTAACACCGAAAGATGCCGGTGTCTTTGACAATCAGGACGCTTATCAGGTGTATGATATGACAACATCGGATTACCGTGGCATTTTATATAATTTTCAGAATACATACTGGCAGGAAAATGCGGATCTGATTCCTGCAATTAATTATGCGATTGACCGACAGAGTATTGTGGATGCGGTGCTGCTTGGCAAAGGCGAGGTGGCTTATGGACCATTGCAGCGCAATATTTATAATTATGACGGTGTGAATCATTATGATTATGACCCGGAAAAATGCGCTGAATTGCTTGCCCAGGCAGGCTGCACACAAGATAGTGATGGCTACTGGTGCAGAGATGGCAAGCGCATTAGTTTTACAATAAATGCCTCTGCCGGTGATCAGGTGCGAATTGATATGGCACAGATTGCAGCGCAGCAGCTTCAGGCAGTTGGACTTGATGTTAAAGCCGATGTTCCTGCGGAAGGTATTGACTGGGGCGGTCAGGAGTGTTGCATTATCGGTTGGGGTTCACCATTTGATGCCGATGATCATACCTACAAAGTATTTGGCACAGATAAAGGAGCAAATTATTCCGGTTACAGCAATGAGCTGGTAGACAAATATCTGCTTGAGGCCAGACAGACAAGTGATTTGGATGAGCGTGCCGAGGCATACAAGCAGTTTCAGATAGCACTGGCTGATACGCCGGCTTACACATTTTTCTGCTATATTGATGCTATTTATGTGGCAGATGCAAACCTGCATGGCATTGATGCAAATACAGTGCTTGGACATCACGGTGTTGGTATTTTCTGGAATGTCTGTGACTGGACGATAGAATAATAATGCCGATCCATCAGGAAAACGGAAGGGTGTTTCAGAGGAAAAACAGGTAACTATCAATGATTTTACAAAATAAAAACTGCAAAATATTGGACGTACAGCATTTGTCTGTCACGATTCATCCGGCAGGAAAGGCAAAAGCTTTTAAAGTTTTGAATGATGTCAGCTTTGATATCCGGCAGGGAGAAATACTGGCAATCGTCGGTGAATCCGGCGGTGGCAAAAGTATGCTTGCCAAAACACTGATGCATTTATTACCGGCAAATATTTCAATTGAAAATGGACATATATGGTTTGAAGATAAAGATTTGGCGGTCTGTTCCGAAAATCAGATGCGCGGCATCCGCGGACAGGAGATTGGCATGATTTTACAGCATCCAAAAGCAGCGTTAAATCCCACAATGACAATTGAGCGTCAGATTGCGGAGGCAATCCGTGTTTATGAACCTAAGCTGAATAAAAAACAGATTCAAAACCGTGTATTGGAATTAATGCAAATGGTAAAGATTCCAGACCCTGGGAAATGCTGCAGGATGTATCCACATCAATTTTCCGGCGGCATGTGTCAGCGGGTTTTGATTGCCATTGCACTGGCAGGGCAGCCAAAGCTGCTTTTAGCAGATGAGCCAACAAGTTCACTGGATGTTAAGGTGCAAAGCCAGATTCTGGAATTACTTCAGGAAATCCAGAAGAAAAATCAAATGGCGATGATTTTGATCTCACATGATTTAAGTATTGTCAGAGGCATTGCAGACCGGGTGGCAGTGATGTATCAGGGCAGTATTGTTGAATTAGATGATGCGAAAAATATTTATCATGCACCGGCACATGAACATACAAAAACACTGCTTGAGGCGGCCCAAAAAGTCTGCATCAATGGCGTTTATCAGAAAGTGAGCCAGAGAAAACTAAAAAACATAGAAAAATCTATAGAAAGATATATGGAAAAAAATGCCGATGGAACAACAGAAGAAAATGTAGAAGAAACAGTACCGGCAATTTTACAGATTAAAGATTTATATCATGCATACAGGATAAAACATCAGCGCTTACAGGCAGCACGCAATATTTCTTTTGAGATAAAAAAAGGTGAGATTTTTGGTATTGTCGGGGCTTCCGGTTCCGGGAAATCTACAGTGGCAAAATGCATTATGCGTATTGAAAAGCCTGAAAGAGGTGTGATTGATTTTGAACAGATACACTTGTGTGATGCGAAAGATGTGCGTGCACACAGAAGTTATATTGAGCAAAATATCCAGATGATTTTTCAGGATTCCGCCACAAGCTTAAATCCGAAGATGAAGGTCAGAGATATTATTGCAGAGCCTATGAAGGTGCAGCATATGAAGCCGGAGGATGGCTGGAAAAGTGCTTATGAACGCCTTTTAAATATTGTTGGGCTGGAAGCTTCATTTTTGGACAGATATCCGGGTGAATTATCCGGCGGACAAAGACAGCGTGTGGCTATTGCCAGAGCAATATCGGTGAAGCCGAAGCTGATTATTGCTGATGAGGCCGTTTCTGCACTGGATATTTCAACCCAGTGTCAGGTGATGGATTTATTTCTTGATTTAAGAGAACGTTATGGCTGCAGTATTTTATTTATTTCACATAATCTGCCGGCAGTGCGGTATATGTGTGACCGCGTTGGCGTTATGAAGGACGGAAATCTGGTGCGCGTTATTGCGGCAGAGGAGGTGACGGAGGATGACATCTAGAAAAAATGTTATATGGCCTGTTTTAAAGCAGGTGTTCATATTGGTTGTCAGTCTGTTTGTCTTGTCAGTCCTCGTTTTTTATATTTCGCGCATGACACCGACGGACCCGCTACAGTCGTATTATGGTGAGCGGGTTGAAAAAATGAGTGTGGAGGAAAAACAACAGGCCCGTGAAAAGCTAGGTCTGGATGACTCAGTCAGTGTACAATATGTTCGTTGGCTTGGTAATGCGTTTCGTGGTGATTTTGGCATATCCTATAAATATAAACAGAATGTTTTGGATGTGATTTGGCTGCGGTTGCCAAATACGTTACTGCTTGGTGGCACAGGATTTGTGCTTGTGTTTATAGGTGCTTTATTTTTAGGCAGTTTATGTGCCTGGCATGAAAATCGATGGATTGATAAAGTTTTATGTAAATTTGGAACCCTTATAAGCTGTATTCCGGAATTTTGGCTGTCACTTGTACTGATTTTTGTTTTCAGTGTAATACTTCGATGGCTTCCGGTCAGCGGGGCATACAGTGTGGGCCAGAATAAAAGTATTGCAGACCGGCTGGTGCATCTGATTTTGCCATTAGTAGTTGTTGTGACAGGGCATCTCTGGTATTATGCTTATATGGTGCGCAACAAACTTCTGGAAGAAATCAGAATGGATTATGTGACGCTGGCGCGGGTTAAAGGGCTGAAAGATGCACAAATTTTATTCAGGCATTGTTTAAGATGTGTTATGCCTTCGTATTTAAGCATGATGGCGATTTCAGTGCCGCATATTCTTGGCGGTACATATATTGTGGAAATGGTGTTTTCCTATCCGGGTGTTGGCACGTTGGCTTATGAGAGCGCGCGGTATGCGGATTATAATATGCTGATGGTGATTTGCCTGTTGACAGGTGCTGTTGTGATGGTGTGCAGCATGATAGCCCAGATGATTAATGAGTGGATTAATCCACGTATGCAGTCCGGGGAGGTAAAATCATGATGCAGTTAAAAAAATGGGGTGAATTAAAACATCAGAAAACTTTTTATATGAAAAAATTTCAAACAGCATCCAATAAATCCGGTATAGTTGTATCCAGTTGTGTGCTTGGGTTGATTGTACTCGGTTGCATATGTGCCGGATGGCTGACATCGAAAGACCCGACGTATCTGGATTTACAGCATTATCTTGTTAAGCCCTGTGCAGAATTTTGGTTTGGTACAGATTCCATGGGGCGGGATTTGTTTGCCTGTATATGGTATGGTGGTCGTATTTCATTGTTGATTGGGGTGGTGTCCACTTTGATTTCAACAGTGATTGGTGTGTTGTATGGTACGCTGGCAGGTTTGGTATGGAACCCGGCGGGCGATATATTGATGCGTCTGATTGAAATATTTTTGAGTATTCCATCGTTATTGCTTGTTATATTTATACAGGCTGTTTTAGGGGACGCGACTGTATGGTCGATAGCAATTGTGCTTGGTGTCACAGGTTGGTTTGGTATTGCAAAGCTTGTACAAAGTGAAGTCAGACAGATTCGGAGCAACGAATATGTGATTGCTTCTGTGTGTATGGGTGGCCGTTTTTTTCATATTTTAGTAAAGCATTTGACACCAAATTTTATACCGTCGGTCATGTTTATGATTGTGATGAATGTGCGCAGTGCAATGCTTTCAGAAGCAACGTTAAGCTTTATGGGACTGGGATTGCCGATAGGTACTGTTTCCTGGGGCAGTATGTTGTCACTGGCGCAAAACGCACTGATGCAGAAGGCATGGTGGGTGATTATCATTCCGGGTGTATTTCTGATCGCGGTTGTCATGTGTATTACGAACATAGGCAATGCCATTCGCGCATACTTAAACCAGATGGAGAGAACGATTATGTGAACACTTGGTGAGGTGTTTTCGAATTTAGTAACCATAGTATTATATGAATATTTGACGAGGTGTTTTCAATTTAGACATTAAATTGGCAGGAAAGGGAAGCTTGACAGATGAAGATTTTAGTCATAGACGGTCAGGGCGGCCGCATGGGAAGCTTGTTTATAGAAAAATGGCGGCAGCTACAGGGTAAATCCGATGAAGTGATTGCGGTTGGTTCAAACAGCATTGCAACAGCGCAGATGATTAAAGCCGGTGCGGATGCCGGTGCAACCGGTGAAAATCCCGTTATCGTGCAGTCAAGAGATGCAGATGTGATTGTCGGTCCTATCGGCATTATGGCGGCAGATGCGCTGCTTGGCGAAATTACAGAAGCGATGGCGTCAGCCGTTGCCAGAAGCAGGGCTTTAAAGATTTTGATTCCGGTAAATACATGCAGTTTTCATGTGATGGGTGTCGGTAAGTATACGATGTCTGAGTTAATCACGGAGGCAGTGAATCATATTAAGGAAGCTTTTGAAGAAAAGTAGCAATTATCGACCATCATTGTATAGTTATAAATAAAAAACGGTATATGCCGGTGAAGAAAGGATTGAACCGCAGATGGATATTCATGAAATGCTTGAGCAGGTTAAATCAGGAAGTCTTTCAATTGACGAGGCAGAAAAATATTTAAAACGCCAGCCATTTGAAGAAATGGCTTTTGCAAAGTTAGATTCTCACCGCAAAGTACGTTCTGGTTTTCCGGAGGTTGTATTTTG
This sequence comes from uncultured Catenibacillus sp., assembly GCA_934339005.1. GTDB lineage: Bacteria > Bacillota > Clostridia > Lachnospirales > Lachnospiraceae > CAKRHR01. The sequence continues at coordinate 8,875 of CAKRHR010000006.1, read as the reverse complement.
CAGTAGAAAATCAGATGCACATCTTGTAGAAATTTATAAAAAATTATACGAGATGGAGGGAGAGGTGCTTGGTACAAGAGCCAGTCAGCACCAATATGAGATTGTCAAAGAAGTTTTACCGCAGGTAGTGTATGATGTGGATTCCCATATTTTAAAAATAGAAAAAAAGGACAAAATCCGCATCGGTAAAATTGCTGTATGTACAGCGGGAACAGCGGATATTGCAGTAGCTGAGGAAGCTGCTCAGACGGCAGAATATTTTGGCTCAAACGTCGAACGTATTTATGATGTTGGTGTCAGCGGACTGCATCGATTGCTGGCACGTTTGGACACCATTCAAAGTGCAAACTGTGTCATTGCGATTGCAGGTATGGAAGGGGCACTTGCCAGCGTCATTGGTGGGCTTGTCAGCCGCCCGGTCATTGCAGTACCAACTTCAGTAGGCTATGGTGCAAGTATGAATGGCTTGTCAGCATTGCTGACAATGATTAATTCCTGTGCCAACGGTATTTCAGTTGTGAATATTGACAATGGCTATGGTGCAGGTTATATTGCAACACAGATTAATCGACTGGCGGAACGCCATCCGGAGGCATAAATCACTATATTTTTATCAGTGATTTTAATTACTTAATTTTTAATAGAAAATTTTGCAACAGGAGATTAGAAAAATGGGAAAGACATTATATGTAGAAGGTTTGTCAGGCATCAGTGGTGACATGACAGTGGCTGCACTGCTTGACCTGGGCGCTGATAAGGAAGTGCTTTTAAATGCATTGAAATCATTGCCAGTGAGCGGCTATGAGATTGCAATCAGCCGTGTGAAAAAATCAGGGATTGATGCATGCGATTTTAATGTTATTTTGGAAAAAGATAACCATGACCATGATATGGCATATCTTCATGGACATGACCATCATCATGAGGATGAACATGGACATCATCATGATGGCGGGCATGAGCACCATCACCATGAGCACGAACATTGTCATGAACACGAGCACCACCACCATGAGCATGCAACATTGCCGGGTATTTTGCATCTTATTGGACATGCGCAGATGAGTGACAGAGCCAAAGCCATCGCCACACGCATTTTTGAGATTGTTGCGGAGGCAGAAGCCAAAGCTCATGGTGTGCCATTAAATGAAGTGCATTTCCATGAAGTTGGCGCAGTCGATTCGATTGTCGATGTTGTATCTGTGGCAGTATGTCTGGATAATCTGGATGTTACTGAGGTGATTGTGCCCCGCTTATGTGAAGGCCATGGTACTGTGCGCTGTCAGCATGGCATTATGCCGATTCCTGTACCTGCAGTTGCAAATATCGTTCAGGCACATCACCTTAAATTGCAAATGACAGAAGTTGAGGGCGAGCTTGTCACACCGACAGGTGCTGCGATTGTAGCTGCCATTAAAACATCAGAAAAGATGCCTGCACAGTTTGAAATTGAAAAGACAGGTATCGGCGCAGGTAAACGTGAATACAGCCGTCCAAGCATGTTGCGGTTAATGTTAATTAAAGATACATCGGAAGAAACTATTGACAGTAACTGTAATTTGGAAAATCTTGCGGATGGTTTACATAATGTTTCAACTCAAACCTCCGATAAAGTACAGATTTTGGAAACAAACATTGATGACTGCAGTGGAGAATGCATGGGTTATCTGATGAATCGTCTGCTTGAAGCCGGTGCAAGGGACGCACATTATTCCCCTGTGTTTATGAAGAAAAACCGACCGGGCTATCTGCTCAGAGTGATTTGCGATACGGAAAATGTTGCGGCATTAGAACAGATTATTTTTGAAGAAACAACAACGATTGGGATTCGACGCATTGAAGCGGAGCGTACGATTCTTCCAAGAAAAAAGGCAGAAATAGATACACCAATTGGCAAAACTCAGGTTAAAATTTGCACATTGCCGGATGGTCAGGTGCGCTATTATCCTGAATATGAAAGCGCCGCAGCATTAGCTGAAAAAAATGGCATCAGTTTATATGAAGTCATGCAGATGATTAAGAACGCTGCCAAATAAGCGATTATTTATAAAAAAAGATAAGTTATTTAATGCGGAAATAAGACTAAAGAAAGGTGACCCAGACAGTGAATAAAGAAAACAATACAAACGAATTAACTTATGAAGCAAAAAAGGCTGTACTTGAAGATATTTTAGATAACGTTGTCAATAAAGACGTCATGGTTGCATTTTCAGGTGGTGTGGACAGTTCAGCATTGTTAAAACTTGTTTGCAGCAGGGCTGTGGCATTTCACACAACCGTTTACGCTGTGACAATTCACACAAAGCTGCATCCGGTGGGTGAAATCGAGGAAGCTGCAAAAGTTGCCGGTGAAATCGGTGCAGTCCATAAGGTTGTTGAAGTGGACGAGCTGGCAGAGGCAGGCATTTTAAATAATCCTGTAAACCGTTGTTATCTTTGCAAACACTGTCTGTTTACAAGAGTGAAAGAGCTGGCGGAAAAACTCGGCGTAACCTGCATGATGGATGGCACTAATTACAGTGATTTGTTTGTATACAGACCAGGCTTACAGGCACTTAAAGAGCTTGGGGTGTTAAGTCCGCTCAAAGAAGCCGGTTTTACAAAAGCCGATGTCAGACGTCTGGCAGCAGAATATGGTCTTTCTGTCAGTGACAAACCTGCGATGCCATGTCTTGCCACAAGATTTCCGTACAATACACCATTATCCTATGAGAAAATGCATCAGGCAGACGTGGCAGAAAAAGCGATTCGCGCCCTTGGATTTTACAATGTACGCGTGCGCGTCCACAATGATATTGCACGAATTGAGGTGGATGCCAAAGACCTTGAGGAAGTATTAAAACACAGGGAAACAATTGTAAGCAAGTTAAAAGACTGTGGCTTTGACTATGTGACACTTGACCTGGAGGGCTTTTGCTCAGGAAGTATGGATAAAAAGATCGCAAAATAAAGTTATACTTGACATCTTTCCAATCAAAAAATATAATGTCTATAATGTGTCACGGTAAAGTGATAGCGTAAAGAAAGACTTGGAGGAAAGTACAATGGGTATGAATATTGTTTGCCTTGATATGGAAGGTGTTCTTGTTCCTGAGATTTGGATTGCATTTGCCGAAGAAAGTGGCATTCCGGAATTAAAACGCACAACAAGAGATGAGCCGGATTATGATAAATTGATGACATGGCGTTTGTCTGTATTAAAAGAGCATGGTCTTGGATTAAAAGAAATTCAGGATACAATCGCAAAAATTGAGCCAATGGAGGGTGCAAAAGCATTTTTGGATGAATTGCGAAGCATCACTCAGGTGATTATTTTGAGTGATACATTTACACAGTTTGCCACACCATTGATGGAAAAATTAGGCTGGCCAACGATTTTCTGCAACACACTTGAAGTGGCGGAAAATGGTGAGATCACAGGCTACAGGATGCGCTGTCCTCAGTCAAAGCTGACAACAGTGAAAGCACTGCAGTCCATCGGTTTTGATACGATTGCAAGCGGTGACAGCCATAATGACCTTGGTATGATTCAGGCAAGTAAAGCAGGCTTTTTATTCAAGAGTACAGACCAGATTAAAGCGGATTATCCTCAGATTCCTGCTTACGAAACATATGATGAACTTCTGGCTGCAATAAAAAAGGCGCTGTAAGTTAGTGTAAAAGCCTGTATGTTATGAAAATCAAATTGTCTGGGTATCAAAAAATACGGGATGATTTTGAACGATTAAAATCAGAAAAATTAAAAACATAAAATACTTAAAGGAGTTTACTGGAGGATAATAATCTGGTAAACTCCTTTTATACGTAATTATTTGGAAAATATCAGAATAATTAGAAATATGAATGAATCAACGAGGAAGAATTTATGTCTGTAAAACGAATGTTTTTTAAATATGTGCCACAGAACATACTCGGAATGGTCGGCATTTCCCTGTATATTCTGGCAGACACATTTTTTATTGCACAGGCGGTGGGGGCAGATGGCATTACAGCACTGAATCTGGTACTGCCGATATACAGCCTGATTTTTGCAATTGGTGTGATGATTGGTGTAGGTTCTGCCATACGCTATGCGGTTGCCTCAGGTAAGGGTGATGGGCGCGCAAATGGCTATTTTTTCAATGCTATATTCTGGGGTACGGTTATCGGATTGTTTTTTATGATTTTAGGGCTGTTTTTCCCGGGACAAATTATAGCAATGCTTGGCGGAGATGCAACAATCGTTGAGGTCGGATGCACATACACAAGAATTTTCATGGGCTTTGCACCATTTTTTATCTGGAATCATATCTGTAATGCCTTTGTCAGAAATGATGGGGCACCGGGAATTGCGATGGCGGCCACATTATTCAGCAGTCTGTTTAATATCGTAGGTGATTATGTGCTGATGTTTCCACTTGGCATGGGGATGACGGGGGCTGCGCTGGCAACAGCATTATCCCCGATTTTGGGCGTGCTGATTTGTTGTATTCACCTGTGCTCAAAGAAAAGCAATGTGTCTTTAAAACTTGTGATGCCGTCCTTAAAGAAATTATTTTATTCTTGTCAGGTCGGTGTGGCGGCATTTGTCGGAGAGATTTCCTCCGGTGTCACGACAGCGCTGTTTAATGTGATTATTTTAAAATTAGCCGGAAATACAGGCGTGGCAGCTTATGGTGTTGTGGCAAATACAGCACTTGTGGCGGTGGCTATGTTTAATGGTGTTTCACAGGGTACGCAGCCGATTGTCAGTCTGTACTACGGCAGAAATGAACATAAAAATATCGTAAAAACTTTTTCAATGGCAATTGTGACAGCCATGGTACTTGCGGTGTTGATGCTTGGCGTGGTGTGGATTTGGACAGAGCCGATTGCAGGGATTTTTAATAAAGAAGCGGATGCGGTGCTGGCGGCTTATGCACACACAGGACTTCGATTGTATTTTATCGGATTTTTATTTGCCGGAATTAATATTGTGGGAGCAGGTGTGCTCAGTGCGATGGAGGCAGCAAAAGGCGCATTTATTTCATCAATTATGCGTGGTTTTGTCGCAATTATCATCTGTGCGGTTGTGATGTCCTGGCTGTTTGGCATGAACGGTGTATGGCTGGCATTTGCTGTGGCAGAAGCAATAACAATGATTGTGACAGTTGCTGCACTTAATAGTGTATTAAAAAAAGATTCTCACAAAAAGTTTCAAAAACTGTAAAAATCTGTGAAAGTAAAAAAGAGAACACCATGTTTAAATGTGGATATGAGAAAAATACAATAAGAGGTATAAAAACGATGAGATCAAATCTGACAACTTTGTGTTATATTGAAAATGATGATGCATATCTGATGATGCACCGGGATAAAAAAGAAGTGGATATCAACAAAGATAAATGGATTGGAGTAGGCGGTCATTTTGAACATGCAGAATCCCCGGAGGATTGCCTGCTTCGGGAGGTCATGGAGGAAACAAGCCTGAGACTGACATCATGGAAGCTTCGCGGTGTGATTACATTTATTACAGATGACAGTTTTGTGGAATATATGTTTTTGTACACCGCAGATGGCTATGAAGGTGAAATCAGTGAGTGTAATGAGGGAACCCTTGAATGGGTGCCAAAGGACAAGGTCTGTGACCTGCCAATCTGGGAGGGTGATAAGATTTTCTTTAGATTATTAAATGAAAACAGACCATTCTTTTCATTGAAACTTCGTTATGAAAACGATGTGCTTGTGGAGGCGGTATTGGACGGAGAGGAAATTTCGCGATAAAAGAGATAAAAAAATGGAAGTGTTTTCAAATCAGAGGTAAAATGATTTGAAAACTGCTTCCGTTTTTTGAATTTGTAAATGAATTGGTGAATTTTAGAACAACTGGCTGCCACGCACATATTTTGCATAGATCTCACGGTCATCTGCCATGTAAATCAGGCGTTCAAAACGTTTATCCAGAGTCAGCTCCTGTGGGTGTTTCAATCGGCTGTCATCAAGGACAACTGCATCAAGTTCATAGCCCGGCTCAAAGCTGCCGACTTTGCCAAAGAAAGCGCCGCCGCCCTTTGATGCCATATAAAAGGCCTCCGGTGCAGTTAATGGTTTCAGGGACTGGTCCGCCAGACGCCAGCGAAGCTTGGAAGCCTGGATCGCATGTGCCATGGCTGTAAACATATTCTCAGTTGCACCGCCGGCAACATCGCTGCCAAGACCGACATGCATGCCTTCTTCAAGATAAGTACGCACCGGTGCAATACCAGATGCAATATTCATATTGGATTCAGGACAATGCGCAATAAACACGCCATTATCCTTCATTCGCCTGATTTCTCTTTCATCAGAATAAACACAATGTGCCATAACTGTCTTGCAATCATTGCCAAACAGACCAAACATGGCATAAGCATCACCGTAATATTCAGATGTTGGACAAAGCTCGCGAACCCATTCAATTTCCCCGGGATTTTCAGACAGATGTGACTGTAGTGGCAGGTTATATTTAATCTGGATTTCCTTTAATTTTGTCATCAATTCATCGGTGCAGCTTGGTGTAAAACGTGGTGTGAGAATTGGGTAAGTATTTTTATAATGGCGGTTTAAAACATCCTCAACCCACTGAATAGTTTCTTTTGCGGAAGCATCGGCGGAAGCTTCGCGGATATAATCAGGACAGTTGCGGTCCATATTAACTTTGCCTGTCATTGTGCATAGTCCGGCATTTTCAAGCATATCCATGAGCAGTAATGTAGCTTCGCGGTGGACAGTGGCAAAGATGCAGGCACGGGTTGTAGCGCTTTTTCGAAGATTTTCAACGAAAATGCTGTAAGATTTTTTCGCGTAATTAATATCCTTCATTTTGGATTCTTCAGGAAATGTATTTGTTTCAAGCCATTCCAGAAGTTCCATGTCCATGCCAAGACCGCGGTAAGAATACTGAGGTGCGTGTACATGAAGGTCTACACAGCCCGGCATAATCATGCGGTCGCCGTAGTCCTGAACAGGCACTCCTGCGTATTTTTCAGGAAGTACATCGTATAATCCTTCAATAATGCCATCTTCGGCAACCAGGTAATGGTTTGGATAAACCGAAAATTCAGAAGGCTTTTCGGTACAAATAAAATGACCTTTAATAATTGTTATCATTATCTAAGTCCCCCATATAAAATGATTTAATAAAATGATTTAATCAAATGATTTAGAATTATGCGTTTGGTGATTTCTGACATCATCGCATAATAGATAGTATTCATTTGTGCAAGTATAATCGTAAGTTAGATTTTTAACATTTACATCATATCATAACATAAATCTATGATACAGGTCAAAAAATATTTTTAAAGCTGTCTTGTCATATGTCAAAGCATATGTTATACTGTACAGCAAGTATTTATAAACAATGCTGCGACATGATTTGCAGCGCAGGTTGGGGCAATGTCAATTTGAGCCTGACCAATATTTAACGACATAGATGAGGTGACAAAAGATGTTAGAAAAAATTAAAGCTTTTCTAAAGCGTAAAGACATTGTAATCTCTGCCAAAAGATATGGTGTTGATGCACTTGGTGCCATGGCGCAGGGATTATTTTGTACATTATTAATTGGAACTATTCTAAATACGATTGGTACGCAGTTTCATTTTGCACCGTTAGCAGCAATTGTAGCTACGGTGAATGGCACAGAATATACTGTAGGTGGACTTGCCAGTGCCATGAGTGGTCCTGCCATGGCGGTAGCGATTGGATATGCTTTAAACTCGCCGCCACTCGTATTATTTTCACTGATTTCTGTTGGTTTTGCAGCCAATACCCTTGGTGGCGCAGGCGGCCCACTGGCAGTCTTGATCATTGCCATTGTGGCTGCTGAATTTGGTAAAATGGTATCTAAGGAAACAAAAATCGATATTCTTGTGACTCCTCTTGTAACTATCGGTATTGGTGTTTTGTTGGCAAAAGCCTGCGCACCTGCCCTTGGTATGGCTGCTATGAAGTTTGGTAATCTTGTGATGTGGGCGACAAATTTACAGCCATTTTTAATGGGTATTTTAGTATCTGTTTTTGTCGGTATTGCTCTGACACTGCCGATTTCCTCTGCAGCCATCTGTGCGGCCCTTGGACTGACGGGACTTGCCGGTGGTGCAGCGTTGGCAGGCTGTTGTGCACAGATGATTGGTTTTGCGGTGATTTCATTTAAAGAAAATCGTTGGGGTGGCCTGATTTCACAGGGCATTGGTACATCCATGCTTCAGATGGGTAATATTGTCAAGAATCCGCGCATATGGATTGCACCTATTTTGACTTCTGTCATTACAGGCCCTCTGGCAACCTGCGTTTTCCACCTTCAGATGAACGGTCCTGCCGTATCTTCAGGTATGGGTACATGCGGCCTTGTCGGACAGATTGGTGTGTACACAGGATGGATTGACGATATCGCTGCCGGTACAAAAACAGCTATCACAGCCTTTGACTGGGTAGGTCTGATTTTGATTTCATTTGTCTTGCCGGCAGTATTAAGCCTTGTATTTAATTTCATTTTAAAGAAAATCGGCTGGATCAAAGATGGCGATATGAAACTGGATTAAGATTTCCTTAAGAATGCCGGAAAAAACTTGATGAAATAGCTTAATTATTATATACTGAAAGCGGTATATGAAAAGACAATCCTGGTTGTTTAGATAGTCTGACAACCAGGATTTTTGTATAGTAAAAAATTTAATAGAAAGTTTTGTTATTATACAAAAAACTCCGGTAGAATTATATTATGACGGAGTGGCTGATTAACATAAAAAAGAGGGATTATAAATGAACAAAGTACCTGAGTTGATAGTGATGTTGACTTACAATGATTTAACAGTGCGTCATGCCAGTGATATATTTGAACAATGCAAAAACTCCAAAGCAACATATTGGGGATT
>CAKRHR010000005.1 GCA_934339005.1 uncultured Catenibacillus sp. | reverse complement strand
CCATCTGCAATAACCTGACTGTCCGTTGTGAAAATACCCATAATCTGTGCCGGAAGGATTGCTGTAAATATCGCAAATAAGGTCGCAATCACAAATTCCATACGGAACATGATATTCACTGCTTTTTTCATATTTTCAGAATTCTTCATGCCAAAGAACCTGCTGACAAGCACCGATGCACCCATACCAAGCCCCATGCACATAATCTGGTAAATGCTGATAAAATTATTTGCCAGTGTTGCCGCACTCATGCCAGCCTCACCAAGCTGCCCAAGCATGATATTATCTGCCATATTCACACCCACAGTAATGAGTGACTGCAACGAAATCGGCAGCGCAAATATCACCAGTTTTTTATAAAATTGTTTGTCCCGTATAAATAATTGCAACTTAAAAACCCCTTTTTACTCCCAAAAACTTATCCAGTATTAATTTCATCATAAAAATAATTTTCCAGCAACTGTTATCAATTATGCTTTGGCTGAGTATTTTTCCCAGAATTCCGCTTTATCTTCATCCATATCAACCCAACCGGCATTAATATCCAGATGCATATATCCCGGACACTCGCACTCATTTACTGATTTCCATAACGGCAATAATTCACCATCAACATCCATACCGTTTGGATTGCCTGTTTTTACAAAATTCGTCAGATAGCTGCTCATACGATGTCCAAGTTTATAATCATCCTCTGACCAGTTTCTCGGATATGTATTGCTGAAAATATTAAACCAGTATCCCATATCTCCTGAATGGAAAGCACCATTAACTTTCATTGCAATTTCTGTATCAGGTATAACATGTGTAAAATGATATATATAATTTTTATTTTCATCATCATGACTTTCTTTTGCCTTCATAGCATCATAATAGCTGTAATTCATACTATCAGACATCAGTGTTTTAGCCACATCAATCACATTTTCCTTGTTTTCAGGCACAGAATAAATACATTCACATTCTTTTGCCATATGCTCTGTCATAGAAATCTGTATTTTCTTTTTCAAAGTATCTGCACTCATTTCTACACAAGGCATCATCGGGTCTTCACCGGGAAGAGGTTTTAATGCTGAAAATAATGTACAATCCTCCGTCACAGAACCAAACATCATATTTACATGATTAAATTTGCCTGTTGCATATGCTTCAACAATATCTCCTGTTAATATTTCATTATCAATACAGGTTGTTGGAAATCCCCCCTGATTACTGAGATTCAGAATTTCTTTTGCAGACATCTTTCTTAAATCATCTAAAGTATACTGTGACAGTTTTTCAGAAGTTTCTTCCTGCAATTCTTTTAATGTTTTATTTTTAAATACATGCTTACCTTTTGAATATGAATTTCCACTCATACAAATGACTTGATGAAACAATCCTTTTGCGGCAGGTGAAATTAATAATGTCTGGCAGTTTCCTGAACCTGCAGACTGTCCACCAATAGTTACCTTTGAAGGGTCACCGCCAAATTTCTCAATATTTTCCTGAACCCATTTTAATGCTGCAATCTGGTCTTTAATGGCCATATTACCATAAGTTTCCTCACCATTTTTGTCTTTCATTGCAAGAAATCCAAACATACCTAATCGATAATTAATTGTCACTACAACAACGCCCTGCTTTGCCAGCTCTTTGCCGCAATAAACCTCCACAGCACCTGAACCACTTGTATTGGCACCACCATGAATATAGAAAAATACAGGAAGTTTTTCATTTTCTTTTGCAGTTGTCCATATATTCAATGAAAGGCAATCTTCTGATATCTGCCCGTTTTCAAAGTTTCGTCCCATATCCACATATTCATCTGTCCATGCCGCAACACCCGCTGAAGTGATTTTCTCTCTTTCCTGAGCCAGCTGGCGCATCAATTCAGATGCAAGTAATTTTTCTTTTATAAAACTCGGTATGCGATTCCACCCGCCAGCTTCTGACTGAACAGCAATCGGACCATATTCTTTGCATTCTAATATGCCATCCCATGGTACAACAGGCTGCGGTGGACAAAATCTTAAATCGCCTGTCGGTGGTGCTGCATAAGGAATCCCCTTAAAAGTGTTCACACCATCTTCGTCTGTATATCCCTCAATCATACCGCCTGTAACATTTACTATCATTTTTCCGTTCATTTTCAGACCTCCATCTTATCTATATCATCTTTATCCCTTTACAGCCCCAACAACAATGCCTTTAACAAAATATTTTTGTACAAATGGAAATACAAGTAAAATCGGCAAGATAACAATGACCGCAATTGCCATTCTCGCTGCCGTTGTCGGCATACTGTCTGTAATTGAAGCCACCTGTCCTATACTTGCATTACCTTGCTGATACATTGTTTTCATATACTGCATATCATTCAAAATACGATTTAACAATACCTGGATATTATATTTCGCTGTATCATCAATATAATAAAGGCCATTCTGCCAGTCATTCCAGAATGCCAATCCGGTATTAATACCGGTAACTGCCAGAATCGGCTTTGAAATCGGCACAATAATTTTAAACAAAATATTCCATTCACCTGCACCATCCAGTTTTGCCGCATCCATTAATGCTTCAGGTACATTAAATTTAAAATAATTTTTTATAAGAATAATCCCCATTGCACTACACAACATTCCTGGAAGAAGATACGCAAAATATGTATTTTTAATATGAAAAATCTTTGTCCACATTACATAACTTGGTACCAGGCCACCATTAAATAATGTTGTGAAAAAAAGAATAAACAAAATCACATTTCGATGCTTAAAATCATTTTTTGAAAGTGGATAAGCAGCCATTAGTGTGATTAATAACGAAATCGCTGTGCCACCAGCAGTAATAATAACAGTCGTGCCGTATGCCTTAAAAATTTCTTTGGCGTCCATCCATAAATATTCATAAGCCTCCAGGCTAAACTGCTTTGGAATAAAATTATATCCATACTGAATCAGAGAAGTTTCGCTTGATACAGATGACATAATCAACAATATAAATGGCACAATACTGATTATTGAAAATACACTCAATATCACCATGCAAATTCTGTGAAATGCTTTATCGCCTCTGACCTTCATCTTTCTCCTCCTCTAAAACAGTGCACTTTCCTTATCAACCTTCTTCACAATCCAGTTAGAAAGCAATACAAGAACAAAACCTACCATGGACTGATAGAAATTTGCCGCTGATGACAATGACATATTTCCATCAACCAGCAACCCTTTATATACATAAGTATCAATGGTTGTAGTCACTGAATAAAGCGGTCCGGAATTCATAGGTACCTGATAAAATAATCCAAAATCTGAATTTAAAATCTTACCAATGCTCATCAATGTTAAAAGAATCACTGTCGGTTTAATCATTGGCAGCGTAATATATCTTATCTGCTGTAATTTCGTAGCCCCATCCAGACTGGCTGACTCATACAAAACCGAATCAATACCAATAATTGTTGAAAGATACAGAATACTGCTCATACCAATGCCTTTCCATAAATTGATAAAAACAAAAATAAAAGGCCACGGAGCCTTCTCTGTATACCACGATACCGGTGCTTTTCCAAATAAAGGCAAAATCGTATTATTGATAAATCCGTTATCCGTACTTAAGAAACCATAAACAAGATAGCTTACAATGACCATAGAAATTAATGCAGGAATTGTCAGACATGTCTGTACAGCTTTTTGATAATGTGCATTTTTTACTTCACTGAGCATGATTGCAACAATAATTGCCATCACTGTACCTACAACTATAAATGCCAGATTGTACAGTAATGTATTTTTAGTCATTAACCATGCATCCTTCGTTTTAAATAAAAATTTAAAATTATCAAAGCCACACCATGGACTGGCAAATATACCTTTTGCGAAATTAATCTTTTTAAAAGCAATAAAGACACCCGCCATAGGAATATAATTATTGACAATAATATATGCAAGTGCAGGTAATAACATAAGATAATAAATTGCATATCTTTTTATAACACTCTTTTTTATTTTTTTCTTTCCCATCAATATTTCCTCTTTTTCCCATGATATATATATTCCCTGCTTCATCTGAAGCAGGGAATATATATTTAATCGGTCTGATTATTTTCAGCTGATTCAATTACTTTGATGTCAAAAACTCATTCAGCTGTGTCTGCTTGGCATCTATAATCGTCTGAAGTCCGGCAGAATCCAGTTCATCCAGGAATTTTGGAAGCTGACTGTCTACATCCACAGCTCCAATCAATAATCCGCCAAGATATTCTGAGCACACATTAGTTACTGCAACAGATTCTATATCCAATTCTGACATATCAGGCACATATCCTAACGCATCTGATTTTCTTGCATCGTTTACTGACGCAATCAGATTCTGATAATAATCTTTACCATTTTCTTTGGAATTTAATAATAACTGCTCATTTCCAAAGTACATATTAAATGAGTTTGTATAATTTGCCTGATTTTCTGTACCTTCAACTAAACCATTTTCATCAACTGTATAATGTTCACCTTCAATACCATTACACAAAAGATTTTCAAGTTCTTCGCTATTATAAAAATAATTCAAATATTTCATCGCAGCATCTGCATGCTGGCTTGTACTAGGAATAGCCAGTGCGTGTGATATAATATCTGTCGTTGTTATAACTGCACGGCCAATTGGAATATTAACAGAAGGTGCATTCGCAAATACGCCTGTCTGCGCCTGCTCAAATGGCTCCGTTACATCTGTCGCACTTGAGAAAGCAAAACTAAACAAATTACCTGAGAATAAATATGTATCAATTGCTGTTGTAGATGATGTCAGTGCTTCTGTCCATATATATCCTTTGTCGTACCAGTCTTTCAATCTGTAACATTCTTCTTTAAATAAATCTGATGACCAAAAATTTTCAACCGTTGTCGAATCAGATGCAATGACACCCATCGTGTTTGATAATGCATCATAAGAATCATCTGTAAACAAACCATTAATACTACTGATAGCCGGTCCTCCAAAATTAGCTGCAAGCGGACTGAAAATCGAAATATCCGGATATTTTTCTTTAACATCTGCCATCAACTGTTCAAAATCATCCGCAGTTTTAATTGTAGCCAGTCTGTCCATATCCCATCCTGCCTCTTGCGCCATATCAGAACGCACAAGAATAATCGGCTGAGATATTGCAGATGTTGCAACAACCGGAATCAAATAGTGTGTTCCCTGATAGTTACATGCATCCATGTATACCTCCGGAACAGCAGTCTTTAAATCCTGTCCGTATGAATCTATCAGCTCATCCAGAGGCATAATCTGATTCTGACTCAATAATGTATTAAAATCCAACCCCTGTGTGCAAATCAAATCCAAATCTTCGCCACTGCTCATTTTCATGGACACCTGCTGCGCATAGGTTGTACCAGATGAAATAATCCAGTCTGCATGTATACCAATCTCTTTTTCTGTGATTTCATTCATCGCATCTGAAACCTTTTGCATATCTACAGGTTCCTGCCCCATGGATGCAATCATAATCGTGATATTGGTGATTTCTCCATTTTCATCTGTGTTTGCCGTCACATTTCCAGCTGAGGCATCAGCTCCTTTATTTTCTGCATCTCCGGAGCCTCCGCATCCTGCAAGCAACCCTGCTGTCATTGTTAATCCCAGCATTAAAGATAACACTCTTTTTGACTTCATAAAAAACCCTCCTCGTTTTTGATGATTTAATTATAGCAGGCATTTTTTCTCTGTTCTTTCTTCATTCCGTTTTATTATTTAGAAATTCCGACATTTTTTAATTCAAACTTTACGGCATTTTTTAATTCAGATCATCTCTTGAATTTACTTTTTTTTAATGCTACAATCAAAAATAATTCGTATTATTTGAAAGGATGTTTTGTAATGCATATCAAAAAACACATTCATTCACTAAAATGGCAATTTACAAGAGCCTGCATTATTTTTCTGATTCCATGTATGGTATTAATTAATGTATATAATATTTTTTCCCTGCACCATGCTCAAAATGAAACAATTGCCCATTTTCAAACTATCGGTCAATTTCATATGTCCGCACTTGAAAACCATTTATCTGATATTACCACTTATTTATATAATCTTTTATCCAATGATTCAAATATATCTTACCTTACTTATAATGATTCTACCAAACGTTTTTATGCCAAACAGTCTTTATTTCGAACATTGACAGATGGCATTCTTTATTTTTCAACTGTAGACTATCTTTACATATATTCGGAACCTTACGGAGAATACATCAGCAGTAATTCTTCTCGTATGAACATGCAGGATATGTCTGTTTTCAAAAATTTTTTTACTTCACAGTCACTGACTGACATTTATCCCTATCCCAAGTGGACATTTGAACATATTGGAAATGAAGATTATCTTTTTTATTTTTATAACATGGGGTCCGGAACAATCGGTGCATGTATAAGCATAGCTTCATTAACCAACACTTATACGCCTTTATTACTCTCAGAGGCCTCTGGTGATGTCAGAATTATATCTCAGACACTTGCTCCCGAATACAAGCCCGTAAATACAGTTATGACTTTTTTTCATACACCTGTCATTCAATATACACTTACCTCATCAATAAGTGATATTGCATTTCAGGTCAATATTTCACCATCTTATTTAAATAACCAGTACAGGCTTCAACGTCTTTTTATGTTTTGTCTTTTATTGTTTTCTGTCATTATGCTGACTATTTTTTACATTTACCAGCATCATAAGATATTTCTTCCACTGCAAAGCATCGGAGATAATCTGCACCAGATTAATAAAGGCAACCATGAAATACGAATATCGCAGGACTTTCAATCAACAGAAATCAATGAATTAAAAGACACCATTAATCAGATGCTTGATACGATACTTGACTTAAATACACAGATTCAAAATGAAACAATCAAACATCAGCGGGCTGAACTAAACTATCTTAAAATGCAGATTCGCCCGCATTTCTTCCTGAATGCACTGACAACTGTTTCAAATTTTGCTGAAATCGGGAAAATGCAGGAACTACATGAGTTTATTAATTATCTTTCCCTGCATATTCGTTTTATGTTCAGAAACAACCTGTCCTGTATCACCTTAGATGAAGAAATCATGCATCTGGAACAGTATATAAATCTCCAGAATCTGCGTTTTCAAAATCAGATTTTTCTGTTTATAGATTGTCCTAAAGAACTGTTTTCCTGCTTAGTTCCACCATTTATTATTTACACATTTGCAGAAAATACAATCAAGCATGTTGCTTCTATTGACCGTTTGACAGATATGTATATTAAAATTACGCAGGATGAATATTTATTACACATCATCTTTGAAGATAACGGTCCTGGTTTTTCACAAAATTTTCTCGATACACATGCAGAACAGCTTGCAGAAGAACCGACCGACAGCTATCACATCGGCATCAATAATCTGATGCGTGTTATAGAAATTCTTTACGGTGATGCAGCTTCTATTCACTTTGCAAATGCCACACCACAGGGTGTTTCAATCGACATTCGCATACCTATATCAAACAAAACTGATTAATTTAGCGAGGTAACTGATATGAATATACTTCTTATAGATGATGACCCGACAACTATTGAATCTCTTTTGCAAAAAATCCAATGGCAGGCCTTCGGTTTTAACGAACCATATACTGCCTTCCATGCCGAAGGTGCAAAAGAAATCCTGCAAAACAATCCTATTGATATCATGCTGTGTGATATTGAACTTCCAGGTGAAAGTGGTCTTGATTTACTTGAATGGGTTCATGCGCAAAATATGGATATTGAGTGTATTTTTCTCACAAATTATATGGATTTTTCATATGCGCGCAGAGCTGTACGCCTGCATGCCTATGATTATGTATCTAAAACAGAAAGCACAGAAACGCTCACAGAAATCTTACGCAATGTATATAAAAAAGTTCAGCTAAAACACGAAGATATCATAAATTATAAAGATATTCGTACATTAAAACAAAAAGAACTTACGCAGCATTTATTTAAGGATATTATCCTTGATGCTATTCCAACAACACAGGACATGCTTTCAGAGATTGTGGCAAATCATCCGTTTCCTTTTCCGCCAGCACAGACATTCTTGCCTGTATTGCTTGTATTTAACAAATATTCTGAAAGTTTCCGGCATATTCCTCTGGACGAGCTGAATTTTATCATAGATAACGTACTGACAGAATTAACCTCTCTGAAAAATGGAACTTATATCGTCAGCACATCTACACTGGATGTTTTATATTATTGTGTATTTTTTGAATACTCTGTTACAGAAGACCCGACTACATTTGAAGAAATCCGTCAGACTATTTTTTCATCGGTACACCAGTTTTTCAAACAAACTGTTGTGCTTCCCCCAACAATCTATTTTTTCACGGAAAGGCTTTTTTTGTGGGATTTCCCACACTGGTTTAAAACTGCCAAACAACTGGACTCAACCAACGTTACCACTCGTTACCAGATTGTCCATGCCAAATCTTTAAATCAGCTTCCTGACGCATCCTGTACACTGTCCCTCCCTGAAAACTTCAGTTCATTTATAGAAGGGCATCGCGAAAATCAACTGCTACAGGAAATCCGGCACACACTTCAAACAGCTGCCAGACAAAATCGACTTTCTGAAATAAACCTTGAAAAATATCAGATGGATATACAACAGCAAATATATGTGCTTCTGAATAAATATGAGCTTCCGGTTTCTCAGATTTTAGACGAACAACAATTAAGCCAACTTTTTTCATCTGCCGCAAATTCTGTCATTGATTTAATTAAATGGGTCAATGTATTACTTCCAAAAATCAGTGCACTGATTTCTGAAAAACAAAACGAAAATGCACCGGAAAAAAAGATGCTTGCATTTATCCATGAACATTATATGGAAAAAATTACCAGAAATGAAATTGCTGAAATTGTTCATCTTAATCCTGATTACGCTGCAAGACTTTTCAAAACAGCTACCGGATATACTGTTGTTGATTATCTGCTTCACTATCGAATACAAAAAGCAAAAGAGCTGATGCTCTACAGTACACATAATATCAGTGATATCGCGCAAATCGTCGGGTTTGAAAGCTTTTCGTATTTTTCGGCAGCTTTTCGGCGCCTTGAAGGTGTTACACCAAGAAGTTTTAAAAAAGAACATTTATCTGACAGGAAAACATTAAATTAAAAACTGCCGGAGATTGAATAACTCCATGTCACCTAAGCACTGGAAGTATTCAATCTCCGGCAGTTTTATATTTGCTTTTATATTTCTTTATGCTTTAAATCTTCTTAATCCACTTCTCACTCTTAAGTCTGAACACACAGACAATACATTTCAGGAACTGGTCGGCTCTCAGGGCGATGTAGACCCAGAAGCCATCCCAGTGCCACACAAGACCGGCCAGAGCACCAAGGGGGATGCTCACAACCCATAAAAAGAGGATATCCGGTCACTTATTGAACACTTTGTGTTCGATAGTCAAAAAAAGTGTTCATTAGTGTTCAATAAAGTGTCCGATAATACATAGTATACTCCCTAAATCACATATTTAGTCGCAGGTCCGTTTCCAGTCTTTTTAATCAAGCCTTTGGTAATCATCTTACTTCAACAATTTTACTTTTATTGTAATTTTATCCCCAATCTGATTTTCTTTCCATTTTTTAATGACTTTATTTTTTCTGTATAATGACTTATAGTTTTATTAAAAAGTATAAAAGTTGAATTCAATATAAAACTCCTTCAAAAAATAATATTTTCCCATTAAAAGTCGTTTGAAAAATATCTGTTTTTTATCAGATGTCCCTCGAAAAATATTTGTTTTTCCAAAAAACTCCCTTGAAAAAATTGTTATTTTCAATATATACTATACATATACTTTATCAGGAGGTGTTGTCTATGTTAAAGCGAAAAATTGAACAATATATGAACAATTGGAAAAATATACCTAACCGAAAGCCCCTAATCATCAAAGGATGCAGACAATGTGGCAAAACGTATTCTGTACTTAATTTTGCCCGACAAAATTATAAACATGTTGTTTATTTAAATTTTTTTGAAAATCCAACTTATGCTTCTGTTTTTTCAGGTTCGTTAGAAATAGATAATATTACTCTATTGCTTTCTGCATTACTGGGTAAAGATGCTATTTTCGTACCTGGTGAAACGATTCTTATATTAGATGAAATTCAAGATTGTCCCGATGCCAGAACTGCACTGAAGTTTTTCCGAATTGATGGGCGATACGATGTCATTGGTACCGGTTCTCTGCTTGGTGTAAAGGGCTATGGCAAAGAGCCAAAATCTGTTCCTGTAGGGTCCGAAACGATTATTGATATGTATCCTCTGGATTTTGAAGAGTTTTTATGGGCAAACGATATTAATGAATCTGTTATCACGCTATTAACACATTGCCTTGAAGAAAATAAACCTGTTCCTGAAGCATTACATTCAAAAATGAATCAGCTTCTACTGCAATATACAGTTGTTGGCGGCATGCCTGAAGCTGTCCAATCTTTTATAAATAATTTCAGAATGGATGAAGTACTTCAGATTCAAAGAGATATTATTCGTTCTTACGAAGATGATATGGTCAAATATGCAGAAAAGAAAGATAAATCACGTATTAAAGAATGTTTTGAATCTATTCCCAAGCAATTAGCCAAAGAAAACAAAAAATTTCAATATTCTTTAGTACAGAAAGGTGCCACAGCTACAAAGTTTTCAGGAAGTTTGCAATGGATTGAAGATGCCGGTATTATCTCTCGTTGCTATAATTTATCTATTCCTGAATTACCACTCGATGGTAATGCCGAAGAAAATATTTTTAAAGTTTACATGAATGATACCGGATTATTTGTCAGTATGCTTGAAGAAGGTACACAGTTCGATATCCTTCAAGGTAACCTCTATGGATATAAAGGTGCTATCTTTGAAAATTTAATTGCAGATATTTTTTCTAAAATGGGGCGAAAACTCTATTATTTTCATAAAGATTCCGGCTTAGAAGTCGATTTTGTTTGCAGATATAAAGGTCATTGTACACTTGTTGAAGTCAAGGCTGCCACCGGGAACACCAAAAGTACTCGTACAATCTTACGTCATCCGGAAAAATATCATGTATATCATGCCATTAAGCTTGGAAACTATAATGTCGGTTACAGTGATCAGATACTTACTCTGCCACTATATATGGCATTTTTATTGCGCTCGTATTGAAAAACTGCCAGAGATTGAATAATTACATACCACTTAAGTTCAGGAATTATTCAATCTCCGGCAGTTTTATATTTGCTTTTATATCTCTTTATGTTTTAAATCTTTTTAATCCACTTTCCACTCTTAAGCCTGAATACGCAGACGATACATTTCAGGAACTGGTCGGCTTTTAGAGCTATGTAAATCCAAAAGCCATCCCAGTGCCACACAAGACCGGCCAGAGCACCAAGGGGGATGCTCACGACCCATAAAAAGAGGATATCAAATACCATCAGAAACTTTGTATCACCACCGCCACGCAGTGTGCCTTTGGTGAGAATACTGTTTGCTGCCTGAAACCAGATAACGATGGCAACCGCTTCCATCAGGCTGTTTGCCAGTGTTTTTGTTTCCGGTGCTATTTTGTAATAACTGATGATTGGTCCTTTCAGTGCCATGATAATGGCACATGCCACACCACCGATCACGAAACCGAGCGTTGCAAATGTAATGCCCTGCTTCTGTGCTTTTTCTATATCACCCTCACCAAGCGTGATACCTGTAATGGCACAGCTTGCCTGACTGATACCCTGGATGATGACGGTTGATAACTGAACAACGACAACTGTAATGGCATTTGCTGCCACAAATGCTTTGCCAATGTGTCCCATAACGACTGCTACAGCACTGTTTCCAAGGCCCAGCAGCGTATCTGAGATCAATACCGGAATTGAAATTCTGATGTATTCCGGCACAAGATCGCCGACCTTCATAAACAGGTCTTTCGGACGGATATGTATATGCTGATCTTTAAAGAATAAAAATCCCATCGTCACTGAGAACTCTACGACTCTGGCAATCAGTGTGCCGAGTGCTGCACCATTGACCCCCATCTCAGGGGCGCCAAGATTACCAAAGATGAATACCCAGTTGAAGAAAATATTAATGAAGAAGGAACAGATACTTGAAACAAGCGGTACATTCGCTTTGCCGACACTCCGAAGCGTCAGACTTGTTGTCAACGCATAACCATTTAAATAATAACATGGGATTGAAATCAGCAGATAGCCGACACCATCTGCAATAACCTGACTGTCCGTTGTGAAAATACCCATAATCTGTGCCGGAAGGATTGCTGTAAATATCGCAAAAAAGGTCGCAATCACAAATTCCATACGAAACATGATATTCACTGCTTTTTTCATATTTTCAGAATTCTTCATGCCAAAGAAACGGCTGACAAGCACCGATGCGCCCATGCCAAGCCCCATGCACATACACTGATAAATACTGATGAAGTTATTTGCCAGAGTGGCTGCACTCATGCCGGCCTCGCCAAGCTGACCGAGCATGACATTATCCGCCATATTCACACCCACAGTAATGAGCGACTGCAACGAAATCGGCAACGCAAATATCACCAGTTTTTTATAAAATTGTTTGTCCCGTATAAATAATTGCAACTTAAAAACCCCTTTTTACTTTAAATCTACCTATATATTTTACTTTTAAATATATCATAGCAAATCCCACCTACTATGCCTATTTCCATTTTTATTTATACATATCCATTTTTATGAATACATCATGTTACAGTCCACACATTGTACAAACTGTAACACGATTTTCTCTGATTTGCTGCCACGAATAGCTCTGCAGCCTCTGTATCAGTAAAATAAAAATGTTTCCACCTATTTCCACAATACATATTCTGCAAAATACTCAAACATTGCCGGCCAGCAGAACCAGTCATGTGAACCTGTCACAAAATATGGTGTATATTCTATCCCGGCTTCTTTTAACGCCTCAATCGTAGGTGGTATTCCAATTTCCCGCTGATTG
Source organism: uncultured Catenibacillus sp. (assembly GCA_934339005.1). Taxonomy (GTDB): domain Bacteria; phylum Bacillota; class Clostridia; order Lachnospirales; family Lachnospiraceae; genus CAKRHR01. Next base: position 93,108 of record CAKRHR010000005.1, on the reverse strand, counting down.
TACGCAATATCCTCCTCGGCACAGCCAATCATCAGCTTCACATCTCTGATATGCGGGTCAGAAATATCAAATGCTTCGTGCCCCGGTGCGATACCTCCACTGAATGCGCCAAAATAGTCATACTTGCAGGAACGGTGGTAATACATATAAAGTGTTGTCATACTGCCCATAGATAAGCCGCAAAATGCTCTGTCTTTCACATCTTTGGATATCGGATAAACCATTTCAATATATGGTATCAGATGTTCTTCTATATTTTTTGCAATCACTGCAAAGTCCCACTCATACACAGCATTATTCGGTGTCACAACGATTGCTTCTTTTGTGCGCCCCTGCGCAATCATATTATCCATAATAATATTCAGGTTGCCCTGAGAAAACCAGTCGGCTTCATTGCCGCCGCCACCGTGGGAAACAACAATCAATGGATATGTTTTGTTTCTGTCATAATTTGGCGGCAGATACACACCGGCAGTCTGAGTATCACCATTGACATCTGTATAAGATTGATATGAAATAATACCTTTATTTTTCATATCTGCTTCTGATTTTGTTACAGACGGAATACGGACACATTCCTCTGAAGTACCAACAAACAATTCACTGTTTGTCTGCTTACCTGTTACCGTCGGTGCCACAGGCGGATTCTTCGGGTCGGCAATCATATAATTATGATTTTTATAAGAACCATCACGAAGAACTTCTATCATATGTGTCAGCGCAACCTTATGACCATCTGCATCCGTCATTGCCGCCCATACCATACGCTCATCCAGCTCAGATGCACCGCAAAGTTCAGGATTGACTACAAAATGATATGGATATACCCCTGCAGGTAATTTTAAGGTCACTTCATAAATGTTATCCACAGTCTTTTCCATTGGCTCATAATATAATCCACCAATCTGATTTAATCCATCCACATACTTCGCTGGCGGAAATTTTTCTTCACAGTCAATCATACCTGTTTCATCGGTATGGCCTGTCAGTCCGCTTTTATAAAATAAAAACTCTCCGCTAATGCCTACATCTTCAACTTCTGTATTTTCTTTAAAATCTTTCGGGTCAAATGTAATTGTTACATCATATAATCTACTCATTTTTCTGTGCCCCCACTTATATCACACAAGCTCAAATATCACATTTTTAATTGTTATTGTACCGCCTGTCACAACCACTTTGATTGTTGCGTCTTCTGTTGGCGCAATTGTCAGTGTTTCTGATTTTACAGGGTTTAAAATATCACCAGCCGGCAATGCGATAGCACCAATTTTTTCACCATTTGCAAAAATTTCTGCACAGCCCTCACCAATACCTTCAATCGTGACGCGACATTCTCTACTGACTTCATGAACTGTATAGTTTGCAAATTCACCTGCCAAAAGTTCCAGTGCCAAATCTGAAAGTGGGTCATACCGCAGTTCATTCGGGTCATTGTACCATGCAAATTTAGGATATGGCAGGTCTTTATCTGTTGCCCAAACAAGTTTTGTATGATCCTCCAGGCGGAAATCAAGATAATTGGACAATTCCCAGTTACCATAATGGCGCTTACCATCTTCATCCCACATATCATAGCCAACACCACTGATTGTAATATCCGGATGTTTTGCACTGATGCGTGCATTATCATAATTCACTGTGCAATGTTCAAGTTTGAGATTTTCAATATATTCATCCATGATTTTCTGAGATTCTTCATAAGATGGGCGCGGACCTGTTGCAATAAATGTCTGGATTTTTGCCCAGTCTTTTGGCAACGGATGGCCTACAGAACCTACAGGATGTCCGCCCGAGTTTGCAACCTTCCATGCCCAAGGTGTATAAGCCACACCATAATGTGCACAAATATCATAGAAAATACTGTTTGCTTCAGGTGATGCACCACATTCACCAAGCCAGAGCGGTACATTTAATTCTTCACGCTTTAACAACCATGGATAAAGGTCTTTGATTTCCGGTGATGCACCATACAGATGAATTGAAATTGCCCAGTTATGATAATCCGGGTCATACTGATGATTTAATATTCTTGGATCCCTCGCAAATTTCGGTGGCTCAATAAACATGATATGTACTGGGTCTATTTTTCTAAGACGTTTGATACACTCTTCATAATAAGCTTCAAGAAGCGGAATATATTCATGCTGCACCGGTGATGATACAGGTTCATTGATCAAATCATAACCTGCGATAATCCATCGGTGTCCAAATCGTTTTACAATTTCTTCCCACAGAATAATCTGACGCTCTTTACTTTCAGCATCCAGAAATACACTTGGATATTCGCAGAACAGGGAATCCCCTGTCGCACCATTATTGCCACCGACAACACCATGCATATCTAAGATGGCATAAATCTTATATTTTTCACAGCAGTCAATGATATGCTCAAGACGCTTAAAGCATTTTTCATTAAATGTAATTCCAATATCCTCAACTAAAAGTGCATTTGCATTTAATACAAGACGCACACAGTTATAGCCAAGATCTGCCATTAATTTAATATCTTCTTCTCTTAAATGATTTTCTTCCCATCTGTCCCAGAATGTTTCAAGATATTTAGGTCCACACAATTCACGAACGACCTGATCTACTGTTCTTCTGGTTGTCCATCTGGCAGGTTCATGATCCTCTCCCGGTCCCGGAAATAATAAATATTTAAACTTATTCATCGGCAAATCTATACCGCCAATCATAAATCCTTCCACATTCATCCAGTTTGCTGTGCCGTAGCCGTGAAGAATAATCTCCTGACCATCTTCATTGACAAATCGTGTACCTTTTGTTCTTAAAATACCTTTAACGTATTCATTGTTAAATTTACTCATACTCAATTACCCCTCCTGATTACTAAAATAAGTTACCTGTATATGGCAGATATCACTGCCCTTTATTTTAAGAAAAGGGCATGTTACATGCCCCTTTCCTGGATACTACATTCTGATATTTTATTAGGTCTGTTTCTTATCTTGCAAGATATCTATCATATGCTGCCTGATATACATCAAGAACAGTCTGAAGACCATTAGCTTCAAGCTCTGCCTGGAAATCTGCAAATGATTCAACATCCTGACCTACGATATAATTGATTGTATATTCATCAATCATTGTTTTTAATGCAGTCAGTGTATTTGTAACCTCCATACTTTCTGCATCTGTTAAAGTGATACTTGTTGGCAGATAAACATTTGTTTCCGGTTCACTCCAAATATCTACCGCTTCAAGAGCCTGATCGTGACCACCGGATGCTGCAACGGATACTTTTTCACCAGCCTCTGTATCATGTTTGCCAAGCCAGCAGTTACCCCAGTTTAATGCATATTCCTGAAGAATTTCAGAAGCTGCTTTTTCACCATTTAAAACTTTATCTGTAAACTGTGGTTTGCCATCGGCATCCAATGTATAAGTATCACCTTCGATACCGTACCAGTTCAGAAGCTGTCCCTGTTCTGAATACTGGAAATCAAGCCATTTTGCAGCCAGCTCAGGATTCTTGCAGCTTGTTGTAATGTAAATCGGGTCTTTTGCGATAATACGGGATGCTGCCTGAATTGGTGTATCACCTGATTTTAAAAGTGGAGCCACGATTGGCTGTAAGTATTCGTCTTCAACTGTACACATATGATAATTGTAGTAATTATTACCTGTAAATGAAGAAAGAATCATACTATATAAAAGTGTATCGCCAGCTTCTACAGATGTCGGTGTATCCAGATAATAATTAAATGTACTAAAATTAGGATTAATCAATCCTTCAGAATACCACTGACGCATTGTTTCAAGATAATCACCATAGCCATCAAGCGCCTGAGACATTACAACCTTATCACCATCTAACTGCAGATAATTCATGCTTGTTGTAGATACGCCCCATGAAAGTGCTATAAATGAACCACCGTTCTGGTCAAGTACAAATGGGGTTTCAATACCTGCATCCTTGGCAGTTTTAAGTGCATCATGCCACTCATCAATTGTTGTCGGTACATCCAGTCCTAAATCTTCGAGAATATCGGCTCTATACGCAAGTCCCATATATGTGCCTTCAGACTGTGCAGCATCATCCGTACCTACGATATTTTTACAAATCACCATTTTACCGTTATCAGCCGTTGCCTCGCGTCTGGCTTCATCTGAGGACTCAATCAAAGCCATATAATTTGGCATATAGTTTCTAATCAACGTATCCATATCATCATAGATAACACCATCAGCCACACCTGTTTCAAAACCACCAGGATATTCAATCGAACCTGCATAAATGATATCCGGATAATTACCTGAAGCAACCAATGTACCATACTTATCCTGTAATTCATCCTGATTGACAGGTGTCCAGTTGATGTGCACATTTGTCAGTTCTTCCATCTTCTTGACGCCGGCAATTTCATTTAAATCCGACATAATCGTACCACTGTATACAAGCCATACATTCAGTTCCTGCTTATCTTCAGATAAAGGCAATGTTAATTCACTGATTGCACCATCACCGGACTGACTGCCATTATCTGCTGTACTTGTATTCCCATCATTCGAAGCACTCTGCTTGTCATCGCCCCCACAACCAACAAGCATGCTCATTGCCAATACTGCAGCCAATATACCGGCTGTCATCTTTTTTGTTGTTTTTTTCATTATAATCCTCCTCTGGCATCCGCCTTTAATTATTTTCACAGAATACATACATTCTGTAAAGAATCATTGTTCATTTTTTTCTGGAAATTTCTATACCCGAAATCTTTACCATCAAATTTTGTTATGTTTATCAACTCTTGACTGCACCGAGCGTCATACCTGTAACAAAATATTTCTGTACAAATGGATAAACACATAAGATTGGAAGTGTTGATACCACAATAACCGCATATTTAATATTCTGCGCATACAAAGTCTGACTGGCAACATCCGACCCCGATGTAATCTCCTTTGTCGACTGGAACAAGATATTTCGCAAAACCATCTGCAATGGATATAAGTCTGTTCTTTGTGGCAAATATAACAGTGCTGACATAAAGTCATTCCATTTGTAAACCACAGTAAACAAAATAATAACTGCAAAGGTTGCTTTACATAATGGCAAAATGACTTTAAACATAATCACAAAATCATTGGCGCCATCAATTCTCGCTGCATCCTCCAGTGCATCTGAAATGCCCTGCATGGAAGTTCGCATCATGATAATATTAAATACATTTAAGGATCCCGGAATCACCATCGCCCAGATCGTATCTACCATATGCAGTTTCTGTATAACCATGTATGTTGGAATCATACCACCGTTAAATAACATCGTAAATGAGATAATCATCATAAATGCATTGCGGTAACGGAAACGATTTCTTGAAAATACATAACCAGCCATAACAGTTAAAAATCCGGTAATCACACAGGATAATACAATATATAAAATTGTATATCCATAACCTACCCAAAGCTTTTTATAGCCAAGAATTAATTTATATGCCATCGCATCAAAGTTTTCCAATGGCCAGAATACAAGCCCTTTATGTGTATTGACGTAAGTCGGATTACTGACAGACGACATCACTACATGCCACAGCGGTAACAGGCTGACTGCCGCTATAATCAATAAAGTTACGACCGCAAAAATCAGAAATATGATTCTTGGTGTCTTAAGTTTATATTTCATTGTCTTTGCCTCCCCACTAGAACATTGATGTGCCGGACAACTTCTTCGTAATCTTATTTGTTGTCACAAGCATAATCGTACCTATCACTGAGTTAAATAAACCAACCGCTGTGGATAAGCCGTAATCCATATTTACCATACCCATGCGGTATACATATGTACTGATGACATCTGAGAATTCGTAGTTAGCCGGTGAATACAAAAGAAGAATTTTATCTGCACCAACTGAGAATACAGAACCCATACGCATAATCAGCATCATCAACACCATTGGCATAATACTTGGAATTGTCACATGCAGACACTGTTTCCATTTTCCTGCCCCGTCGCATACCGCTGCTTCATAAAGTGACTGGTCAACAGAGCTTAATGAGGATAAGTAAATTATCGAACCATATCCAAGCCCCTGCCACATATTCAGCAAAATATAAATCAGCCAAAAATACTGTTTTTCATTCAGAAGGTTTGTCGCTGTACCACCTGTAATCGCCGAAGCCAGTGTGGAAATTGGACCACCTGCCTGAACAAACGTTACTACAAGTCCACAGGCAACCACTGCTGAAATAAAGTAAGGCATGTAACTGATTGTCTGAATCGTTTTCTTGAATTTTTTACTCGTAATTTCATTTAAAATCAAAGCAAAAATAATCGGTGCCGGGAAGTTAACCACCAGATCCAACACGCCAATACATACTGTATTCCGAATCAGTCGCCAAACATACGGACCAGAGAAAAATGACTGGAAGTTTCTCAGGCCAACCCACTTACTTCCAAATAATCCTCTTGCCGGTGAATACTTCTGAAACGCCATTGCCAGACCACCCATTGGGATATAGTTAAAGATAATAAAGTACGCCAGTATCACCGCAAGCATGATATAAACAAGTTTATTTCTCTTGATATCCAGCTTCTGGTTGTGAAAATATCCTTTGATACCACCATGCTCTATATAACCTCCCTCCGACCTGAAAGAAACGTTTGTTTCCTGGTTTGTATCTTTTTTCTTTCTTTTTTCCTTTCCCATTGTTTCTCCCCTCTTACGTCATTTGATGGTCTTATTTTACTTTTTTTACTATGTCCACTCTATAAATTTGTTTTTATTTACTATGATTTTTTGCAAATCATATCTTTGATTTTATAAATTTTTCCGGGAAAAATATAAATTTTTTTGATATTGTTGAAACACTATTTTGAGGGATGTATAATTTATTTTACATTCAGAAACTAAAAGAGATAATCCAATTTGTATATAAGGGAGTTTTCATGAAATATCATCATTTAATGCCACGCAGCCGTCTGATTATCAAATGTATTGTCATTCCTTTAATTATTCTTTGTATCAGCCTGCTTTTGTACAGTTTTTACCGGAATTACAACTACAATACCGATGCAATCAAAGAAGCTGAGCAATCGATTATAGACTCTGTTTTGGACGAGCTTGAAACCGTTCAGGCAAATACGAACACACATATTCACAGTACAAGTTTTTTACAATTCACAAATAGCAGCAAACTTACGCGCATTACTTCTGCTGCCAATACATTAGCTGATAAACTGAACCAGGAATTTTCTTATAGTAATACCGTTAAAGGTATTATTTTATATAATTCTCAGATTGACCGCTATTACACTTATTTTGCAAATACCTCAGCATCTGTTGATTTTCTGCAAATATCAGATGAAGTCTTATCTGTGTTTTTTAATACCTCAGACACTCGGCGTACATCTTCGGTATATACTATAGAAAGTAATCATACACCTTACATTCTTTATGTGGTTAATCAGCGCTATGGTTCCATTGCTGTTGTATTATCCCCGGAGGATAACTCTGTGTACCGGTCATTTAATGAACTCTATGAGAATAAATTAATATTTGCTCTCTCTAAAGATGACGAACGCATGATGCCTCCTGTGATTATGTCTGATTTTCAGGATATATCGCTTTCTGTCATTTACACAAATGGCAATTTTATGCAATTAATTGGTTATAATATGTTTCAGATTATTGCACTGTGTTCAATCATCTTATTGTTTTTAGCAACGATTTTTGCTTTTAATTATTTACAGAGACTGTTATTTGAGCCTTTACAGCATCTATCAGATTCTTTTTCCGTCATTTCATCAGGAAATACCGATTACAGAATCATCCGCACAAGTGATATTTATGAAATCAATCAATTTTATCATGGTTTTAATAATATGCTTGATGCTCTTGAAAATGAAAAAAATGAGCGTCATCGTCAGCAAATGGATGCTGTTCAGGCAAAGCTTCAATATTTACAACTGCAGATTCGTCCACATTTTTATTTGAATTGTCTGAAAAATATTAATTCACTTGCACAAATGCATGAGGATGAAAAAATCCAGACTTTAGTTATTTCTCTTTCAGACTATTTTCGTTATAATTTTCAGGATGTCAAAAACTTTGTTACCGTACGCGAAGAACTTGAAGCTGTTCAAAGCTATGTGGATTTGTGTCGTTGTCTATATAATGAAATTGAACTAGAATTTGATATTGACAGTGAAGTCCTTGGCATAAAATGTCTGCCACTGACAATTCTGACTTTCGTGGAAAATGCCATTAAACATGGCAAAGATCTCAGCCAGCTTGTGATTAAAATTTATGCCGGTATCACAATTAACGCAGACGGCGAAGTCTACGCCAATATACGCATCGCCAATACCGGTCATTTTGATGATAATGCACTTACACAGTTAAATGATGAATCACCGGAAACAGTGATGTATAAAAAGGAACGTGTCGGCATCTCCAATGTCAGATATCGCATGTGGTTGATTTATGGTGAACATTTTTCACTAACTTTTAAAAACAAGGATAATGATGCCATCGTGCAGCTTCAGTTTCCGGAGCATTTTTCCGGATGTTGATATTCCATTTTATGAAGAGTAATTTTTTTAAATGTTTCATTAGTATTTTTAGGAATAATTCCTGGGCTATTCAGAAGCTATTTTATATAAAAATTATTTTAACAGACATGATTTGATGAAAGGAACAGATTTGAATGAATATTTTACTTATTGATGACCAACCCAATATCATATCTTCTCTTGTTGCCGGTATTCCGTGGTATGAACTTGGATTTACATCTATTTTTACTGCCACAAGTGCTTTAGCTGCCCGTGAAATATTACAGAAAAATACTGTAGATATCGTCGTTTCAGATATTGAAATGCCTGGTGAAGATGGTATTTCTCTGCTTACCTGGGCAAGAGCACAGGGACTGGATTATGAATGTATTTTACTAACTGCCCATGCAGACTTTACATATGCACAGAAAGCTATTTCTCTGCGTGTTTCAGAATATGTCATTCAACCGGCCAAAAATGAAGATATCATTCAGGCTGTGATTAAAGCTAAGCAAAAAAGACTTGGTACAGGTACAGCAAAGCAAAAAACCAGTGCAGACAATTTTAACTATGCTGCCCAAAATATTGTCATTAAAACATTATTTGAAGAGTGGCCGACCATTGAAGCTTCTGTAATTCACCCGGAATTAATCAACAGCCGAATTGCTCAGCTTAAACAATTTGGTATTGAATGTACACCTGCTTCGCCATGTGTTATTTTTCTGATGCGTACACGCAAATGGACAAAATTACCTTTGTCGGCTTCAGATTTTCTTGTCAAATATCAGGCATTACTTGAGGATATTTTTGATGTTCAAAGTATGACAAATATTTCGTATTACATGAATGACAACATGTTTTGCACAATTTTATTTACACCAATGTCTGATACTATTTCCACCGGTATTTCTGTACTATTTAAGGAAATACCAAAAAAGATTGGTGTTTCCGTGCGTCTCTTATATGCTTATGCAGAAATACGTTTTATCCGAAACACACTGGATGGCATTATAAATGCAGAAAATCAATACAGTTTAAAACATTTTGATGATGTAAAGCTCATTGAAATCAATCAGCAGGATTTATATGCCTCCGCAGTCGGTTCCGAAAACTATGAGCATTATAATAAGCTGATTCATGAATATATCCAGTCACATATTGCCGAATCTATCTGTCGTGCTGATATTGCAGATTATCTGCATTTGTCCCCGGATAATGTCAGCTACATTATTAAGTTGACTGAAAACCTGAGTGTCAAAGAACTCGTCAAGCGCATAAAAATGGAGCATGCTAAACGCATGCTCCGAAATACTCAATATACAATCAGTGAAATCGCACTCAAATGTGGCTATGACAGCTTTGCTTATTTCAGCAAAGTGTACAGGGACACTTATGGCATCACACCGAGTCAGGAAAGGCACTAAAATACCCATGCATTTCCGCCTTCATCACTATCCGGGTCTTCTACCGGAATTTCAAATTCAAACGGTAGTTTATATTTAAGAACTAATGGCAGAAGTTCATCCTGCATGTTTTCTTTTGTATAGCAAGTATCATCAAATACCATTGTCACCATATGATCTTTTGTACATGGCTGCCATTCTGGCAAGCCTTCGACATTTGGATTGCCAGAACGTGCAAAGTTGACAAATGCACCGGACATCACACGATTTAAAAATTCATAGCTTGTCTGATGGCAGATTGGAATCATTTCTGCATTGTGCAGGAAATAAGGGATATCAGAACAATGCCATGCAGCTTTGCCCGCATCATAATCAAAGATTTTTGCAAACATATAGTTATAAACCGGTGCTTTGGCTTCACTTGCTTTTTTCTTCACATATTTTACAGTACCCGGCAAAAACATTGTGTCAAGATCTGTCGAATACACAATGTTTGTATTCGGATAAACAGCTTTAAATGCTTTGATCAATTCATCGCTGCCCTCACCATAGAAATCTTTTACAATTTTTTCTCTTTCTTCTTCAGAAAGTGTCTCTCTCTTAGCTGTTGGTATTGGGAATCCAAATTCACTAATTACCGTTCCGACTAATGTTGGCACGCTCAATGAATACTCAGAAAAACCACTGGCAAGAGGGCTTCCTGTATAGTAATCATTTGCCTTTGGCGCCCATTCTACTTTTTTACCCTGCTTATCAAAATAAACAAGGGCTTTATTAACTGCCCATATATACTGTGAAGAAGGAACTTTTGCAAGTTTTTCAACATCATGATCCTCAATATTTAAAACGTCCATGATTTTTTCAACAAATGCCTTTGCATCAACTACCGCTGCATTATCTAAGACGCCATCCATATATACACCGGACATCACAATCGCTTTTGCAAATAAACCTTCCGCTTCCGGAATCTGACCTAATGCTGTCACTTTTTCACCGCCGCCGGACTGTCCAAAAATTGTTACATTTTCTGGATCTCCACCAAACTGCGCAATATTGTCACGTACCCAGCGCAGGGCTTCAACTAAATCTGCCATACCTACGTTGCACGCATTTTTATATTTTTCAATACCAAAATCAGCAATATCCAAATAACCAAATGCATTCAAACGATGATTGACAGATACAAATACAACATCATCCATTTTCGCAAGATTAAATCCATCATAACATTCCTGTTCAATGGATGAACCTGAGAAGAATCCGCCGCCATGAATCCAGAACATAACAGGTTTCTTCGCTTCTTTATCAAGACTGTTTGTCCATACATTTAAATACTGGCAATGTTCAGATGTCGGCCAGAAACGATGCGGTGTCATTACCTCTCCCGCCGGCATTGGCTGTGAAAGTACAGGACAGATCATACCATAGCTGACAGCATCCTTTACACCTTCCCATGCATCTACAGGCTGCGGCATTTCAAAACGTTTTGCCTTCGCATAACGAATACCCTGGAAAATATTCACGCCATTAAAATAATATCCTCGCAGTTTGCCTTTTGTTGTTTCAACAATCGGCGCATCCACATCACATTTAAACTCTCCCATAATCATTTTTCTCCTTTATATTGACATAACATTGTTAGCACGAAAATATGCCCTGATTTGTATTTGTATAAATCACTTATCTCATTTAAATTTATCAAATACTGACAACATATAATTTTATTATATCAGACTGAAGCATTTTTCGCCATAAGCATTATGCTCAAATTTGTATAATATACTTCTGGCAGGTTAATCTATACTATATGTATTTTACTAACCAAAAATATCGGAGCAAATTTTTGATATATCCAATTTTTGAAAATATATCATTATTTACTCCGATACTTAATATTTAAACTATACACTATTTATTTTAAAATACCCACGCATTTCCGCCTTCTTCATCATCTTCATCCGGCGTACCGAAATTAAATTCAAATGGCGGTTTATATTTCATCACTAATGGCAGCAATTCATCCTGCATATTTTCTTTTGTATAGCATGTATCGTCAAATACCATTGTCACCATGTGGTCTTTCGTACATGGCTGCCATTCCGGCAAGCCTTCGACATTTGGATTGCCTGTGCGGGCAAAATTGACAAATGCACCGGACATTACACGATTTAAATATTCATAGTTTGTCTGATGACACATTGGAATATTTTCTGCATTGTGAAGGAAATATGGAATATCTGAACAATGCCATGCTGCTCTTCCACCATCATAATCAAAAATCTTAGCAAACATATAATTGTAAACAGGTGCTGATGCTTTGGCCGCTTTTTTCTTCACATACTTCACTGTATCCGGTAAAAACATTACTTCAAGGTCTGTCGCATACACAATATTTGTATTCGGATATACAGATTTAAATGCTTTGATGATTGCCTCTCCGCCTTCTTTGCCGTAATAATCTTTAACGATTTTCACTCTTTCTTCTTCTGAAAGTGCTGCACGTTCACCGACTTTTAACGGAAAACCGAATTCACTGATAACAGTTCCGACCAGTGTTGGTACTGTCAGTGAATGTTCTGTAAAGTCTTCTGTCACAGGATCACATACGTAATAATCATTTGACTTTGGTGACCAGTTCACACGTTTACCCTGTTTTGCGAAATATATAATTGCTTTATTGACTGCCCATATATACTGTGCAGAAGGAACTTTTGCAAGTCTTTCAATATCATGGTCATTAATATTTAATGTATCCATAATCTTTTCAACCAGCTCTTTTGGTTCGCAGTCTGTCGCAAAATCATTTTCAGGAATTACACCGGACATCACAATGGCTTTTGCAAATAAACCATCTGCTTCCGGAATCTGATTTAATACTGTGACTTTTCCTCCGCCACCGGACTGTCCAAAAATCGTCACATTGTCAGGATCACCGCCAAACTGTGCAATATTATCACGCACCCAGCGCAGCGCTTCAACTAAATCTGCCATACCAACATTATAAGAATTGCTATATCTGCCATCGCCAAAATCCGAAACATCCAGATAGCCAAATGCATTCAGTCGATGGTTCACAGATACAAATACAATATCATCCAGCTTTGCCATATTAAATCCATCGTAACATTCCTGTTCGATAGAAGAACCTGCAGAATATCCACCACCGTGAATCCAGAACATGACAGGCTTTTTCGCTGATGCATCCAAACTGCTTGTCCATACATTTAAATACTGGCAATGTTCAGATGTCGGCCAGAAACGATGCGGTGTCATTACCTCTCCCGCCGGCATTGGCTGTGAAAGTACAGGACAGATCATGCCATAGCTGACAGCATCCTTTACACCTTCCCATGCATCTACAGGCTGTGGCATTTCAAAACGTTTTGCCTTCGCATAACGAATACCCTGGAAAATATTCACACCATTAAAATAATATCCTCTTAATTTACCTTTTGTTGTTTTTACGATTGGTGAATCCAATCCGCATTTAAACTCTCCCATGTTCTTTTCTCCTCCACTATAATTTTGATGAATTAATTATAGCAAAGCAAATTTGAGGAAACTATAAAAATCATGACTGCTTTTTATAAAAATAATGTCAAAAAATATGGCTGCCAACTCACATATTTTGGCAGCCATATTTTTTATATACTCTATACACTTAATCTAATTTCCAGATATCATCATTATACTGAGCAATGGTTCTGTCTGATGAGAAGAATCCTGCTTTACTGATATTAATCAATGTTTTCTTAGTCCATGCCATACGGTCTGCGTAGTCTGCATACATCTGATCTCTTGTAGCTTTGTAAGCTTCAAAATCAGGGAATGTCATAAACCAGTCTTTATTGATTAATTCGTTGTACAGACGATATAAATGTTCATCTGAACCAACAGCTCTCACTGTATCGCTGATAATGAAATCAACGGCACGTTTGATGGTTTCATTATTTTCATAATACCATTTTGAAGAATAGTCGCCTCTTGCATAGCGTTCAATAACTTCTTCTGATGAATCACCAAATGTATAAATGTTATCCTCTCCGACAAGTTCACCGATTTCAACATTGGCACCATCCATTGTACCAAGTGTCAATGCGCCGTTTAACATAAATTTCATGTTACCTGTACCTGAAGCTTCTTTGGAAGCCAGTGAAATCTGCTCTGAAATATCACATGCAGGAATCAGTTTTTCAGCCAGTGTTACATTATAGTTTTCAACCATCACAACATTTAAATACGGGCTGACTTCAGGGTCATTTTTGATAATTTCTTCCATACACAAAATAAGATGGATAATGTCTTTTGCAATAATGTAAGCCGGAGCTGCCTTTGCGCCAAAGAATACTGTAATTGGTGTTTCAGGCTTCTTTCCTGCTTTAATTTCAAAATATTTATCGATGACATATAAAATATTCATCTGCTGACGTTTGTATTCATGCAGACGTTTCACCTGAATATCATAAATAGATTCCGGTGCAATATCGATGTTCTGTGTTTTCTTAAGATAATCTGCAAGATCACGTTTCTTAAGTGCTTTCACTGCCATGAACTGTTTCAACACTTTCACGTCATCTTTATATGCTTCAAGTTTGTTTAATTCTTCAGCATTTTTCTTCCAGCCATCACCGATGAGTTCTGTAATCAGTATAGCTAACTCAGGGTTACAGGACATTAACCAGCGGCGGAATGTAATACCGTTTGTCTTATTATTGAATTTTTCAGGGTACAGCTTGTAAAATGCATTCAGTTCAGTATTTTTCAGGATTTCTGTATGCAGGTAAGCTACACCATTAACGCTGAATCCATAATGAATATCCATATGTGCCATGTGCACAAGGTTGTCTTTGATAATATATGTGCTTTCATCGCTGACGTTCTGGCACACCTTGTTGTCCAGTTCTCGGATAATTGGCATTAACTGTGGCACTGCCTTCTCAAGGAAATCAATTGGCCATTTTTCAAGGGCTTCTGCAAGGATTGTATGGTTTGTATATGCACAGACTTTTGAAACAATTTCAATAGCTTCATCAATTAAAATGCCTTTTTCCATCAACAGACGAATCAATTCAGGGATGACCATAGATGGATGTGTATCGTTAATCTGAACAACTGCATAATCTGCAAGATCATGTAAGTTGCTGCCCTTTGCGATACATTCATCAAGAATAAGCTGTGCCGCATTGCTGACCATAAAATACTGCTGGTATACACGAAGCAGACGGCCTTTATCGTCAGAATCATCCGGATAAAGGAATAATGTCAGATTCTTCTTAATATCTTCTTTATCAAAATCAATTGTTTCACCAACGATACTTTCATCAACTGTTTCAATATCAAATAAATGTAATTTTGTTGTACGGTTCTGATAACCCACAACATCAATATCATACAGTCTGGACTGAACTTTAAAACCACCGAAAGATACAGGATATGATACCTCTGTGCGATTTAACCAGCTATTTGGGGTAATCCATGGATTTGGTGTTTCTTTCTGAAGGTTATGATCAAATACCTGTTTAAACAGACCATAATGGTAATTTAAGCCCACACCATCACCATTTAAGCCAAGTGTTGCGATAGAATCAATAAAACAAGCAGCCAGACGTCCAAGTCCTCCGTTACCAAGGGAAGGTTCCAATTCCAGCTCTTCGATTTCAGCTAAAGACTTTCCATTCTCGGCCAATGCCTTTTTTACATCATCATAAATATCTAAATTAATTAAATTATTAGACAGCAGTTTACCGATTAAGAATTCTGCTGAAATATAATACAATTTTTTCTTTCCATCATTTGTTACTTTTGCTTCGGCACGTTCTTTTACTAAATGAAGCAGTGCAAGATAAAGTTCTTCATTACTGCTTTCCTGAATAGGTTTCTGAAGCTTTGCTTCGATATCTTCTCTGATTGCCATAATTTTTCCTCCTTATTAAGCGGAATAATATAAGAATTTTTCAGTCTGAAAATTCTTATCTGTATGTCATAACCTTATATCGTCATTATAGTAACTCGCCTAAAAAAAATCTTGCGCAATCACTTCAAAAAAGTGTACAATTCTATCATTTTATAACTTTTGACACCTACATCATATTTTATTATAATATGCTCATGAATATACTCGAATATGAAAATTATCAGGAAATAAAAAAACACAGTGATGCTTTCTTTCCATATATTACCTATCCATGCACTATTCCGCTGGATTTTAAAGATGTACCGCTGCACTGGCATGAGGAGATGGAAATTATTTATATTAAAAAAGGCCAGGGACTGATTACAGTCAATTTAACGCAGTATCATCTGAAGGCCGGTGCGATTATTTTTGTGCTGCCGGGACAGCTTCACGCTATTGATCAGTTTGAAAATGAAACAATGGAATATGAAAATATTATTTTTGACACAAATATGCTGATTTCAAAGCAGTTGGACAGCAGCTGTAAGGATTTTATTTTACCTCTTTTAGATGGCCGCATCGCTATTCCTTCTGTATTTTTGCCGGAAGATATACATTATAAGGATATCTGTGCACCGCTTGATGCCTGCGATAAGATTTCAGATGAACGACCGGAAGGTTATCTTTTATTTATCAAAGGTCAGATTTTTCAGCTATTTTTTGTACTGAATCTTTACTGCAAATTATCAGAAAGTACTCAGCCTGATGCAAAAATGTTAAATAAAATCAAACCTGTACTTAAGTATGTCGAACTGCATTATGCGCAAAATATTACTATTAAAGATGCTGCTGCAGTTGCGCAATGCTCAGAATCACATTTTATGCGCTGCTTCAAAGAAATCCTTGGCACCTCCTTCATTGAATATCTGAAGGATTACCGGCTGTCCATGGCTGCAAGACTGCTGACCGGCTCAGATACAACGGTGCTTGCTACAGCGGCGGATGTCGGCTTTGATAATCTTTCTTATTTTAACCGGTGTTTCAAAGAAAAATACGGCACCACTCCCGGAAAATTCCGTCAGCGGTCACACGATGTATAAATAGTTGCTTTTTTGCATGGAATGCTTTAAGATGTTACATGGATAACGGATTCTAAATATCATTCATA
The DNA here is from genome assembly GCA_934339005.1 of uncultured Catenibacillus sp. Lineage (GTDB taxonomy): Bacteria > Bacillota > Clostridia > Lachnospirales > Lachnospiraceae > CAKRHR01. The sequence goes on along the minus strand of CAKRHR010000005.1, from coordinate 76,126 downwards.
CCTTAAACTTAAGATTGTTAATTTTTATCACTAAAAAATATATACCAAAAAAGGAGAATCTCTATGAGCGGAAGAAGTTCTGAAGAAATGGGAAATATCACACTGCTTGGCAATCAGAAAACAGTTTACAAATCTGATTATGCACCGGAAGTTCTGGAAACTTTCCCAAATAAACACCCTGAAAATGATTATTTTGTCAAATTTAACTGTCCTGAATTTACAAGTCTTTGTCCGATGACAGGCCAGCCGGACTTTGCCACAATTTATATTTCCTATGTGCCTGATGAGCGCATGGTGGAAAGTAAATCTTTAAAATTGTATCTGTACAGCTTCAGAAATCACGGCGATTTTCATGAAGACTGTGTCAATATCATTATGAATGACCTTGTACGACTGATGGACCCTAAATACATCGAAGTCTGGGGCAAATTCACACCGCGCGGCGGCATTTCCATCGACCCATACTGCAACCACGGCAAAGCCGGTACAGTCTGGGAAAAGGTTGCATTTGACCGTTTGACACACCATGATATGTATCCTGAGAAAGTAGATAATAGATAGGAGGAATCACTATGTCACAGACACCAGAAAAAGCAATGGTTTTATTTAGCGGCGGCGTAGACAGCACAACCTGTCTTGCGCTTGCAATTGAAAAATATGGCAAAGAAAATGTTATCCCTGTTTCAATTGTTTACGGACAGAAACATACAAAAGAAGTGGCTGCTGCCGAAAGTATTTTAAAACATTACGGCATGAAAGGCATGGAGCTTGACCTTTCAAATATTTTTGCAGACAGCAACTGTTCATTACTTTCTCATTCCACAGAGGAAATTCCTGAGGAATCTTATGAGGAACAGTTAAAAGCCCAAAACGGCGCACCGGTGACAACCTATGTGCCTTTTAGAAATGGTCTGTTTTTATCAGCCGCAGCAAGTCTTGCTCTCTCACATGAATGCAGCGTGATTTACTATGGTGCGCATAAAGACGATGCGGCAGGCAATGCTTATCCGGACTGCAGCGTGCCTTTCTATGACAGCATCAACACAGCTATTTATGAAGGCAGCGGACATGCATTAAAAGTTGAAGCACCTTTCATTAATAAAAATAAAGCCCAGGTTGTTGCAGAAGGTTTACGTCTGCATGTGCCATATGAACTTACATGGAGTTGTTATGAAGGCGGTGACAAGCCTTGCGGCAAATGTGGTACATGTATCGACCGAAAACTTGCTTTTGAAGCTAATGGCGTGAAGGACCCACTGTACGATTAAATCTGGCAATACTTAAATTTGCCGCATTAATTTCAAATTCAAACCAAAACTTATATTCAACGATAAAATTCAGCATATAAAAATCTTCAAGATATTAGGGGTAAAAGTAACTTTTACCCCCATTGATATTATTATATATTCACTTTACCCAACATCCGTATTGCGCTCATAAATCGTTGCACAATAACCCTCTGTTTTTTTGCTGGCATACATCGCTGAATCTGCTTTCCTGTAAAGCTGGTCAAAAGTTACTTTTTCACCTTTTTGGCAGATAGCACCACCTATACTGACATAAATATTGTGCTCACCCATCTCCGGAATCCGGATTGTCGAAATCTTTTGTATAAGCCGCTGTGAAAAAGCATCTGCCTGGTTTCTGTCCACAAGCCCAGGAAGATATAGTGCAAACTCATCACCACCAAGACGCATCACAATATCATGTTCACGACACGCACTCTGCAGCACATCTGCCAAAGCAATAATCACTGAATCCCCCACAATGTGTCCATATGTGTCATTAATTGATTTAAATTTATCACAGTCAAGAATACAAAACAGTCCTCCCAAGCCATTTTCAAGGTGCTGAATAATCTTACTCTCGCCACTGCCGCGATTGCATACACCAGTCATTCGGTCTGTTTCTGACAGATACAAAAGCCTGCTTTCCCGTTTCTTTTCCTCATCAATAACTTCCATACAGTAAAGAACATGCCACAAATTGCCATTCGCATCATCATCAACTTTGATAAATCGCACACGGCACCAGCCATATACGGTACTCTGGAATTCATTAACAAGCGCATTTGTTGTTTTAAAGCGTTCCTCAAGTGTGGATAAATCTGCAAATTTCAGCAGATCACTTAAATCCTTTTCAAGACAAAAACCTTTCATTATTTTCTTAAATTGATACTGAAATACTTTATCTTTTTCCACGTAAGATAAACTCTCAGTATAGGTTGAGCGCTTAATTGTATAATAGCGTCCCGTCTGCACATTAATCAGGTACATAGACATATAAATATCTGCCAGCACTGAATAACTACTTAGACGCGCAGCTTCCGTTGATTTCTTAAATAAATTTCTGAGTTTTAATAAGGATATCAGAAATGTACTGATTGTTTCCAGAAACATCACAAGACCTTCTGTATCCTCCAATGGCGGATTGTCAACACCGAAAAAGCCTGAAATCTGACCGTTATATCTTAGCGGGCTGACAACCACATTCCGCACCTTCTGATTGCGCAGCATCTCATAAGGCAACTTATGTTCTTCACGAATCTCCTCGACATCAGGTATAATCACACTTTTGCCTTCATCAAAACTGTCATACCACCAACGAATAACATCCATATCTACATTCTGTAAAAAATTAATCTGTGGTACAATACCATCTGCGCACCACTCATAAGTATTATTCGTAACATGTCTTTCAAAATTATCTTCAAAAATGTAAATTCGGTCTGAACCGATATGCTTTCCGAAAAATCTGATAAACTCATTAATCTGTTCATCTGGTGTATCATAATTTAACGCAGAGCGCATTGCTTTATTAATAATTAATTCGTATTTAATAACTGTTTTCATATGTAACCACCAGCCCTTTCACTCCGAACAATGTTTTTATCCGGCGACAGACATATTTTCTTTATCTTTTCCAGACCTGTGAAAATTCTGATTATATTTCTGCAAATTTTCACAGAGTCTGATATAATTATTATAAAGTCATCGGCACAAAATGGCAATGAAAAAACTTTTATAAATTATAATTCTTTACACTTTTTTAATAACTATATCATTAAATACATTTCACAAGGAGTCTTTGTTTTGAATACTTTTGATTATTTGAAAAATCGAAAACCCATCCTTTTATAACAGATATTACTTTTTACATCTATTATAAAATGATGGGATTTAAATTTTAGTTTATAGTTTAAAAGTGACTTTTTTACCGCCAGTCAAATGTCACCATTCCAATGATATAAATAACGATAATGCCAATCGGCAAAACATAGCTAAACACAGGTTTCATCCAGTTTTTCACTTTCAGGCCTTTGCCTTTGTTCACTTCTGCCATGAAGTTATTCCATCCCCAGCCGATGCGTTTATTCGTACAGAAAATTGCAATAATCAATGCACCCAGCGGCAAGATATTGTTACTTACAAGGAAGTCCCAGAAATCCAACCATGTAGAGGATGGTGTAAACGGATGAAAATGCAATACACTAAAGCCCAGTGCCGTTGTCAGTGACAGCACAAACACCCCGATACCACAAATCAGACAGCCCTTTCTACGTGACCATCCAGTCAGTTCACGCATACATGCAAGAATATTCTCGCACACTGCAAGTTCTGTAGATAACGCGGCAAACACCATAAACAGGAAGAATAAACTGCCCCAGATACGTCCGCCGGAAATGTTTTTAAACACCGTTGCCATCGTATCAAATAACAATGCCGGTCCCGCCGTCACCTTCAAATCAAAGGCATAGCAGGATGGGAAAATAATCAGACCTGCCACAATAGCCACAAATGAATCTAATACAATCACATGCACACTCTCGCCCATCAGACTGCGGTCATTACCGATATAACTGCCAAAAATCGCCATTGAACCCATGCCGACAGATAACGTGAAAAATGCCTGATTCATCGCACTTACAACAACCTTCGGTGTGATTTTACCAAAATCAGGAATCAGATAAAATTTGTAGCCCTCCGCTGCCCCTGCATATGTGCCGCTTTTTACTGCCAGCACAATCATTAAAATAATTAGCAGACACATCATGTATTTTGTAACACGCTCAAGACCGCCCTGCAGCTTAAATGTCAGAATTACAAAACCAATCACTATTGCAATTGCCAGATAAATGACATTGATTGACGGATTTGTAATCATTGTTTCAAATCCAAGTTCCGCAGTATTACCAGTAACAAAACTTATAAAATAATACATCAACCATCCGGTCACCACGGTATAAAATGCCATCAGGCATACATTGCCCACCAACGCTACATAACCGTGCCAATGCCATTTCTGACCTTTTTTCTCTAATTTGTAATACATCTTTACCGGACTTGCCTGAGCCGCCCTGCCAAGCGCAAACTCCATTGTCATTGCAGGAAGTCCGAGCAATATTAAGCAAATAACATACAACAGTACAAACGCACCGCCACCATTTTCTCCGACCATCCATGGAAATTTCCACACGTTGCCGCATCCGATCGCACATCCTGCACTTAATAAAATAAATCCAAGACGGCTTCCAAGTCGTTCTCTTTCCATTTTGTTTTTATGCCCTCCGAAAATTAAAATTATTCTATATTTTTTTCATCTTTGAAAAACTATGATATATTTATTTGCCAAGTTTTTCGCGCGCACGCTGCTCCATCTGTCGAATCATGTCATGCTGAAGCTTCACATATTCTTCACCCTTTGGTGGAATTTCAGGATATGCAGCATCTCTGAACAGATGCTGGCCTTCCCATTCCGTGCTGATCCAATAAGGATAATCAGATTTTACAAGCGCATCCACTATGCCCTGATAATCAATTGACGGCTCATACAGATTGCCCTGCGCATCTGAAAGCACTTCATAAAATTTACCATGAAAATGTACAATATATTTGCTATATTCACACAACCAGGCAGGATCATCACAGGAAAAGCGCATAATCAACTGTGATTCTAACGGGCCGCCGCCCATTGCTTTGATTTTTTCTACAATTTCAGGCTCACCAAAACCAAAAGTCTTTCTGTATTCACCCGGAAGTTCAAGGCGCGCTGCGGATTCACGGCGGCGCACAACCGCCTTTGCATATTCTTCCTTAATCATCTCTATAATATCCGGATTTGCGCCTTTTAAAATGGCAAGTTTACAAGCTTTGTCCACCGGACCTGTTCTGAAGATACCTGCATCCGGATGAATACCTGCATATTTTGTACCAAGCTTATCAATGGTTTCAAACCACGCCTGCGCCCAGTTTGATTTTAATGAATATGGTGAATGAATCTCTATTGAACCGATAATACCATACTCCTCACAGCATTTAACCGAATTTTCAAGATGTTTTGTATTTGGCAAACCATAATCTACTGACAAACGTGCTGTTCTAAAGCCCAGTTTACTTGCAATCTCAAGACCTTTTCGAAGCTGTGCAATACGTTCATTTTCACTAAGCCAGCGATTCTTATAAATACAAGGTTCATCGTACAGATTATAATTAGTCGGCGTCATGCCAAATTCTTCCATCCACTCATGCCACTGTTTATAGAAATCCAGGTCAACACCTTCCTCCTGAAGTCCCGATAAATTCTGTGATGGCACAATCTCAATACCTTTAATATCCAGTTCATGTAATTTTTTCAGGCAATGGTATAAATCATATCGATGTTCTCTGAAATCCGCCTGCAAACTGTAAATCGTTACACCCAAATTTAACATATTGATTTGCCCTCCTTCATCTCAATATCAAGCTGAATGCCTTCATAAGCTCCGCTGCCAAAACTGCCAAGCGTGTTATCCTGTGCACTTCGAACCAACACAAGTGCTTCCAGATGATGTTTGCCATCAGGAATGCCACCATCCTTATACACATAGATTTTAGCCGTTTGGGCAAAATCCCATCGGTCAAATGCCATCGTTGGCATATCTGCCGGGTCTTTCATGCCTGTTGACGTTTCCAGTTTCATGCAATCATTCATGTGAAATTCTTCATCGTCCAAAAATACTGCAATATCCTCCAGACAACTCAGGCGCAGTGAACGATACTGCGGTTCCTGCATCATCACAATAAAACCGGCAACCTTGCCGTTCTCCTCAAAATTCACAACCGGATCCCCATTGTATAAATCGGTTCTGTAAACTATTTTCATGTTTTCTTTCATGCCGCCTTCTCCTCCTTTTGCTGACCTTAGGCAAATTTAAACTGAATTTTTTCGCACTTAAAATTATACCGCATTATTTCATCAACTATCAGCTATAACAGGATAACTCTTTTAAATACGCTTTAATATTCACACATTGTGTAAACTATAACTAATATTCTTCTTCAGCATCTAAAAAATCTGCAACGCAAATGCCATATCGTTTTAAGTCAACTCTGCCATTTTTGACCTCTATGCCATCTGCCATTAGCAATTTTGCCTGAATATCTTCCCCACCAAACACAAACGCTTCTGCAAGTTCGCCCTTACTGTTGACAATTCGATAACACGGAATATGCTCAGGATCCGGATTTTTATGTAATGCATTCCCCACTGCCCTTGCCATTCGCTTATTGCCTGCCAACTCCGCGATCTGACCATACGTTGCTACACAGCCCTTTGGTACTTTCTGGACAGCCTCATATATCCGCTTTGTCGGACTGTAAGTCACAACATCATAACTTTCTGCAATCATTTTCTCAATATCTGCATCCGGTATACTGCCATCTAAAATAATCGTATTCCAATGATCTTTATTCTGATGCCATCCTGCAATCACAGATGGGTACGCATCCCGCCAGAAGTCCCGCCATGCAGGGTCTGGTTTAACATTTAAATTAATATAGCCGTCACGCTCATAAATCCACAAAAATGCTTTCTTGCTGCCCCTCACACGCACCAATTGCCAGTTTGTGTCCCGAAACGGCGTTGACGCATATGTATCCGGAAACGAAAGACCAAAGTCTAACGCTTCCTGCCGTGTTTTCATGAAACCACCTTCTTTATTACTTCAAATTATTTTGCTGTTAAATATTTTGCCCCTGACATCATTATATTTTAACATTCTAACAAATTTTGGTCAATTAAATTTAATGCATGAATTTAAAGTTTTAAATTTCAACGTTTTAAAATATTAAAGTATATAAAATCCCACATCAAGTTTAAATACATTACTCAAAAAATATCTTTATAGAACCATTGCTTGTGAGCACCGACAACTGTTTGGCTGATGGGTTATCCACATTCCATGATTCCGGCAATGTATTTTTTCCGTTGCTTGTATGGCTCGTAATCGCATAATCTTCAGCCCGACCCGGCAAAGTACCCTTAATGCCGGAATTTGTTGTTTCAAAATGAATGCTGTTCGCTGATATATTTTCAAAATGAATGACTGCATTGCTCGTTTTGGCACGAAGTTCATTCTGAACAGTTATCTCTTTTAATTTCACACTGGCATTGGTTGTCGTCAATTGGATATTCTGAGCATTGACCTGTTCACATTTAATCGTTGAATTTATTGTCATCAATTCAAGCTGCCCACACATCATTCCCTGACAACTGATACCGCTGTTTTTTGTCTGCGCTCTGAGGACATCCAAGGTTAAACCAGGTGTCATATGAATACTTGAATTTGTTGTTGTCACTTCTGCCTGCAGCACAGATTTTGGCAGCTTTACAGTAATATTTGAGCAGCTCCTGCTGTTAAAACCGAAGAAGAATCGAAGATTTTTTCTGTTATTTTGTGCAAAGAAAAATGTACCCTCTTTCTCATAACAGATAATCTCATCCCACTCGTCCTGCTCACAGTACACATGCACCTGCTCATCCTCTGAAACGCCTACGGAAAAGCCTCTGTTTCTGGCAGATAAAACGACGTTGTGAATTGGCTGCGTGGATGTATAGTCAGAGGATGACTGCTTATCACTGAATATGTGATTGATATTTTCCGGTTGTTCTTCCAGCAAATCTGTCACTGCACCTGACGATTGAATCTTGGCAACATTGACAGTTTTGCCATATTCTGCATTCAGGCTGTGTGCTATATTTTCAGGTGTATCCAACTTTGAAATCACCTCCGCTTCATCCAGTCCGGCCTCTATGCCATCACTAATCAACTCATCATAATATGTTCTGATTTCATCCTGTTCTTCTTTTGTATATTGCGGTAAATTTGCAAATAATGTATTAAAAAATTCATTTCTGTTCATAATAATTCCCCTTTTTTATTAAACTTGTCGTTTTTCTTACTTTTTTATTGATAATCGTTTTTTGTTTTATCAGCGCTTCTAAGCCTGAAAATTCTCATCCACAAATCCGTAAATTTTCTTCATTTCATCCCATTCATCTAAAAAATCTTTGATTTTCTGAATGCCTGTGTCCGTAATCTGAAAATACTTTCTCGTACGTCCATTATGTTCTGAGGAATATGTCGTCACAAATCCATTCGCCTCCAGACGCCTCAAAATCGGATACATCGTCGAGTCACTCACCTCAATGCATGATGACACATCCTGTATAATCTGATATCCGTATGATGGTCCGCGCTTTAACACCGAAAGCACACAAACCTCCAACACACCTTTCTTCCGCTGCGTATCCATGGTACACCTCCGTTAATTATTTTTTTATTTAATCATATTCAAATTCAATTTTACAATCAACCTATGCATAAAGCGCTGATTTGTACAAGCACAATCGCCATCGCAATTTAGATTTTGACACTAACTTGATATCACAAATTACTCCATAACTAATGCTACTCCCGTAATTCTACAACCTCATCATATTATGATGTCATATATAGTATGCAATGCATAGTATCTTTATGGTGTGTATTGTATACTATGTATTGCATAGTGTCAAGAGCTATCTTAAACTTTTTACAACTATTCTGATTCTTTCTCCATTCCAATATATTTACAATTCCTATATGACTAAATTGTGTTTTTAGTAAAAATAAAGTCCAGGCAGGATTAAATCTTAAATAAATCTTTAAAACGTCGAACATAACATCCACATTTAAAATTTGATTCTTCCTGCCTGGACTCTATTTTTACATACTGTAATATTTATTATTCTGCTTCAGCTATCCATTTCTTGATATCATCTTGACTAACTTTAAGTATTTCTGCTATTTTCTCTATCTCCATTCCAATTTTATAAAGTTCTGTAGCTGTTTCTTTTGCTTTTTCTAATTTGCCAATTTCCATACCTTCATTCATCAATTCTTCCATCTCACGACACATATTTTCAACTCCCTTCGGTGTTTCTTTAAGTTCATAAACGCGTTTTGCCAGGATTTCACTGTGCATGTCTTTGGCATCTTTACAATGCAAATCATGCATCAATCTCCCAAGTTCTGTATCTTCCTGTTTCTTTGAATTGACATAAATGATATGTGCTCCATCCTGAAATATTTCATCATTTTCCCGGATTTTTCTTTCAATATGATAAATCGAAAGTCCATACCCCAAGACATCATCTCTTGTAATAAAAATCACATAACTTTCTGGAAGTTCATCATAATCCTGACCGGAATTTAATGTATTCATATCCATTAATCCACTGTGATATCTTGCCCGTTTCGGTGCAGCGCCCTCATTATCTTGTTGAATCTCCACATTGAAAATGTTTCCATCCAAATCCTTCGCCACACAATCTAATACAGCCGATCGCCCCTGAAGATTCTTATAATCTTTTTGAACAACCTTATCAATCACCTGAAGATTTTTCTTCTCCATAATCACCTGCAAAACATACTCTAAACATTCCCTCTGTTTAAATACATTCCGCATAAATATGTCACTCATCAATGTGAAATTCTTTATAATACCTTTGTATCTTTCGTAACGTACTTCCAATTCCTTATCCTGCATCTTTACTTCATATGCCACGTATGAGCCACCTCCATAAGTTTACTGTTCGGAGAATACTTTCCCCCATCTTTACTGTTTCCGACTATTTGTCATTTTATCTTTCGCAGCTTCTATGCGTGACTTTTCTTTTGTAGAATACAAAAATTGATGGACAATACTTCCTGTAATAAACTTATCGCCTGTTGGCGACATCATCATGTATGCCATCAATTTTATCTTTTGTACGTTGTTGTGTTTTGTTTTATTAATTATACCGTCAATTTTTGAATCTGTAAATTGCAACTTTGTGAATTTATTTCTAATATTTGTTGTTTTCATTAATATAAAATACAAATCCTGACATTTTTTCTTTTTATTTGATTTATTCATATTCTCTATATTCAAATTATTACTTTTCATCATATATAATCAATGTATATTATCACATTTAATGCGTTGCTTCGTTTCTAATATTTTATACAATGCATCATTTTCACGAATTGAGTCAGATACAATACTTTTAAAGTAACAGAGAAAGGATGGCAGTACATATGAATGAAATGATGTTTTCGCAAAGATTAGTACAGTTGCGCACACAAATGGGGATTTCCGCACGAGATATGAGTTTGTCTATTGGACAAAATCCCGGTTATATCAACACAATTGAAAACGCTAAAGCTTTACCGTCTATGAATAATTTCTTTTATATCTGTGACTTTCTTCACATAAGTCCAAAGGATTTTTTTGACACTGAATCTGAAAGTCCCGAAAAGATAAAGAAATTGACAGCACTTCTCAGGCATTTAAACACTGAACAACTGGAAGCACTTATGGTCATTGTTGAGAGTATGACAAACAAGAAATGAATTTTGTAAATAAAAAAGACTTTGACTGTCGTTCCCCTTTTATACGGAGATACACGACTGTCAAAGTCTTTTTATGATTTGATTTTTATAATTTTAAATCCTAAAGTTTTCCTTTCAATATCTTCAAAGCCCCAGATTTATCCAGTGCTGCAAGGATTAATCCTGAAATAATTGCGCCACCGGCTGTTGATACTAAAAATGGAATTACATATGCGTAAAAAGCGATGTCACCGGCTGTTTTTCCCATAAATAAAATCGCCATTGGATATGCGCATAAACCACCTAAAATACCTGTACCAAACACTTCGGCAATCAGTGTTGGGATGATTTTTTTGACTTTCCAGTACATCAGTCCGCAAAGCAATGCCCCAATCATACTGCCAGGGAATGCCAGAAGGCTTCCGAGTCCTAAAAGATTACGAATCAGGCTGGCTACAAAGGCTACTGCCACGCCATAACCCGGTCCTAAAAAAATGGCACACATGATGTTGACCATATGCTGTACCGGCGCACATTTACTTCCGAATACAGGAAATGAAAACAGGCTGCCGACAACAGCCAGTGCGCAGAAAACGCCGGCTAAAGCTAATTTTTTGGTGTTATTTTTCATTTGTCTACACTCCTTCAAACTTTGTTTGCAGAGAAACGGCATCAGTGTTGACAGCGTCGCTTCCCCTTGAATTTGACAGACTTTCCCTGCTGTCATTAAATGAGGTCGGTCGAAACTTGCTGGTTTCCTCTCACGCCGGAACACGGCTTCCCATCGCTGTTAAACACTTTACGAATCAGGGCGCTCCCCCTCATTCGCCACAATCGGTCTGCGGACACCTGATGCCATTCCTTCTATATTGAAAGAATGTATCTAATATCAAACAAAAAAGACACCTTCACGGGTGCCTGACAATAGAAGTTCTATGTTTCCTACGTCGGCATTATCCGAATCAGGTTTCCGGGTCGAAATCTTTGGATTTCCTCTCAGCCTGCACACAAGCTCCCCTCTTTTTCTGCCAAATATTATATCACGTTAATCTGTGAAACTCAAGTGTTTTTGCCAGATTTCTATATCAGAAACTCAATTTCCGTTAATTGACATTCAATCTGAGACTGTTATAATTTTATTAAAGAGATTGCACACGTACAGTGTACAAAACAATCTGATATCAGACGTTTAAAATATTAAACATCTGTACAACAGGGGTAAACAAAATTAAATATCAGGGGTGATTAAATGACAGAAACTGTCAAGCAAAAGAAGGGTCAGATGGATTTGACCCAGGGGAATGTAACTAAAGGATTTCTTGTATTCATGATTCCGATTATTCTCGGAAATATTTTCACACAGCTTTATAACATGGTGGATTCCATCATCGTTGGACAATTCGTAGGTGGAGATGCGCTGGCAGCCGTTGGTGCCAGTTTTTCTTTAACCATGATGATTAACTCATTCTTAATCTCCGTTGGTGCAGGTGCCACCGTTGTCGTTGCTCAATACTATGGTGCCAAAAAAGCCGACAGTGTCAACAAAACAGTAAATACTGCAATGATTGTTGCGCTTATTGTATCTGTAGCCATTACGGTTATTGGACTTGTGACTGCCAGCCCCGTAATGAAGCTGATCAAAACACCGGACAATATTTTTCAGGACGCTCTGGATTATTACATTATTATCATTATCGGAACAGTCGGACACCTGTATTATCAGATGTGCAGTTCGATTTTACGCGGTATGGGCGATTCTGTATGGCCGCTCGGTCTGTTAATTTTCTGCAGTATTTTAAATATGGGACTTGACCTTTTATTTGTTGTTGTCTTTAACATGGGTGTAACCGGTGCTGCCTGGGCAACGATTCTCGCACAGTTGATTTCGGCAATCGCTGTCATTTTCCGTTTGTGCGGCAAACGATACAATATTACGGTACGTCCATCGACACTCCGCATTCATCCGGATCTTGCTAAATCCATTTTATTGATTGGTATACCAGCCGGACTTCAGCAGCTTGTAACTTCCGCCGGAAGTACAGTTGTTCAGACATTTACAAACAGTTTCGGCAGTAATGTCGTTGCTGCCAACAGTACGATTATTAAAATCGATGGTTTTATTATTTTGCCGATGATGGCGATTGGTACGGCAATTACAACATTTGTCGGTCAGAATATTGGTGCCAAAAAGCATGAACGACTCAAAGAAGGTATCCGCCTGAGCCTTATTCTGGCATGTGCGCTCGCCGTTGGGCTTGGTATTATCCTGTTTGCCTGCGCACCGTATGCAGTTCGTCTTTTTACTGATGAACAGGCGATTATTGATGTTGGCACAGTTGGTCTTCGTACACTTGGATTTTTCTATATTTTTGCCGCATTAAACAATACGCTGACAGGTATCATTCGTGGTGCCGGCGCATCAACGATTCCAATGCTTTCAGCATTTTTAAATATCGGAATCCGCATCATACTTTCTTATGTCCTGGCTTACAGAGCAAACGATTACACAGGACTTTATTATGCTATGATTATCGGTAACGCTGCAAACGCACTTGCGCTTATACTGTATTATAAACTCGGTCACTGGCGCGAGGCTTCTGTTATTACAGATACTTCCAATGTCGAAAAGGCGGAGGCATAAAACGACTGCTTATACAAATACGCTCTTTTGGTGATAGAATTTTTATTTCTTCTGTCTATCCCAAAAGGGCGTATTGTTATTCTCGACTCTTTTTTATGCGTCAGTAACAGGAAAATCATACTCACAATCAGCATAATCCCCTCAACCACTGGAATCACACACCACAATGCATCGGCCCCAAATATGATTGGGAACAGTAAAAAAGAACCTGGATAAAATACACTATTTATCGTTGTTTTATCCAGGTTCATTTTAGTATAAGCCAAATTTAGTATTTTCCTTTTATTATTTTTTATGTCAAATTTTGTCGAACGATAATAATTGAATTTATTTTTCTCCTGATGTATCATATCCATATTCCTCGACAATTTAAATCATTTATCTAATCAATCACATCACATTTTTTACTTCAGATATGCGATAAATTTATATAATCATCCATCCAAAAAACTCATTAAACTTTTATTTTAACTATATCGATTTTGTAAATTTTATTGAAATTATTACATATATGTAATAATATAGGAGTATAAATAATATGAACACTAGAGATGCTATACATCAGTTATTGATTTATCTTGAAGATTTTCAAGTACATCCACGTTTTATTAAAGAACTTTCAGCTTTATTAAAGAAAGAGTTGAAAGGAAAAGAACAAAAATTTTTCACTTTACTGATTACGCAATTAAAAAACATTCAGGAATTTGGCTCAATGATTTATATGATAGACAGTAATGAGAAACTATTTAAGAACAAAGAAATTTTTTATTCCATCCACCTTCAGCAAGCACAATTTAACGTCAGACTATTGATACATATTTCTGATACTAACGCTCAATTGTTCGCTGCTTTTTACGAACGCAGCGGCAAAAAATCAACCGACTACACTCAATATATTGAAGTTCTTGAGCATCGTCTTGATGAACTAACTAAATACTAAATCAAATTTTTTATTCACATACATCGCAAAAGGAGGCTGCCTACATTGGATATGCATAATGATTTATTACCAAATACGACCTTATCCACAACAACATCATGCTCAAAAAGCAATCAGTTATCAGATGTACTCGACTTGTTTGAAGATACACTTAATCCAACCGATATGCTCACTGCCAAAATTATCGCACAAATTTCAACCGCCATCACAAATGAGCGTTTAAAATTACACATGACACAAGCACAATTCGCCAGACATATTGGTGCTTCCCAATCTCTTGTTTCGCGCTGGGAACGTGGCGATTATAATTTTTCTATTCGAAAAATTGCAGAAATTGCAGCTGCATTAAATTTAGATGTTCAATTTTCCTTTTGTAACATCACCAAACATCACCATACAACAGACAAAGATTATAAAAATTACCCTCCTACTTGGGTATCCGAGCAGGAGGGCACATATCATCGCTAATCACTATGTACGCTTGATTTGAAACTTTTTAATGTTCTAGTTTCTTGTCATCTTAATACCAAGATCATCGTATTTTTCAACATTTTCAACGATGCCTCTATTATCAGCTTTGGCAATTTGTGTGTTTCGGTCTTTCATAAATGTGCGTTCTTTGTTAATCATGGCAGGACCGCTGACACAGCCGCCAACACATGCCATACCTTCGATAAAGTCTTCCGGCAGTTTGCCGACTTTAAGCAGCATCAGTGCTTTCTTACATTCTGCTGCACCATTACATTTATTAACTTTGACATCACATTCAACACCTTTTTCCTTAAGTACTTCAAGGACAGAAGCTGTTACGCCGCCGGATACAGAGAAGTTCTTGCCGTATTTACTACCCTGCTGCATTTCTTCTTCGTAGTCTGCAGGGTCGATGTTTTTAGCTTCAAACATACTTGCCAGTTCTTCATAAGTCATCGCATAATCTGCACCGCCAAGTGTAACAGAGTCAATAACTTCACCCTTCTTGGCAATACATGGTCCGATGAATACACATACGGCTTCAGGATCCATCGCTTTAATAATACGTCCTGTTGCAGTCATCGGTGATACTGTTGTGGACATATTTTCGAGTACCTGAGGGAAATGTTTCTTAATCATGTTGACAAATGCAGGACAACATGAAGTTGTCATCTTGCGTCCTTCTTCGAGGGCTTCTGCAAGTTCCTCAGCTTCGTTCTTAGATACAAAGTCTGCTCCAAGGGATACTTCATACATATCTGCAAATCCAAGGGCTTTGACAGCACTTCGAATCATACCGACACTGACATTGGCACCAAACTGACCTTCAATGGCAGGAGCCACCATCGCATAAACTTTTGCACCACCGTTAATCAGCTTAATAACATCCACCATAAAGGATTTATCAGAAATTGCACCAAACGGACATCCGATAACACACTGACCGCAGTTGATACATTTTGTTTCATCAATATTAACAATCATATCCTCATCCATTGTAATCGCATCTACAGGACAACTACGCTTACATGGACGCATCAGGTCTGCAATAGCATTGTATGGACATGCCTGGGCACAACGGCCGCATTCTTTACATTTTTTAGGGTCAATATGTGCACGGCCCTGCTCAAATGTAATCGCACCAAAGTTACATGCACCCATACATTTTTTTGCCATACACATCTGGCAGTTATTTGTCACATTAAAACGATTGATCGGACATCCCTCACAGGCAGCGGGAATGACCTGAACGATATTTTTATCATCATAACCGGCTACTGCAGAATGACCTTCTGCAAGACGGACACGCTGGCGGATAATTTCACGTTCTCTGTATACACAACAACGATATCTTGGTGTACGTCCAGGAATAATTGTATATGGAATTTCTTCACGTTTTTCATTTAACTGATCTTCAAAAGATGCCTTCGCAACTTCAACTAAAACTTCATATTTAATTTTGTTAATATCTGTTCCAAATGTTCGCTTCATTGTTGGCCTCCTGTTTATATCAATAATATTTCACAACCACCGTCTTACCCATCTTCTCGCAGGCTTTCTTAATCCGGTCTACGAGCTGCATACGGATGCTTAAATCAAACGGCAATCCTGCCCGCTGATGTTCTGCATTCATTGCTTTACCGACAAACAGATTCAGGTGTGTACAATCTTCTATTAAAAGTTTGGCAAGCATCGCTGCACCATTGTCCGCATCCAATTTATCAAAGAATATGACCGACATATCGCCTTTGTTATACTGCTCCAGCATCTGCACACAGCGATTTAATGTCAGCACACCCTCTGTCACCAGATCAACACCCTCCATAGTTGCCACCGGCGGGATTTCTGGATCCGTGTAGTTTAATGACGCCATAATCTTTCGATTTAAAATTCTTGATGCAATGTTGGCACTCGTACCGCCGCTGACAATTTTCTTACCCGGAGATGTCATGAAATCCCGCATTAATACGGCATCCAAATCCTTTGAGGTTGGCGGGCCTGTGAAAATATTAACATACTTTCTGCGCACAATACGAGCCACAACCACCGTCGTATCATCCCCCGGTGAGTTCATATATAAATCATCACATATTTTACAAATCATCGATGTGAGTCGTGGTGCTGAAACATGGCGGTCCTGACAAGCCTTTTTAATATACTCGGCGGCTCTTGCCCAGCCCCATCCAAAGCTCATCACATCGCCGACGCCTGCATGGGTCACACCATCAGAAAACAGTACAAAATAATCATTCATACTGACTTTAAAACGGTACTCACGAATGCTCTTACCCTCGATTTCTTTGGTTGTATACGGAATATCCACAAGCTGTCTGTTGCGAATCATGACGCATCCCGGATTATCATATTCCACAAGATAGGCTTCACCATCACCAAAAATCTGCAGAATCGAAAATGTCGAGTACGCAACCTTTCGTACACTACATACAGGCAGTGTTTTGGCAATCGTATCAACACAATCCTCAATACGTGCCCCCTGTTTGAGCATCGTACCAAGGATTCTTCCTGTCAGTGTTGATAAGATATTAGCTTTAACACCACTGCCCATACCATCTGATAAAATAATAATATCCGAGTTTTCTGTCTTAATGATTTCAACCGTGTCACCACACAGTTCCTCGCCATGCTTACACAGACTCTTACTGGATATTTCAAGACTAATATTCATCATCCCTGCTCATCCTCATCTGTCAGCATGGAATCACGAAGCTTTGACAGCGTCATCTTTGTTTCCGCCGTTGTTTCACCAAGCAATCCCGCAATTTCCTGTGCAACCATCATCTGCTTGTCAATAACTTTCTGCGCGATATTGACACCTTCCATGCGCATGCGCATACTTCTGGCTTTTTTCTTTTCTTCCTCAGTGATATTTCTGAAGAAGCCTATAACTCTGTCCTGACTCTGAACATAAATAATATTTTGTAAAGTCGTTATACCATAGGACTGATAAACAACCTTTTTATTCATAATGTGTTGTTTTGTTTCAAAAACTTCCTGAAAATCTTCTGAATCAATCAATTCATACAGATATTTCCGGACAGCCTGTTCATGGGATATATGAAACGCTTTTTCAGCAGCATTGTTAAATTCACAAATATGTAAATCCTCATCCACCACCACTATCATATCCGGTGACACAGACATAATCACCTCTGTCAACGAGCGCACCTGCTCATACATATATGGCACACACATCTCGATAACACTTCGATTCTGGAAAACAGCAATCGCTTTTTCACGACATGTATTATAACCACAGGCACCGCAGTTTAACTCTTTCTCCGGTGTATCCTTGCCAAACTTTGCGAGAATTTCGTGAATCTGTTCCTCCGTTGGCATCTCGTCCATTTTTGCTGAAGCCTTAAACTGTTTTTCCATCTTCAGCCATGGCATTGATTCAAAATCAGGGAATGTTTTTAATATACGATCCTGTACATACATCTGTGATTTAAATCGCTGACTGTAATCCTTGCCGGATACCGGACCGTTGACACAGCCGGATTTACATGAACGAAGTTCTACAAAGCAATGGCTGATTTCACCTCTGCGGATACCTTCAAGCATCATCTTGCATTCCTCGATACCGTGCACAGAAATACGCTTGTAGGAATCTGCTTCACCTGTTTTGGCACGCAGTGCCTTAATCGCACCGCCACACATCGCATAGGCACCGTTAATCATAGGATTGACCCGGCGATGATGGTATGTGTCACATTCTTTGACAACCACATCGCTGTACGCCATCCATCGCATCAATTCTTTAAATGAAATGACCGCATCAATATAACCTTTTGTTCTTGCATCACGCAGTACCTCATCGGACTCGGCAAGACATGATGTTACAGATACAATCTTTACGTCATCGTCATACTCCCGGCGCAAAATCTGCCCCATAGCCACGATTGGCGAAACTACCGGTGCAAGATATTCTACTAAATCAGGATAATACTTCTCAATCAGTGAACAGATTACCGGACAGGCCGATGAAATAATCGTATCCATCACATTTTCTTCAAGTAACCGATTGTATTCATTCGTGACATAAATCGCACCTTCTGCAGTTTCACGAACATCGTAAAATCCCATCTGATACAATGCCTGGATAAACTGTCCCGGCTCTGCATCATCGATAATACCAAGGTATGCCGGTGAAATCGTCACAACGACCTTCTCACCCTTTGCAAGATATTCTTTAATTTTGTCAATATCACTAAATACGGATATCGCATGCTGTGGACATGATTCAAGACATAAACCGCACTGGATACACTCTCTTGCCATAAACTGTGCGCGCTCATTACGCCTGCGCACCGCCTTGACCGGACAAATACGCACGCATTTGAAACAATCCTTGCATTTAGCCTTTCTAAATCCGATATTGCCCACTATTTAATCCTCCCAAGAATCTCCTTGTTGAAAAATTCTTCAGCAGTTGCTGGTGTAACTGAAAATAATTCATCATTCACCTTCACACAGACACCTTTTTCACACTGACCCATACAGAATGAACCTGTCAGTTCTACCTGGTCGCCGATGCCGTGCATTGTGATTAAACGCTGCAAAATCGCAATAATATCTCTTGAACCTTTTAAATGACATGAACTACCAATACAAATTGTAACTACCATAAACATTTCCCTCCTTAAAACATTTCTAACTCCCTTTAAACTGTTGACATCTTCGTTATTTCATTAACAAATCTAGCATATAATTAAATGAGAAGCAACCCATTTTCGTTATGTGCTTAAATAAATACACATTACTAAATATTCTCCCAAAAATGGTTGACGGTTTCCTCCACATTCTGTAACACGACCTTCGGGCAGGGCAGCCATTCCTTCGGAAATAATGACTTGTACATCGATGTGTGGAAACGCTCATCCAAAAGCGCAATCACTCCGGTATCAGTTTCCGTACGAATCACTCTGCCTCCGGCCTGAAGCACCTTGTTCATCCCCGGATAAACATAGGCATATTCGTAGCCGCAGCCTTCTTTTTCATCATAATAATTTTTCAGAAGTTCACGCTCACTGCCAATCTGGGGCAAGCCTGTACCGACAACCATCACACCAATCAATCGTCTGGCTTTCAAATCAATACCTTCTGAGAAAATACCACCAAGCACACAAAAACCAATGACCGTTGAGGTTGTATCCTCCTGAAAATGATTTAAAAAATCCTGTCTGGCCTCCTCGGTCATGGCATTTTGCTGCACAACAATCTCAATGCCATTACCCGCCTTTGCCATTTCCTGTTCTGAAAAGACCTCCAACACATCCTGCATAAATGCATAGGATGGAAAAAAAACCATATAATTGCCATTTTTTGCACGGATAATCGTGCGTATATATGCGACAATCCGCTCGTATTCATTTCGCCCGCGGCGTGTGTATTTGCTACTCACATCATTTGCCGCAAACAACAATCTGTTTTCCTTTTTAAACGGTGATTCTGTGTATAAATCATAATCTTTTTCGTAAGTTTTACTGAGCATTTTTTTATAATACATAATCGGCAGCAAGGTTGCTGAAAAGAAAATCGTGCCAAGCGCCCTGTCCGTTCTGCACGCCAAATCCGCTGACGGCTCAACGCACAGAATTTTAATCATAAATTCGCCCTCTTCCTGCTTTTCCATATAAATCATATAGCGTTCATCCATACGGTCATAAGTGCAGATAAATGTCTTTGCATCCAGATAATTTTCAAGCACTCTTTCACGGATTTCCTGTGGGGCTTTACTCTTTAAGAAAGCCTCCATATCCGTGCACATCCGCATCAGATACATCGTAAATCCACCCAGTGTATCTAACTTCTGTGTCTTCGTGCACTCACTTTTAAGTGTTTCCATATATTTGATGCACTTACTGATTTTCTGCGCCAGCTTTGCATTATAAGACTTCACCGCCTGCCGCACATCTTTTAATTTGGACAGCAGTAAAATAGCACTGTACATCTCTCTGGCACGTTCCACCAGATTATGCGCCTCGTCCACAAGAAAAATATCATCGTCCTTTGGTCCGCCGTCAAAGGATTCACCAAAGAAACGCCGCAGATAAACATTCGGATCAAATACATAATTATAATCACAAATCAGACCATCCACCCAGAGTGCTGCATCTAACTGCATTTCAAAAGGACACACACAATGTTTCCCAGCATATGCTTCAATCACTTCGCGGCTCATCGCCGTTTCATGGGTAATCATATCAAATACCGCCGCATTTACTCTGTCATAGTGCCCTTTGGCACGTTCACATTGTTTTGGATTGCATCTGGCCTCGTCAAAAATACAAATCTTATCCCTGGCTGTCAGCGTCACAAATTTAAACTGCAAACCTCTCTCCATAAGCAGACGATAAGTTTCCTCTGCCACCGTGCGGGTAATCGTCTTTGCTGTCAGATAAAAAATCTTACGGCTCTTGCCTTCCCCCATCACCTTAATTGCAGGAAACAGTGTTGAAATCGTCTTACCTGTACCTGTGGGTGCCAGGGCAAATAACTTTTTACCCTGTATTAATGTCTGATACACGCCTCCTACAAGGCGCTTTTGTCCAGGTCTGTATTCAAATGGAAAGTTAATATTTTCTATGGATTCATTTCTCTGCTTCTGCCATGCCAGCAGCCAGCGTATCCAGACCGCATATTCCTCAATCACATGCTCAAACCAGACTTTAAGCTCATCAAAGGTTTTTGTTTCACGAAACCGCTGGATTTTTTCTGTCGTAATATGCACATATGTCATCTGAATATCCATACGGTCAAGCTGATGCTGCAGCGCATAAATGTATGCATAGCAGTAAGCCTGAGCCAGATGAACAGGTATTGGTTCTGTAATCTGCCTCAGGCTCGTGTATGTTGATTTAATTTCATCGATTGTGTAGACGGTCGTAGTCAAATGATTATTTATTCTGGAATCATTATTTATTTTTGAGTCATTCTCTGGCTTTGAATCTAATCCACTATGTGTAGCATTTCCAGACTCCAGCAACTCCATGATATCCGGCATATGATATTCCGTAATCACGCCGTCAGCCCTGCCTTCAAGCTCAAATGTCAGGTCAGCATCCACCTGCACGCTCAGTCGCATC
Source organism: uncultured Catenibacillus sp. (assembly GCA_934339005.1). Lineage (GTDB taxonomy): Bacteria > Bacillota > Clostridia > Lachnospirales > Lachnospiraceae > CAKRHR01. The sequence continues at coordinate 54,296 of CAKRHR010000005.1, read as the reverse complement.
GGCACTTCCGCCTGATAATCAGCACCGGCTTTTTTCTGCAATTTTCGATGAATCCTGCTGCCCTCCTGCATGGCTTCGGCGTCACTGACCGCGCCGACTGTACGGTCAATGTCCCCGGAATTAAACACAAATTCAACTAATTTTCTTACAGATATTTTTATGACATTCATCCGATACCCCCAAGGACAATACCAAGAATCAGCACAAGAATACATACCGGCACGTACAGATATTTACAGATTGGATAAAATGCTGCCCATATCTTCTTTTTGCAACCTTTGCTGACTTCTTTTTCAACAAACTTTTTACCGCATACCCAGAAGAACATGATACCTGCAAGACCTGCACCAAGCGGGCAAATATAAATGGATAAAACATCCATCCAATCAGACACAATACCCTGGATCAACAGTGATACGATAACACCAATCACGCCAATGATCACACAGGAGGCTTTACGGCCAAGCCCTGTCTTTTCCTGCACTGTTGCAATCGGAGCTTCATAAAGGTTAATCAGTGATGTCATGCCTGCAAATAAAATTGCCACAAAGAAAATAATCGCAATCAACCAACTGCCGCTCATTGAATGAATCAGATTTGGCAGATAAATAAAAATCAGTCCCGGACCACCCTGGTCAAGCTGAGCGCCCATGGTTGCCATGGCAGGAATAATCACAAGCGCTGCAAGTATCGCTGCAATCGTATCAAAGATTGCCACTCTGGCTGCTGCCGCAGGAATATTTTCCTCATCGGATAAATAAGAACCATAAATCAAAGTTCCGTTACCTGCCACAGACAATGAGAAAAATGCCTGTCCAAGTGCAAAAATCCATGTGGATGGCTGTGCCAGTGCCTCCGGTTCAATTCTGAAAATATACTTATAACCTTCAAGTGCCATCGGCTGAAATGCCACATAAACACCTAAAATCACAAATAATAGGAAAAATAACGGCATCATGATCTTATTAGCTTTCTCAATGCCACGACCGATACCAAACATCAAAATCGCCATGCAGATTACAAGCGCACCAATCTGCCATACATTGTTGCCAAAAGATGTTGCCATCGCTCCAAAGGATTCTGCATACCCCTCAACACTGTCTGATGCCAGTGTTGCACCTGTAAATGCGCCAATGGCATATTTTAAAATCCAGCCCATCACAACAGTATATCCAATCGCCATGGCAAGTGAACCGAGTACCGGAATCATACCAAGAGATTCACCGACTTTTCGTTTGCCCTTCATCTCACATGCCATACCAAAGGCATCAATCGGTCCTGAACGCGCCGCGCGCCCGAATGCCATCTCTGTGATCACACCGGTTGATCCGATAAGTATAACAAAAATAATATACGGAATGAGAAATGAACCCCCGCCATATAACGATACTCTCGTTGGAAACATCCAGATATTGCCCATACCAACGGACGAACCGATACACGCCAGAATAAATCCCCACTTGCTCCTAAACGACTCTCTTGATTTTGATTTCATAACCAGTCCCTCTCCTGCTGCAAAATATACTACTTTTATTATACTTTATTTTGAGGACAATGCAAGCTGTTTCACCTTTATGTACCATGTTATTTTTATGCATATTTTATATATTTATGCATAAATATGAATTTTTAAGTTATTTCTATACAATTTCACTGTGTTTCATACAGTTTATTTAGATAGCAAAAGCCTCTCTAATCAAATAATGATATCTGACTAAAGAGGCTTACACCTATTCACATTTTAAATTTTATATATTTATGCGTATCTCCACAACCGCCCCATCATCATTGTAAATTTCAAACTGTACTTTATCAGGATAAAAAAGCTGCAGGCGCGCCATGACATTGCGGATGCCAAGACATTCTCTGTCATTTTGAATCATTGGCTTTTTCTCTTTGATACATGTCAAAACTTCATCCGAAAATCCCGGCCCGTTGTCCGAAATAATAATCAATAACGTATCATCTTCTTTTGTCACAACAATCTGGATATGACTTTCATTTTTCATATCGTCAATGCCATATTTCAAACTGTTTTCCACGAATGTCAGCAAAAGCAGTGGTGGTATCAGATAGAAATTGCAGTCCTCATCAATAGAACTGTCAAAGAAAATCTTACCCGGACGGCGCATTTTCTGAATATTGACATAGGTTTCCACCTGTTTTAACTCCTCAGAAATCACCACCATATCAATATTATTTCTGGAAAGTGCCCGAAAATAATCTGCCAGATAACAGCACATTTCCACCGCACTGTCCTCCCGCTTCATATCAATCATTGTGCGAACACTGTTTAGAGCATTGACAAGAAAATGTGGACGAATCTGCATCTGCAGGTATTGCAGACGGATTTTCTGCTCGCGGATTTCATCCTCATAAATCTCGATTTTCAAATTTTTAATCTCATCTACCATCTGATTAAACGTTTCATTGAGCACCTGAATTTCACGTAAATGTGAAGTATCCTCAATTTTATTTTCAAACTGTCCCTCCGCAATCTGCATCATCTTCACAATCAGTCTGCGTATCGGTTGATACAGAAAATACTCTAAAAATCCTGAAAATAATATCAAAATCACTGCCAATACGATACAGGAAATCACCATAATATTTCTACTTTGGATAATCGCACGTTCCGCCTCTGTCATCACCACATGCTCAACAAACCATATGGCAACAAGATTTGACTTCTGAGAAATCTGCCAGTATTTTTCACCGCTTTCCTGATCTTCGTAGCGGCTATTCTCCAAATTAATCTGCATACCCTCAAGATAACTATCTGTTCGTGAAATACCCTGCTCATCCACCGCAAATACATGGCTTGTATCTAGGTCAGTTTCCGCAGCCATCTGAAGAAATTTATCCACTCGACACCAGCAACCAACATAATTACCATTGTTTTCACTCAAATAAGCCAGATAATTTCTGCTATCGATTTTAAGCAACAGCCAGGTCCTCATCTTGTCTTCCTCATGAAAAGCCTGAATAATTTTGTTAATACGTTCCTTTGCTGTACCCATATCACCGCTGTATGTCGAATGGTTATTCGTCAAATAACCGTCCTTACCGATTTTTTCAGAATAAAAGAAAAACTCATCCATACCATTGTTTAAATAGGAATATTCTGTCAATGTATTTTTAATTTCCTGCAATGCATACACTTCATCCTCATGAGATTTTGCCATAGCCAGTTTCACCGCCGCATCATTATTGGCAACAAAATTTTCGATAAAAATGGTATTATTTTCAATCAGACTGTCCCATACATTTACCATATTTGTGAGCATATCATTCTCTTTGGCTGTTTCCTGCTTTCGAATTTGCTCAAGCACAAACACGTTCAGGTAAATCACAACACCGACAAATATAGCAATCAGCATAATGAGGCACAACCGCACCAACTGTGACATTTTCCATGTTTTTTTCATACACATTTCCTTGCTTTCTTCACTATCTACAGCTTCATATCCTTGCGATATTCCTTTGGTGTCTTGCCAACTTCACGCTTAAATACTCTGATAAAATAAGCCGTCGCATCATAACCAATCTCCATACCGATATCAGAAACAGATTTCTGCGTCTGCACAAGCAGTTTCTTTGCCAGTGCCATACGCTTCTGTAAAATATAATCTGAAATCGACAGGCCTGTTTCTGCATGAAATAAACGTGACAGATAGTTTTCGTTCAGTGCTACATGTACCGCTACATCTGTACGGCTGATTTTTTCTGTAAAATGATTTTCAATATAATTTTTTGCTTCCGCAATCAGCGCATTGTCTTTATTTTCCTCCATGCTATTTACAATCAACTCGATAAAATAATGCATAAAATTTCTGAAATCTTCCACAGAATTGATTGCCTTTTTCTGTAATTCCGGCAATTTTTCATTTTTGATAATCTGCTCACGCTCACTGAAATTTTCACCGATATAATGATACATTTGCTGAAGAAAAAGATTATAAATCTCACGCAGCATTTCCGCATCCATCTGTCCCGCAATAACCAGACTGTGCAGAGAAAAATCCACAGCCATTTTAAATTTTTCAAACTCATGACTCTCTAAAAGCTCTGTCCATTTATCATAAGGCACGACAACTTTTTCTAAAATCCCACCTACATTTCGCGTTCCGACAATCACAACTCTGTTTTGGTAAAGGACATTCTTTTCCTCGCGCTCTTCAATTTTTCGAAGCATTGGAATTAACTGATCTTCTCTGAGTAATTCACTAATAAAGCAACTGATCGGATAAGTCATTTTTACTACAACTTCAGATACTTTTTCCCGTACCTCCATCATATCAAATGACTTATACGCTAAATATTTAATACACATCATCATACCATAATTTGTAAAATTTGATGCATACACTTCGATTTGTTCATCATCCCACAATGCCATAAACTCTGACTTGATCTTTTGCAGCTTTTCCCAACTCACACCATCTTCTTTGCGCAGTTTGAGCCGTAGAAGCATATATCCTGCATCAGGCGTAAAATTTAAGTTAAACCGTTCAAGCAGACTTTCTAAATTCATCTGTGTGTCATTGGATTCAGAACCAAGAATATATCGCACAAATTCTCCAAACAATTCATCCTTATGTACATTATATTTCTGCTTCAATTCATCTTCTTTTTCTGATTTTTTAAGTTTATCAGCAATACTGACGATTTTTTCCTGAAGCTGTGCATAATTCACAGGCTTTAAAATATACTCCTCCACACCAAGTGAAACTGCGGCTCTCGCATACTCAAACTCTGCATAACCTGTCAGAAAGACAATCGGCATCTTTGGGAAATGCTCACGCACCCAGCCCGAAAATGCCACACCATCCGTACCCGGCATTTCAATGTCCGTAATAATTACAGACACTGGATGCGCTTCTAAAACAGCTTTGGCATCGTTGGCATTGTCACAGAGAAATACCTCGTCAATATCACATTTTTTCCAGTCAATATTCATCTGAATCGCCTGAATCGTCAGTAATTCATCATCTACTAATAAAATCTTTCTACTCAAACGTATCACCTTATTCTTTTACATTTCACTGCGTAAATAATATTTATTCTGATATTCACGTTTCAAACAGTCCATAATTTATGCATTTATCATAGCACAATTTTTAGATTTTCTCTGACTATTTTTATATTTTTTTGTATCAAATCAAGTTATACTATTCTTGCTGCTATAATTTATATGCTGTGCTATAACCCCTTGTACAGCATCTCTTCTCAATTTAAGAAGCCGTTCCTCCCGATGATACGGCTTCTTTTTATGCGCTGACATTCACATACTTATGATAAATACAGAGGCAAACCAACTTCGCCTCTGCATTGACCCTAACATCATATTTTGACACTGTCTTCGAGTCGAATATCCAACGAAGACGCTCCAACCATGATTTTACGGCTGCCACCCGCAACTTTCCATTTTGAAAGCACACCATTGTTATCCAGTTTAAGTTCAGCTCTGATATCCCAGTACATCAGTTTTCGCTTCGGAATTTCAATTTCTATATGACGCACTTCGCCCGGCTGCATATCTTCTAAACGTGTAAATCCGCACAGCTGTTTTTCAGGTACCATTACATACGCCGGTGCCTTACCGCCGCTGATATAAACCTGCGCAACCTCACTGCCGGCCACATCACCTGTATTTGTCACATCAAAAGCAACTTTTACCTCTAATTCCGGTGCTTCATCTACTATACCTGAAGCAGCACCTGTTGGCTGCACTTCAACACTTAAATGACTGTATTCAAAGGTTGTATAACTGAGTCCAAAACCAAACTCAAACAGTGGCTTGCGGCCCTCATGGTCAAACCAGCGATAGCCTGTAAACATACCTTCAGAAGCAGTAATCTGTGCAGGTTTTCCCTGTTCCCGTACGCCATACCAGCGTTCTTTTTCATGTTCTTTTGTATCTGTTACTGGTGTATCTTCATTAGTGCCTGGGAAGCTCTGCGGCAATTTACCTCCCGGATTATCCTGTCCCAGAAGCAATCTTGCAAGTGCTTTTGCACCGGACTGTCCCGGCATCCACATATACATTAAAGCGTCCACTTCATCAATCCATGGCTGCATCACAAATGCACTGCCGTTATAAGCTACCACAATCAGTTTTCCACCATGACTGTGGCATACTGCTGCGACATCATGCAATAACTTCGCCTGTTCTGTTTCCAGAGTCAGGTCTGTACCTTCTGCAAAATTCATGCCACCATTGGCCTGACCGTAAGCTGTTCTGAACCCCTCATGCACAAATAATACTGTTTTTTTGGCTGTTTCTGCGGCTTTAATCGCCGTATCATACTGCAATTTTCTCATTGTCGGTGTCACCCATGCCAGACGAATCTGAAAATCCTTCTGTTCAAGCATCGCTTTACCATATACAACAATCGGATAACGTTTATTAGCTTCAAGCTGTACACGTGTTGCGCATACCTCCATGCCCTCAGGTGTGCATACCAGATTTCCCCATGGCCACTGCGCACCCTCTCTTAATTTGATGATACCCATATCTTTGTAACCTGTGCCGTCAATATCCATTTTAAATACAGCTACTCCACCAATTGCCTGAAGATTCAACTGATATTCTCCGGCTTCTTTTGTTTCAATATAACCTTTCCAGGTATAGCTTTCCCCCTTTTTAAGTGCATGTCCCTGACAATCATTTTTATATGTATAATTTCCGGGACTGCATACATATTCAAGCACCTGATCGATACTACACAACGTACCGGTTTCAAAGCCCTCCATATCTGCTGCATCCGAGCCCGGTTTAAATAATTCCTCCGGTGCAAAATCCAATGTACCCTCATCGTCATCCGCATCCTCATCCTTCGTAGCCACACCGGTAAATTCAACACCTTCACCGCCCATACTCATGGCAGGCGGACGGTATCCATCTTCTTTTGTAATGCCATAAAAACGTTTAAGCCCCTGCGCATCACCCTCGACGTTCTGATACAATGCAGCCGCAGGAATCAATGTACCGACAGCATCCAAACCAATCTGACTGCAAAATGCTTCCGGCTTTCCTGACAATGCCTTTAACATCTGCACAGGTGATTTCATATAGCTTAACGTGCCATAAGAACGTTCCTGACCATAACCGCAGATTGGATACTGTCCACCCAGTCCAATCAACGCCACACTGTTTTGAGCAGATAAATCGGCATCAACAATTGGCAATGCCTGCTGCTCATTTTTCAAAAGCACTGCACCTTTCACCGCAACATCTTCTGCAATTGCTGCATTTTCAAGTCGCACATCCTCACTTTGTTCGTACATATCAGGTATATGGATTGCTTTTTCACGACCTTCTTCTGCAAGTACTTCACCATTTTCATCTAGTGTTACAAGTGACAGATAACCCACTTTACCCATCGCAGTTAAGACATGTCTTGCCGCATCGTCCAGTGTTTCCTGTTTTAATTTTCCTGTTTCAAGAAAATGTTTAATACGGTCTGTGCTGTTATAAGCACCAAACGGCATTTCTATATCCATACCTTTATCCAGTGAAAATCTGTGGTTACCACCCCAGTCGCACATCACAAGGCCCTCATACTGCCACTGTTTTCTTAGCACATCTTTTAACAAAGGTTCTGCATTTGCAGCGTATGGGCCATTGATTCGATTATAAGCTGTCATCACACCTGCCGCGTCCGCTTCTGTCATCGCACGCTCAAACGGTGTCAGATAAAGTTCATGCATCGTCTGTTCATCAATATTCGTATTCGAAGTATCCGCAGGATTTGCACTGACAACATATCCCGCAAAATGCTTGAGTGTTGCCATGACATGTTCATTTTGAATGCCTTTAACAAGAGGTACTGCCAGCTCGCCTGCAAGATACGGGTCTTCGCCAAGCATATCTCTTGTACGGTTAAAATGTGTTGTACGTACTAAATCCAGTTCTGCGCCAAGCTGACAGTTACCTGAAATCATCTTATTCTCGCTGCCACTGACTTTACCATACTGACCTGCAAGCTCACGGCTCCAGGTTGAGGCAAGCATTTCTTCCGCAGGCAGCCCTGTCGTATCATAAATTGAAGTCACACCTGCAGGTCCGTCATACATACGGATTTCCGGCACACCCAGTCTTGGCACACCTCTTAAATAACCACCATTAGCCACCTGTCCAACCTCCGGCGGATTCATACCGCCATGGCATAACTCTGCTTTTTCATCATTTGTCATTGCTGTAACTAATGCTTCCACCTTTTTTTGCAGCACTTCTTTACTTTCCTGTTTAAAACAGTCTTCTGTAAAATATTCAGGGAACTTCATATTATTATCACCTTTACTTTCTGCCATACTTTTATTTATACGATATCAGGGGCACAAGGTCAAAACTCCGTTCATACCTGCACGATAAGGTATTTGACTTTTGCCCCCACTAACCATGAAGATGCAAGGCATCCGGTGGATGTCTGCATCATGTTCCATACTCTTTAACGCCACAAAGGCAGTACACATTATATAACATGCACTGCCTAAAAAATTTATCCTTTGACTGCACCAATGGTAATACCTTTAACATAATATTTCTGAAAAAATGGAAATACACACATAATAGGCACTGCACCAAGCACTGCTACTGCCATCTTAATAGAAACACTTGGCAGACTGACGCTGACATTTGTTGCGATTGTCTTAATGGCATCTGCATTATTAATCATTTTATTTAAAATTAACTGAATTGTGTATAATTTTGAATCATTGACATAATACAAACCATTCTGCCATTCATTCCAATATGTAATTGCCTGCATCATTCCAACAGTTGCTAAAATTGGCACCGCCATCGGTGTAACAATTTTAACAAGAATCTTTAACTCTCCCGCGCCGTCAATTCTGGCGGATTCCAACACTTCCTCTGGAATGTTGCTCATAAAATAGGTTCTCATCATAATGACATAAAATCCAAATACAAGATAGTTTGGCACAATCAACGCAAACAATGTATTTTTGATATGGAAAATATTGTTCCACATAATATATGTCGGCACAAGACCACCATTAAATAACATTGCAAAAAATACTACAAATGCGATGATATTTCTGCCCGGAAGATTTCTCTTTGATATCGCATAGGCGAGCAATGTTGTGAGTATCAAAGAAACCACCGTTCCGATGGCCGTCACAATAATCGTAATGCCATAGGCTCTGAAAATGGTCACACCGTCTGCAAATAAGTACTGATAAGCAGCCATACTGAACTCTTTAGGCCAGAAACTGTAACCGGATTCAAGCAAAGCACTTTCACTTGTTACAGATGCCGCAATCATCAGAAGGAACGGAACAACACAGAGAATACTTAAAATAATCATTACAATATAAGCGACTCTTTTCATCGTTTTACTTTCAACCATGATGTGATGCCCCCTTTCCTAGAATAATGCATTATCTTTGCTGAGTTTACGGGTAATCGCATTGGCTGCCAGAATCAGAATGAAGCCAACAATTGACTGATAGAAGCCTGCAGCGGATGACATACCGATGTTACCACGTTCCATCAGACCTCTGAATACATACACATCAATCGTTGCTGTCGTATCAATGAGTGCACCTGAGTTCATCGTCACCTGATAGAACAGACCAAAGTCTGAGAAGAAAATTCGTCCGACGCTCATAAGTGTCAGTGTAATGATTGTCGGTTTCAGACATGGCAATGTGATATACCGTATCTGCTTCCACTTGGTTGCACCATCCACGGAAGCTGCCTCATACATTGAGTGGTCAAAACCTGCAATTGTTGCAATATAAATGATACTGTTGTAGCCAAAGCTTTTCCATACATTGACAAATATCAATATAAACGGCCAGTACTTCGATTCTTCGTACCAGGATATCGGGTCAATACCCAGAGCTTTTAAAATATTTGTATTAACAAAACCATTGGCAGGGCTTAAGAATGCATAAACAACATAAGCTACAACAATGATTGATACAAGATATGGTAAGAGGATTAATGTCTGGAACATATTCTTAGATACCTTGCTGTTGATTTCATTCATTAAGATAGCTACAAAAATCGCAAACACTGTACCGATAACAATGAATGCCAGATTATATAAAACTGTATTTCTTGTAATATTCCATGCATCCGGTGAAGAAAATAAAAATTTAAAGTTACTCAATCCACACCAGTCGCTGCCAAAGATACCTTTGGTTACTTTATAATTTTTAAAAGCGATGACAATACCAAACATCGGTATATAATTGTTAATGAATATATAAATTAATGCCGGTAATGCCATCAGGTAAAACGGAAGAAATCTTTTCCAGTTCACCTTTTTCTTTGTCATCGTCATAGTCTTCACCACATTCTTTATAATAGTACAGCACACACTCACTTTTCATATTTGATTGTCCGGTCAATGTGTGCTGTCAGAGTTTTTGTTACTGCTTTCGGTAACAGATACCATCAGGAATTTTTATAATCATTGACTGTTCATGGCGTCAGCAGTACACGCGTCACATCAATTTCACCGGCAGAAAGCTTTTTGACATAATCAATCGCTTCTGACAACGGTGCTTTCTGGATTTTATAAACATCTGTAGACCATTTACCGATAGAAATCAATTCAAATAATGTGTGAATTTCTTCTTTTGTATAAGTAAATGAAAATTTCATATCATATTCTCTTGGGCCGAGGGCTGCAGATACAAGTTCGTAAGGACGTCCGTCACTGCCCACAATCATAATCTGTCCGTTGGACATTGTTAAACCGACACACTGTGCCACCGATGCAGGATTTCCTGCCGCTTCAAAAGTCACCTGTGCACCGCCTGTATGTGCCAGTAAATCCTGTGCTTTTTTCATATCCTCAGGATTTGCAGGGTCAAGCGCAAAATCCGCACCTGCTTTTAATGCATCTTCACGCTTTGTGGCAGATACATCCAGTGCAATCAGATGTTTTGCACCAGCAAGCTTTGCTGCCTGAATCACAGACAAACCAATCGCACCACAGCCAGATACAACCACATCATCGCCAACCTTCATCTCTGAACGGCGTACTGCGTGGAAACCAACACCAATCACATCAAATAAAACTGCCTGTTCAAAGGTCATTGCATCCGGAATCACAAATAATTCATTCTGAGGATGTTTTGACAATACATATTCTGCATATGCGCCCTGTGTACCAGGTCCGATACCAAGTGTTTCAGGGAATGCATGTGCACATGTATTTGGATGACCTGTATTACAGGAATAACAGTTGCCGCAATCTCCCGGAGGTCCCACGGCAACACGATCACCGACTTTGACATTTGTCACACCGGCACCAACCGCTTCAACCACACCGACAGATTCATGTCCAAGAATCAGTTCCCAGTCAAAAATGCCCGGATGACTGTAGGCATGTACGTCGGTACCACAGATACCGCAATACTGAATTTTTACAAGCACCTGTCCGTCACCGGCAACAGGTTTGTCGATATCTACATATTCCAGATGACCGACACCACAATATTTTACTGCTTTCATTTTCTGCCTCCATTTTTATCATGGCTGCCTGATTTAATTCAATACTCATATCAGACAGCCACACAAATTCTGTTTTATGAACTAATTAATCATTTTTAGATGGAAGTTTAACGACAGCTTCTCCATCACAGATAATATAATGGTCAATTGTTTCTACCCACCAAACAAGCTCAGCAAGATGCTCACCGTTCTGAACGTATTTATCTGTCACATAAGACTTCACAATTGCAAGGTCTTCTGTCAATGGATGTCCTGTCAGTTCTTTGCCTGCCATAAATGGTACTTTATGCATAAAGTTTACAGCATATGGTGCTTTCTGAACCGGTTTATCATACATTGCCATTAACTCTTTGGACATGATTTCCCAGCGGATTGTCTTTAACCAGCCATGGTCACCAATCCAGTTATTGACATGGCGCACTGCAATATCTCTGCATACATAGTTCAAAAGCACACCACGCTCATTGGATTTCTTTTTATGGATTTCTGCTTCACTGAAGTTTTCGCCACGCTCATCTGTCTTATCTTCACCTGTAAGATTAGGAAATTCAGGCACATATTCTGCACGATTCGTTGGACAATAGATGCCTGTTTCAGGGTCTAATTCCATGGTTTCTTTGAAGTTTTCATTCAACATTCTCTGTTTTAATGTAATGCTGCCACCTTTGCCATGGCCTGAGCTTTCATCCGGATCAGGACCTTCCATAATTGGTCCGTCTGCTGTGATTGCCGGCTGGTCACCAACTTTAACATCTTCCCAGTAAAGAGGCTCGGCACCCTGAACTTTTTCATTTTTCCAAATATCAAGGATGTAATCCCAGTCTTTTTCTGTGTAGTGATGCTGAGGTCTTGCCATCCAGTCAGGACTTTCCCAGGAATCCATAAAGCCCATATCCTTGCGTGCCATTGGTCTGCATTCATCTTTATAAATACGAATGGCTTCACAGATATTCCATGTCATATCATTGATTTTCTCACCGTTCTGATTATAAACACTGCCTTCACCTGTGATTGCCATAAATCTGTGTTTGCTGCCACATTCAGGTGTAATATCTCTGATGGTTCGTTTGTTATGTACAAGATATAATGTATCTCCCGGATAAATTGGCAGATAAGCTGTAATATTACCATTTAACTGGCTGACAAGAATAGTATCTCTTGCTGCAGGTGGGAATGCTTTATCAACATTGGAATGTGGTGTAAATGTAGGTAATGTGAAAATATCTTTGTAACCCAGAGATTTTGCATATTCCGCATCATTAATCAGTCTGTTTTCAGGGTCAATTCTTGCATTCTGATATTTTACAAGTGCTTCCGGCACATCGTACATTTTTTCAAAGCCCGGTGTACCCTCCGGCAGTCTGCCTTCAATCATTGCCTGCACATCAATTGTGCCTCTCTTTTCGATTGCTGCACATTCATCCAGATATGCCTGGAAATATGCTTCTTCACCTGCTGTAAATACGCCAGGATATACAGTGATAAATTCGTCATCTGTATGTGTGTCTTTTTTGTAAGTTGCCATTGTGTAAGCCCTCCTCATTTTTGTTTATTACTTTTATTCTTGTATAATTTTCATTTTTAATGATGTTAGGGTCAAAAGGTATTTTTTCCCTAACTTGATGCCACGAATTACTCCGTAGCTAACGCTACTCCCGTAATTCTGAAACATTCAGAATCCGCTGATTTACTGTTTTATTTCACTATATTGACTTCGATTTTCTGTGTCAGTTCTCTTGCATTTAATTCTGCCGCCGGATAGCCAAGTCCTAATGACGCTGTCGGTGTAAATCCTTCCGGAAGATTTAATGCGCTCATAATTTCTCCAGACGCTGCCAGTGCTTCCGTTGCTGCCAGCAAATAGACACTGCCAAGTCCATTATCTGTCGCTACAAGCATCATATTTTCCATGATGCAGCCGCAGTTGGCTTTTTCAATACCCGGAATCACAAATTTGCCCGGCCTTGTTGATACGATAATCATGGCAGGAACACCATAGATTGGATGTGCCTCCGGTTTGCCCATCTTCTGTGCTGTGGCAGCATCAATTTTTTTCAGAATTTCCTGATTTGTTACCAGTGTCATATGCACATTTTCATACTGTCCCATGCCAACCGGTGCCATGCTGCCAGCCAGCATGACCTTCTGAATTAAATCCCCGCTTACGGCTTCTGATTTGTAAGTTCTGACACTTTGTCTTTTTGATATGACTTCCATAAGTTCCATATTCACGACCTCCTATTTATGTTTTATATTTTAATTTTTTTATGCGCTTGCCTCTATCATCATTGTGACTGATAATAGTACAATTGTAACGTTGCATATAGGATACTATGATGGACAAAAGATATTTTGTTTCTGGCATCTCATTTAATATATAAGAGAGGGCTTTTTAAGTCCTCTCTTATAAGTAAATTCATTATCCTGTTTTTATTATTCTAAATCACTCTATATCTCTATTCTGCACTGTTTGCCCAGTTATCTAACTGTTCCTGTTTTGCAGAAATGACATCTTCAATACCTGCATTCTTTAATTCATCAATAAATTTAGGCAATTCTGTTTCAGGATTCAATGAACCACATTCTAAGCCTTTACGATATTTTGCGCATACAGTTTCCAATGCAGCAAGCTGATTGGAAACACTTGAACTGTCATAAGCAAATCCAAGTGCTATAGATTTACCAGCTTCATCATTAAAAGTTGTGATATCATCATGCAAGGCATCCGGGTCTGTAGCTTCCAGATAACCAATCAGTGTATTACCGATTACAAGTTTATTAACATACTTACATGTCATCATATCCTGTCCATCAACATAATCGATTTTTCCTTTAGCTTCATCGACAACCTGATAATGTTCACCTTCAATACCATAGTATAAAAGATTTGTAAATGTTGAATCTGTATACAGTAAATCCAACACTTCCATCGCCTTTTCAGGATGTTCAGATGTTGATGGAATTGTAAGTACTGTATTATTTACAGTGGATGTTGTTGCCAATGGCTCAACAAGCTGAACTTCTGCAAGTTCATTGCCACATGTTGCACTTTCATTTTCCACTGTACCCGGATTTGATTTACCGATTGTACCAAATGCATTGGATGCACTTAAAAGCGTACCCATATTTTCTGTCGTTGTAGATGCATCTGTCTGAACATAGCCTGCTTTGTACCATTCATGCATTAATGTTACCAATTCTCTATATTCATCTGTTTCAAACAGATTCACAACATCCGTTGTATCTGCTCTACCCATTAATACGCCATATTCATCACCAAGGCCATCCCAATCCCAGGTTGTAAGCATTGGGTCATTTGGATTATTAGATACAAGTAATGTCAGTGATGGATCTGCTTCATGAAGCTGTGCAAAAATATCTGTCAGATCTTCAAGTGTTTTTACCTGACTCATATCAATATTATACTTTTGGGCAATATCCTTTTTATAGAAAAGTACACGATTCTGTGCAAATGACTGGATTGTAGGAATCGCATATAAGTCACCATTAATATAACCTGCTTTCATATATTCTTCGCCGACTGCATCCACAATACCTTGTCCATAATTCTGAACCAAATCTGTCATTGGCATCAGTGCATCCTGTGCATACCACATAGAAGTCATACTGCCGAATGTCGGTAAAATATCAATCGTTTCACCACTGGTTAATTTGAGGTTTAACTGATTCATGTAATCGCCCATATCCAGCCATTCAATATCCAGTGTCGCATGTACGAGCGGTTCAATATATTCATTGATTGCCGCTTCAACCTTGTCCGCATCCTCAAGATTTAACCCCATGGAGATCATCAGCATCTTTAATTCTACAGATTCCTCACTGTCATTGGATGCTGTGGCATCACCATCACCTGAACCTGATGCACCGGATGTATTTGCGCTGCCACTGTCAGAACTCTTACATCCTGCCAGAAGCCCTGCTGTCATACATGCCGCCATTGCCAATGCAAATAATCGCTTTGTCATAACCCATATCCTCCGTTTCTGCAAATACTTTTCTCTCCGTATCTGCCTGACATATTTTATATCCATATTCTAAGAAATTTAATGTTACAACTCTATTACAATTATATCTTATAATTGACGGATTGTAACTTGATAAAAATTTGCAGGAGGATTGATAACTAATAAATGCAGCTATACATCGAACCCATCGGCTGACGAATCTCACCATCCTCTGTCAGGAAGAAATCCTCAATAATTTCTGTCATAAAAAATTCTGCTGTTTTTAAATCTCTTTCATGTGGTCTGTCCTGAAGATTATAATGGAAATATTTGCTGCCCTGCATACCATTGCCAAGCGGGTTATTATCAAACATCACCCGCTCACCTGCCATTAACGGATTACCTTCCTCGTCATAATCCATTTTTGCTGCTACCTTTTTAATAATTTCCAGCTTCTTTGCGTCCATTGTTGTAAATTCGTCACTCTCTGGATGATTGATAAAACGCTGAAGCAGTGCCTGCGCATCATCAATATCAATTTTAAGTCTGGCATTTAATTCATCTACAGGTCCATGTCTAAGCTGCTTGCCCGGGCAGGCAAACTCTCCTACAGGTGTAAATCCATACAACTGTAAATACTCTTTTTCTAATGCCAGTGTAGGCAAACATTCTCTTGGTCCTGCCACTGTGCCTCCAAATGTAGAAAAGACAACACCAACTCTTAATCTTCCCGGTGCACTTGGATTTGGACGAGCACCTTTAAATAAGTCCACATGTTTACCAGACCATCCAATCACGCTGCTCAATTCTTTATATGGAAGTGCTGCAATAATTGGTGCTCCAAGGCATAGCAAATCACAATCATCAAAATAAATTGGGTCTTTTATGTAATCTCTTTGTGGATAGACTTTTTCCAGAGATACATTAAAATTATATGTTTTTAAAACCTCTGCAAATTTTTCTGCTACTTTTTCTGTGTTTCCTGTAATAGATGAATACATCACAATCGCATTTCTCATATTTAAAACGCCTCCCTCATTTTGTTAATATCTTCAACTGCACTTTCTGCTGCAATACGTCCCATATTCAAAGCAAAAGACGATGTCAGGCCAGATGTAAAGAAACTATATGTATCCATACAGATACTGCAGGCATCATTACCTGCCGCATACAGTCCCGGAATCGGTTTCTTTCCGTCACCAAGCACTTTGGCTGAACCATTAATTTCAACACCACCAAGTGAACAGAAAGATGATGCTCTGTAACGTGCCATATAGTACTTCTTTCCATGAATCGGTCTTAAATACTGTGCTGCTTTAAAGAATTTTCTATCCTCACCACGCTCACAGATTTCATTGTATTCTTTAACAGTCTTTTCAAGCTGAACCGGGTCAATACCTGCCTGCTCAGCCAGTTCTTTAATACTGTCCGCAGCAAAAACATCATCACTTTTGTCCAGAACTTCTGCCAGACTCTTTTCAAAATTTCTTGGCCAATCAGCATATTCATTCTGGAAAGGTGGTTTCATCGGCAATAATATATCTAATCCATGTACTTTATAATAATCAACAATTGTATCAGTAAGAATCATATAGCCGCACAGCCCTTCCTGCTGTGACACAATATTGATCGCATAAGCACCGTTATGCATTACAGCCTCATTTGTAAAGCGTTTGCCTGCCTTATTAACCATCAGATTTGGCTGTTTAAATGCATCAAAATCATTGCTGACACCGGCTTTGCCCGCCAGATTTTTATCAATCAGACTGACATGTGCATCCATCATCATCTTACCCTGAATAGCACCGGCTTCCCACATCATTTTCAAGCCATCACCATCTGTCAGTGTAGAACCACAGATAATATTTTTTCCAAGTTCAAATTTTGTATATTTTTTTACCATTTCCGGATTACTGCCAAATCCACCAGTAGATACAATGACTGCTTTTGACTCGACCGTATATTCTTCACCTGTTTTTTCATCTACAGCATAAATACCTGCCGCTTTACCATCTTTCATAATAATATGTTCAACCTTTGTATTTAAAACCGCCTGTACACCAAGCTTTTCTGCCGCTTTCCAGATATTATCAGTAATAAACCCTTTAGACATATCATTTTCATGCCATGTATGATATCCTTTATCAATATAGCAGACAACATTATCAAAACCACAGCCAACATCTTCCAGCCATTCAATAGTATCCGCAGATTTTCCAACAAAAGCAGCCACTAATTCCGGATCCGTCTGCCAGTGTGTAAAATTCATAAAGAAATCAAATGCATCCTCTGGTGTCAACATCTTTCTTTGACGTCGCTGCTGAATTGTTCCTGCTGCAAATGGTCCTGTACCGCCCATCATCACACCACCCAGACGGTCGCGCTTATCAAATACAATAGATGTCACGCCTAATTGTGCAGCCTGTAATGCCGCTGCAAGACCACCAGGACCGCCACCAACAATCGCAATATCTGTTTTTAACTGTTTCATACTCCTACCTCCATTACTTTCCTTCTCTTTCGGTTTATTTTATCCCTTCACTGACCCAACTGTAATACCTTTGGCAAAATACTCCTGCATAAACGGATAGATTGCCAGAATTGGTAAAATTCCTACGACTGCTGCTGCCATTCTGGCTGTTTCTGTAGGAATACTCTGCACATTTCCTCCCATCTGAGCCAGATATTTTGCATTTGAATTGATTGCATTTAATATATTTTGTATTCCATATAATCGCTGGTCATCTATATAATACATACCATTCTGCCAGTCATTCCAATACATAACGCCAACCATAAGGGCAATTGTTGCGATAATAGGTTTTGCCAACGGCAGTGATATTTTAAAAAATATTTTATACTCGGATGCCCCATCGATGCGTGCTGCTTCCATCAGTGCTTCCGGAATATTATTTCTGAAATAATTTTTTGCCAGCATCACATAAAATGCATTACATAAAAGTCCCGGAATGATATATGCCCAAATTGTATTTTTTATATGAAAAACCTTTGAGTAATTAATATATGTAGCTACAAGTCCCCCATTAAATAACATTGTAAACACAATATAAAAATCAAATGCTTTTACAAAAGGAAAATCTCGTTTTGAAAGCATATACCCTAACATGGTCGTAATCAAAATAGCCATAACTACGCCAATCACTGTTACAATAATCGTAATCAGATAACCTCGGCCAAACCAGTCAATTTTTGTCAGAAGATACTTGTAGGCATCCAGTGACCACTCCTTTGGCCATAGAGAATAACCATTCTGTGCAATATAGCTTTCCTTAGTAAAGGAGGCCATAATCAATATCCAAAATGGAACTAATGACACAATACAACAAAAAATCATAACTATATGAGATAAAGTCAAAAACTTCTTATGTCCTCTCATTTTGTATTTTCCCCCTTTCCCTTTAGAACAGAACGTCCTCTTTACTTACACGATTCATAAGACCATTAAAAATCAAAATTGTTACAAAACATACGATTGACTGATAAAATGCTGCTGCAGAAGACATAGACATATTTCCATTATTAATTAATGCCCTAAATACGTATGTATCGATCGTGTCTGTCACACCATAAAGTAATCCCTGATTTCTTGGTGTCTGATAAAACAGACCAAAATCTGAACGGAAAATCATACCCATGGCAATCGTTGTCATCATAATCACTGTTGACTTTAACTGAGGTAATGTTACCCAGCGAATTTGCTGCCATTTTGTCGCACCATCAATTTCTGCAGCCTCATAATAGGTTGTATCAATACCAACAATTGTTGATAAATAAATAATCATCTGATAGCCTATATTCTTCCATGCATAAACAAAAATCAATATCCACGGCCAATATTTAGGTTCTGCATAAAAAGACACTCTTTCTACGCCAAGCCTCATCAACAAATGGTTTACCAGTCCACTTGTATCTCCAAGAAATGCATATGTGAAATATGAAATAACAACAAATGACATGATATAAGGCAATAAAATAATCGTCTGATATATCTTTTTTGTCTTTCTAAGCCGGATTTCATTCAAGAATATCGCCAATGCCACACCAAGAATAACATTTAATACCATAAAGGCTAAATTATATAAAATCGTATTGCGGGTAATCAGCCACGCATCATCTGTCGCAAATAAGTAACGGAAGTTTTCAAGTCCATTCCATTCACTTCCCCATATACCTTTGGAATAATCGTATTTTTTAAATGCAATTAACATTCCGTATAAAGGCATATAGCAATTGATAAAAAAATAAATCAATCCTGGCAGCCCCATAATAAATACCGGCAGCCATCGTTTCAACTTCTTCTTTTTCTTCATTACACCCGCCTACCTTTAAATCTTAGTATGTATCTGCAAAATTTTCATAAGGTGCCAGCAACTCCGCCATATCATCTTTATGTGCCTGAAGCTTTGGGATTGCCTGTGCAACCATAGAATTTATTTCATTATAATGCTCAAGCTGCCCTTCCCAGCGTCCGCGTGCTCTGTTTTGTTCTTTCTGTGAAAATGTAATTTTAATTTTCTTGCCCTCAAGTGCCAATGTACCATGAATACCACAGATTGGGCACTCCACATCATCTGCATCACTGCGGATAGAAATCAGGCTGTTATGACATACAGGACAAACACCTTCTTCACCATACCATGTCACTTCATCAAGTTCTTTGCCATCACATTCCACCATATGTTTTCCAAGTTCTGCAGCATTTTGCATCAGCTCGTCATCAAATACAGGATTGGCACGGCGTCCCATATCCCATACGTCTAACTGACCTGTCGGAATCCAACAGGAGGATGCTGCAAACATCTTGAAATTTGGAAGCCCCATAGATACCCAGTTGCGTGTAACTGCACCACCAACAGAAATATAGCTGACATATTTTCTTGTAAACATACGCTCATCTAAGAGTTCCTTGCCTTCTTTTTTACGTTTTTCCTGCTCAAAGGTTAAACCTGCCAAATCATGCGCCGGTCCGAAACGGTCAATAAAATTTTTCAACTGTCCAACCGGTGCTAATGCATATACAGGTGCAGCCACAATGATACCATCTGCATTTAAAATTTCTTCCTCAAGCATCTGATAATCATCTTTAATAGCACATTTTACCTGACCACCATGATCCCTTCCGATAATACATGCTGCACATGATTTACAATGACTGATATTTAACTTAATTGTATTAATAAATTTAACTTCTGCACCTGCCTCTTTTGCTGCCAGTAATGCCTGTTTTGTAATAATATCGCAGCTACGACCTTTTCTTCCGAAAGAAATACCTAACACTTTCATTTTATAGCCCTCACTTTTTATGTATTTTATCTAACATCTGCTTCTAATTTTTATGTTTAATATATCCTTCTACATTTTAATCCTGTTTTTACATCCATATTTACGCACCCGGTAATCATCAATCACACCTTTCCAGTTCATACCAAATGCGAAATCATATACATGATCTTCTGTGTCTTTATGACATTCCATATCAAATGGCACATCCTCATAATGATGTTCAACCGTTGCCATATCCGACGGAATCTGTACAGGTAACAAACCACTTGGTTCATATACACCCGAAATCAAGTCAAACATGACTGCATCCTCAACGCCAAAATGTAAAAACAAACCATCAACCTTGTCTTCAAATTCATTGACAATACATGGCCGCATCATGTTGACTGCCGCAATCACCGGTTTATCACCCATTTTTTGTTTTGTTTCAAGCAGCATATCCAAATCATTTTTATTTCCGGCGGTGATTGTCTTTCCTTTATAACAGCGTCCATTCTTTGATTTTTCCTCTTCGTCAGCAGCAATACTTTCTGCTCTGGCCTCTGTTGCTGTATATGAATCATACTGAAGACTGACAGGCACATAACCATTGCCGCCCTGTTTTATATCACTTTGTTCAAAACCAAAACCACTGTTTGGTCCTTCCATAAATACAAGCGCGGCATCCGCATTTTCAGGTTCGTCTACCAATTCAAAATACTTTGCAACAACTTCTTTATCTACCGGAAATTCCCAGTGTTCTTCTTTGACATTGCCAAACCAGTCTGTTGTTTTTGGATAAAATCTTGATGGAATATAGACCTTCTTTTTCTTCAGCGGCAATATGTGATTTTTATTTTTAACCATGACTACAGATTTAATCTGTGCTTCATATCCCTGTTTTAAATGATTTTCTGAACGTAAGACCTTATCCGCATTTTCCACATCAACATATGGATTTTCAAATAATCCCAATCTGAACATTACGGTTAATATACGTCTTGCGGAGTTTTCATATCTGTTTTTCATTGTCTGCTCACCAACAGCAAGACATCCCTGCTTATAGGCCTCCAGCAACGGCTCTGTTTTCTGATTTCCTCCAAACTGGTCTACACCGCTTAAAATAGCTTTCAGATGTCGCTGTGCCTCTGTCGCATTTTCCATACCCCAGCATCGTCCTGGCAAATCCATTTCATTATCCGGTACAAGATTTTGTGTCACCTTCCAGTCTGTGCATACGACACCATCATATCCATATTTTGTACGAAGCAAATCGTTCACAATATACTGGCTGAATGCATTACCTGTATTTTCTCCATTCTTTGTATCCTGATTAAACGAAATCGTATAGTACGGCATCACACCCCCAGCTTTTTGTGTACCGCCTTCAAGCTTGAATGCACCTTCTGTAAACGGCTTTAAATGTTCTTCAAAATTATTTCCCGGATAAACAGCGTATTTTCCAAATGAAAAATGTGCATCTCGGCCACCTTCACCTGTACCGCCGCCCGGCCAGTGTTTTACAATTGCATTGACACTCTGTCTGCCCCAGCCGTCTTTGATTTCATCCTCGCCATACGAAGTCTGCAATCCTTCACAATAAGCTTTTGCAAAGTCCGTTGAAAGCTCCGGTGACTGCCCAAAAGTACCTCGATAGCGCATCCATCTTGGTTCCGTACCAAGGTCCATCTGCGGTCCCAACAGTGTGTATAGCCCCATTGCCCGCATGTCTTTGGCAATAACTTCTCCATACCGTCTGGCAATCTCCGGTTCAAATGTCGATGCCAGCCCCGGTGACTCCGGCCAAACCGATATACCACCGCCATTAGCCATGTTGTATTCGGCTGACATATCCAGTGTATGACGTGGATCTGTTCCTGTATTTACAGGAATACCAAATGGCTGTGATTCAGCAATCATCTGGATGCTGTTATTCCATTTTGTAATTGTTTCGGAATCTTTAATACGTGCCAGCAAAATATGTCTGCCATTTTCTTTTGTCACAAAATCGTATTGATGATCTGTAACTTCCCAGGATTGGTATTTACTTTCATCATATTTTTCTCCAAAATAGGTATCATCGCCAATTGGTATTAAATTTGTCGGCAACACATTGTAATCACTGAACAGCATCAATCCCGCCATCTGCTCAACAGATAATCTCTTTGTCAGGTCTTTCGCCCTATCTTCCGAACTTAACCGCCAGTCCTCATATGGATAAACTTCTCCATCTTTACTTAAATCCTTGAAGAAGCAGCCATCCTTTTCGATAATGTTTACACCTGACTCTTTTGCATATACAAGCATCGGCCCATCAACATTCATCTGTTTTTGCAGATGTATTTTTTCTGCAATATTTTTTTCACGTTTCATTGACTATGCTCCCCATTCTTTTTATCACGACACTTTTATGTAAATTTATACATATACAATTTTGCAGTCTATCTTCATTAAATTATATGCATATAAAGCATATGTTTTTTAATTTTTTTGCAACCATTCAATTCCGATCTTAGATAACCGGAATGAACGGTTGCAAATTTAAAATTTTACTTTTTATGTTTTTTACTTACTGTGCCTCATACGCATCTATCTGGCTCTGCGTGTCTTCAACAATTTTATTCATACCTGCAGTTTCCAGCTCATCCAAAAACTTCGGTAATGTTTCATCAACATCTACAACACCACAGGCGAGCGACGGCGCATATTTCTGAATTACAGACATAACTGCCGCATTTTCTGTTGCTGTATTACTCATATCATAGTTAAATCCAATAAATGGAGAAATTTGTCCATCTTTGCCAAACTTACCAATATCTTCGAGTTTTTCTTCAGTCCATGTATCCGCTGATGCATAAAGAATTTCACGATTGCCAAAGCTTCCGGCTGTAACGCTTGTACCATAAGTCGCATTCATCATATTAACACCTTCCGGATAGCTGATTAATCTGCTGCCATCTTCTTTAACATAATGTTTGCCTTCAATACCATAATTGAATAAGTTCGCTAATTCTTCATTTGTATAAAGTAATTCCATAAATTCCATGACTTTTTCAGGATTTTCGCAGGATGATGAAATACCCCATGTATTGACAACAACATCACTTGTTTTTATTACAGGTTCAGACATTGAAACGACACCTAATTTTTTGCCAGTCTGTGTTTCATAATATGCTTCACCAACAGAAGCACCATCACTGGATATAAACCCAAAAATTGTACCCTGGCTCATATTATCCAAATAAGTATAGCCGTTTGACAATGAATCTGGTACGAGATAGCCTTTCTGATACCAATCTCTGTGCAGCTCACACATTTTTTTGTATGTATCTGTTGCATACCAGTTTTCCACAGTTGTATTGTTGTCACCAACCATGATTACACCTCTGGAACAATAGTTATCACCAAAATTTTCAAGTTCGTAGCCATATGACTGATATGCCAGGACACCATCTCCATATGTCATTGCATACTGTGACATACCACTGTCTTTAACCTGCTTAAAAACATCTTCAAGGTCTGCTTCTGTTGTAATAGTTTCAGGCAACTGAATGTTATACTGTTCAGCCAGTTCTTCATCATAGAAAAATGCCTGTCCATTACCAGGATATAAATCTAACGGATACGCATATGTTGTACCCTGATATCTACAAGCTTGTAATAAATCGCCGGCAAGGTCTGTCAGCGTTTCAGAATTAGCTAAAAGGTCATCTAACGGATACAACAGTCCCTGTTCAGCTAACTGCTGAGGTGTTGTCATCATTCCCGTAATTAATACATCTACTTTATCTCCACTTGAATGCCAAAGCCCCGGTTTTGTAGCCATTTCAGCAAATGAAGTCGGCACAAAGCTTACTGTTGCATTAATTTTGGACAATGTAATTTCATTAATTGCATCAATGACTTCCTGCATATCCGCATCTTCCATACCAAAATAAAGCATTTCAATTGCAATATTATATGCATCACCATCATTTGTATTTTCTACATTAGCTGTGCTATCCCCTGCACTGCTATCCTTACTGTTATTCTGAGATGATGAAGCACTATTTCCGCACCCCATAATCATGCAACCAGCCATAATAACGGATAATAATACAGACATCGATTTCTTCATTGTGTAAACCTCCTAAATATTATTTATCGTCCATGAACTTTATATACAGATTATACTAACATTTCACCTAATCCTATATAATATTCCTAACGTGAAATAGTAAAATCGTAACTTAAATGACATAAATTAACATTTGTTCCATCAATATCTATAGTTCTTTTCGAAATTGTGTTGGTGTTATGCCAGTTTCTTTATGGAAAACTTTTGTAAAATATACACAATCTGCATAGCCTACCATATAAGCAACTTCCCTGACAGGCAAACGTGTTCCCTTCAATATCTTTCTTGCTGCCTCCATTCTTGCTTTCACAATATATTCTAAAATTGACATACCTGTTTTATTTTTAAATACACGCATAAGATAGTTTGGATTAAAATGCAGTTCTTTCGCAATATCTGAGATTACAATATTATCTGCCAGGTGTTCCCGCACATAACGTTTAACCTCCATCTCAATATTTCTTGTACTCTCCTGGTTTCTCTGTAAAATCTCAGAACCCATAAGTTCTCCCCAATTTGTCGTTTTTTCTGTACTATCCAGCATTTCCCACCGTTCCATTTTATGTACCATGTCCATTAAAAGCTGTGAAAAATCTTCATAATTAATCGGCTTGAGTACATAATCATAACATTTTAACTGTATAGCTTTACGCATAATAGGATACTCCTGATGGCAGGTCATAAATATACAATTTACATTCATCTGATTCTCTCGCAGCCATTCCAGCAATTGCGTACCATCACCATTAGGCATTTCAATATCACAAATCATGATTTCAATTTGTGCTTCCTGAATTGTCTGTATTGCTGATGCCATATTCCTTGCTGTATATACTTTACGTATACCACAACTTTTCCAGTCGATATTTTCCTTTAATGCATCAATAGCTCTTGGTTCATCATCAACAATAATTGCATTATACATAACTTTCACTCCCTTAAAAAGAAACTGGTAAAAACAATTCCACAACTGCACCGCCTGAAAGTGCATTATGAATATTCACTTTAATTTTTTCTCCATATAACATGTCCATACGTTCAATTGCATTCTGAATACCAATTCCCAGTTTTTCATCGTATGCTCTTGTATTTACAAATTTCTGTATTCTTTTCATACTGTCTTCTGAAAAACCATCACCACTGTCCGCAATCATTAGCCTGAGCACATCATCCTGAATATTAGCTAATACATATACAAAAACCATATTATCATTACGTCTTCCATATTTCAGACAGTTTTCTGCAAATGTCTGTATAATCAATGGTGGGATCATACAGTCTGATGCTTCCGATTCCCATTCTACAAAAAAGTCAAAAGCATCCAGATATCGTTCTTTCTGTATTTTCAGATAATTTTCTATATGCCGCATTTCCTGTTCCAAAGTCACAAAATCTGTTTTTAAATACACAATGTATCGAAAATATTCCATCAGATATCTCACCATTTTTTTGACTAATGGAAATTCATTTTCACGATATGTATAAACAATATTTAACGCATTCAATACAAAATGCGGCTGAATCATCTGACTGATGTATTTCATTTTAATCTTTTGCTCACGTATCTTCGTTCGATATAAGTTCATCTCCAATACATTAATCTCATCCAGCATTTCATTAAATCCTTCCATCAACCGTTCCAGTTCATTGGAATGCTCAGGTATAATTTTTTCAATTCGATAATCCATATTCCCTTCGCCAACAGCTTTCATTGCTTTGTCTATACGCTGTATTGGTATCGCAATTTTTCTTCTTAACCAGACAATTAATATTGGAACAAGACATACACAAATCAACAGTAAAATAAATATTAATTTCACAGGCAGTGGTATATTAGATATGAAAAAATTATCCGGTATTAATACGCCAAAATAAACATTATCTGATGCTGTCCTGACTATATAGTTGCAATATGCTTGTTTTCCTATATAAACCTTTTCCCTGATATTTTCATTGTCTGCGAAATTAAATTTTTTTAACGCATCAGACACTTCAGCATCTTTACATGTATTCTGATTTTTCCAATCCAGCATATAAACTGTACCTGACATATTTTCTTCTATAATCAGATTTTTCATAAGCGGGGCCGTTTTCATCCATACACCACCATAAAAGTTGTTATATTTTTTTATATTTACAAGATATTGCTGTTTTTCAACTGTCACCAGCTCCCAATGATTATATGTTGTGTCTTCATTTATCTTATTTTTTATATATCCATGCATTTCTGCATTTGTTTCACCTCGAAAAAGCAGCAGATTGATGTTTTCGTAGTAAACAAACGCACCATTGACATCATTTCCAAGGCTAATTAAGTTGCTCATCCAATTCAATGTTTCCCATTGACATTCCAAAAATAAATCTACTGGTTTCTGTTCAGAAATCTTACTTAAATAAGCATAACTTTTATTTTTATTCCAATATTCTATAAATTCATCATCCACATAGTTTAATTCATTATCCAGTTGATTCAACGAAATCTGTAACGCATTAATGTTACTTTCATTCTCTTGATCACTAAACACTTTAATGCTGAAAAAGCATAAAAAAACTGCCGCAATCAGTATTAATATAATCACTCCCAAAGGAAAAAATATAATCTGCCAGACAATAGAATATGTCCTTTTTTGATGTTTTTTCATTGCATTAATCCCCCATTATTTTTATATTGTGATTACAATTTAATCAAAGACAAAATCTGCACCTACATAATTTTAAAAGTTCCCCAATTTAATTTTATTATATATTGAAAATAGATTGTAGGATAATTATGACTCAATATATGACAATTGTTACTATTGCAATATGCCTTATCAAACGGAAAAAAACCACCAGCCTGCCGTGTCACTTTTACACGGTAAACTGGTGGTTTAAGATGTGGCTGTTATTCTTTTTTATACTTTTCTGTCAAACACCGATGTCCTTTGTATCTTTATCATTCATCCCAATTACTGCTTCTGACAGCCATGCTCAATTCCTGCCGGATTTCTTCATTTGGAACAAATGCTGTATCATTTGCTTCATTATATCCCAGGTATCCGAGATGAATCAGATAGGTAATCACATCATCCCTGTTCTGTATCTTTGCCGGATCATTTTTAAATGTAGCTGTATTAACTTCAACTTCCGCACCGGAAAGCATTTCGATAATTGCAGTTTTCAGTCCATCGTAGTTCATGCAAATAAGGGGTACAACAACCAATAACTTCTGAATTTTCCCTTAGTCATCACGCTTACAACAGCTTTAGGATTGTAAACCTGATATCCATCAAGTAAATATCCATCATACCACTTTTTTACTTTATCGAAATCTCTGTCATATTCTTTACAAAGAGTCTTTACTTCATCTTCTGTAAATCCAATGTATGGCGCAAGTTCATCTGCCTGAAGCATCGTAAATTCGTCCAGATTATTCACCGCTGACTGCGCTTTTTCCTTTTTAATTGGCAAAATTCCTGTAAGATATGCAAGCTGAATATATTTTGTCGGTTCTACACCCTTAAACATTCCTCTTAAGAAGTTAAGATACTCATCCTGCACAGCCTCACTGACTGTGCCATCTCGAATAATCACATCCCACTCATCAATGATAACAACAAATTTTTTTCCTGTCCGTTCCTTTACTCGTGAAAGTGCATCCGGGAGTGTTATAACTTCCGATGACACAGCCTCCGGATAAATTTCCCTAAGTTCAGTTAATACGCTTTTTGTTATAAATGAAACCACTTGATGAGCATCATCACAGTTAGCCAGAAACCGCTGAATATCAATATGAATAACATCATATTTATTGATATGTTTCTTAAAATCCGCCGTCCTGCTAATTTCCAATCCTGAAAACATCTTCTCCGAGTCCGCACCCTTACTGTAATACGCTGCCAGCATATTAGCTGCATATGATTTGCCAAATCTGCGCGGCCGACTGTTGCAGATATATGCATTCGTTGTATCATGCACACTATTTGTATACGCAATCAATCCTGTCTTATCCACATATATCTTAGAATTTAACGCAACCTGAAACGCGCTGCTGTCCGGATTTACAAATCTTCCCATGTTTCCTGGACTCCTTTCTGAAGCTGTCCTTTAACATAAATCTACAACTCAATTATTATGCTTTGATTTTATCATTTAACAAATCAAATAGCAACTTTAAAAACCTCTCTAATCAAATCGGTTTGTATCTGATTAAAGAGGTTTGAATATTTTTCTTTCTGGTCTATCTTTTGCTCATTTTACTTTACAGCTACTTCAACATCTTTCCCGCTGAATGCAACGCCATATTTGTAAATTACTGAAATGCCTTTTTCTCGCAGTTCTGTATCGTATTTTTTATCTTCGATTTGCTGCAAAGCTTTGTCTGCCAGATTTTTCAGAGTTTCTTTCGTACAATGTTTTTCGGCTTTCAATTCAATTAGAATTCCCGGCATACTTTTATCTTCCGGCATTAGTTGAATGTCATATCTGCCTTTGCCTGATTCTCTATTCGAAGTTGTGTAATAACCACTGAGCAATGCACATAATCCCAACATAAATCCGTGGTAAAAGTTCTCGCCGGCTGTATCAAATGAACTCACTGACTGTACCAACAACGTTTGAATTAATGTTTTTAACCTTTCACGATTTCCAGAAAATAATACTTCCTGAATTGAAATCGCTACTGATTGAGGAATCATCTTTTCCAGTCTTTGCAGTATTTCTTTATTATACACATATGCAATTTCCTTATTCGGCAAAGCAAGTTCACACATTAAATCACCATTAAACGTTGACATCTTTTTAATAACCTTCAAATAACCTGCCATCAGTAAAAAGCTGTAAATTGTTGACGGATTATTTTTTATCTGCGGATAAATCACATCTGTGTCAATATATGACGTAATCGTCTGGCCACGAATCAACTGTGTTAATTTCTCATAAATTTCTTCATCTGCCTGAGTTATAATCTCACCGATAATATCATTGCTGCCTGTCGCCTGCCAGAATGCTTTTGGTTCACACTCATTGCTAAAATAATTAATAACTGACCATGGATTAAAAATTTCTGTTTTACCAAATCGATAACCATCATACCATGCACAAATTTCTTCGTATTTATCAGAAACACCATAATAATCCGCCATTGACTTTACTTCATCCTCTGTAAAACCAAAATAATTACTGTATTTGTTATCCATCACTGAATTAATAACGAGATTATTTAATCCGCTGAAAATACTTTCCTTGGCAACACGCAGGATTCCTGTCAGAAAGCCATATGATAAGTGTTTGTTATCTTTCAGTCCACCGGAAAACAGATTACGCATAAATAAAACAACTTTATCGTAATACCCCTGCATGTAACCCTGTTGAATAGGTACGTCATATTCATCAATAATAATAATCGGTGCAATTTTATAATGCTTATGCAAAATTCTTGATAAATCCGCAAGCGCGCCTGCCAGTTCTGCTTCATTGGCTGATTCTGTCAATAATCTTTCATATGCTTTCCTGTCAAAATTATCGCACGCCTGACTTGTTTGAAGTTCGCTGTGACGGTAAGCCTCTTTGGCAATCAATTCCCGTATAGTACAAAATGTTTCTTCCCAGGTATTAAATTTGACATCTTTAAAGGTCAGAAATATCACCGGATACTTACCCTGATAAGCCTGATACTTTTCACCACATTGCCATATCTTCTTGTCCTTGAAATATATCGATGTATCTTCCTCCGTTTTTTCAAAAAAAGTCCGAAGCATGTCCATGTTCAAAGTTTTGCCAAATCGACGTGGTCGGGTATAAAGTGATACCATCGGTCGTGCATCGATAAAATCCTTAATCATCATGGTTTTATCAATATAATAGTACTCTGTTGAAGCTAAACGATAATCTGAAATTCCAACAGGTAAAGGCTTTTTTACTTCTGATATAATATTCACTTTCCGCCACCTCCGATTTTCATCTATTTTTTTCAATTGTATCATTTGACATATCCAAAAATCAATGCTAATATACTATTAGAAAAGGGGCTACCGATGACGGTTCACCTGATTATAAATTGGTTTTGTTAAAATAACCGCTCTAGTTTCTCAGGCTATGGGGCGGTTATTTTCGTATCTTGGCATCATGCTTTCCACGCACATAACCAAGACTATAAAAAGTCACACACAGCGAAATCACTGCGATCAAGTCTGTTATGGTTCACGTCACTGTGAAGTAGCACCTCAGACACAAGGTCCATTTCTATTATATTAAACCTTCTTTTTTTATTCAACATCTTTTTACAGACAAAAACCCTTTAATCAGACATATATTCTAATCAAAGAGGCATTTTTATATTGGAGGCAAAATGCAAAATTTTATATTTCCTCCATCACCTTTTCAAATTCATCCTCCGGCATTGGGCGGTAGAACAGGAAGCCCTGCATTTCGTCACAGCCTTCATTTCTTAAGAAATCAGAAATGTTTTCGGTTTCGACGCCCTCGCAGACGATGGATTTTTCCATGCGGCGCAGCATGTGGAATAGTTCCTGAAGGACGATTTTGCCGTTGCTTGAAAGTTCCTCCTGCAGGAATTGTTTGTCAATTTTGACTTCGTCAAACAGAATGTCTTTCAGCGTATTTAATGAAGAATAGCCTGAGCCAAAATCATCCATGGAAATACAGATATTTTTCTTATGGAATTTATCAATCAAGTGGTTGATAACATCCGGCTGTTCGATAAACATACTTTCTGTAATTTCAAAAATAACATACTTCGTGTCTATGTGGTATTTTTCAATTAAATCAAAGACCACATACACGAAATAATCCATATCCTTTAAATGTGCTCTGGAAACATTTAATGAGATTGGAATCATCTTCTGATGGCTGTTTTCATAAGCCTGCATCCACTCAAATGTTTTTTCATAGACATAAAAATCCAGTTCTGTAATCAGCCCTGAACTTTCCAGTGGTGGAATAAATTTGTCCGGTGTCCAGATGCTCCCAT
This sequence comes from uncultured Catenibacillus sp., assembly GCA_934339005.1. Lineage (GTDB taxonomy): Bacteria > Bacillota > Clostridia > Lachnospirales > Lachnospiraceae > CAKRHR01. Next base: position 22,467 of record CAKRHR010000005.1, on the reverse strand, counting down.
CCTCTTTCTGCCATCTGACAAGCACCTCGGCACTGCTGACGGTCATTGTCTTTGTATTGACTTTTGGCTGAAAATAAATTTTAAACGCATCGTTTTCAAGGGCATTTCTGAAATTGTGCAGCACCTGCGCCCGAAGTTTTTCTTTCTTTTCAATCGCATTCGTATAAATGCAAACGTGCGCCTTTTTACTTCTCGCACACTGTCTTGCAATATTGGCACAGGAAATCATCATTTCCGGCTGCACCTCTAAATCGTCTGCAAAATAAATACCTGATTTGATTTCAAGATAACTGATGAGATATTTTAATTTAATTTCTTCTGCTATTTGCACATTTCTCTGTTCAACCGCAGCCATCATTTTCTCCGGCGATTCAAATTTATTTTCAATGACACTAACAAAAACATCCGTATGCAAATGACTTGAAAATACAGTATGTTCAAACTTTGGCAATTCCTGATTTAAAATATTTAAAATATCACTGCCCATCTGAAAACCATAGTTCTCGTTCAGCAAATGAAAATTATCAATATCTGATAAAACAATCACATATTTTCGTTCGGGATGGCTGCTTAAAATCTGAAAGATTTCAGATAAAATAATATCCACCGATAATGTCGGTAGAGGATTCTGAGGCTTATAGCAACTTGCACACATTGTATTGACCAGTGCCTTTTTGAAGGACTTGTCCTGATACATTTTCTTGTCCACATCATCCATCAAATCGTCAATAAGATAATAATGATTTTTGTAGCTGACATCGTAGCCAACCGCATAACTGATTGGCAGGTCAGTTTTTAAGTTAAACACATTGACAATCTGTTTTAAATTATTTTCCATCTGCTGCAATTCTGCCACGGTGGTATCTTCCTGAATAATCACAAATTCATCGCCGCCAAAACGCGCCAGAAAGCTCTTTGTAGTTGTAATTCTTGTCAGACACGCTGCAAATGACTGAATGAGTTCATCGCCCTTTTCATGGCCGTAATGGTCATTGACGCGTTTTAGGTTATTCAGGTCAAAAATCATCATGCCTACATTGAGAATGTCATTACGTTCCTTTAACTGCTGTATCTTTTTCTCAAGGGATTTCTTGTTATGAATGCCTGTTACATCCTGATAGGTGCTGTTTAAAACTTCTTTCAGGTAATCCCGCTGAATAAGCAAAAATGCACCGATAGTAATGGCGATAATGGCTATCGCTGTCATCAATATAATCGCACTACGCGAAAGTGCTCCTGTATTTCTGTGTGCCCATGCACACATCCACGCGGTTATCCCAATCAAAATCGCATCACCGGCAATCGCAAGATAACACAGCGTCATTGATTTTCCTTTTTTCTTGATGTCCATCTGTTTAGCAACTCCTTTTAATTGGCAATCACAATAATGCGTCTTGCAATTTCCTGGTCTACACCTATTTTCGTACCCTTCACAAGCACAATATAATACTGTGAGTATTTGGAAAGCACCATGATCTCACTCTTTTCCACAATACCCATGGCTTCTATGTAATGCTTCTGTTTCTCATTGCCACAGATTTTTTCTATGATATATGCTTTGTTTTCCTCGACTAATGTCAACGGCATTGCTGCTGTCCTCCCTGTGTCATTTTATCTTTTCTGATTTTCTGTCTTTGCCCAATTATTTTTTCGCATAATTTTCCAACACCAGCTCTACAACTTGCTTTGATATGATTCATATGTTTAACTTTAGTTAGCTTTTTCTAACTCATTGTGACAGTATATCACACATTTAAAAAAAATGCAAAAAATACCACCAGCTTTTTACACTGATGGTATTGGATAGTTTATGTATTGCTTAAATTTTACTTTACTGATTCACATACTCCCGCAGCTTTTCACGTTTGTCCACGCCTAGTTTTTCCAGAATCACAGAAATATAATGCTTCACAGTATTGACCGACAATTCCAGATAATCTGCGATTTCCTGATTTGTCCAATCTCTGCAGGCAAGCATCGCAATAGAAAATTCAAGAGGTGTCAGCAGTGAAGTCACATTTTTCTGCGCCTCTGGATTATGTATCTTCATCCACCCACGGCTGAATGCAATAATCTGATCTGAAATCTTCTTATATAACTGTGGTTCAGTCTTTCGAATGCAGGATTCCACAAGCCCCTGAAGCAGTCCGTGATGTTCGATAAATGGTTCAATAAATTTATCCGGTCTGGCCATAGAAAAGGCTTTCATAAATGTTACCCGCGCACCTTCTGTGTCCTTTAAATTCATCTGACAGACCGCCATGATGCAATATAAATAAATCATTGCAATCGGATAGACCTCATCCATCATCATTAAAGCAGACTCAACCATACCGATCGCAACTTCATATTCTTTTTTCAAATACGCATTATGCGCTGATAAATAAACGGCATAAAGACGCTGTCCAACTGGAAGATACCGTATGTAATCTTTGATTTCCGGAAGCCCCTCCGGTGAAATATGTAATAAAACAGTACTGAGATATGATGCAAATACACATTCTGCCTTAATCTCATCAGGCTCATTGGTACGAAGCGCAATTTCCAGACAATCTCTGATATGCTGTCTTGAAGTCTGCGCCTCCATTGGACTTCCCAACATTAAATTTGAAAATATATACAACATATTGGCTGACAGCCTCAATGAAACATCTTTATCTTCAAGATAAGGCTTAACCAATACTGTACAGTCTTTTGTTTCCCCGCAAAAATAATGCAGTTCCGCCCGCGCTATGACAGCCAATTTTTCATCTTCGATCTGACTGACAACCTTATGTGCACTTCCCGGTTTAAAGCTGCTTCCAATCAGTGGCATAACCGGCCGCCGGTATGTTTTATTTTCTTCTATCATACAGACACCTGTCCCTATTCTATAACCTTAAGTCTGGGTTTTTATAAAAAGGCAGACAGTAAAGCAAATCTTCGAATTTCGAATTTTATCTTTACAGTCTGCCTTTGTTAAATTCTTATTTCACTTTAATAATTAAAGCTGTGGGCCTGCTGCAACTAAAGCTTTACCAGCTTCATTTGTTTCATATTTCTTGAAGTTCTTGTTGAATCTTGCTGCAAGGTCTTTTGCTTTTGTTTCCCATTCAGAAGCATCTGCATAAGTATCTCTTGGGTCGAGGATACCTGAATCAACACCTGGAAGTTCTGTAGGCACTTCAAAGTTGAAGTAAGGAATCTTCTTTGTAGGTGCTGTTGCAATGTCTCCGTTAAGGATAGCATCAATGATACCACGAGTATCTTTGATTGTGATACGTTTGCCTGTACCATTCCAGCCTGTGTTTACAAGGTATGCTTTTGCACCGCTCTTAGCCATTCTCTTTACAAGTTCTTCACCGTATTTTGTAGGATGAAGTTCAAGGAATGCCTGGCCAAAGCAAGCTGAGAATGTAGGTGTAGGTTCTGTAATACCACGTTCTGTACCAGCAAGTTTTGCTGTGAAACCTGATAAGAAGTAGTACTGTGTCTGTTCTGGTGTCAGAATAGATACTGGAGGCAGTACACCGAATGCATCTGCTGAAAGGAAGATTACATTCTGTGCTGCAGGACCTGCAGAAACACCATTAACTTTTGCTACGATGTTATCAATGTGGTCGATTGGATAGGATACACGTGTATTTTCTGTCACGCTCTTATCATCGAAATCAATCTTACCATCTTCAGCAACTGTAACGTTTTCAAGAAGAGCATCTCTTCTGATAGCATTGTAGATATCTGGTTCTGATTCTTTATCAAGACCGATAACTTTTGCGTAGCAACCACCTTCGAAGTTGAATACGCCGTTGTCATCCCAGCCATGTTCATCATCACCGATAAGTAATCTCTTAGGATCTGTTGAAAGTGTTGTCTTACCTGTACCTGAAAGACCAAAGAAGATAGCTGTGTTCTTACCTTCCATATCTGTATTTGCTGAGCAATGCATAGAAGCGATACCTTTAAGTGGTAAGTAGTAGTTCATCATTGAGAACATACCTTTCTTCATCTCACCGCCGTACCATGTATTAATAATAACCTGTTCTCTGCTTGTGATGTTGAATGCAACACAAGTTTCTGAGTTAAGACCTAATTCTTTGTAGTTTTCAACTTTTGCTTTAGAAGCATTGTATACAACGAAATCAGGTTCGAATGTCTTTAATTCTTCTTCTGTTGGTTTGATAAACATATTTGTAACAAAGTGAGCCTGCCAAGCAACCTCAACGATAAAACGTACAGCCATACGTGTATCTTTGTTAGCACCACAGAAAGCATCTACAACATATAACTTCTTGTTAGAAAGCTCTTTCTTAGCAATATCTTTAACTGCTGCCCATGTTGTTTCTGACATACGATGGTTATCGTTGTGATATTCTTCTGAATCCCACCATACTGTATCTTTGGAGTTCGCATCTTCAACAATATATTTGTCTTTAGGTGAACGTCCTGTGTAAATACCTGTCATTACATTGACAGTATCCAGTTCTGTGTTCTTGCCGATTTCGTAACCTTCATTAGAAGCTTTTGTTTCTTCTTCGAAAAGTAAATCGTACGCAGGGTTATAAACAATCTCTGTAGTTCCAGTAATGCCATACTTGCTTAAATCAATATTTGCCATGTTGCTTATTACCTCTTTCCTTTGATTTTGTATTGGATTAGTGTTTTGATAAATTTTTATCATACACCCCTTATTATACATAATTAAGGTACAAAATCAACATTATTAAATGAATTTTTTCTAATTTTTAATATTTTACCTTTTTGACATTTCAAATACAATATTAATTTAATATTGTATTTTTGCTTTCTTTCTATTAAAATAAGTGAATAAATGCAAAATTAACTTTTGGCATTTACATCATATCATTTCTTACGCAGGATGATTAAACAATAATAACTGGAATAGAGGTTAAAATTATGAAAGAAAAAAAGAGTAGTTTTACTGGCTCTATAGGTTTTGTCCTTGCTGCAGCCGGAAGTGCTGTCGGTGTCGGCAACATATGGCGTTTTCCGTATTTATGTGCAAAAGACGGCGGTGGCGTTTTTCTGATCGTCTATCTGGTGCTTGTATTAACATTTGGGTTTGTTTTGCTGACAACAGATATCGCTATCGGAAGATCGACTAAACAAAATGCATTAAAAGCATTTGGCACACTGCATCCTAAATGGAAGTTTCTTGGTTATCTGACATTTTTAGTGCCTGCCTTAATTATGACATATTATACTGTTATCGGCGGTTGGATTACCAAATATCTTTGCATGTACTTTGTTCCAGGTTCTGGCGGATTACTTTCTGGCAAGGATTCAGCTTCTACAGTTGAATTGCTGGCACAGGATGATTATTTTACATCATTTATTACATCTAAGGCATCACCCATCATTTTCATGTTTATTTTTCTTGCATTAACTGCATGGATTGTTTACCGTGGTGTTGAAAAAGGTATTGAGAAATTCTCAAAATTTATTATGCCGGGACTGTTAATTCTGATTATTGCCATTGCCATTTTCTCACTGACATTGTCCAAACAGGATTCTAATGGCACTGTCCGTACAGGGCTTCAGGGCTTAAAAGTCTATTTGTATCCTGATTTTTCCGGTATGACAGTTAAACGGTTCTTAAGTATCGTACTTGATGCCATGGGACAATTATTTTTCTCTTTGAGTGTTTCCATGGGTATCATGGTTACTTACGGCTCCTATGTTAAGAATGATGTTAATCTGAACAAATCCATTAATCAGATTGAGATTTTTGACACAGGCGTAGCATTTCTTGCCGGTATGATGATTATTCCGGCCGTATTTGTATTTCTTGGTACAGATGGTATGTCCTCAGGTCCAAGCCTGATTTTCATTTCACTGACAAAAGTATTTGCCTCCATGGGCAACATTGTCGGCCGAATTGTTGGTATTGCATTTTTCCTGATGCTTGGTTTTGCAGCACTGACCTCCTGCGTTTCTGTTATGGAAACTCTGGTTGCCAACTGCATGGAGATTTTTCATAAATCCCGTCAGAAGATGTGTGCTCTGATTGGTATTTACTCACTTATCACAGCCGTTATCATCTGCCTGGGCTACAATGTTTTGTATTTTAACGTAACCTTACCAAATGGCGCTTCCGCACAGTTACTTGACATCGCAGACTACATCAGCAACAATTTCCTGATGCCGTTTATTGCACTGTTGACAAGTATCTTAATTGGTTGGGTCATCGGTCCGAAATATATTATTAAAGAAGTTGAACGCAACGGCGAACGCTATCGCCGGGCCAAATTATACAGCTTCATGATTCGTTATGTCGTACCTGTGGTAATGTTTATTTTATTCCTTGTATCCACAGGAATTGCGAACTTATTCTAAAATCTGATTTTAATTGCCGAAACTCATTAAGGGTTTCGGCAATTTTTTTAACCATTGAAAATTTCATTATTTTCGTTAATTCCAAACTTCAAAATTTCTGACTGACCATCTGTAATTTCAGACAAATTCAGTTCTAAGTTTTTGTGCATATCGCACTATTCACTTACAATTTAAATTATAAGCAAAAGTTATTATATGATGTCAAAATAGTGCTTTTCGTTTGCGTAATTAAGATTTATAATAAGAAATATAGCATATAAATATATGTCAGAATCCATTTATCCGGCTCTGGCATCATTTAAAAAAAGAAAAACAGGGGGTATTTACTGATGAGCGAAAGAAATCCATACTTTCCAAATTTGTTCAGTCCTATCAAAGTAGGTACTAAGACAATCAAAAACCGTATTGAAGCGGCGCCTGCGTTATTTGCTTTTCTGCATTATATTGAAGGTACAGCATTCAATTACACACCACCAACACCAAAGCGTGCATTTAAGATGCTTGAAGCCAAAGCTGCAGGCGGCGCAGGCACAGTTGTTTTGGGCGAATTAAGTCCAAACCATACATATTGCAAACGTTTTCCATTTGAGCCTGATATTGATTTTACATCCAGAGATGATGAAATTTTTAAAATCACAAAGGAAACTGCAGAAATGATCAAGAGCTACGGCTCCCTGCCAATCGGTGAGCTGCTCTCTACAGGCGAGATCAAGACAAATATCGGCGATGGTATCAATCCAAAAGGACCATCCGAAAAAGATCTTGAAGATGGTATCACACATGTCGATGCATTCACAAAGGAAGAAATCAAAGAACATATCCAGGAACATATTACAGCCTGTCAGTGGTTTAAAGATGCCGGTTGGGAAGGTATTATGATTCACTGTGGTCACGGATGGCTTCCTGCCCAGTTCCTTTCACCAATGTATAATAAACGTACAGATGAATATGGCGGTTCTTTTGAAAACAGAGCACGCTTCACAACAGAGCTCTTATCTGCGATCCGTGAAGCAATGGGTGATGATTTCTTAGTTGAAATCCGTGTCAGTGGTTCTGAACATCTGCCGGGCGGTCTTGAAATCGAAGATGCCATTAAATATTGTCAGTTATGCGAACCATACGTTGATTTGATCCACGTATCATGCGGACACTATCTGAGTTCTTCAAGAAGCTGGGAATTTACAACAGCTTATGCTCCTCACGGCGCAAATATCGAAAATGCAGCTATCATCAAAAAGAACGTATCCGTTCCTGTCTGTGTCATCGGTGGTATCAACTCCCCTGAACAGGCAGAAGAAGCGATTGCTGCAGGCAAAGTTGATATGGTTTCCATGGGACGTCAGTTCTTCGCAGACCCTGCATTTCCTAACAAAGCTGCTGCCGGAAAAGCTGATGAGATTCGTCGCTGCTTAAGATGTGGCAGATGCTATCCGGGTCCTCTTGGTGAACATCCGACAGAACGTGACAACGTGAAGTTCCCTGCTCTTGATTCCTGTACAATCAATCCTGATACTGTATGGCCGGCTTCACATCATAAAGTATTGCCGGAGGATATGCCTTCACCGGAAGCTTCGCGCAAGGTTTTAATTATCGGTGGCGGCTGCGGCGGTATGCAGGCAGCGATCACAGCTTCTGACCGTGGTCATCAGGTGATTTTATGTGAAAAGGCTGATGCACTTGGCGGCTTACTGAATTTCACAGACCATACAGACCACAAGATTGATATCCGCAACTTCAAAGATCTTCTTGTAAGAGAAGTTGGTAAACGACCTGTTGATGTACGTTTAAACTGCGAAGTAACTCCTGAGATGATAAATGAAATCAAACCAGACGCAGTAATTCTTGCTGTTGGTTCAGACGACCTCATTCTTCCGATCGAAGGTATTGAAAACGCAGTTACAGCTATGGAAGTTTATAATAATGATTTTAAAGGACTTGGAAAGAGCACAATCGTTCTGGGCGGTGGTCTTGTTGGCTGTGAAGCTGCATGTGATTATATCGACCACGGTATTGAAACAACGATCGTTGAAATGCAGGAATGTCTGATGCCAGAAGTTTATGGTCTGTACAGAACAGCAGTCCATGACTTTATCGATAAGAATGGCGGCAAATATGAAGTCAATGCCAAAGTCATAAAAGTTGGCAAAGATTTCGTTGTTGCCGAGCAAAATGGCAAAGAAATCACTTTAAAAGCTGATTCTGTAGTCAATGCGATGGGACGTCGCGCACACAATGCCGATGCTCTCAAAGCGGCAATTGAAGCCCTCAATGTGCCAATGTGGCAGATTGGTGATGGTGTTCGTGCCCGCCAGATTGGTGATGCAGTTCGTGAAGGATGGACTGCATCTATGGAAATCATCTAACATCTAATATAAAAAAGCTTCGGCAAAAACTAACCAAAGTTTCTGTCGAAGCTTTTTTATATTTATTATAATTTTTCCGTTCACTGGTGTTTAACTAATTATTATTTTCAGTTATTACTCATTGATCGATGCTGTGGACTCTCTCTCCATCAGTTCACACTCCATCACACAATGAACAATATCCTGCTTACCCTTCATCATATCAAACAATGTTTTAACAGCTCTTCTCGCCATTTCTTTTACCGGCTGTTTTATTGTTGTCAATGAAGGATTATAATAATTCGAAATTTCCAGACCATCATACCCCATCACCGAATAATCGTCAGGTATTGACTTTCCTTCTTCAATCAATGCGCGGCATACCCCCATTGCCACAAGATCAGAAATTGCATAGATTGCTGTACAGTCAATGTGATTTTTTAATATCTTCTTAGTATCTGCATAGCCACGTTCTACAGTATAAGCATTTTCATCATCTTTGCTATGAATGATCAATTGCTCATCAACCTCAATCTGATAATCTTCCAATGCTTGCTTATATCCTGCAAGTCGCTTATAACTAATACCAGGTTCATCCTTGCAGGAGCATAAAAGTGCAATCCTTCGATGACCTTTTTGAATCAGTGACTCTACCGCTTTGTAGCTTTCTTTAAAATCATCTACATTAAAATATGAGCAGACAGCCGCACTATCTTCATCTACAAGTCCTGAAGCTACAACAACACACGGCACACCCCATCGTCTGATACGTTCGCCTTCATTAATAAAAAAACCACCTAAAAAGATAATTCCTTTTGGTTTACGTTCAACCACGATCTGCTGAGCCACATCAATTTCATCTTCATTTGTCGGAATATAATGAAGCATCATAGAATATTTTTCAGTATTAACATTTTCAAGAATTTCCGTAAGTATTGGTTGAAAGAATAGATTGTCGATACCTTTTACGATTACAACGATTGTATTACTCTCATGCTGTTTGAGTACCCGAGCGCTATTATTTGGAACAAAACCTTCTTCTTTGATCACTTGCATGATCATTTCTTTTGTATTTTCATTAATTCCCGGAAGATTATTTATTGCTCTGGACACCGTTGTCACACTTACGCCACATTTTTTTGCAATATCTTTAATGGTCATAATCTAATATCTCCAATCTGCCAATTTATAGCTACTTAATCTTACTGAAAAATTACACACTCAGTTGTTAATTATATAGCAAAACTTTCAAATGTCAACAGATTCCATAGATTGGGGATAATTTTAAAAATTTTGGATTTCCGCTGGCACTATTTATATATTTTTCCCGCATTGTCGAATAAAATCTTATCAATAATATCCTTTGCATTATTTACGGAAAGATAGCCATCCTCTATTTTTTCTCTTAAAACTCTGCATAACGAAAACCGGAATGCAAGAAGTGAACCATAGCTTTCTTCTACCGTCCATGTGTCACATCCCCAGCAGATTTTATCAATCTGAGCCATCTCAATCAACTGATGTAATGCACGATTTGCTGCTGTATAAGACAGAATCGGAAGCCAGGTCAGATCCGGATACAGATTCGGATATCCATCTACCATTGAAAAAAGATCATCCAACCATGGAAAACCACAATGCAGCAGTACAAATTTTGTTTCAGGATTATTTTTAATTACATTGTTTAATTGCAGTATGTTCGTATCTGTAATTTGTCCCATTCCTGTATGGCATTGCAATGGAAGCGACACTTCTGCTGCAATTTCACAGATTTTCCAGAACAAATAATCTTGAAAGCATCTGATATTTTCCTGCGTAATATCCAATTCCTTTAACATGAAAACCTTTTCTGCCTGCTCCGGTGTCACTTTTTCAAAATGAAGACTACGCTCATAGGCAAGTGCTATTTTTAAAGCTACACAGCCCTCATTCTTTTTACGTATGATCCACTTTCTGACCCATTCCACATAATCTTTTAAATTATCCGGCAAAGTACCGAATTTTTCTTCCAACGACACACCATCATGATTACGAAGCCCTTTTTTATAACCCAGAAAGAACAAATCCAATCGAAAAGCAGGCGTAAACAGCTCCGGTCTTCCATTGTCAGATCCCGGATTCCAGTAAGTATCAACAACAATTTGTTGATACTTACATTTATTCTTCAATACATCCATATAAAAGGAGGGATCTTGATGAGCCTTACTGATTTGATCTGAAATGAAGTCCCAGTTTTTTGCCGTAATAGGATCCGATATTCCGTACAACTCTCCAATTGCTTTTTGAAGCCAAATAAAATAAGATTTATATCGCATTTTTTCCAGGTAAGCAGTTCTGCTTTCCGCCGTTGTTCCCGGAGTTATATCCTGCCATTGTAAATACGCATTGTTTATCAGCTTATCCAGATTAAAATCACGCATTGACTGCTCCGGAAGATGATGTGAATGTGTGTTTCTGATTTGATGTTCAGATATGTAACACATTAATTCCTGCTCTATCTGATTTGCTGTTCCCATGATAATAATCTCCTTCCTTCATCTTTCATCATTCTACAAAGAATAATTATAAAACTCAAACTTTGCACTTGAATAAGCACACAGCAAAATTCAAATACAAAGTTCGAGATACTAACTCTATGATGATGCCAGAATTAACATCTTCCATAGATTTTGGATAATTTTAGAATTTTCTGACTAAGCTCTTTAGTAAATACACCTTTTTTTACACGCCATACCCAATTTTTCCCAATACTTGACGGCGTATTTATGCGTGCTTCACTGCCAAGGCCAAGATAGTCCTGCGCCGCTATCACACATGTATCTGCCACTGTAGATAATGCCAGCCTGATAAAATCCCAGTGAATCTCTTCAATTGGTGTTGCCTTATTATCCAAATATTCAATTGTAAATTCGCGATCTTCTTCACTGATGGCTTTATACCATCCCTGAAGTGTATCATTATCATGCGTACCTGTATATACGACACAATTTTTTGTATAGTTATATGGTATATAATCTCCGGCCTCTCTTGAGTCAAATGCAAATTCAATGATTTTCATACCGGGATATCCTGAATCTGCAAGTAACTGCTTAACAGAGTCTGTTACAAAACCAAGGTCTTCTGCGATAATTTCAGCATGCTCTCCGAAAGCTTGTTTAATCGCATTAAATAATTCAATACCGATACCTTTTTCCCAGTGTCCTTCTGCAGCAGTTTTTGCCCCGTATGGAATGGAATAATACTCATCAAATCCTCTGAAGTGATCAATTCGCACGATATCAAATCTGTTAAATAATGCTCTCATGCGTTCAATCCACCATTTAAAACCTGTCTTTTTATGATATGCCCAATCATACAAAGGATTTCCCCACAGCTGGCCATCTGCCGAAAATGCATCCGGCGGGCATCCCGCAACAGCGAGCGGAACTCTGTTTTCATCTAATGCAAAAAGCTTTGGATTCGACCAGACTTCAACACTATCCAAAGAAACATAAATCGGAATATCTCCAATAATCTTGATTCCTGCTTTGTTGGCATAGTGACGCAAATCTGACCACTGTCTGTCAAACATATACTGCTGAAAAATATAAAACTCCATCTCATCTTCAAACTGATTGCTATAGCTTCTTACCGCTAAAGCCTCATGATTTCGGATGTCTTTTGGCCATTCCTGCCAGCTTTTGCTATCAAAATGATTTTTCAATACCATAAATAGGGAATATTCTTCAACCCACGCTTTATTATCCTCATAAAACTTCTGATAATCTTCATCTGTCCGGTCAAAGCGTTCAAATGCCTTTTTTAAAATATCAAATCTGGATAAATAGATTTTTTCATAATCAACTTTTTGCGGATCATCGCCCCAATCACAGGCTTCACATTCTTCCTGAAGCAGAAGATTTTTCTCTACCAAAGTATCCAAATCTATAAAATATGGATTACCTGCAAATGTCGAAAATGACTGGTACGGCGAATCACCATATCCTGTAGGTCCCATTGGAAGAACCTGCCATAATTTCTGTCCGGAAGCCGCAAGAAAATCTACAAATTCATATGCCTCCTTAGAAAATGCACCAATACCATATTTTGAAGGGAGACTGCTTACAGGAAGTAAAATACCGCAACGTCTGCTCATAAATATGTCACACCTTTCTGCTCGCTTTTGTTTTATCAACCTTTGACAGCGCCTGCAACAACACCCTCAATAATATATTTCTGACAAATAATATAAATAATGATAACCGGCAGGATAGCCAGAACGATACATGCCATGATGCAGCCCATATCAACTGTACCATAACCACCCTTCAAATACTGAATAACGATTGGGATTGTCTTAAATCGTTTGAGATCCAATACAAGATAAGGCAGAAGGTAGTCATTCCATACCCACATGATTTCAAGAATACCTACGGAGATAATCGTTGGTTTCATGATTGGAAGTACAACTTTAAAATAAGTCTGAAGTGGATTACATCCATCAATAAATGCTGCTTCTTCAATTTCAACCGGCATACCTTCAGCAAAATTTGAAAACATAAAAACAGCCATACCGGCACCAAAGCCCAGATAGACAAGTATAATACCCCAAGGTGTATTAAGACCGAGTGTATCGGCTGTCTTTGCCAATGTAAACATAACCATCTGGAAAGGAATAACCATAGCAAAAATCATTAAGAATTTAAGTGTCATTGTAATTTTATTTTTCACTCGTGTCATATACCATCCACACATAGAGCAGAATAATAAAATCAATGCAACAGATCCGACTGTAATAAATAAGCTGTATCCAAAATATTTGAAAAATTCAATTTTCTCAATACCTTTAATATAGTTTGTCAATCCAACAAAAGATTTTCCTGTCGGAAATGCAAATGGTTTTAATGAGATACTTGTTTTCTTCTTAAATGAGTTTATAACAACGAGAAGTACAGGGAAAATCCATGCAATACTAACTAAAGAAAACACGATTGTCAATATCGCTTTTTTTAATTTATTTGTTTTTTCCATACTATTTCACTCCCTTCTCTGATTGAATCTTCATCTGGGCAAAACCAATGATTGCAAGGATAATTGCAAAAATAACAGCTTTAGCCTGACCTACACCTCTATAGACAGCGGAGCTTCCGTAGAAAGTGTTATAGATATTTAATGCAACCATTTCTGTGCCATGTGAAGGTTCACCGCCTGTTAAAGCAAGGTTTTGATCAAACAGTTTAAATCCGTTTGTCAATGTCAAAAATGTACAGATGATAATTGAAGGACGCACAGACGGAATAATAATACTGAATAATCTCTGACGCCAGTTTGCACCATCTACCTGAGCTGCTTCAAGCATTTCGCCTGAAATATTTTGAATACCTGCAATATAAATGATCATCATATAACCAATCTGCTGCCAGCAAAGAAGAATAACCAATCCCCAGAAACCATAGACAGAACTGTATGTTAATGTTTTTTGCCAGTGTGCAAGAATACCATTTAATAAGAGCTGCCAGATATAACCAAGAACGATACCACCGATCAGGTTTGGCATGAAGAATACTGTTCTGAAAATTGTCGTTCCACGGATCTTACTAGTTAATCCAAGTGCGATCAAAAAAGCAAATACGTTGATCAAAATAACTGTCACAACTGTAAACAAAGCAGAAAAAAGCATTGAATGCAGATATGTCGAATCCGTAAATACCTTAGCATAATTGGAAAATCCAACGAATTTTGCATCATTAACAGTCGTAAAGGAACAAAAACTTAAGTAAAATGCCATGATAAACGGCACGATATGTCCAACGATAAAAGCAATTGCTGTAGGAAGCACAAATATCGGGAAATATTTTTTCATCGCTTTTTGCATAATACATTCCCTCTTTCTTACAAATAATCAAAATTGTTACAAGTAAAAATCAAGCTGCCGCATTAGGGCTAAACGCATCTACCCTTATACGGCAGCTTGAATCATCTCATAGCTTAGCGACTAAATCACTATCTATTCAAATCATTCTTTTGTAGCCCATTCTTCTGCGAATTTTTCTGTGAAACATTTTTCTACTGTATCCCAGTCGCCTGTACCCTGAGCATATTCAATAAGTGCTGATGAAAGTTCTGTTTTCCAGTTTTCATCTGGAATCTGAGAAAATCCTTTCCAGCTTACTGCTGTCTTTCCAGCTTCTACATATGAGTTAGCACTTGCAAATAATGGATTATCAAGTTCAACGTCACTGAATGTATCCATTGGGCAGTTAAATGCCATAGAGCCGGCAACAGCTTCTTTACCTTCATCAGATGAGAACATCCATTCAAGGAATTTTAATGAAGCTTCAACATTTTCTGGGCTGGCTTTTTTATTTACTGCCATGAAGTTACCAGAACCTGAGCAAACACCAATCGCATCTTTTTCAGCAGGAACACCTGTGTAAAGAGGAAGGAAAGCAACGTTCATACCTGCCATATCACCATCTGGTGTCCATGCCCAAGTACCGTTCTGATAAAATACTGCCTGACCTTCACAGAATTCTGCCATCGCATCATCACCAGTTTTACCACTTAATAATGTTGGATCACATGTAGCATCTGTAAAGTAAAGATCAATCAGGTTCTTGTATCCGTATACATATGTGCCATCAAGTTCTTTTAATTCGTCAACGCCTTTATCTTCCATTTCCCAGTAAATAGGCATATTAACAAGGTGTGTTACAAATCTCCAGTATGAAGATCCATCAAGACCTGCAGATGTGAATGCGCCTTCAACACCTAATTCATCTTTTCTTGCCTGAATATCATCAGCTACAGCTTTTAAAGTATCAAAATCGACAATATCAGCTGCGCTTGAAATTACTGCATTATCAAGAGCACAATACTGATCAAGTAAATCTACGTTATAAATAATACCATAACTTTCTACTGCGTATGGAATACCAACAAATTCACCAGAATCAAGTTTTTCAGGTTCAGCTGTCAGATGTTCATCAAAAAATGAGCCTGTAAAATCATACATATAATCTTTCCAATCATTTTTAAATGAAGGTTCAAAGAAAAATATTGTTGGGCATTCTGTCTTAGCCATCTCTGATGTCAGAGTCTGTTCATAAGTACCGGATGCTGCTGTAACAATAGTTACAGGAACACCTGTCTGTTCTGTATAAATTTCGGCAAGATCCTTCATCTGCTGGTCAACTTCCGGTTTGAAGTTCAACATATAAACGCTGCCGCCCCCTGCAGATTCATCACCTGCATCTGCTGCATCTGCTGCCTGTGTGTCTTTTGCAGCATCATCAGCAGCTGGTGCATTGCTACCCTGATCTGTAGTTCCCTTGTCACTTGAATTACCACAACCTGCAAGTGTTGATGCAGTCATCGCTGCAACTACTGCCGCTGTAACAAGTACTTTTGCCTTCTTCATAATATACTCCTCCTTGTTTTTTATGCATTTTGCATAATAATTTTAAAATTGTCTTCGAAACCAGTTATCGGTATTAATATCTATAACGTTACCGGTAACGTTTTCATATGTTAGATATTACCACTCATTATTCAATTTTTCAATACTTTTGACATATCTTTTTTATTTTTATCCATTTTCACATTTTTTATGCACCGTTTTTGTGCACTATAGCTAATCAACATCTTTTTTCTGAAATGTCATAAATTCAAGATCTTCCTGTTTCCATAGTTGTGCAGGCACATGCAATACTTCTTTTTGAGCAAACAATGGTATACTTGTTCCTTCTTTCTGGAAAACCCGAAGAGATGTACCACCATCAGCAAAAGCTTTGTTTTCTATATGAACAAATGTCTTTCCCTCATATACTTCTTTACTTTCGATATCCTGCCACCGGCCTTCTGGAAGATACAGTTCATATTCATCTCTGTCAAATCCTGGTGAAATAAGCAATGCATCACCAAGCATATATGACAGATTCTGTATCTTTGCGATTGGATCTTTCGGATATTCCATCACAAGCGGACGAATCATTGGAATGCCAAACTGATGACTCTGACAGGCTGTGTGATAAAGGTATGGTACAAGACGATGTCTGAAGTTAATCCATTTTTTAACTTCTTTCAATGCCATATCTCCATACTGCCATGGCTCTCTCGGTGTTTTGCCGTGCGCTCTTGATAATGGCATCCATAATCCCATCTGCACAGATGAAAGGTAATCTTCTACATCCGGACATTCCTCATTTCCGATATAACCTGTGTTATAAAATCCACCAAGATCATAACCCCAGAAAGATACACCGGACATAGCCATCCCAAGTCCGGCCTGAAGGATTGCACTGTGATTAGCCTTATCACTGGAAGAATCTCCTGCCCATGCTGCAGGAATCGTATGAGAACCCACATAACCACTGCGTCCCCAAAGTAATGGCAATTCTCCACGTTCATCACAAATTTCCTTCATCCATGTATATATATTTTTTGCGTACAAATATGTCAGAAGATTATGTCCTTCTCGTCCGCTCATGCCATTATAAAATACAACATCTTCAGGTACTGCTTCGGAGAAATCCGTTTTAATCACTGATACACCCATTCTGACGATTTTTTTCACGCGTTCCTCATACCATGCCAGAAATTCCGGATTTGTAAAATCAAAGCAGGCACATAAAAACTCTGAATCAGCAGTTGCTTTAAACATCGCAGGCTGCCCTTCTTTATTTTTTATAAAAAATCCACGTTCTGCCAGTTCTTTAAATATCGGTGAATTTTCCTGCAGGTACGGATAATTCCAAAGACTTAAATGTATATTCTTTTTATTTAATTCTTTAATCATTTCTTCCGGTTCAGGAAAATGTTCTGTATCCCATTCCCATGTACCAAACATATCCTGCCTCTGCCAGCAATCGATATGAATTACATCGATACCTATACCAAATTTTTCAGCATCAGCAACAACATCTTCGACTTCTTTACGGCTCATATAAGAGCATTTTGACATCCAGAACCCAAAGGCCCACTGTGGGATCATAGGTATCTGCCCTGTAATCTGCAAATACTGCTGCAATAACTTCTTATAGTCTTTGCTTTCTTCTGCCAGGAAAATGTAATCCAGAATAGGATCGTCACTGCCCATCTGATAACTGATCCACGAAGACGCACCCATATCAAATGATGAACGCGTAAATGTATTCAATAATACAGAGTAACCGCGGCTGCTTGTAAAATACGGATGGCTTTTATATGAATCTTCCGTATTAGTAGACAATGCATCTTTTTGCCAACACTCTATTCTTTGTCCACGTTTATTAAAATGTGTAAATTTCTCTCCAAATCCCCAAAATTGCTCATCGGAGAATAATACAAACTGCTCAAATGAGGCTATACTTTTTCCAGATGTATCTACTCTAAATCCTGTCGGAAGCTGTTTCCACCGGTTATCGACATTCGTATCAAAAGCCTGTTCTTTAGTCAATAATTTTCCATTCTGATATATGGACATTTCCCAGTAGTTTTTTGAAAAATGAAGACTCAACTGATTTGTTTCATATATATACATATCTTCATTTTCTGTAAATTTTGCATTTTTTGTTTCAAAATCTGTTTCAGGTACATCTTCTACCACCACCTGTCTGTGGCTTGTTGCAGTCATCTCCGGCACCATCATAAATCTGAATACCGATGGTGTCAAAAATGTAATATGAACTGTTGCTGTACGTTCTTTCCATGTGCGTACTAAAAAATGTATTCCATCTTCTTTGGCACACACTGATTCAATTTTTGTGAGGAAATCATATTCGTCTGAAAAAATTGTTCTTCGCACCCCACATTGCGGATTATATTGTGTTTCTGCTTCGCTAAACATATAATTAGCCTCCCCCTTTGCTTTTACTATTTTCTCTTCCTGTACCGTTTATACATCTTTTTCCCCATCGAAATTCATTATATTTTTAGTCAAAATGTATAATCGGTAACGTTTTCGTATTCAATATATCATAAATTTGTACCTTTATAAATATCTTTTTTAGCCAAAAATTATCTGCTTATTTTTATGTGCTTTTTTATTCTATTTATGATAAAATAATATTTTAGGATTTAAATAAAATGATTTACATATGGAGTTATTAGAACTATGAACAATTACATTCGCGGTGTTCGAGCCGGGATTCCTATTGCCCTAGGTTATCTGTCGGTTTCGTTTACATTTGGAATTATGGCTGTTTCTTATGGTCTTCTCTGGTGGCAGGCTGTCTTGATTTCAATGTTCACTGTCACATCTGCCGGTCAGTTTGCCGGTATTGGCATCATGATGCATCCCGGTCAATATATTCAAATGCTGATTTCTCAAATCACGATTAATATACGTTACGCTTTCATGTCTATTTCCATCGGACAAAAAACCGATCCTAAATTTCGTGGCATTTATCGTTGGATACTCGGTTTTATGATGACTGATGAGGTTTTTGCCGTAGCATCTCAGGAAAAAGCAGTCAAACGCAGTTTCTTTGCAGGACTTGCCACACTGCCTTATATCGGTTGGGCACTTGGCACATTACTCGGTGCAATCCTTGGCGGCATCCTGCCGGATCGATTGATGAGCGCCTTAAGCCTTGCTATTTATGGTATGTTTGTTGCAATTGTCGTACCTGAAATGAAGAAATCCAAAGCGGTTATTTTTGTGGTCACTCTGGCTATTATCATCAGTTGTCTTTTTTACTACATTCCGCTGTTATCTAAAATTTCAAGTGGTATCACCATTACCGTAACAGCTATTGTTGCTGCAATTCTTGGCTCATTGTTGTTTCCTGTTAAGGATTGTGATGAAGATGCAAATACGGATACTTAAATCTGGCGGGATACTCACTATATATCCATGGAGGCTTACATATATCATGAGAAACGATATTTTTTTCATATATCTGCTGATACTGGCAGGATCAACTTACCTGATTCGCGTCATTCCTTTTGCCGCAATAAAAAAACGGATAAGCAACCGCTTTATCCGCTCTTTTTTGTATTATATTCCCTATACAGTCCTCACAGCGATGACAATTCCTGCCATCTTCTACGCAACACATTGGTGGGTAGGTGCTCTTGCAGGACTTATCGTTGCAGTCCTCTTTGCCCTCAAAGGCAAAAGCCTCACAATAGTGGCATTGGCATCATGTATGACTGTATTTATTGTGGAATTCTTTCATTAATTCTTTATTTGATATTATTCATTCATAGAAGATTTACCGATTGTCTGTGCGCCTGTTGATTTTTCTTTTCCAAAAATAATAAACAGAAGTGAGCTCAGCAAAAGCATATATGGATAAAACAACAATGGCAGTATATCAAACGCACTGACTATCTCTCCTAATCCTGCTGCTGCAGAGATTGCCACAAGCATCTGTGCTCCATATGGAATAATACCCTGAAATATGCAGGAAAATGTATCCAGTATGGAGGCTGCTTTCCTGTTGCTGATTCCATAATCTCTCGACATTTCTTTTGCAATCGGATTTGCCATCACAATCGCGACTGTGTTATTGGCAGTCGCAATATCCATCAAACCTACAAGTAATCCCATACCAAGAAGTCCACCTTTTCTGCCTCGGAATACTTTTTTTATCCAGTATAGCAACGCCGTAAATCCACCATTTTCTTTAATCAGTGCACAAATTGAAGCAACGAGTATTGCAACCATGCTTGTTTCAAACATACCTGCTGCACCTTCTCCCATATTACCGATTAAATCTGTCGGCAATATCATGCCTGTTGCCATCATAATAAATGAACCACTGATAATACCGACAATCAGCACAAGAAATACATTTAATCCGATAATACCACCAATCAGTACCAGAATGTATGGAATTGTCTGAATCAGATCATACTCTTCTTTAACAAAACCACCATTATAATTTTTCACAGATAAAATCAAAATAATCACTATACTGATGATTGCTGCCGGCAAAGCTATAAAAAAGTTTTCCTTAAATTTATCTTGCATTTTACAGCCCTGTCCGTTACATGCGGCAATTGTTGTATCAGATATAAAAGACAGGTTATCCCCAAACATCGCCCCACTCATAACTGAAGCAATACAAAGCGGCATAGAAAATCCGGAAGCCTGTGATACCGCAATGCCAATTGGCACAATCAAAGTAATCGTTCCCACAGATGTGCCCATTGCAAGTGATACAAAACAGCTGACTATAAAAAGAACGACTACAGCAAACTGCGGCGGAATCAGTGACAAGATAAAATATGCTACACTATTTGCAGATGTTCTTCCTACAACACCTACAAAAATACCTGCTAACATAAATATAATGATCATTGTAATAATATTCGGATTACTAATACCTTTTCCCATAATCTCAAGTTTATCATTTAATGAAAGACCTCTGTTTTGCAGACAGGCAACAAGTAATGCAACCAGAAATACAACAATCACAGGAATCTTGTAAAATCCCATCTCAATATCTAAACCGTACTCAAACAACATTCCAAGCCCCAGATACAAAACGACAAAAACTACTATAGGAAATAATGCTTTTCCGTTTCCTTTTTCCATTATTCTTTTTCCTTTCGCTAAATAATTCTGATAGTGTCCATTATAGCATACAATAGCTGATATATGGTACACAAACTAAGAATAGCTGACACTATTTTATCTTATACCTGTTCACCTCTTGTTTTAATATATATTTTCCGTTATACTACTGATATTGAAGTAAATTTTAATTTAATGGAGATTATAAAATGTATTCAAAAAACAAAAAGCACGGTTTTACGCTCGTGGAATTGATTGTTGTTCTGACCATTCTGGCTATTCTTGCAGCACTGCTCATTCCTTCGCTCATCGGTTATATCGACAAAGCAAAAAAAGATAAAGTCATCGCCGAAACACGAATGCTACATGAGGCTGTTCAGACAGTAACATCTGAATTATATGGTGGGGCAACACAATGGAAAGTATCTAATACGTCAGGTGGTAACAAAACACTCGCCAGTTCAACAGGCAAACCTGCTCCACTTAGTAGTTTTCTCGATGACAATACTAAATCAAAAGAACGCTATGATGAAACAGTACGGTTATCTGAAGTACATAGTTTACAAGATGATTCCGGTCATTTTTTTGCTATGATCAATGGTGACGGTCAGGTTCATTGTATCATCTACACTGCTCGAGGATATTTAGGTGTCTATTTTTCGGACACTAAACAGTATGCCGCATATAAAATCGGAGAGACAACTGAGTACGGCACAATAACTGACGCTTATGCTTCTTATTATGGTACCATTTATTATATAGCTGCCATAGACAAGGATAACAATAACGATCCTACCTCATCCTATATTTGGTCTTGTGCCTCTATACGTGCTACTCTTGGCATCGGTTCATCTACACCTTGAGTATTAAAGCAGAAAACAAAGGATTAAAAAGCACTGCCTTTCCGGCCAGCTACATCTTAAAAGTTGTAGCTGGCTGTCATTTTACAGGCTCTATAGCTTTGCGTTGCAGACTTTCATCTTTTTTACCGATTTCCTTATTATAGCTTTTAAACGTATGCAAAAACTAATTTTATGATGTAAGTGTCAAAAGTCTAAATTGCGATTGTGCTTGCACAAATGAGCACTTTAGACTTATTGACATGCCGAACATCAATGAGTGGCAAAATTTACTTTTGACACTCATATCATACAGCCTAAAGTTAACTTTAGGTCAAGCACATTTTTATTGAATGTCTGAAGGAATCCGGGCTTGAGATCAAAGATATGAATCAATTTTTTATCTGGGTATCTGAAGGCAGCTCCAGCTATGAAAAAAGGAAAGAATTATTTGAAGCCAGAAAATCAG